>CAYJMN010000114.1:0-16770 GCA_964371045.1 uncultured Chromatiales bacterium | reverse complement strand
GATTCGTTCCGTAACGCACGAGGAGACTAGGTACCTCCCTGATGTCATTAGCAGGGCCGCCGCGGTGTAAGTATTCATGATTCCGCGAGTTATTTTCGGCGGCGTCTCGAAGGATGATTCGTTCCGTAACGCACGAGGAGACTAGGTACTTTCAAGATGTCATAAGAAGGGCCGCCGCGGAGTGAGTGTCCATGGTTCCACGAGTTTATTTCGGCGGCGTCTCGAAGGGTGATTCGTTCCGTAACGCACGAGGAGACTAGGTACCTCCCTGATGTCATTAGCAGGGCCGCCGCGGTGTAAGTATTCATGATTCCGCGAGTTATTTTCGGCGGCGTCTCGAAGGGTGATTCGTTCCGTGATGCACAACGAGACTCGAGAGCATGAGATGATGCATTTGTAGAGAAGTTGCATCGGACAATGCATTTTGAAATGTCAACATGTTGGTTCATGAGACATTGCCGCAGAGACGTTGCGGTTGAGGTTCCTGCATGATGCCAGACCTTGCGTGCAACGTCTCTGCCGGATGCAACGTCTCTACAAATACCGGATCCACGAATGCAACGTCTCTACAAATATCGTCCTACAAATCCTTTCATTTGGCCTCGCCTCAGACCGCCTCTCCTATATCACCCGCAGCATTTCCATCACGCTTCCCGACGAATTCCTCAGGAGCATGAAGTACGGTCCCGCCGCACAGGCCGAAAGATCCACAACATGGTAGTTCTCTCCCTGCAATATCTGAATTCTCGATTGATACACCGATCTCCCGAGCAGATCCGTAATGACGATGTCGACATCGCCCGCGTTTGCGCTGAAATGCATCAATACTGACCTTCCGGGACGTACGGCCACATTGTGTAGTCGGAGATCGGTCGGCAACGCCACGTCCCCGACACTTGTGGGTGGGCCGTCATAGATGCATCGCACACAAAAACCGTTCGGGCGGGACGCTGGAAAGACGCGTATCTCGCTCGGACCGATTTCCAATACCTGAGTGCGGTCCCCGCTGATAGGATCGGCGGCCCAAAAAGAGGCGCGAACTTCGTCCGTTGCGATACCGGGCTTGAATTTCCCGCTGCTCTCTTCGCGGTAGCCGGTGAACAGCGCATCAAAGCCGGAGGAGCCGCCTTCGATCATGGCGATATACGCCGCGGGGCCGCCGAGTTGCTGCGTCAGAAGCCGCCATTCATTGTTGGAAGGCACATGCCAGCCCTCGGGACAAAGGCCACGCACCGGCAGCACTATTGAACCGCTCCACTGCTGTAATGCTTCCTCCCATTCATACATACCCCCGCGCTTCATCACACCTACATCGCCGTCGCAGTTGGCAACCAGATTCTCCCAACAATATTTCTCCATCACGCTGTTGTTGCGCATCAGAGAACCGAATCTGCTCGACGAGATAAACGTACCGATGTTCAGATTCTCCGCCATCCACACCTGCGAGCCGATAACCACGGTGCGATACACCTGTCCGTCCCTGGCATCGGTAATTGGCTGCCCCGGCGACCACTGCGCCATCGCCGCCGTGTTGTACAATGCCAGGATCACAATAATCGTTGCAATGAATTTCATCTTCCGACTCCACTGGTGATTATAAAGGCTTATTCGAAATACGTGTTCTTGGGTGTGCTCCGAGAAACGCGGGCATGGGCTCGGCATTTCCCCACCGATGACATCTTGCGATATGATCGCGATTCTCGATTCACATCAGAGACGTTGCCGCAGAGACGTTGGGCCGAGATATATGATCGCGATTCTCGATTCACATCAGAGACGTTGCCGCAGAGACGTTGCGGTTGGGATTCGTGCATAAAGCTGAACATTTCAGGCAACGTCTCTGCCGGATGCAACGTCTCTACAAATACCGTCCTATAAATTATCCCTTATCCATTGTCCATTATCCATTGTCCATTATCTTACCACCATCGCCCTCCGCACCAATCTCCGCCCATCCACCGTGAGCGTGCAGAGGTATAGCCCCGACCGCCACTCGCCGACGGGCAGCACGACGCTGTGAGAGCCGCTGGTGATGGATTGATTGTCGTACACACTTGTGATTTCTCGACCGGTGATGTCGTGGACCTGGAGGGTGACGGATTGCTCCGTGGGCAGCGAGAAATTCAGCGTGAGCCAGTCCCGCGCGGGCGCTGGATACGCGGTTTCGAAGCTGACGGCCATTGCCCCGCTCTCCGGCGCTACCTCCACCACCGGCGAATGCTCAAACGTACCGTCGAGATCCACCATGCGGAGGCGATAGAAGATGTGCGTATCCATTGTGCCGGGATCGGTGTCGAGGTAGTTGTAGTCGCGACCTTCGTTGCCCTGAGCAGTGGAGGGTACAAAGCCGATGTCCTTCCAGCCCGTGTTCGCGGCTCCCGACTCGCGCTCATACCTGCGTTCGATGATGAAGCCGTAAGCATTTACCTCGCTCTCCGTGCACCAGTCGAGTCGGATACCGCTTTGTACCCGCTGCGCGGCAAGGCGGGAGAGGGTGACGGGGATGTAGCCGTCGGATCGTATGCGTGTGATGAATCCGTCCCGCGCCGGTGGATCATTTTGGTATCGCGGCCGGGCGATGCTATCCTGAAAAGCGTTGAATACAGGGAAGTTGCTGCTCCCCGTCATACCCGCCACGTAGATATTTCCTCGCGTGTCGCTTGCCATCGCCTTAACCTTCTCAACATCATCGCCGCCAAGGTACGTGGCCCATATCCGCTGGCCCGCACTGTCGAACTTCACAACGGCGCCTGAACCACCACCTCCGTAATACGTGGGATACTGCGCGTTGTGGACTGGGAAGTTCAATCCGGCATTAGCCCCCACGTAAATACCTCCCGCGCTATCCGTACATGTTGCATATCCGGCTTCCAGCATATTCCCACCATAGTAGGTCGAAAATAGCATCGTTCCCGTCGAATCGAATTTCGATACGAAAATATCGTTAAAATCCCCGCCATGGCTACCCTGAAAGGGATTCAGCGTCGGGAAGTTCCTACTGTGGGTAACCCCGGTCGCAATAATGTTTCCAACATGATCTATAGCCACATCTTCGACAACATCAGGCTCTCTCCCACCATGGTACGTGCTCCAGATCGGTGTACCACTGCTGTCGATCATGGTAACAAACCCATCATTACCGTCGGGAGCTGTATCTCCCTTCGTGGGCTGGCGTGCATTCATCACCGGGAAATCGTATGATTTAGTCGTACCGCCAATTAGAAATTCCCCTGTATGATACACCGCCATGCAAAGCATACCCTCCCCGCCCCCACCCCCTATGTAGGATGAATGAATCAGCGAACCGGCACTGTCCATTTTCATGTAGAAGCAATTATCCGGGTCGCTTACACTGGCTTGGAATGCGCGCCTGAGTGGTATATCGGTGCCGATGGTATCACGCCCCGAGTTACCCGCTCCATACACATTCCCCACCCCATCACACCCCACGGCGGCGATTTCTTCGTAGCCGGTGCCTCCGAAATACGTGGCCCAGATGCGCGAGCCCGTGGAATCGAGCTTGACGAGGATAGCATCGGGCCTCGAGCCGGCTAGCTGCGACTGGAATGCACGATGAACCGGAAAATCGTTGCTGATACTCCCTCCACCCACAAGCACAGCCCCGACTGGATCGGTTGCTATTCCATAACCATTTTCTCGCGAGCTGCCTCCATAAAACGTTGACCACGAGAGTCTATCGAGATGGTCGAAACGCAGAATGATAATATCTGTACTCAAGTTGCCATTCGGATAAAGCCAACCGGTCTGCTGCCAGGCGCGATATACCGGAAAATCATAGCTTGACGTATAGCCCGTCGCATACACGGCGTCCGCGCTGTCGCAGGCCAGCGCATAAATCTCATCATTGTGATGGCCTCCGATGTACGTCGACCACGGATCGAGCACCAAATTGTTCGATGTATCGTACCGATCCACCGCAAACACTAGATCTCCGCCATGCGCGCTCCAGGAACTGCCCACTTCCCGAATCTCACCGCTAATCTCTTGATAGCTATATGGCCGCCCCTCCCGCGTATAGCCCATCGGCCAGCGCACATGCAACGATCCGTCCTCTTGCTCCTCAATGCCGTTCATGCCCTCGTGCCGTAGTCGAATATCAGCCACTCTGCCACCGGGCCGGATTTCGAATTCATACTTCAGGCCATCCGTCGAGGCGTAAAGAATCATGTCAATATTATCGTATATATTCCGATAATGCAGCATACCGTATCCCGGAACCTGCGTGATGCCATCCGGACAATGCGCGAGGTAATAATTGAGGTGGCGCTCCTGTAACTCCATCGGCTCAATCAGCGCACCCTCGTTGCAACCAATCAGCGTCAGGTCCATACGGTACCGGCGGAAGCGCCGATCGGATTGTGGGTTGGACTCCGTGCAGGATGTAATATCGGATTTTTTTCCTTCGCTTTCTCCCGTGGCCTCGCTTACCGCATCATCCCTTGGCTCGGTCACGCTATATACTGTATGCCAACCACGCGGTGTGAAATACAATTGCACGCCGTTGCAGAATGCATAGTACTTGATCTCCGGTCGCTCTTTCCCTTCGGCATCACGTATCTGACCACGGTTCTCGTAGAATGCTCCGGCCAGCGCCGTTCCGTTGAAAAGCCTTTTCTGTTGCGAGGTTGGGCCGTCGTTGCCGGAATATGCCGGCGACACCGTCATCATAAACGCCGCAAGAACTATCGTGCAATGTATATACTGTAACATGAGCGCCTCGGGATGATCTCTATTGATTTTTCTTGTATGGTAAACACTCCCCCCTCTCCCTACTGGGAGAGGGGGGCAGGGGGGTCGAAGACCGCCGGTCGCAGACTCGCTGCGGTGTGGTGAGGGCGACGATTAACGACTCTTTCAATTATCCATTGTCCATTATCCATTATCAATTAGCCATTGTCCATTATCAATTACCTCACCACCATCGCCCTCCTCACCAACCTCCTTCCATCCACCGTGAGCGTACACAGATACAGCCCCGAGCGCCATTCGCCGACAGGCAGCACGATGCTGTGCGCACCTGAATCCAGGAGCTGACCGTCATACAACCGTACGATCTCCCGCCCGGTGACGTCGTGCACGGACAGACCGACTCCGCTCTCGACCGGCAGAGTGAAATTGAGCGTTAGCCAATCCCGCGCGGGGGCGGGGTACGCGGCTTCGAAAGCGACAACAGCTGAGTTCCGCTCGGGCCCCACCTCCACGACTGGCGAGTGTTCAAACGTACCATCGAGATCCACCATGCGCAGGCGATAGAAGATGCGTGTATCCGCTGTGCCGCGATCGAGGTCGAGGTATGTGTAGTCGCGACCCTCATTCCCTTGCGCAGCGGATGGGACGAAACCGATGTCCTTCCAGCCTGAGTTTTCGGTACCCGCCTCTTGCTCAAACCTGCGCTCGATGATGAAGCCGTACGCATTGATCTCGCTCTCGGTGCGCCAGGACAGCTCCACACCGCCTTGCACCCGTTGCGCGGCGAGGCGGGAGAGGGTGACGGGGATGTAGCCGTCGTAGCGTATGCGCGTGATAAAGCCGTCCTGCGCCGGTGGATCATTCTGGTATATTGGCCGGGCGATGCTATCCTGAAAAGCATTGAATACGGGGAAGTTGCTACTCCCTGTCGCACCCGCCACGTAGATATTTCCTCGCTTATCAATTGCCATCGCATTAACATTCTCACCGTCGTCGCCGCCAAGATACGTTGCCCATAACCGTTGTCCCGCGCTGTCGAACTTCACCACGGCGCCATCACCGTACCCGTGATAGGTGGGATATTGTGCGGTATGGACAGGGAAGTTCAATCCGGCATCAGCCCCCACATAGATACATCCCGCGCTATCCGTGCAAGTTGCATATCCGGCATCATGCATATTCCCCCCATAGTAGGTCGAGAATAGCATCGTTCCCGTCGAATCGAATTTCGATACGAAAATATCGTTAAAATCCCCGCCATGGCTACCCTGAAAGGGATTCAGCGTCGGGAAGTTCCTACTGTGGGTAACCCCGGTCGCAATAATGTTTCCAACATGATCTATAGCCACATCTTCGACAACATCAGGCTCTCTCCCACCATGGTACGTGCTCCAGATCGGTGTACCACTGCTGTCGATCATGGTAACAAACCCATCATTACCGTCGGGATCTGTATCTCCCTTAGTGAGCTGGCGTGCGTTCATCACCGGGAAATCGTATGATTTAGTCGTACCGCCAATTAGCAATTCCCCTGTGTGATACACCGCTATGCATTGTATATCTTCCCGGCCCCCACCGCCTATGTAGGATGAATGAATCAGCACCCCGGCACTGTCCATTTTCATGTAGAAGCAATTATTCGGGTCGCTTACCATGGCCTGGAATGCGCGCCTGAGTGGTATATCGGTGCCGATGGAATCACGGCCCGAGCTACCCGCTCCATACACACACCCCGCACCATCACAACCCACGGCGACGATGTCTTCGTAGCCGGTGCCTCCGAAATACGTGGACCAGACGCGCGACCCAGTGGAATCGAGCTTGACGAGGATAGCATCGGCCCTCGAGCCAGCTAGCTGCGGCTGGAATGCGTTATGAACCGGAAAATCGTTGCTGATACTCACTCCACCCACAAGCACATTACCGGCTGGATCGGTTGCTATTCCATAACCATTATCTCGCGAGCTGCCTCCATAAAATGTTGACCACGAAAGTCTCCCGAGATGGTCGAACCGCATGATGATAATATCTGTACTCGGGTTGCCATTCGGATAAAGCCAACCCGTCTGCTGCCAGGCGCGATATACCGGAAAATCATAGCTTGACGTATAGCCCGTCGCATACACGGCGTCCGCGCTGTCGCAGGCCAGCGCATAAATCTCATCATTGTGATGGCCTCCGATGTACGTCGACCACGGATCGAGCACCAAATTGTTCGATGCATCATACCGATCCACCGCAAAAACTAGATCACCGCTGTGCGCACTCCAAGAACTGCCTATTTCCAGCAAAGCCCCGCCATCCTCTTGATAGCTGTAGGGCCGTCCCTCCCGCGTGTAGCCCATCGGCCACCGAACATGCAGCGACCCGTCAGGCTGCTCGTCGATGCCGTCCATTCCCTCGTGCCGCAGTCGTATATCCGTTACTTTGCCGCCGGGCTTGACTACGAATTCATATTTCAGGCCTTCCGTAGATGCGTAGAGTATCATATCAATATTATCGTAAATATTCCGGTAACGTAGCATGCCATATCCCGTAATCCGCGTGATGCCGTCCGGGCAATACGCAAGATAATAATTCAGATGCCTCTCTTGTGGTGCAACTGCTTCGATTTCCGCATCGTCGTTGCAACCAACCAGCGTCAGGTCCATACGGTACAAGCGGAAACGCCTCCCGTATTGCGGTTCAGCCCCCATGCAGGATGTGATATTGGACTTTTGTACTCCCATTTCACCCGTGGCCTCGCTTACCGCATCATCCCTTGGCTCAGTCACGTTATATACCGTATGCCAGCCATGCGGTGTGAAATACAATTTCACGCCGTTGCAGAATGCATAGTATTTGATCTCCGGTCGCGCTTGTCCGTCGGCATCACGTATCTGACCACGATTCTCGTAAAATGCACCTGCAAGCGACGTACCAGTGAAGAGCTTCTTCTGCTGCGTGGGAGGGCCGTCGTTGCCGGAATATGCCGGCGACATCGTCATCATAAACGCCGCAAGAACTATCGTGCAATGTATATACCGTAACATAAGCGCCTCGGGATGATCTATATGGTTTTTTCTGGTATGTTATACACTCCCCCCTCTCCCTACTGGGAGAGGGGGGCAGGGGGGTGAGGTCATTTCGTGAGCAACAGCCGCCGTGATTGTACAGAATTCCCGCCGCGCAGAACGACATGGTACATGCCCGAGGGCAGGTTGCCAGCGTCGAAGGTGACGCTGTAGCGTCCGGCGTCGTAGTGTCCGTTGGCTAGGGTGGCCACGGTGCGGCCAAGCGCGTCGGTTACGGTAAGAGTGATGTCCTGACGCTCGAACAGCGTAACCGCTATACTGGTCCGTGGATTGAAGGGGTTCGGATAAGGTTCGGCGAGGTACATCGTGGCCGGAGCGACGGTCGGAAGCTCCCGCACTTCCTGCCGGGTTGACGGAAGTTGCATGCTGCCGCGCGTACGCCGGTACAACAGCAAATCGCCCGCGAGGGAACCGGCGCCATCGGCCACCGACTTGCCCATATCGATGCATCCGACCGAGTCGGACTGCAATTCGGGTGTGTCATCATACGTCGCTGGATTGTATGCGGTGATGTTGTGATTTGTATCCCACCAGTTACCCCTAAACCCGCCGTACGAATCACCGTAAAGTAGGCTCTGCGACCCTCCCGTCGTAGGATCGAAGATGCTGTTAATGCTCCCAAGAAGCACATCAACACCTCCGCTGTTTCTGTATTGCGAGCCAAGATCATAACGCGCATACTCGGCGCGGAGATTCTCTTCGTTGTGGTACACACAATTAAGTCCGTCAATCTCTCCGTAGTTCAGGATTGAATCGACATCGCCGGGGACGCTTGGGTCGACGATCAGATTTGGATGATACCAGCCACGCAGGCGTACCGGCGAGGAATCGGTGCCAGACATTCGAACACCGAAAATGGTGTTGTCATGCACCTTCGATTCCCTTAACGTTAGCCACTTCGCCGTCTCTAGCGCATAAACGCCGACAGCGTTGTAGCGGATGTCATTGTCGTATATGTACACTCCACCGCTATCGCGGATCGCATAGCCGCAACCTTCATTTCCATGAAGGACGCAATTCGTGAAGAAATTTTCACCGTCGCAACTGATATCCACCCCGTGACCACTATCGTATGGGCCACCGGTCAGACTGACGGCGTCGGAGAACGCACTAACGGTGAAACTCGAGGGCTTCGACCCTTCGATTTTCACATTCGATCCGTACACGGCGCCACCGCTCGATCCACAGCCGCTCACGCCAACTGCGGTCATCTCCGTGGGGCAATCGCTGATGTGAATACCGTAGTCCTGGCAATTGTCCACCAGCAACACCTCCATGTTATATGTGGTGGTTTGGTTAAGCCGCAAGCCCAGGATCGCATCGCTGATGGTGGCCGCGCTCATGGATATTGTTGAACCGGGTTCGCCTACAATCCCTCTCCAAATACCCTTGGTTGTATCCGCGTAGGAATACCAGTCCACGACACCGAACCGGCCCGAATTTACCGAGATCAAGGCACCTCCGCTTTTGACGTTCAAGCCCGTGCCCGAGTTGAACATCACCAGCGTTTGTTCAATATACGGCGAATTGATGATCGATGTATCGGTCGTAACTATCCATGTCTTGCCGCTCGGGATTTCGACGTCATCCGTCACCTCGACATCAACATCCAGTTTGGCCATGGTCAGACCGTAGGGGATTTGCGGGATGTTTTGCTGCAAACTCGCATGCGGTCCGCGGTAGGCCGGATTGATGATAAAGCCGCTGCGATTGCGCGCATAAAACTTCCAATCCGGCCAGTCCTTTCTGACGAGCACCCAGTACGGCTGAGGACCGCCAGAAATGAAGGGGAGATCGCCACAGGAGATCAACGTATGAATCTCGGGGTCGGCATCAGAAATCCACCCCGTCAAATGAGTGCTTTGGGCGTTGTATGGATCAATCCGGATATTCCTGAATCCGGCGCTTCCACCGCTGCCGTCTGCCCAGTTCGCATCGGTCAGGTCAAGCATGACCTCCTTCACAGTAGTACCATCATCGGTTACAATGTGGTATCGCCCCGCTCCGAGCCGCTCGGGCCGTGTGTGCGATACATCGCCTAAGGATGCGGGAGGCGTGAGGCCCGTCTGATTGCTGTGGTAGAAACCGGTACTTTCGGTGCTGTCAGCCACCTCAAACGTTATAGTTGTCATTTCCGAGAGCTGCCGGCTATACTGCAGGTTGTGGTCGAACACCATCCCTGCCACGCTGAGGGTGACAGTGTAAGGATGGTCACCATCATACCAGAACACGAGTCCCGGACATAGCGAGCGATCTCTGCTCGAGCTGGAACCGAAATTGAAATAAGTTTGCGCCTGCGCTGCCCCAACGACAATGAAAATCATTGTCAGCAACGAGAGAAAGAAACTAGCCGCGTAGCGGCGTAAGCCGCGTAGCGGCGTAAGCCGCGAAGCGGCTGCGCCGCTACGCATGATGTGCAATTATCGCTCATGGCGATACCTCGATAGTGAGTGATTGATAGAATACGTTGATCTATCGGAAATTTCCCAACTCTGCAGCGAAGGGAAAGGAAGAATGGACCATGGATCCAAACTGCATCGAGGTAACGCGGGGATAATACGGCGTAAGTATGCGTCGCGAAAGGATAGCGTTTTCGGTACGTTCAGGCGAATATTCTCCCGGAATACGTTTGTCATTAGCTCGACTGGACACTGCGGCGTACTTTCTCCCGTACGCGGAACGTGTTCAGCGGCAGCACAGCATGAAGGAGATTGTTTGGCGATTCCCGCGCGAAACGAACGTTTCGCGTGTTTGAGATCTGGTCTGGGGTTAGCGTTCCCGTTCCGCGTGTTCCCGCCCCTTCCCGATCGCATGGAATACTGTAACAATCCGTTCATGTCGGACGCCTTGTCAAGGTGCTATCAGATCGTATCCCGTGATAGTAGCACTCCGCCATCTCAGATGCAACATTTATTTTTCATGATTCGTCATCTCTTGCTCCGAAGCACGAAATGTGTCGTTTTTCCTTGGTTTATGGGAATAATTAATATTTTGTAAGATTTCGCATTTCGCTAATCCGGTGGTAGAGGTGAGCAGAATCCGCTGAATCCTGGGAGGATGCGGGTGATGGATTGAGGCAATCGTGGACGAGTACGTACGCTGATGGTCGCGGATCGGGGCGGATGAACGCGGATAAAAAAAGTTATTTTATATCCGTTCTAAGCCAACCAGTGCTTGGGATACAAAAAGCGGAATCTCGTCAAATCCCGGGATGCTGAACCGATACATGCACAATGCGAGCGGTTCTGAAGTCCAATAAATTCTTATCCGCGGACATCCGCAATAATCCGCGCTAATCCGCGTACGTCTTTATCCGCGCACATCCGCAAGATTCCGCGCGAATCCGCGTAAGTGTTCACACCCGGGTTGCCGACTCGCGGCGGCTCCTTCTTATGACATCGAGGAGGTATCTAGTCTCCTTGTGCGTTGCGGAACGAATCATGCTTCTCTGCAGTAGCGGAGCCACCGAACAACCTCAGAGCATCACCTTGAGATTTTGCCGCGGTGGCTCCTCAGCATGACGAGCTTGGTTGGCGCGGACGGGTACCATGATGTCATCCACGATATGGACCGGTGCGCAGCGCCCGTAGGCATACTCAGTTCGCAGAATCACCGCGGCGAGATGACGAACTTGGCTATCGTGGATATGTAACTCTCATGTCATCCAGAGGGAAAGAGGAGAATTTCGTAACCGGCAGCGATAACGTCCCGGAATGAAGGAGCGAGGGCGTGCCAATCGAGCACGTCTACGCGGATCGGGAGATCGGATTCCGCGAATGCCTCCCGCAGCAGACGCATCGTGTCGAAATCGAGTTTTCGTGAACCAACGATTACGAGATCGAGATCAGAGTGCTTCTTCGCTGTCCCGCTGACGCGTGAGCCGAACACGCGCACCTCGCAACCGGGAACGTGATCCGCGAGAATGCGCAAGACCGTCTCAAGCTGCGTTGGAGAGAGGTCAATCATTTCTGGCTTCCAGCGATTTCAACAACGCCGAGGCATCCGCAAGGAACACATGCGCGACGGCGTACACCTCTTCGGCGATTTCGGGGTCGTAGGTGTGCGCAGATAAATTTCGGGCCTCATGGTACCGCATCCATTGCTCGACGTCATCAATCAAGCGCTGCTCGGCTGCGTGTCGATACAATTCGCGGCGCGTCACTCCATCCACGGAAACAGCACTCACATTGTTCTCCAACCAACGCTTCATGAATTTCCACGCCAGCTCATAGGTGAATTCGAAGTGCTGAATCACACCAGCTTTGATGGCGTCGCGCGCAATCTCATCAATCGAGGACATGAATTCCTCATCGGCACTTTTTCGAACGACTCCACGCAGCGCAGTGATGGCTTTCTGGATACTGTCGAGTTCAAGCGGCATGGCGCAATTCCTATTGTAAAAAAATGAGCCGGATTCCGGCTGACGTACGCGACACGTTGGCGGATGCACGTGCCCGCCTTACATGAGACGAAAAGGATTCCAACCGATTGGAATATAGCCAGAACGGATGAAATCATCGCGTCAGGGGAATGTGACTTCGGCTCTAATGCTGTGATAATTTCCGGGGCTACAACAAATCAATATACGCGCATTCAATCAGCGCAGCTTCCTCGACACCCAGTTTCTCCATAAGCGTTTCCGCTTCACGCACACCGGCTTCACCGCTTTCATTGGCGTCAAGCACGACTTCGAGTTCCATGAACATCCCGAGACCCTCCACCCTGTCGATGTGCACGCGCGTGCGTCCGATCAGAAACAGCGTCCGATGCTTCACGATACGTCCTATCTTCCCGTACGCCAGCGTCAAGGTCTGTCGAAGACCGTCTGGATCCATGGTTGGAGTGATGTGATAGAAAGACTCAGTGGGACCAGACTGATTCGCGCGGTGATAATAAATCAGTTCGCCGTGCGATTCGGATAAGGCGCGGAGTTTCAGGCGGCCTTGATCGCAACGGAAAAACGTATCGTCCTGTTCGATTTCAAAAGGACCTGAATCCGCCATACCCGCCACGATCATTTTAAAGACGTCGGCGTCTTCGATGCTCGCCTTGATTTCAATATTGCGTGCCATGTCAGCTCAACTCCCTATAATTCATCGAAACGGACTATCGTGTTTCATCCTGGATCGTGCCGACATGCAGACAGTCCTTATTTCCGTGCGAAAATCAGGAGCTGATTTCCATTCCCATCCATCAGCGTGAGCGTCGTACCTTCAACGATGTACCTGCGCGACTCCAGGAGCAATTTGGTGTACAACGCTTCCGCCCGCATGGCGTTTTCCGGACCCGCCATCTCCGTCATCGTCAGCGTACCGACGGAAAATGCTCCGCTCAACGACGTGGTGTAAAGTCCGCTATAAAAATTCACGGCGGCGGTTCCGGAAATATTCGTTTCGTCGAAATCTGCTGTTATGTTGAAGTCGCCGGGGTACAGCGAACTGACGGACCAGGCGACGAGACGCCACTGCGATCCAGCCAGTGGTTTGGGAAGCACGTCGTCATTGTTGCAGCCAACGGAAAGCACCGACAGTAATACCAACACAACCGTCAGGCCACGCGCGATTTGTGGCAAACTATTACGTTTCATTTCGGAATCTCCTGCGCTTTACTTGTTCGTCTGTATCATGATCCGGAAATCGATTCAGCATGTAACGTGGTGTTTTCTTTCCTCAAATTCCAGCTAATTTTTTCCCCCTGTCTCTCGGGGAAGGGAAGCTAACGCAAAGACGGAAAGGCGCAAAGTCGCAAAGAAAGCTTTTGCAAAGGGAGGGGAAGCTAACGCAAAGACGGAAAGGCGCAAAGTCGCAAAGAAAGTTTTTGCAAGAGGGAGGGGAAGCTAACGCAAAGACGGAAAGGCGCAAAGAAAGTTTTTGCAAGAGGGAGGGGAAACTAACGCAAAGACGGAAAGGCGCAAAGTCGCAGAAAATTTTTGCAAGGGAGAGGGGAAGGTCACGCAAAGTCGCAGAAGCTTGGGGACTCTCAGTCCAGCCGCATGCTGATTTCTGTGTATACCCTCTCTGTTGTGACATCGCCTTCCAGGTAATGCTCGGCGCTGAGGGAGAGGTACCATGCCCTGCTCAGCCTGTAGTACATGTCGAGTGTCAGGGAGGTCCGTGAATAGTCTCTTCCCGCGGCGACGGGCGTGTAATCGGAGCGAATGATCCGGAATGCGGTGTACATCCCTTCGAAGAGATCCCGGTTCACCTCCGCGCCCCATGACGTCGACGTGGTATACACATTGTCGGCATAACCGCCGAGGAGGTAGAAATTCATTCTCGAATCCAGCGCGTTGGACCAGGTGTAGCGTCCGGATAACGAGGCGGCGGGATCGGTGTTCGCGCTTGTGCGCAGCGAAGCGGTGACGGACGCGTACATGCCGCCGGGGATATTCACGCCCGTGCTCAATTGATAATTGCGCAGTCGTCCGGTGCCGAAGGCGGAGTCCGGAAGCTCGGCGAAACTGCGGAGGAAAAAGATATTGCGCCTGTCAGCGAATGATCCGGTGAATGACAATGTGCGCAAGGGACGCCAGCTCGCAGAGAGATACAGATCGGTCAGGTGCGGGTCGAAGACGCCGTCCCGTCCGTCGGTGTCGTACATATCGACGCTGGCATTCTGATACAGCGTGATTTCGCTGCCTGCGTACCAGGAATTGACCAGATAAAAATACCCGCGATCAAGCGCGCCGTCGCGATAGGTCTGTGCGTAAGCCACGCTTCCCTTCCATGGTGACGCCGCCTCGTTTCGTCCGATATAGGCGGCGATTTTCTGATCACGGAAATTCAGCTCCGAATTCCTGTACCCCGGCTGGGATCCTGCCACAATCCCCGCCTCCAATCCGTTGCTCCGGCCTACAACCATGGCGCCATCCACAGTGCCGATGCCTCCGATTTCATACGGGACAAAGCGACCCAGTATCGCGGAAAAAGGAGCGGAACGGTCGCCGTATTGCAGCGAGGCTTGGTAAAATCGGTTGCGGAGACGGTCGTCGGCGACACCGCTCCGTCGCGTTTCGGAGCGCGCATCGAAGCGATGGTTCGAGTAGTACCTGAATTCCAGCGGCGCTCCGAACAGACGCTCCGCCGTGAGATTGATCACGGCGGCGGGCTGCGAAAAATCCAGCCCGGGCGAGACGGAGCTTTCCAACGCGTAATACTGCATCGACATACGTCCGCGAATGCGGGTCCCATTCGTGATCGCCTCCTCATGCGATGATCTGGATATCTTGGGTTGCTGCTCCGGCCGCGTGACGACAGTTTGCATGCTGTCGATGGTCGCACGTGTGGGCTTGGGAAGCTCTATCTCGTGAGGAATCCCCACAACCTCCTCGCCGGCCAGGATCGTGCCGGTTTTCTCAAGGATGCTGGTCGCCATGGATTTGGACGAGATATTCGTCACGCGCAAGGCGGCGATCACGGTTCTACCTTTCCGGATTCGCAGCGTATCGCCTTCCCGGAATCCGTCGCGCATACCAAGATCCACATACACCGTGCTGCTGGTCACGTAGGTAACCTTTCCCTTGCGCTCCGCCACCTGCGCGTGCGATGCAGACGCGCCCAGAATTACGAGCAAAAGAACAGACGTCAGAAACCGACGCCATTCACCCGCCGAACACATGCGCATGTCAGGGCTCCCGTCCGTCGGGATGACAGCCGCTTCCCGCGCAGGATGTGCAGTTGTACGTGTACCCGCCCACGCCCTGATGTTCAGAATTGACATCGTTCTGGTTGCTGTGCTCGTGGCAGGTGGTGCAGCAGAATGTACTGGTGTTGTTCGTGGTGTGACACTCGTTGCATGTGTTCCATTCATCCTGGAATCCATGTTTCGCGCTGCCGTAAATCGGGAATCCCGCGGGTGCGTTCACGTTGTGCGTCGAACGGAACGGCGTCGCCGGGGACCAGACGGACTGCGTGTGACAAACCGCGCAATTGTGATTGAGATTCATCGCAATGTGATTCGCCGGTGTCGCGGCGGAACTGAAGTCCGACTGATGGCACTGGTAGCAATCCGTATACGTGATCTGATAATTGCCGTTGATGTGGCAAGCCAGGCAGGTCGCCGATGTGTGCGCGCCCTGTAACGGGAACGCCGTACTCGAATGATTGAAGGTCGATGGCGTCCACGCGGTGGTTGTATGGCACGCCGTGCAATTGTGGGAAAACTGGTTTGAGACGTGTCCCGGATTGACCGCGGATTGAAAATCGCTCTGATGGCACTGATAGCAATCCGTGTACGTGAGCTGATAGTTCCCGCCGATGTGGCAATCGAAGCATGGCCGCGTCTGATGCGCTCCGGTGAGCGGGAACGCCGTCGCCGCGTGATTGAAGGTGGACGGCGCCCAGGCCGTCTGTGTGTGACACGTCGCGCAATCCAGCGGGAACTGATTCGACACATGCGATGGATTCACGGTTGCGTTGAAGTCCGTCTGGTGGCACTGCACGCAATTCGTATATACCAGCTGGTAATTTCCGCTGATGTGACAGGCCTGGCAGGGCTGTGCGACATGGGCACCCTGCAGCGGAAAATTGGTCGTGGCGTGATCGAAGGTCGCAGGCCTCCAGGCATTGAGCGTATGACACGCGGTGCAGTCGTGTGAGAATTGTCCGGCGGAGTGATTGGGATTCTGTGAGCCGTTGAAATCTGTCTGGTGACACTGCCAGCAGTCGGTGTACGTAAGATTGTAATTCCCGTTGATGTGGCACGCCTGACAGGGTTCGGTGAGATGGGCGCCCTGCAGTGGGAATTGCGTCGCGGAGTGATCGAAGGTGGACGGTTTCCATGCATTGAGACTATGACACGTTGTACAGTCACGCGAGAATTGACCAGCCGCATGATTGGGATTCTGCACGCCGTTGAAATCTGGCTGGTGACACTGCCAGCAGTCGGTGTATGTAAGATTGTAATTCCCGTTGATGTGGCACGCCTGACAGGGTTCGGTGAGATGGGCGCCCTGCAGTGGGAATTGCGTCGCGGAGTGATCGAAGGT
>CAYJMN010000113.1:0-16775 GCA_964371045.1 uncultured Chromatiales bacterium | reverse complement strand
GGCTCGAGTCAAATGTCCCGTTGTGGGGGCGGGTTTTGGCGCCCGCTTCCCGTAAGCGTTGGAGCGTCTCCGTGTCGCTCTGCTGGTGGGACAGCGCGATGCCGATATTTGCAAAAGCGGCATAACTGGGATGCGATTCGCTGGATGCCGCAACCCGCAACGAATGCAGTGTGAGTTCCATCCCGCGTCCCATCATTTCGCCCGTCAGAGCGTACAGAATGTGCAGCAGGGGATGGACGAATTGTCCGCGCTTTTCTGCGCGGTTGATATGCATTTCAAGAACGACGTTCGCTTCGGTCGCGCTGCCGCGCCGCAGCAGCAGTAAAATACGCGACAGCAATCCTGAGAGCGAATCGGGCTCGCGCTCTTCCTGAGGCAGACTGATCGCGACCTGCTCGCGATGCGCATGCCCTGTCTTGATCGGTGATAGCTGCATCGCATGACGGTACGCTTCGATCAGTTGTTCGTAAGGAATGCCGATCGAAGGCGACAATTCTGAAAGCTGACGGAGGATCTCGGCTTCATCGAGATTGTCGGGGGTGTTCTGTGCCTTGAGGAGAAGGGATTGGTACTCGAGTTCCGGTTCGTTCCCGAGGCGGGCGTGCAGCATCAAGGCGGAAGCGACCGAGTTTTGCACCTCGGGATCGGTGTCGCGGCTCAGACGCAGGTCATTCAGATAATGTGCGGTCATGCGATGCAGGGATTCCCTCTCCTCCGCCGTCAGCTCGTTATACAGCGCAGTGTGAATCGCATGCTGTGTGAAGCGGTAGACAGTCGACTCCTTGCCGTTAATCAGCTTGTATCCGATCGGTTCCAGCACTCCGTGCATCGCCTTGAGCCGACGGAGAGCGCGAATCAGTTCGAGCGTGGGTCGCTGGGTCAGATGCATTAATTCGTGCAGTGAGAAGTCGCATCCCAGCACGGAAGCGGTAAGGAGTAAATGCAGGTCCTGTTCGTCGAGCGCCCGCATCAGCCATGAATTTACGAGACGAATCTCGGCCGGGAGACCTAGATAGGTGTCCAGATCACCCTGAACGACTCCTTGTTCGTCGAGAATGCCGACGTGCAGAAGATGCTGCACGTACGACGTAAGGAAAAAAGGATTCCCGCCGGTTTTTTGTTCCAGCCAGAAATGCAGATCGGGCTGACGTCCGGAATGCGGGAAACGGGTGAGGAAGTAATCATGCAGCTGACCGCTGCTGAACGGTGGCACGACAAGCTCAGTGCAGTTGCTGTCCTGGGAAGTTTGTGTGTAGAGGCTGAGCAGCTCCGTGATGCCTTGGAGTTCGTCGCGCCGCGTGCTTAGCGCCACAAGGATGCGCGAGTTTCTGTAGGATTCGTCGGTGAAGAAACGAAACAGCGCATCGACGGTCGGCAGGTCGGACCATTGAACATCGTCGATCGCGATGATCACGGGCGATTCTTCCGAGATGCGCTTCAAATCGTCGAAGTACTCGCGCACGAAATTGGAAAAATCCACTTCCCTCGTCCCGTTCTTGAATTCATTCAAATCGCGCCGGATTTCCTTCACCCCGTAGGCGAATTCCCCGACTATCGGAATCATGGCGAGTACGGTGAGCGAAATGTTCTTGATCAGGTTGAGTTTGCGCCGCGTGCTCGCCTGATTGGTCAGCAGATTCTCCAGGACGTCCTTGAGCGGCTGGTGGGGCTTGAGGATGGTGGTGGATTGATTCCCGATCGGCGAGCTGCACTGCGCGTATGACACCAGAGCCTTCTGCCGCGTTTGCTCCAGATAATTCTGGAGAAATACCGTTTTTCCCTGTCCGGTTTCTCCAAACAGCCACACCACCTGCAAACCATCCCGCAGGCAGCGCGCAAAAACGCGGTCCATCTGCTCCGACAGATCAGGCCGCGGTATGAAAAAACTGTCGTTGTCCATATCAGGCGATCCGCTTCTTCTCGGCTTCCTTGATCATCATGCTCAGCACCTCGTCAAGCAGGCGCTGCTCTTCGTACTCCGCGATGCTGTCGGATGTGTGTATGCCGCCGCCGGCATGTGATCCGCTGAGCACATCGTGCAAGGTGTCGGTCTGTTGTTTGATCGCGTCGCGCTGCTCGGCCTCGAGTTCCTTGACGACCCGGTCCAGCCGTTCCTCCTGTGCCGATCCCGCGAAGGTGATCATGAGGATGATCAAGAGGATGAACTCTATGGACAATGCCATGAGAATCAGCGAGGGTTCTTCCGCGGGAATAAGTTTAAGTCCGCGAAGTCCGATAACGAAGATGAGAATCGCCGCACCGCCGGAGACAAGTCCCTGAATGATGTTTCCGTACGACGCCGAGATGCGATAGCGGAAATAGAACTTGAGCGGAATCAACGGATTCGAGGTTCGCTTGCTTACCCATTTCTGCACCGCGATGTAGTCTTCGACCTCGATGATGACGACTTCCGGAAGCGTGGTGACCCGCAATAAATCCTCCCGCTTTTGGCGGGGAAGCAGAAGCAACTGTTGAAAGTCGACATTGTGCGCTTCGAATTGCTTCCGCAGCAGCGCGTACATATGGTCGATTTCCCTGTACAATTTGTTCCGCACCCAGGCCACGTTGCCCTCCACCGGAACAAACATCGACAGCATGAAGGCGAGGAGTCCGGCAACGAAGAGATGCAGCGGGAAAAATGCGATGTACGGATTGATGAAATACAGCGTCTGCCCCGTCTCTTCCGCATGCTCGCGGATCCGTTTTTTGCCCAGCAGGAGATTCATCGTAGGATCGCTCTCGTCAAGCTCTCCACCCCGGATCATATACAGCGTCTCGGTCAGATGCTCCTTCTGCAACGCCGCGAAATCTCCCTGAGAAAGATTGCGGCTCATGATCACCCACTCGCCCGCGAAGACGTCCGTGTAGAATTCGTAATTCGGGAAAACGGTGTCGATGGATGCCTGAACCGCCGTTTTCTGCAAGCTGATGCTGCCTGCGAAAAACAGGAGGAAGAAGATAGAGAAAGCGAAAAAACCGGTGTTGCTGTGTGCTTCTGACATAGGAATAAATAAAATGTATTCACAAGGTAGTTAAAAAGCCCGGCCAAGTAAAATACGACGCAGCCGCGGAGTCGTGAAGCCATGCCGGAAATAGTTATTTTCTAGAGGATGAAGCATCCAACGACCTGCGTCGCCACGTCTGCACGTAATTGTTCCTGACAGCGATGCACCCTGGCTTTATGAAGCGGATCAATCGACAACTGCGACATGAACTACAAACACCTCTTCGGTCCCGTTCCTTCGAGACGGCTTGGGACATCCCTGGGCATCGACCTTACGCCACAAAAATCGTGCACGCTCAATTGTCTCTACTGCGAATGCGGTAAGACCGACGATCTCACCCTGGAGCGCAGGGAATATGTGCCCACAAGGGACGTCCTCGAAGAATTGCGGAGTTATCTTTCCGGTTCTCCGACGCTTGATTCCATCACCTTTTCCGGTTCGGGCGAGCCGACGCTTCACAGCGGCATCGGCGATATCATCGGCATGCTGAAAGATGAATTTCCGGCGTACCGGGTCACGGTGCTCACCAACAGCACCCTCCTTTCGGATCCCTTGGTGCGTGAGGCGCTGCTCCGCGCGGACGTGGTTATCCCATCGCTCGATGCGGTTTCCGAAGATATGTTCAGGAAGATCAATCGACCCAAGGCAGGGCTGCGCAGCGCGGATCTCATCGAGGGTCTGGTGACATTCACACATGAATTCACCGGTGAAATCTGGCTCGAAATATTCATCATCCCGGGAATCAACGACACCGACGCCGAAATCCGGCTTTTCCGTGAGGTGTTCGCTCGGCTGCGCGTGACCCGCATACAGCTCAACTCGCTCGATCGGCCCGGGGCGGTGGACTGGATCCAGCCCATGCCTCGCGAGAATCTCCAGGCGCTTGCCCGGCGCCTCAGCGATACCATTGAGGTTATCGGCAAACCTGTGCTTCGTCATCGTTGCGCTGCATACAGCGAACATGCGGAAGAGCGCATACTCGCGACGGTTCGCGTCAGGCCGTGCACCCTGGATGATTTGTCCGAGAGTTTGCAATTGCATCCGCTCGACGTCGGGAAATATCTCGACGTGCTGCTGGCGGAAGGGAAGATCGTTACGCGACGAGAGGAGCGCGGAATTTTTTACCTGGCGATGTGAAGCAACAACAGGAGATGGAAGGTCAATGGCGAAACATACACTCACCGATCTTGCGGATCTTGCGGCGTTATTCCCTTCGGATCAGGTGAAGACGGCGGTGGAGGATCTGTCTGCGTCATCCGCGAATCCTCCCGATCGTGCGACGTCGCGCGCGAAACTGTACATCCAGCTCGAGAAAAAGGGACGCAAGGGCAAGGGCGTCACGGTGATAAAAGGCTTTTTTCATACCACGGCGGATCTAGAGCGTTTCGCGCGTGAGCTGAAAACACGTTGCGGTTCAGGCGGGACCGTCAAAGACGATACGATTGAAATCCAGGGCGACCACCGCGTCACCGTGAGTGCGTATTTCAAGTCCAAAGGATTCAAAGGGAATTTCTGAATTGAGGAAAAATACTATCGTCGTTCGGAGGGTGCCCACCAGCGCTGCGCACCGGTCCATTTCTTGGATGACATGTGGTTAGGAGCGACGCCAGCAAAAGTCGTCATCCTGAGTGAGCCCACCAGCGCTGCGCACCGGTCCATTTCATGGATGACATAATATAGGTTCAATGTAACCGCCGCGCATGCATTTTCATGTGTGAAATACATGCTGAATAAAACTTCTTCCTCCCCCTCTCTACCAAGAGGGGGACGGGGGGTGAGTTGTTCGATACCCCACAAAGGCCGGGGTGAAGGGGCTGAGTTTATGAAGTCAAGTGGATTCAAGCCGATTCGGGCAAGATGTCATTAGCAGGGCCGCCACGGTATGATCGTTCGTAATTGCATTGAGTGTCAGGTGACGGCGTCTCGAAGCATAATTCATTCCGTAACGCACGAGGAGACTAGGTACCTCCCTGATGTCATTAGCAGGAGCCACCGCGGCAAAATCTCAAGATGATGCTCTGATGTTGTTCGGTGGTTCCGCTACTGCGGAAAAGCATAATTCGTTCCGTGACGCACATGGAGACTAGATACCTTCTCGATACCATAAGCAGTCAGCCCACCAGGGCTGCGCAGGGATCGGAGCCGCGCCAACCAATCTCCTCATCCTGAGTGTGCCCACTCAGGTCGCAGACTCGCCGCGGCGAGGTGACGATGTTGACTGGGTCTTTCGGAGACATGCTCAAGATGTCATAAGAAGGAGCCGCCACGGTATAATCGTTCGTTATTGCATAGACCGTAACTGGCGGCGTCTCGAAGGATGATTGGCTCCGTAACCAACAACGAGACTCGAGAGCACTTGCCCACCAATCACCCTTCGAGTCGTCACTCTGCAAAGTATCGTGCTCCGATTGAAGTTTGTCTTGTCGTGACTCCTGCTAATGACATCTTGTAAAATCGGCTTAAACAGGCCGGATTCCATAGTTTCACCAAATGGTAAAATAATGGACTCCGCGCATAGATGTCATCCTTGAAATGGACCGGTGTGCGGCGCTGGTGGGCACACTCAGGGTGACGATGTCGAATAGGTCTTTCGCAGACATACTCAAGATGTCATAAGCAGGAGCCACCGCGACACGATCTCAAGTAGATGCTCTGACGTTGTTCGGTGGCTCCGCTACTGCGGAGAAGCATGATTCGTTCCGTAACACACGAGAAGGCTAGGTACGTACCTGATGTCATGAGCAGCGCAACGACCGCGGCACAACGTGAGCTTGATGCACAGCCGTTCACGGTTGTGGAGTCGTCCTTCGACACGCCACCGGGTGATGCTCAATCTGAGAAGCTGAAGTTTGTTGCGCGGTGGCTGCTCAGGAGGCGCCATGGCGAGTCTGCGACAATTCGTACGCGGATATCCGCGTACGTATTGCTCCTGCGTATGACGAAATAAAGAGGCAAGTCTCCTTGTGCGTTACGGAGCCAATCATCCTTCGAGACGCCGCCATGTGACGCTCAATGCAATTACGAACGATTATACCGTGGCGGCCCTTCTTATGACATCTTGAGGACCGTACCTATTCTGCTCGTGCGTTACGGAACCAATCATCCTTCGAGACGCCGCCGAAGAAACTCTCCATAATTACCGGACTTCTTTTCGCGGCGGCTCCTTCTAATGACATCTTGAGGACCGTACCTATTCTCCTCATGCGTAACGGAACCAATCATCCTTCGAGACGCCGCCAACCACACTCAGCGCCATGACGGATGCGCGGACCGCGGCGGCCCTGCTAATGACATCTTGAAGACCGTACCTACAAACACCGAGAAATCCGAACGCCGCCCTTCGACTGCGCGCCCGATGACGTCGAGGATTACCGAAAATTTTTACCGGGCGCTTCGCTCAGGGTGACGAGGTTTTTTAACGAAATTATCCAACCGGACGTCATCCACGAAATGGACCGGTGCGCAGCGCTGGTTGGCTCACTCAGGATGACAAGCTTGATGACGCGCGTAAAAAACCACATGTCACCCGTAATATAACCCCGCACGCAGTACTGCTTGGCACACAGTCCGGTTAATCACGGCCCCGCATACCGGCCGCGAAGCAGGACCTCGTCAAACGAAATGTTTCCCGTGCAAACCAGGACACTGTCGTTGATTGCGATTTTTCTTATGGTTGGCTGCCGTGTATAGTTCAGTGTGAGGTCTTTCCATTCGTTTCCGTCGAATAACACCGCGACGCCGAGATAGCCGGTAGCTATCATTGTGCCGTTGGGGGCGATGGCGATGCAGTTTAGCGTGTAGCCGTGGGGACTCGAACGCACATGCTCGAACGACGTCCCCGTCCATCGGTAAACCCCGGCGCTCACTGCATACAAGGTGCCATCCCGCGTCATTGCAATTGCTTTAAGCTTTCGGTCGGTTGCGTCCGCGCCCTCCATTTGCCCTTCACGGTACACCGGCTGCCAGGTATTGTCCTCGAAGCTGAATAGTATCCTTCCCGCAATGTTTTGTCCGGAACCAATTTCAACCAGAGCATACGCCCGGCTCTCCGATGCCGCGAACGAAGTAACCCTTACCGCGGATCGATTCATGGAGTACCAGGGCTCCGGAAGCGCCGTCGATTGCCAGGTGCCATTCAGATAAAGAGGGAGGCGTTGATTCAGTCCGTACAACCAGACATGCTCATCCGAAACAACGCAGCACTTGTCGATGATCGGTACATCATCCGGAGAGCGATCTACCCAGATACTATCCTCTCTGTGGAGTACGGCGACGTAGCGGGATTGAATCGCGTTTTTTAAAAACGCTACGGCCCACACACTGCCCGAAGGTACGCCATGAACGCCGTGGACATGCATGACGCTGTTCCGTGCGGCGGGATCGAGGGCGCTCTTCCACGCACCGCCGTCGAAGCTCCACAGGTTGCCCTGAACACCCGAGCCGTCTGTCCGCATCTCGATACCGCCTGCGAACGCTTCCCCGTCTGCGGTTATCCATACACAATCGAACACGCCTACCTCGCCATTCTGTCCCAGCATCTCAATGGGGGCGGAACTCAGTACGACCGACTTTGTGCTGACCGGAACAACGCCAGGTCCGGGATCCGCGGAGCATCCAGCAATAAGAACGATGGACAAGCATGACAGGATGATGTGGAAGCTAAGCACATGCATGAACTACCTCGATGAATGCGACGATACGGCAATGTGTGGGCAGCGATGGAATGCGGTCGTTAAACGGAGCGTCTATGGTCGGAAAGAAACAATTGACGCGATTCCGATGTGGCGGCGTAGTGCACGCTCGATGCAATATTAAACGACTCTATTATCGGAAGGCAATGTACTTACGGAATACCACATAGTCAACGGCCCGCGGATAAACACGTACGCAGATAAATACGTACGCGGATTTTCGCGGATTATTGCGGATTGACGCGGATAAGAGTTTTTTTGAAATTCGTATCCGCCAGGTCTGGCATTTATTCGAACGCACGAGTTCGTGGGTGTGTTCATGACCTGGTAGCTCAATATCACTGGTCTTACGGATACGGAGTCTAATGTTCTCTTATCCGCGTTCATCTGCCTCGATCCGCGCGAATCCGCGTACGTCTCTATCCGCGTACGTCCTTTCAGGAGCGGAATTCAAGGCCTTCGGGGCCGGCATCGACCGTAATCGTCGTGCCTTTCAGGTACTCGCCGCGAACGATGCCGGCGGAAATCGCATTGACGATGTCCTTCAGGATGAGACGTTTAAGGGGACGCGCGCCGAAAACAGGATCGTAGCCTTGCTCGGCCAGCCAGTCCTTGGCCGCGCCGGTGATGACGCCGTCCATGCCCTGACGCTGGAGATTGAAGCGCACCAATCGTTCGAACTGCACTTCGACGATGCGATGCAGATCGCCGCGAGAGAGAGGACGGAACACCAGCACTTCGTCCACGCGATTCAGGAATTCCGGACGCATCCGTTTCTGAAGCAGCAGAAGCACTTCGCGCTTGGTATCAGCGTACGCGACTTCCATCGATTCGGTTGTCACGGCGCGGAAACGATCCATGATGATCTCAGCACCCAGATTCGATGTCATGATGATGATGGTGTTTTTGAAATTCACCACATGACCTTTGTTGTCGGTGAGCCGTCCATCGTCGAGTACCTGCAGCAGGATATTGAAGACCTCCGGATGCGCTTTCTCTATTTCATCGAGGAGCACGACGCTGTAGGGTCGGCGGCGGACCGCCTCGGTGAGTTGGCCGCCCTCGTCGTAGCCCACATAACCCGGCGGCGCGCCGATGAGCCGGCTGACGCTGAACTGCTCCATGTACTCCGACATATCGATGCGCACGACGGCGTTTTCATCGTCGAAAAGGAATTCCGCCAGCGCGCGGGCCAGCTCGGTTTTGCCTACGCCCGTTGGTCCCAGGAAAATAAAGGACCCGATAGGGCGTCGCTCGTCGCTCATGCCGGCTCGCGCGCGCAAAACGGCTTCGGACACGGCTGTAAGGGCTTCATCCTGCCCAACGACGCGTTGCCGCAGACGGTCGGGCATGTTCAGGATTTTCTCACGCTCGCTTTCGAGCATGCGCGTAACGGGAATTCCGGTCCAGCGTGAAACGACGTCGGCGATATCCTCTTCGGTGACGACCTGTTTGAGCAACGATCCCGATGCCTGCATTTCCTCGAGCTTCGTCTCCAGTTCCCGCTGCTTCTTTTCAAGCTCGATGAGTTTGCCGTATTTCATTTCAGCCGCACGATTGAAATCACCGTCGCGTTCTGCTTTCTCGGCTTCGAAGCGGGTAAGCTCGATTGCTTCTTTCGTGCCGCGGATTTCCTGGATCACACTTTTCTCGAGCTGCCAGCGTGCGGTGAGTGAAGCGTAGCGCTCCTTCAGATCGGCGAGTTCCGCTGCGATAACGCCGAGCCGTTCGCGTGAAGCGTCATCGGTTTCCTTTCCCAGCGCGACGGATTCTATTTCAAGCTGCTTGATGCGGCGGTCGATTTCGTCCATCTCTTCAGGCATGGAATCGATGATCGTGCGGAGGCGCGCAGCGGATTCGTCGATCAGGTCGATGGCCTTGTCCGGGAGAAAGCGGTCGGTGATGTAGCGGTGCGAAAGCATGGCGGCGGCGATGATGGCGCCGTCGGCGATGCGTACGCCATGATGCAATTCATATTTTTCCTTGAGTCCGCGAAGGATGGAGATCGTGTCATCCACGGAAGGTTCGTCCACGAGCACGGGCTGAAACCGCCGCTCGAGTGCTTTGTCTTTTTCGATGTACTTCCGGTATTCGTCCAGCGTCGTGGCTCCGATCATGCGCAGCTCGCCGCGCGCCAGAAGGGGTTTGAGCATGTTGCCCGCATCCATCGCTCCCTCGGCGGCACCCGCGCCCACGACGGTATGCAATTCGTCGATGAAAAGAATAATGCGTCCATCGGCATCGGTCACCTCACGGAGCACGGCCTTGAGCCGTTCCTCGAATTCACCGCGGAACTTCGCTCCGGCGATAAGAGCACCGAGATCGAGTTGGAACACGGTTTTGTTTTTCAGTCCTTCAGGAACATCCCCTGAGGCGATGCGCTGCGCGATGCCTTCCACGAGTGCGGTTTTCCCGACGCCGGGATCTCCGACGAGAACGGGATTGTTTTTCGTTCGCCGTGAGAGCACCTGAATGCTGCGACGGATTTCCTCGTCGCGACCGATGACGGGATCGAGTTTCCCACGCCGCGCGAAGTCGGTCAGGTCGCGGCCGAAACGCTTGAGGGCCTGATATTTCTCTTCGGCGTGCTGATCGGTGACGCGCTGCGAGCCGCGGACCTCGCGCAACGCCTGCAGGATGGCCTCGCGGGAGATGCCTTCCTCTGCAAGAATACGTGCGGCCGCTGTCCCGCGCTCGCCTGTCAGCGCCAACAGAAGGTGTTCGGTACTGACGTATTCATCACTGAAGGAGCGCATTTCCTCCTCCGCCCGCCGGAATATCTTGTCGAGCGCGGCCGAGAGATACACCTTTCCGGGTTCGCCGCCCTGCACGATCGGTTTACCCGAAATATCATGCTGTACGCGTGAAAGCAATGATTCGGCGCTTCCGCCAATCTTTCGTATCACCGCCGCCGGAACGCCGTCCGTATCGGCGAGCAGCGCGGCAAGCACATGCTCGGGTTCCAATTGCTGGTGATTCTGCCGCGATGCGAGAGCCTGAGCTTCAGTGATGGCTTCCTGGGCTTTTACCGTGAATTGTTCGAGTCGCATTGTAGTATCCTGATCGTCGGTGGCTGGAGGAGGGTAAAGGGTGAAGGGTAAAGGGTTTAGGATTAAGGGTAAAGGGTCAAGGGTGGTTGACGGAATCGTGCCGGCGATATCAATGCTTGAGGCCCAGGCTTTCCGCCAGTTGTTGTGCGAGGTGTTGCTGTTCTTCATTGAGCGATACGGGAAGCACCACATGCGTACGGATGTATAGATCGCCCTGACCCGCGGAAGATTCGAAGCCCATCCCCCGAAGCCGCAGCATTGCTTCGGGCTGCGTGCCAGGCTTGATGCGGACGTTGGCGCGTTTCCCGTTGGGTGTGCGGACCCGGATCGTCGAACCGAGCAGCAGCTGAGCGATGTTCAGCGATATATCCACGTACGCGTCGTTCCCTTTACGTTTGAAAAAAGGATCTTCGGTCGCCTGCGGCGGTCCGTCGCTCGTGCCGACATCTTCACGCATCGCGTAGCCGGGGGCCGGTCGTCGTGGACGCGTACGGCGTTCTTTCTTTCCGCCAAACAGGTCGGCGAAAATATCGTTGAGGTTGCCGCCGTCGAATCCCCAGGTGAATTCCCGGGCGTTCTCTGTCCGGACCCCGCCGAATCGGCTGTTGAAATCCTCCCAGGACATCGAGCCTTTCGCCTGTCCGGCACCATATTTCCGCAACTCATCGTAGCGCCGGCGTTTGTCGGCATCACCGAGCACTTCATACGCTTCGCTGACCTCTTTGAATTTCGCTTCGGCACCGGCATTTTCCGGATTTTTATCGGGGTGCCATTTTTTGGCGAGCGAGCGGTATGCTTTCTTGATTTCCTGTTCGTTCGCCTGTTCGGCTACGCCGAGTATGGTGTAGTAATCCTTCTGTTGCATGGTGCGCACTCCTTGAGGCTGCGGTTCTGCTTCGTTACGAAAAGATTCGATAGAAACAAACATACGACTTCGGCGCGAGATTCAGAATTTACCGCAAAAGACATACCATGGCGCTTTGAGCACTCTTGATATGACAGAATGGCCGTTCGGAATGACGATATGGCGGGCCAGTCGGAATTTTGTGATTGGTAAGAGAAATACAGGCCATTACGACAGTATGATGAGCCAGAATGGCATATCAAATGAATTGGCATGGGAGTTGAGACTACTTCCGTGTGCAGATGAAGTAACGATACCCAACACAACAACCAATTCAGGAGACAATAGCCATGACAATCACACGTTGGAACCCCGTCAACGATCTCATGACCCTGCAGCGCGAAATGAACCGCGTATTCAATGGGATCACGCCGAAACCCGCACGCGACGAAGACTACGAGTCCGCGGTGTGGAGCCCGATGGTAGACATCGTTGAAGACGCCGACAAGTACCTGCTTTCGTTCGACGTCCCTGGTGTATCGCGTGAAGACATCAAGATGAATTTCACCGAAAACACACTGAAGATCAGCGGCGAACGCAAGACCGTGGAGGAGAGCAAGGATGCCACCTCCCACCGTGTCGAGAGGATGTTCGGTAAATTTTACCGCTCCTTCAACTTCCCGAGCCAGGTCAACGCTGACAAAATCTCGGCATCGTACAAGGACGGCGTCCTCCACGTCACCGTTCCCAAGGCCGAGGAAGTCAAGCCGAAACAGATTCCGATCTCGTAAACAGGACAACGTCGCACCTGACGAAGGCCGCTCTTTCCAGGGGCGGTCTTTTATTTTATGAAGCCCAAACTCTTTGAATCTCCCTACCATGGCGATGCGAAACACATTCACTGCTCCTCCCCGAATCCCTTCAACCCGACAACAACGATCAGCTACAGCATTGGAGAAGACGCACATGTCGACCTCCGGGTGTACGATCAGCTCGGCTGCAGCATGGCGACGTTGGTCAGCGACCGGAAATCCGGTGGTTTGTTTAGCGTGAATTTCGATGCGAGCGATTTTCCGAGCGACGTGTATTTTTATCGACTGACCGCCCTTGGTCAAACAGTCACGAAAAAAATGACGCTGGTGCGCTAATGCAAATTTCGGGCAGATGCTCGGGATGACGTCCAAACAACAATGCTTGCTCCCTTATCTTTTGATTCAAGTAGAAGCGACGTTGCGCGGACAATGAAGAATCAAATGAAACGTACTTCAGAATACCGAAAAAAATGTGGAGCAGAGCGTGCAGAACGATCAACCCTCCCTGCTCTTCGCTCTACTCTCCCTGCTCTTCGCTTTCAGCTTTTGGCATTGGCTTCGCCCTTCGCTCTCCGCTCATCATAATGGCGACGGGTTCGAGTGACTCGACATTCTCGCAGATTATCTTTATCGTGGACATGATGGGAACGGAGAGCACCATGCCCCATACTCCCCAGATCCATCCCCAGAAAAACAGGGAGACGAGCACGAGCAGGGGGCTGAGATCGAGGCTGTATGCCATGTAACGCGGCTCGAGCACATTCCCGATGGAATTATGCATGACGGCGAGGATGATGAGGACCAATAACGGAACGGTGACTGTGTCGAACTGCAGCAGTGCGAACGTAAAAGGAAACACAACCGTGACGATGGAACCGATAGTCGGGATAAAATTGAGCAGGAAAGTGATAAATCCCCACAGCAAAGCGAAATCCACACCCAGGATCAGCAGTGTCACCGTCGTCAACACACCCGACAGGAGATTGATGAGGGTCTTCACGATGAGGTATCGACGCACCTTGCCGTCGATGTTCTTCAGGACCGAAGCCATCCTGAATGATTGCTGCAACGTACCCGCCGACTCGACTTTCGAAATGAAATCTCCCGTTCCCGCAAGGATGAAAAACATGATGAGCATGACCAGAACGAAATTGCTCACCCACCCTACAAATGATCCGGCGCTGTTCGTTACGAACGCACCGATAGCCGACACGTCCACGACATCCGTGAGGGTGATTCCTTCAAGATTCACACCGGCCTTGATCGCGATCCGATCCAGCGTAATAGATGCCTGATTCAACAGCGACGCCAGCCTTACCTGATACCCTGGAAATTCCTGCACGAAGGTGCTCACACTCGAATAGATGAGCGAGCCCAGGCCGAAGAAGACGGCGGCGATAAACACAAAAACGAGGATCAGGGCGATGGCGCTGGGGACGCGACGGGCACGGAGGTACAGTACGACAGGTTTGAATATGTAGGAAAGGAACAATGCCAGCACGAGCGGGAGCACGAGCGATTCCATGAGGACGAGCACCGCACCCAGCGCGATCAGTACGAGTATTCCCAGAAGGACGTTGGTAATCCAATTATCTTTGTTCGCCATCGAAGCACCTGCCTGTTTGGTGGAGGCCACAATTTATCTGTTTTTACCGGATTTTGCTATCGCGGTGCGCGGTGCGCTACACCACCATCCCTGAGCCAGACTTCATCCCCTTCAGACTTCATTTTTTCCGACACGGGCGCGGAAACGCGTCACGTACTCCAAAAGCCAATACGGGGGAAATATGCTGCTTAATTTGGATAATTCGAGAAGGATATGTAATATGAAACAAATCCCCTTCCGCACCCGTCTTGCTCATACTTTCCTACAACTTTTTTTCTGGAGAAAGAAAATGAAAAGGTTTCCCCACCTTATCGTGATTATTCTTGTCGCATCAGTGGTCGTGAGCTGCTCCGATGACGACACTACAAATCCGCCAATCAATACGGACTATACGCAGGCAAGCGCTGCGAATGGCGGCATTATGTACGACCATTTCTGGAGCGCCGAAGGCGGATTTGACCAAACGAACGCAAATCTCGCGAAGTTCAATGCCTCTGCGGATTTTTTCCGCTGCAAGCAGTGCCACGGATGGGATCAGCTTGGAACCTCCGGTTCGTACATCAGTCGCGGGCCGAAAGTCAATCGTCCCAATATCTCATCCCTCAATCTCTATCAGATCTCACATACCAAATCGGCTCAGGAACTGTTTGACGCGATGAAGAAAACCGCAGGTCGCCGCGATATTTCCTACGACCTTGCTCTCTACAATCCGGCGACAAACAGCACCGAGGGCGACAAGATGCCGAATTTCACGCAGATTCTTACTGATGCGCAGATCTGGAGTATCGTCAAGTTTTTGAAAGAAGGCGCCTTCGACGTCACCCAGCTCTACGATGCGACCTATACCGGCGCCTATCCCACGGGTACGGCGAAGTTCGAAAACGTCGGCAAGGACGGCAACGCCGCCACCGGAGTGACGTATTTCAACCAGAAATGCGCGATGTGTCATGGTGGTGACGGCAAGGTTCTGACAATCGAAGGTATGCCACTCGGCAAATTTGCGCGCTCGAAACCAAACGAAGTGCAGCATAAGGTCAAGTACGGTCAGCTTGGATCGATCATGACCGGAAATTTCAACATCTCGTTGACCGAGATGAAGAATCTCTACAAAGCCCTCGCAGATACGACCACCTTCCCCAACTGATTCCGTAACAATCGAAATACGACATGCAGCGAAGCCCCGCCAACTGGCGGGGCTTACGCATGAGCCAGAGCCGGACGCATTGAGCCGAGCCGATCTACGCACTGTATCCACACTCTCCGCAGTCCCTTTCCGCAAGCCGCAATCCGACACCAAGAAATCCGCAATCGAAAAATCTACTCATCGCTTTTTCGGTTTCTCACCGTTGCTCATGAGCACCGCGACAGGATTGAGGACGTCTACGTTCTCGCAGAGTATCTTGATGGCTGACATCATCGGCACGGAAAGGATCATTCCCCCCGCGCCCCACATCCATCCCCAGAAAAGCAGTGAGACCAGGACGAGCAGGGGACTGAGATCCAGACTGTGCGCCATGAAGCGCGGTTCGAGGACTTCTCCCACGGTACTCTGCAGCACCCCCAAAATGATGAGCACGAGCATGGGAATGGTGAGCGTATCGAACTGCAGCAATGCGAAGATGAAGGGGAAAATAACAGCGACGATGGATCCGATAGAGGGTATGAAGTTGAACAGGAAGGTGAGAAATCCCCAAAACAGCGCGAAATCAACGCCCAGTATAAGCAACGTCGTCGTGGTCAACCCTGCGTCCAGTAAGCTGATGAACGTTTTCGCGATCAGGTATTGACGCATCCTGGTATCGATATTCTTGAGCATGGCAGCTATGGCCTGGGACTGCTCTCTCTTGAAGGCGATCGTCACCTTCGCGATGAGATCGCCGCTCCCGGCGAGGATAAAGAACATCAACAGAATAACCATGAGAAAACTACTCAGGAACGACAGTAAGGAACTCGCGCCGCTTGAAACGAACGATCCGATAGCCGAGACATCGATGAGATCGGATGGTGCCATTCCTTCAATACTGAAACCCGCTTTGGCGGCCAGACGCTCAACCGTTATTGAAATCTGTTGTATCAGTAACGCGAATCGGTCCTGATACCTCGGAAATTCCTTCACGAAAGTATCGATGCTCGAATAGACGATGGAGCCGAGACCGAGGAATATCGCCACGATCAGGATGAACACCACAATAAGCGCCACCACATTCGGAACGCGCTTCGTACGGAGAAACAGAACAACGGGTTTGAATATGTAGGAAAGAAATACCGCCACAACCAGAGGGAGTATGACCGACTGCATCAGAACAAGGATGCTCCCGAGAGCTGTGACCACGAGAATCCCGAGAAACCAGGCAGAGATCCGATGATTCTGTTCAGACATTGAGGCACCTGTCGTGTGTGTGTCGAAGAGGATAACATAGGTCTTTCCCGGGGGATCCGCCAGCAATCGGTGCCGTGGCATTCGGTTGTGGACATTCCGTGCATCAGCAGCGTCAACCAAGTTCGTCAGGCTGACGCGCCGGTCCATTTCATGGGTGACATGAGGGTTTCGTAGCGCATAACCAAGCACGTCACCCTGAGACGTCCTTCTGCTATGATTTGATCTTCAAAACACGCTTTGCCTGTCCGTCGAAGTTCGTCAACGCAGCTGTCGATTGTCTGAGGGGTAAAGCGAGGGCGGACGTGAATACGTGCGCGGATTAAACGGATGAACACGGATATGCACGGAGAAGAAATTTTCTGTCTTCAAATCCTGAAGTCTCTCGTA
>CAYJMN010000112.1:0-16793 GCA_964371045.1 uncultured Chromatiales bacterium | reverse complement strand
TCCCTCTTCGGCGGCGTCTCGAAGGGCGTAGACTCGACGCGGCGGGATGATTGGTGAGTACGTACCCACGATCCTCATTGTGTGTCGCATGAACCAATTTCTACGTCGCGGCGCAATCGATCCTTTTTTTGCGCTCAGCCGCAACATCTTGACTGTAATGGTTATCCAGGTCCGCCGCCCTCTCCCCTGCCTCTCCCAACGGGAGAGGGGTAGACGCGGCATTGGATAACGATGACTCCATCTTTATAGGTGTGAATTCCCTCTCCCTGTGGGAGAGGGGCAGGGGAGAGGGCAAGAGGGATAAGCGGACCACAATGTCCCGCACGAAATGGACCAGTATAGCGCATTGGTAGGCTGGTCGAAAGGCCTACGTCCGGAATCCGCAACCACGGTAAGTCCGTATGGTCCCCTTGATGTCATAAGCAGCGCAGCGCCACAGAAATTGGTGGTGTCGAAGCACAAACGCTGGTCGGCGCTCCGCACGGGTTCATTTCGGGCATGACGAGTATGTGAGGATCAGGCGAAGACGGATCCACGAAACTCCCATGGAGTGACAAGCGTGCACGTCTTCATCCAATATTCTTCAGGTACCGAAGTTGGGTTAACAATAAAAGAAGGCCGGGCAACAAGCTTGTTTGAACGAAGCAGGCGAGTTCGGTTACACAGCGGAGGTTTGCGTCACTCGTAAATCGTCATTCGTAAATCGTAAATCGTAAATCGTAAATCGTCAATCGCTAAATCATCTTGATCTTCTTGTACGCGTACACACACATCTTCAACAGGATCATCCCGTGCCGGAATCGGCTGATGTTCGTGGCGCCGTAGGTGCGTTCGCGGTAGCGGATAGGGACCTCCGTAATTTTGAGATTCAGCTTCGCGGCGCCGAATATCAGATCGAAATCGCCGAACGGATCGAAATCGCCGAAGTAGGAACGATTGGCCGCGATCATGCGGTAGTTCTCGCGTGTCAGCACCTTCGTTCCGCACAGGGTGTCCTTGAACCTCTGATCCAGCAGCCACGTGAAGACGATGCTGAAAAATTTGTTGCCCAGGACGTTGAGAAAACGCATCGCGCGGTCCTCCATCGGATACACCATGCGCGAACCATTGATGAATTCACCCTTGCCCTCGACGATGGCTTCGTAGAATTTCGGCAGCTCCTCAGGGGGTACGGTCAGATCCGCGTCAAGAATCATCAGTATATCGCTTTTCGCGAGCCCGAAACCCTTTCGAACGGCATCACCCTTGCCCTTGCCGTCCTGTGAGTACCAGCGGATGTCCATGTCGGGACGTGCGGCCGCTTGGCGCTCCACTTCATTCAGCGTGCCGTCGGTGGAGTGGCCGTCCACGAAAATGACCTCGGTGTGACTGCCGAGCTTCGGGAGGCGGTCCAGCGCGGCGGCGATGTTGCCTTGTTCATTCCGCGTGGGAATAAGTACCGCGACCGAGCGTTCCTCGCGTACGCCACCTGGCTTCGGGCGTGCCGAGACGATTTCGAGGAGACAGAGTCGCCGGATCAGCGGCAAATTCGCGAGAAAGAAATTGAAGAAAAACGAAAGCAGGGGAATGTAAATGGGAAAAAGAACTTTCAGATTTTTTCTGATGATGTCGAAGCCCGAGAGATCCAACAGATTCGCGATGTCGTCCGGCTCAAGCCAGGCGAAGTACGGCGACTTCATTTTCAGACCGAGTCTCTCGGCCAACTGCAGAGGGAACTGCCAGAAGATGCTGAAATAGGTGATCATCACTCTGGTTCGTTCGTTGCAGACCGAACGCATCCGCTGGAAGGTGGCCTGAATGTCGTCCAGATACCCGATCACGTCGGAGAAAATCACGACGTCGAAGGTTTCGTCCATGTCCAGCGCCTCGACATCCTGCACCCTGAAATCGTATTCGGGAAAGTTCTTCCGCGCCTCCTCGATCATGCCTCCGCTTATGTCGATGCCGACGCCGCGCGAGGGCTTCAGCGCATGCAGCAGCTCGCCTGTTCCACATCCGATCAGCAGCACGGACGAACCCTCGGGAACGTAAAAACGCAAGTAATTTTCGGTGAGACTGTAAAAATACCCGAAGCGCCTCCTGCGTTTGCTGCGAGTGGAGGATTCGCGGTCGAAAAATTCTATGATCGTACGTTTCTTGTCCATGAGCGTTTTGGTCCGCGGCCAGGTGCGAGAAGGGCTGCTGCGACGTATCGAAATTGCAATTCAGCTTGAATTTTAAAGATACGTTTCCTTTAGGAGAAAGTATGAAGGATGAATTATGAAGCGCCCTCCGGCTCGCCAGACTTTTTTATAATTCATCCTTTCCCCCTGCTCGACCGCTCCCACGTGGGCTCGGTGGATCCGAACAGGAAGGTGTACCAACCGATTAGCAAAGCGGCGTTGATGGCGAGGAAATAGAGCGGGAGGGAAAGGAGCCCCAATTTATTTCCGAACAGTTCCGCGATCCAGGCGACAACCGCGAGAGCGCAGAAACCGAAGGCCGGCAACAGGACCCAATTCCAAACCCAGGGAACGGAGGAAAGCAGCAGCGCGGAACCTAAAGCTCCGAGAAGGAAAAACGGAACGAGCCAGCGCAGAATTTTGTGTCCGGCCAGCATGACCCTGACACCCGGCGAGAGCCGCCCCAGCAGGGGTTTCAGTAGACGCATAGCGCTGAACGTCCCGACGGCCACACGGACTTTTCTCCTGAATTCATGGCTCAGATTCGACATAGTGTCCTCAAAGGCCATCGCTTCGTTGTCGAAAACAAAGCGCTTGCCGTGCGCCAGAATCCTCATTGGCAGAAGAAAATCGTCGGCGACATGCCCATGCTCCGGCTGGTCGATGTAGAGTTCCCGACGGATCGCGTAAATGCCGCCGGTGGCGCCGAGCGTGGTCGCGGATCTTCCTTCCCATTCCTTGAGAAAATTTTCGAACGACCAGTACGTTTGCTCGCCCCTGCCACCCGCGCTTTCGTTGACGCGGCGCAGAATCAGCTTGCCGCACACTCCGCCGATTGAGGCATCCGCGAAATGACGCATGAGCTTGCGTGGAGCGAGCGGGTGGTACATGGTGTTCGCATCGGAGAAAATGATGAACGAGGTGTCGACGTGCTCGATCAGTCTGTTCACGGTTTTCATTTTCCCTCCTCGATCGAAAGCATGCCACCGGATTCGCTCGCCGTCCGCGAGTCGCTCGAGTATGGCGTGCGTGCCGTCGGTGGATCCGTCGCTCCCGACAATGAGCTTCAGTTTTCCGGCGGGATAATCGAGCGAGAGGAAATTGCGGAGTTTTTCCTCGAGAACATCCTCTTCATTGCAGGCGGCCACCACCATCGTCACGTCGGGAAGAAACATGTCATCCTTCCGCCACCCACGGCTCGCGAAGGTCGAGAGCAGTGCGATCGCCAAGGGATACAGCACGTACGTCGTGACGACGGCCAGAACGCACAGCGCTCCAATGCCGCTAATAAAAAGTTGAATCCAGGTCATCGATATCCGCCGCGGTCTTGTAGTTCCGGTTGTACCGTGATATCTCGACGGTCGTTGTGGTCTTCAGACAAACGCATGCCCGCAATATAGGACGATCCTCGTTCCGGTCGGCGGTGGGCACCGGGTCGCTGTTCCCTGCTAATCGTCATGTGCCCGCCAAGGCCACCGCTCGATGATAGCAGTGCTCGAACTGCTCGCCGATCGCTTCCCACGAGTAACGTTGTTCCACGAGTTCGCGTGCATTGACGCCCAATCGCTTTCTTTCGTCCGCGTCGCGCAACAGCGTGAGCACGGCATCGGCGAAAGAGGAGGAGTCATCCGCCAGAAGCAAATGTTCGCCGTGGCGCGCGACGTTACCCTCGGCACCGATGCGCGTGGAAACAACAGCTTTGCCGTGCGCGAAATATTCCAGCAGCTTGATGCGCATACCGCCGCCGATGCGCAATGGAACCGCAAGCACGGTGCTCCGTGCGAGCAGGCGGTTCAGGTCCGGAACGAATCCCGGCACTTCGATTCCGGGACCGGCGAGCGTGCGGATGCCTGGCGGAGGCGAGGCCCCCGCGAGGATGAGTCGGGCTGTCGACTCGGCGGAGGCGATTCTCGGCCAGATGCTGTCCACGAACCATTCCACGCCATCCAGATTCGGTTCCCAAGCCAGGCTGCCGAGTAATGTGACGCTCGCACCATCTTCCTGCGTCCGATCGAGCACGGGATGCAGGTCCAGATCCACACCGGCGGGAACTACCATGACCGGCCGCGATACGAGCGACGAGATACGCGCGGCGTCCTCTCCGGTGATCGCGGCGATGATATCCGCCTGCCGCAGCTGCGCCGCTTCGAAAAGCAGGAGACGCTTCGCCTGCATGTTCATGTACCGGCGGAGAATGGGACGGCGCTGCCTGCTCGCGAAACGTTCATAAATCGTTGTCTCGAAATTGTGTTCCCGAATCACAAGAGGCAGTCCGAATTCCTCCTTCACCATCGCTCCATAAGGTGCCATGTGAATATGGTCGACATGAACAACGTCGAATTTCCTTGAACCGCAAAGTCCGCGAAGCGCTTCGCGCATGGCTTCCGATCGGTATTTGGAGATGGTGTACGGCAGGGGTGATAACAGATTCGTCAACAGGGCGCCTGTGCGGGTCCGGGTGTCGTGTTGCACGATATGCGGATCGCAGAAATCGTCCAACGGACAATCGACACTGTTATCGGCGCCAAAACAGACGAAGGTTATCTGGTGACCGCGACGGGCAAGTGCGCGCGTGATGTTGTAAATGCCGATCGCTCCGCCTGTATCCATTGGCCAGGGTCTTCGCGGAGATATCTGCAGGATGCGGAGAGCGTTACTCATACAGCAATTTCAACAACCAGCCACGAAGCTGCAACGTTTCTTTCATGGTGAAGCGCCGGCCCAGTCCGCGCAGTCGCGGTAGTCCTGCGAGGCCTTCGGCGAATCCCATCACGACGGGAGCAAATCGCCGGATATCCCTGAAGCACGGCAACAGGCGGCGAAGCCCGAACAGGATAGCCATCGGCAGCGCAACGATGAGCGGAAAATATTTCCACAACAGCCACAACGAATTGCGCGTCACATAGCCGAGACGCCGGTACATCGAACGTCCCATGGGCGACATCGCATGCCACACCACGGCCGTCGGCAGATACACGACGCGCCAGCCCTTGCGAATGAGCTGGAACGCCAGATCGTTTTCTTCGCGGCCCCAAAAAAATTCCTTCCCGTACCCTTCGGTTTGCCGTATCGCCTCCATGCGCAGGAGCGATCCGCCCGCCGCGATGTTCACGACGTCGTAGCCCTGCTCCGCGGACCCGCCGTTCGCAAAGCGCTCGATCCCGGCGGTTTCGACATGTCCGGTGTCGGGATGGATGCATTCCGCGCACACGGACGCGATGCGCTCGTCCGAATCCATAAGCGCGAGCATCGCCTCCACGTCGGCGCGATCCCGGGGCCTGCTGTCGTCGTCCAGGGAGAGGAGAAACGGCGTCCGGATTTCACGGAACATATCGTTGCGTGCCGCGACGCCGATGTTGCCTGCGATAAACATGAGGCGCAGGCGATCGGGATACCGTTCGCGCATACTCTCCAGCAGCGCGATGGAACCGTCCGTCGAGCCGTTGTCCACCACGATCGCATGCAGTCCATCGATGGCGAGAACACCGTCCAGCGTACGCTTCAGATCCTCGCGCCTGTTGTAGCTGAGAATGCCTGCGGTGACGCGCTCGATGCCGCTCAACGCACTCTCCCGAACAGGCCGCCTATCTGTTCCCGCCACCGCAGCAATTCATCGGATGAAAACATCTGCAAAGCGAATATGCACGCCGACACGGCGAGGAGCGCGGCGCCGTTGGATAGCAGGATGTGCGTATCGTCCAGCGCGAGACGGACGCCGATCAGCACAGCGAGAAGCAGTGCAGCCTTGAAAACGAGAGGCTTCATGGCGAAGGTTATCCCCTCGCGCGAATGCCGTAACAGATAAGCGAAGCCGACGACGGTGGCGGTCAGTTTGGCCAGGGCGGCGCCGGTGGCCGCGTACGTCATGATCAGCGGTATACCGGCCACGATGCTCACGGCGGCCAGCACGGCGGCGGCGCGCGTGTTGATGGTGGTGCTGCCGCGCGCGTTGTTCAGCTCCACGAAAAACATGTTGAGCGACATCGGCAGAAAAAGTGCGAAAAGTATCGTCATCGGCAGTACGGCGTCGTCGTATTTGGATACGAAGGCGACGTCCATCAAATATTGTGCGTTGGTCATGCCGAAACCCGCGAGCAGCACCGCGCCCACAACCAGGGTTTTCACGCTCAATGAGAACAGACGCCCCATGCGATCGCGCTGTTCGATCGAATCGGAGACGCTCGTGCGAGAAAAACGTGGCGCGGCCGAGATCGCGATAATGGTTGGGAATACCGCCAGCGGCGTCATGATGCGGAGCGCGGCATTGAACACACCGGCCTGCTCGTTGCCGTGGAACAGTTTCAGATACATCGTGTCGATGCTCACGTGCAGCGCATTCAGCAGGAGAAAGGCGGCGAGCGGTGATGACGCGATCAGCAGTTCGCGTATGCCCGCCCATGTGACGTGCGTCGGCTCGGTGCCGAGGCTCCTGGCGTAGGAAATGCTGCCCGCCACCAGCACCACCGCGCCGATGAGATTGCTCGCGGTGTACAACATCATGGCGTCGACCGGATCATGGAAGTACTGCGGCAGCACGACAACAAGCGCAAGCAGTACGATGGCGTCGATCGCCATGGTGATGATGGGGAAGGCCATACGGGATTGCGACCGGTAAAACGACTCCAGCGTCCCGCGCAGCACGGGCAGCTTGGAGGAAATGAGCATGTTGCAGAGCATCAGGTTCAGCATCACGAAAAACTCGCGGCTGCTGCCCAGCGCCAATCCGATGACCATGGTGATGATCCACGTGGGAAGCATCAGCAACAGTCGCGCGTACGTCGCCTCCAGCACGATGCCGGCGGAACGCCCGGGCGCGATGGCCAGTCTGCGCATGATGACGGGCCCGATACCGAAATCCGCCAGCATGGACGTGAACGCCACCACCTGTATCACGATGGAAAACATGCCCCAGGGTTCCTTCCCGAGTATGCGTATCATGCCGATGATGGCGAAAAATCCGGCGATGAAATTCACGCCGTACGCGAGCATCGAAATCACACCCTGGGACAGCACGCCTCCGCGATCGCCCGAATCGTCGCTGCTCATACCGCTCCGGATTGCGATCGGCTGAGCGCGTCGCGATGCCAGACCTCGGTAAGCCCGAATATGACAGCGAACACCAATCCCGCCTCATGACTGAAAAACTGATTGATCGTGACGGAAATGAGAAAGGAACTGCAAATGATAGCCACACCCGCCGCCGTGAACAGCCGTATCCGGAAATTTTCCTCAAGCCCCGCCGCCGATTCCCTGCGCAAAAGACGAATGGTGCGTACGCCTAGTCCCGCGTAATACAACCATGCGCTGAAAAGAAATATCGAACCTAGTATTCCGTAATGTCGTAATATCCAGGCGTAGCCGTTGTGCGTCCATGTGGGCTCAATCGTGGTCATGGACGTGAGTTTGGTGAAATGTGTCGGAACGGACAACCCCTTCCCGAGAAACCAGTGTCCGTCGATGTCGTTCATTATCGCACGTGCTTCGGCTTCCCGGTTGGACACGGAGATGTCACGCGAGTACCCGCCAATGGATTCGAAGCGGCTCGAGATGGACGACCACATGACCTCGACCGGCACGACCTTCGCCAGGAAAATCGGGTAGGTGACACCGATAACGACGGCCACCACACCCACGTAGCCCAGTGCGCGACGCCAGAACATGCTCCCGAGCGTCATGCCCATGAAGACGTACCCGGCGAGCGCTGCCACCCAGATGGTCCGATAAAAGGAAAGTATCGTGGCGGCTACGCCCGTGGCGAACACCACCGCCGTTAGCAGGATCGTCCAGGGCCGACGTGCGGAAATGAGTATCGCGGCGCCCGCGACGGCTAGCACGAAGATGAGAAAAAACGTCTCCGAGGACCTGCTGGCGCCAACTTGCCACAACCACACCGCTTCGACTACTTTCTGCTTGTAGAGGTAGAGATTTTTCAGGGAAAGCGCGAACAGCACCGCGATCAGCGCGGCTCCGACGGCGTACTGCCGCTTTCTAGTGACGCACTCATGCGAAATGGGCACGAGCATCAGTACCGTCGACACGATCACCAGTTCGCGGAGCCAAACATACGGGTCCGCACCCTGAGCTATGGACATCGGTCCGATCAACAGCATCTGCAGTAACAGCAGTGCCGCGAATATTCCGCCCGGCTTCCAGTGAAAACGCTCCTTCGAGATGACGGCGCGATGAAAAAACCACCATAGCAATCCACCGTAATACACGAAGGTGTGCAGCACCTCCGGCGGTGTCAGGCCAGCTTCGATGTTCCAGAACACCGGAATGAACAATAGTATGGACAGGATGATCCAGACCATGGCGTTCTGCATCACGATGAACGCGCCAAGCAAAGCACACACGAGCAGGAATAACGGATACTCGACGTGCATCGTGAACGCCAGTGCCGTCAACCCCGCACTCACCGCCATGAACGCCAGCGTCTCCTTCGTCGATACGGGCGCATCGGCATTCGCTAGCATGTAGTGGAATCGGGACATGGGAGTTGGGATTTACGATTTACGATTTACGATTTACGATTTACGATTTACGATTTACGAGTTACGAGTTACGATTTACGATTTACGAGTTACGATTTACGATTTACGATTTACGAGTTACGATTTACGATTTACGATTTACGAGTTACGATTTACGATTTACGAGTTACGATTTACGATTGACGATTGACGATTTACGATTGACGATTTACGATGACGAATGACGAATCAGGTAGCGGGTACTTCGTGCCTCGAACATGCGGCACAGTAGACACCGTAGACACAGAGGACACAGAGGAGACAGAGAGCACAGAGAGCACGGAGAGCACGGAGAGCACGGAGAGCACGGAGAGCACGGAGAGCACGGAGAGCACGGAGGTGTTAAGAAAACGCGTTATCACGACGAGAGGCATTCGCGGTAACGTCAACCGACAGCACGCATGCTCAACGGGATTTCAGGAGTTTTGGAGTAGAAAAATTTTCGTGTTCTGCGCTTACGCTTTCTGCTTCCCGAACTTCATCGCTCTCCGCACAGCAGCCCACTCATCTGGCCACGACTGCGCGTAATAGCGGAAGCGCTCGCGCAGAAGAACGAAGAGCATACCGAGCACGAAGACGCTGAAACCGGCCGCCAGTACGATGACGGAACGCTTGGGTCTGTCCTTGTGCTCGGCGGGTTTCGCTTCGTCCAGGGGTACCAGGACGTTCAACTTTTTCTGCTCATCGATGATGGACTGCTGATACAACGGCAGCATGAAGCCCTGGAGCTTGCTGAGAATTTCGATGTCGCGATACAGACGGAGGTAGGTCAGTCCCTCGTTGGGCAGATCGCCGACCTTCGACCCCAGTAAACCGGAGAGTTCGTTGTCGCCAAGACCCGGGACCTGTTTCTCCATTTCGCTCACCGCGATGCGTAACGCGCGTACCTCGGCGTCGTTGGGACCCAGGATTCGTTCCTGCATGGCGAGATTTACTTTCTGGGCCTGGAGTGCGGCGTACATTTCACTCACTGCGGAAATCGAGGCCTTGGTCTGCTCCTCGAGAGAGAAAATTTTCGTTCTGCGCTGGAACCCGGCAAACTTCTCCTCGAGAGTGCGAAGGCTGTCCTGCACCGTCCGGTATTGCAATTCCACGAACTCACGATTATTCCGTGCCTCGGAGGCGTTCATGCTGGTGCTGATATCGTTCAGATTCCTGAAATACGCGTTCGCGATGTCGGCTGAGCGCTTCGGATCGGTGTCCCAGACGGAAATAACCACGCGGCCATCTTCCTCATAACTGAATTCGGAATTTCCGGACAGGGCAGTCAGCGCTTTTTCCATGGATTTGTCGTCGATATCGTACGCCTTCATCAGGTCAAATTCCTTCACGATCATCTCGCCCATGCGGCGGCTTTCGAGTATGGAAATGTAGTTGTATCCCTCGCTGCCGCCGCCCGCACCCGCGATCCCGAAAGATTTCAGCGTGGAGGTGAGGCCACCGGCCATGCGTTCGAGCAAGCCGGCTTGTCGCTGGGGAGGCAGGAAGGTCGAGGATGACTTGAACCAATCCGGCATCATCACCGCGAACACCACCGCGACCACCACCGCTACGAAAGCGCTTCCGAAAAGGAATCGCCAATGCCTCAGCAGCACGAATACGGATCGTACGAATGGTCTGTTATCAGGAGTTTGTTCAGTCATGTACTGGTAAAGGGTAAAGAGTTAAGGGTTAAGGATTAAGGACGATTTTGGATTGACGATTGACGATTTTGGATTTACGATTGACGATGTCAGGTGATGGTGCATGTTGTGCCTCTAACCTGAATCACAGAGAGCACAGAGAGCGCAGAGAGCGCAGAGATTTTTTTCAGGGTGCTACTACGCATACTTGCGTCTTGAGATGCTTAGCATGAGGAATGCGCAGTCGATTCAAAGCGCACGGATTTTGATGGTATTATCATTTCACAAATCTCCGTGTTCTCTGTGCCCTCTGTGCCCTCTGTGCACCAATTTGCTTCTCCAGCCATCCATATCCAGCATATCGTAAATCGTCAATCGTAAATCGTCAATCGTAAATCGTAAATCGTAAATCGTAATTCACCTTGTCAGGGAGATCACCAATCCCGCGACGCCGGCAAGTCCGCCGACCACGGCGGCCACGACAGCAAGCATGTCCGTCGTGGAGGCAAGCCGTACGAGCGGGTCGTGCGGGACGAAAATCATGTCTCCGGGTTCTATCTCGGTGTCGTCGCAATCAAGCCAGGCCCGTGTATTCGCCTTGATCACCGTCGCGCGACCCTCTGTCGCCGAGTTGCCGTAACCACCGGCACGTTCCACGTACCAGTCAAGATCCTTGTCTTCCGTCCAGGGAACATGGCCGCTGCTGTTCACCTGCCCGTAGACGTATACGGTTCCTGTGTTGCGCGGTACGAGAAGGATGTCTCCATCCTCAAGTTTGATGTCTTCGCTGCCATTTTTTTGCATGAAAAGACGGTGGAAATTCACGGCCACCTGTCCCTCGCGTACGCGCGAACTCACCGCCCAGTACAGGGTGTCTTCGTAGTATAAACTGCCTTTTTCGAAGTTCCTGTCCCGCTCGCGCGCCTGATCAAGGGGCAGACCGTCGATACCGCTCTGTCTGCGGTACAGTTCGCTGAGCCCGGGCCAGGCGTCGCCGGTAAAGCCCCCGGCAAGATCGACGAGTTCGCGAAGCGTGGTTGTTCCGGGGACGATGGGGTACACACCGGGATGGAGCACTTCGCCGTCGGCTACGGCGCTGCCGTTCCTCTCCCGGCGCTGCTCCGCGTACACGATCAACCGGTCGCCCGGGCGTAAAATCGCATCGTCGGTAAATACGCCGACGCGGAGTTCCTCAATGTTCAGGGGAATGCCGGCCATGCCGTCGCGTGTGAGTTCGCCGCGCACAACCGTCTTTCCGATGTCGATTCCGAATCCCATGCGCAGCAGATCTGACAGCTTGTCGCCCTGGACAAAATCGAACATCCCCGGACGCCGCACAGCTCCGAGCACGCCGATCATGGGGGAAGAAACGTCGCGGGAAGGTACGACGATGACGTCGCCCTCGCGCAGCAGGGGATCGTAACGGCCGTCGCGCGTGGATTCATACATAGGGAGATCGGCGCGCGTATTGCTGCCGTCCGCATGCTGCACCGATATCCGTCTCAACGCCCGCGTCTCTGTTTCCAGGCCGCCGAAATAGCGCGCGCTCAACCGCGCCCTGAATCCAGGGTCGGTATTCGTCGGACCCTGAAACATGAACATCCCGGAGGAGGAACTCGCCTTTTCTTTCGCGTCCGCCATACGCAGAGCCACGGATACGGGTGTCGCGGCAGTCAGCGTGAGAAGGCCGGGGGTGTGCACCTCGCCGGTCACGGTCACGAGTATCGTTCGCGCCAGCGCAAGCGAGAGGACGCCTTCGACCTGACCTTCCTTCGCGGTGTATTTATTCCTCAACGCGGCGAATACATCACGTCGTACCTGCTCCAGCGTTTTTCCGCCCGCCTGCACCACACCCACCCGCGGAATGATCAGCGCACCGTCGGCTGTGACAGGCAACACCGCCTCGATGTTGAGAGGCATCGTCAGGGCGAGCGACAGTACATCGCCGGGGCCGCAAAAATACAATGCCGGATCCACCATACGTGCGACAGGCGGAAGTTCTCGCGACAGCAGCACATTGGAAGTCTCGCCGCCCTTGTCGCTTCCGGTCAGGGATGGAAACGGTGTGCCGCCGAGGGTGTTCTGTGCCTGCGAACGTGCGGAACAGAGGATCAGGAGGGCCGCTAAGGCCAGAGGGACTACGTGTTTCATGCGTGCATTGTTGTAAGGAGAATGTCTACGATTCGCCGGGCGGCCATGCCGTCCCACAAAACTGGTATACTACCACGTTTTCCGTTGCCGTTCAATGCGGCGCGGGATTTTTCCACTGCCAGCGCTGCGTTCAGTCCCACCACCTCGTTGCTGCCGATTTCGGAGGTCACCGGACGCTCAGTCGTCTCACGCAGCGTGATGCAGGGCACCTGCAGATACGTGGTTTCCTCCTGAATGCCCCCCGAATCCGTGAGGACCAACGCGGCGTTGTCCATCAGCTTCAGGAAATCCAGATAGCCGATGGGATCGCAGAGGGTGAGGCTGCCGATGTTCGCCGCGCGCCCGTCGAGACCGAATTCCGCGATGCGTGCGTGCGTGCGGGGATGTACCGGAAAAATGAAGCGGGTTTCGTGCTGCAATTCCTCGAAAATACCGAGGATGAGTTCCAGATTCTCACGCGTGTCCACGTTGCTGGGCCGATGCAGGGTTACCAGCGTGTATTCGCGCGGCGTGAGGCCGAACTGCCTGAGCACCTGAGACGCGGCGGCCTTCGAGCGGTAATGCACCAGCGAATCGATCATGACGTGGCCAACGAAAAACACCTTGTCATCCGCGATGCCTTCGCGGCGGAGGTTGCGCACGCCTGCTTTCTCGGTGACGAACAGGTAATCGGCGAGCACGTCCGTCACCATGCGGTTGATCTCTTCCGGCATATCGCGGTCGAAGCTGCGCAGACCCGCTTCCACATGCGCAACGGGGATGTGCATCTTGGAAGCGGTCACCGAGCAGGCGAGTGTGCTGTTGACGTCGCCGACGACGATGACGAGATCCGGCTTGTGCTCGAGAAGCACCTGCTCGAAGGCGACCATGATTTTCGCTGTCTGTTCGGCATGCGAACCCGAACCGACGCCGAGGTAGATATCCGGCTGCGGCAGTTCGAGGTCGTCGAAGAAAATCTTCGACATTTTTTCGTCGTAATGCTGACCTGTATGGCAAATCAGATGCCGTACGCGGTCGCGATGTTTCGACAGCTCGCGGTGCAGAGGCGCCACCTTCATGAAGTTTGGACGCGCGCCTACAACGGAGAGGAAAGTCCGCATTTATTTCCTCCCGTCGCCGAGGACGGTCACGTTGCGTTTCCGGCCCTTGACGTTCTTCGTCGCGTTGCGCGTATCCACCACGACCTTGCTGTGCTTGACGATCATCTCGTAATCGAAATCCGAATGGTCGGTGGCGATCACAACGCAGTCCATTTTGCGCAGCAGCTCCGGAGTGAGCTTGAGGGATTTCAACTTTTTGCCGTCGACCTGGACCTTGGGGACCCAGGGATCGCTGTATTGCAGGTTACGCATGTTATCCTGCAGCAGCAGTTCCATCACGCGCAGGGCGGGGGAGTGGCGCGTATCGTCCACGTCGCGTTTGAAGGCCACACCGAGCATCAGCACCTGGGCGTCCTTCACCGCGATCGGTTGCATGCTGATTTCACGGAAGATCATATTCTTTACGTAGAAGGGCATGCCTTCGTTGGTCTCGGCGGCGAGATTGATGAAGTTCGTCTGGAAATCGTACTTGCGGGCGATCCACGACAGGTAGTACGGGTCGATCAGGATGCAGTGGCCGCCGATGCCGGGTCCGGGATAGAAAGGCATGAAGCCGAAGGGTTTGGTCCTGGCCGCCTCGATCACTTCCCAAATGTCGACGCCTTCCATGCGGTCGCACAGCACGGCCAGCTCGTTGACCAGCGCGATGTTCACGCTGCGGAAAATGTTCTCCAGCAGCTTTTCCATCTCCGCGACCTTGGGATTCGACACCACCACCACGTTATTGATGATCAGTTCGGTCACCATTTTCGTGTACTTCGTGCAGGATGCCGTCACGCCGCCGATAACTGTGGGCGTGTTGGCCGTACCCCACACCTTGTTGCCCGGATCGATACGCTCGGGCGAAAACGCCAGATGGAAATCCTTCCCGACCTTCAGGCCGCCGCGTTCGAGTATCGGTTGCACGGCGCCCTCCGTCGTGTTCGGGAAGGTGGTGCTCTTGAGAATCACGATGTGATCTTTCCGCAATCCCTTTGCGATCCCTTCCGCCGCCGCGATGATATAGGAAATGTCGGGATCCTTCGTTTCGGTAAAGGGCGTCGGCACGCAGATGAACAGCGCATCCAGCTTCGGTACGCTCTTGTAGTGATCCTCGGCCTTGAGCTTCCCCTCGCCCACCGCCTTCGCCAGCAGCGCGTCATCCACGTCGTCGATGTAGTTTTCCCCCTTGTTGATCGAGGACACCTTGTTCGCGTCCACATCGATGCCTATGGTCGAAAAACCCTGTGCGGCAAATTCCACCGCCAGTGGCAGCCCGACATATCCCAGTCCGATCACGCCGATCGTGATCTGCTTTCCGTTGATTTTCTGTTCAAGTGTCATAATGGAAGGGCGAGTGAAAAGTGGATAGGTGAAAAGGTGAAAAGGTGAAAAGGTGAAAAGGTTAAAGAGATTGACGATTGACGATTTACGATTGACGATTTTTAGATTGACGATGTCGGGTGATGGTGCATGTTGTGCCTCTAACCTGAATCACAGAGATCACAGAGAGCGCAGAGGGCACAGAGATTTTTTTCAGGATGCTGCTACGCATACGTGCGTCTTGAGATGGCTAGCATGAGGAATGCGCAGTCGATTCACAGCGCACGGATTTTGACGGCATTATCATTTCACAAATCTCCGTGTTCTCTGTACCCTCTGTGCCCTCTGTGTTACAAATTCGCTGCTCCAGCCATCCATATCCAGCATATCGTCAATCGTCATTCGTAAATCGTCAATCGTAAATCGTCAATCGTCAATCGTCAATCGTCATTCGTAAATCGTAAATCGTAAATCGTAAATCGTAAATCGTAAATCGTCAATCGTCATTTCCGCCCATACTGCTTCTCATAATACTCCGCATACTCACCGCTCATCACGCGCTTCCACCACAGCTCATTGCGCCGGTACCAGTCTATCGTCTCCGCAATCCCTTGTTCAAATGGTATCATCGGCTTCCAGCCCAGTTCTTCGCGGATGCGTGCGGAGTCGATGGCGTAGCGGCGGTCGTGCGCGAGGCGGTCGGTGACGTAGGAGATGAGGGAGTCGGATTTGCCGAGGGTGCGCAGAATCAGACGGACGATGTCGATATTCGGCCACTCGTTGTCGCTGCCGATGTTGTACACCCGACCCGCGGTTCCGCGCTCCAGAACCGCGATGATCGCGTCGGCGTGGTCGCGCGCGTGGATCCAGTCGCGGACGTTCATCCCATCACCGTACACCGGCAGCGGCTTGTCGTTCATCGCATTGATGAGCATCAGGGGAATGAGCTTCTCCGGAAACTGCCAGGGACCGTAATTGTTGGAGCAGCGCGTGATCATGGCCGGGAAGCCGAAGGTTTTCGCATAGGCCTGCACGATCAGATCCGAGGCCGCCTTGCTTGCGGCGTAGGGAGAGGTGGGATCGAGAGGGCATTCCTCGGTGAAGCGTCCCTCGGGTCCAAGCGAGCCATACACTTCATCTGTGGACACATGCACAAACCGCCGCATCCCGCGCTTGCGGCTTTCTTCCAGCAGCACATGCGTCCCCAGCACGTTGGTCTGCGTAAACACCATCGGACCCAGAATACTGCGATCCACATGCGACTCCGCCGCGAAATGTACAACGGCGTCAATCCCATGCTCATCCATCGCGAGGCCTACGGCATCGGCGTCGCAGATGTCCGCTTTCACAAATTGAAAAGCACCCTCAAGATCCGACAGATTTTCCAGGTTCCCGGCATAGGTCAGCGCATCCAGCACCGTCACACGCGTTCCTTCGCCCCTGCTCTCCACAAACCGCCGGACAAAATTGCTGCCAATGAACCCCGCCCCGCCGGTGACCAGCAGGGAAGAAGCTTGAAACGAGACGGGTGGGCTCAATGGAGAATCGACAGGTGAAACAATCTCACAATATAGTAAACCCCACCCGAATCCCGAAATGCCCCCGAGCCCTTGCGATGAATATCGAGTGTGACATTGAAGAAAATGTTAAAAAAGTACCGTCATGCTGAGCGCAGCGCCGGAGAAAAAGCTTGGATCAATAGGAAATGCGTTTCCCGGCGCGAAGTCGAAGCACGGCGTTCGGTCTTCTACGGTGTTTGCAAGTACTGGCCTCAAGATGTCATTATCAGTGTGCCCACCAGCGCTGCGCACCGGTTTATATCATGGATGACATCAGGTTGGTCTGGGCAGCGTCAACCAAATTCGTCATCCTGAGTGAGCCTACCAGCGCTGCGCACCGGTCCATTTCGTGGATGACATTCCCTAA
>CAYJMN010000111.1:0-16917 GCA_964371045.1 uncultured Chromatiales bacterium | reverse complement strand
CGTGTAATCCGCGCACGTATTCACACCATCCACGTGTCGTGCCCGAAACGGACCGCCGCGAAGCGATGGTAGGCACACTGCTTATGACATCAGGGAGGTACCAAGTCCCCTCGAACGTTTCGGAACGAATCACCCTTCTCCGCAGTAGCGGAGCCGCCGTGCAAACACAGTGCATAACCGAAAGATATTTCCGCGGCGGCCCTCATGGTCACGTGCTTGGCTCTGCGCTACGAAACCCTCATGTCACCAATGAAACGGACCGGTGCGTCAACCTCAGGCTGCTCAGGTCGCAGACTCGCCGCGGCGAGGTGACGATGTTCACTAGACTCTTCGGAAACAAGAGCACCTATATCATAAGCAGGTTGAGGGTGCGCGACGTTGGTTGCAGGATTCGGAAGGACTTGACGGCTTCCGTCATGATTTTTTTACATTCGCGTGACGCGGCGTTCGCCCGGTGATGCCTATATTGTCCGAATACAAATCGGAGACCGGGCCGTGCGCATACATACCAACATTCAGGAACTTCTGCCGGTCGGAACGGCCCGACGACGGCCGATGCCGCTGACGCGCCTGGTGCTTTGCTCGCTGTTGTTCGCCGCGCTTCACTCCGGCGCGATGCATTGCCAGACTCCGACGGACAGCGTGAAATTCGAGTACTTTCCGTTCGCGCTGTACGATACCGACGTCGGTTTTGGCGTCGGTGTGAAGCTGGTGCTGCGAAACGCGCTGGAATCGAAAGAGAGCTTCGATCTGTTGCTGTTCGCCAGTACAAAGGGCGAGCGCTTGTTTCGTATCAATTTTTCATCGCCCGATGAGGAACTCCGCCAGGGCAGCGTGTATGATCTTGCAGTGGATCTGCAATTTGAATACGACAAAATGATACAGACGAGTTTTTTCGGCACGGGCAGCGGCAGTTCGCACGCCGACAAAGAGCAGTACGTGCACGAACCTGTCATGGTCAAGGCGGCATTGAGCCGCGGTATCACGCAAACGGTAGTCACGCAACTCCAGCTCAAGCTCAAACGCATGTGGTCGTATGATTTTGAAAGCGACAGCAGGCTTCGGGATCGATCGGACAATGCCACGACATCGGACCTGTCGTCGCTGGCGCTGCTGCTACGCCACGATACGCGAAACAGTACGCTGCATACCACGAGCGGACATGTCTTGCAGGGTGAGATCGAGCAGGCGATAGCGATCACGGCGCACGGCAGCGCGTGGACGCGTCTTGGAGCTACAGCGCAGTGGTATGGCGAGTATGGCGGGATTGTGCTCGCGGCACGGACGATCCTCCAACAAACCATCGGCGGCGAGATTCCTGTGCAGCACATGTTGTCCGTGGGTGGGAACAGAACAGTCCGTGGGCTGACCGAAAACCGCTATCTCGATCTCAGCTCGGGTGTGTGCAACGTAGAATTTCGTATTCCCGTGTACTGGAGATTCAGCGCCATGCTTGGAGTGGACGCCGGAGCGGTAGGAGAGCGTCTGGCGGATCTGCCTTCATCCCGATGGGCGGTGACTCCGGTGCTTGGCGGCCGCCTGGCCTTCGACACCTTCATCGCCCGTGCGGATCTTGGCTGGAGCCCGGAGGGGATAGGAGTGTACTTCAACTTCGGACAAGCGTTCTGAGCGGGAAACACAGAGGACACAGAGGACGCAGAGAGCACAGAGAGCACAGAGAGAACGGAGAACACAGAGAGCAGAGAGCAAAAAGTAAAGAGTAAAGAGTAAAGAGGAAAGAGGAAAGAGGGAATAGAGTCTTTATTTCAGTGATCCAGGCCTGGGAGTGAGGCTCGAGATACCGAAATGACGTTTCCGGAGAGGACCGCGCAGGATGAAACCGGGATCAAGCGTGACAGGCACACCTTTCAGGATAGATCCCTTCAAAAAAATCTCTGTGCCCTCTGCGCTCTCTGTGCCCTCTGCGCTCTCTGTGCTCTCTGTGCTCTCGGTGCTCGATGGTGCGACGTGTATCCTTGTGCCCTCTGTGGTCTCTGTTCTCTCCGTGCTCTCTGTGTTGTCTGTGCACCCTATTCTTGCCGCTAGATTTGCTTCGCCTCGATGCGGATGTTCCGACGCTGCGGTGCTGAGCCCTCGTGAGCGTCTTCCATTTTCTCTTGAACATCTTCCATTTTTTCCTGCACATCCTCCATGATGTCCTGGAGGGATTCATGGAGGTGTTCGAGTTCGAGCTCCTTGCCGTTGAGCATGATGCGCATGCGCTGCACGCCTTCCTCGATCTCATCGCTGTCTATATCGATGTCGATGTCCATATTTTCCATTTCATCAAGATCCATATCGCCGTCTTCGTCCGAATGGAAGCGGAACATCCCGCCGAGACCGGGCGCGGAATGCATGCTGAATTCTTTTTCCTGCTCCTTCGCTGTCAGTTGGATGGTCTGCTTCGATCCCTTGCGGAGAATCTCCACGGGAATTTTTTCGCCGGCATCGAACGCGCCGAGCACACTGCGGAAATCACTCACGGCGGTGACCGTTTTTTTTCCCGCGCGTATGATGACGTCGCCTGCCTTGAAGCCCGCTTTCGCGGCATCGCTGTCTTCATCCACCCGCTCTACGAGCACACCCTTGCCATCGGGCGCTCCGAAATACTCGCCGAGCTGTTTGTTTAGCGTATTGAGCGAGAAACCATAGCCGCTGTTTTTTCCATGCCAGATCATCGGCGGGGTGGGCGGGAGAGGAGAACGGGGGACGCGAAGATTGCGCGTGATGACGCGTTTTTCCCTCTCGCCGGCTTTCGCCTCGCTAAGCTCCACCTCCACGGGCATAGTCTTTCCATCCCGGAGCAGGGATACGTTGACCTTCGTGCCCGGTGCGGACTCGCTGACCGCTTCGACAAGATCATCGGCATCTTCGATGTTCCGATCACCGATCGCCATGATGATGTCGCCTTTTTTAATGCCGGCCTTTTCGGCGGGACTGCCATCCACAACACCGTCGACGACCGCACCCTTCTTTTCTATTTGTTCGTCGGCAGTCTTGCCGTCGACGATTTTCTCCGTCTTCACGCTCTTGATGCGAACTCCGAGCCAGGCGCCCTGAGACTTTGTTTTGCCGGCGATGGCCTGCGCCTGCGCGTACTGTGGAAGAAGCATCGCCGCGACAAGCAGCAGGATAATGCCGGTGGTTGAAAATGTCCTGCTCATGGTAGACTCCGGTTTTGTGATACGTTCCGAATACAGGTGGAATTAGACGTGGTCCGGATGGATTTGTTCCACCGCATTGAGGTTGGGCAAAAAATACCGAATTTACGTGATGTTTCCCGCGGCAGGCAACCCTTTGCCCCTTCACTGCGTCCAAGCTCTCGTGAAGGCGAACGAACAGCCATGAACGCGGACACCATCAATATCGCCCTGAAGGATTTTCCGATGATCGAGGAACACTCCGCAGCCGGTGCAGGCGAATACGCGCTCGTTGAGCGATGTCGCGAAGGTGATATCATGGCCTTCCGGGATTTGTACGAACGGTACAAACGCTCGCTCTTTTCACTCGCCTACAGGTTTCATGGCAATACCGCCGATGCCGAAGACAGCGTTCAGGAGGCCTTTATCCGGATATATCGCGGGTTGCATGCGTTTCGCCACGAATCACGTCTCGAAACCTGGCTGTATCGCATCGTCACGAATACCTGCATCAGCAGAACGCGATCGCGCCGCGGCAGCGAAGAGCGTCTGGATACGGGTGACGAGAACACCCACCCGACCGAGGCCGCATCGGGTTCGGACGTGATGTTGCGCGAGATACTTGAGCGCGAGATCGGAACCCTGCCTCCACAGCAGCGTGCGGTGTTCCTGCTGTACGCCGTGCATGAACAGACGCATCCCGACATAGCCGAGACGCTCGGCATCACCGTCGGAACATCGAAATCCGCATATCACCGCGCCAGGGAAGCACTCAAACAACGCCTGACGCGCCATGGAATCCAGAATTCGGAGAGTGTGACATGAATACCGAAGACAGAGAGCGCGACGAGCTTGAACGGCTTGCGTCGTCCCTGCCGCCGGTCGAGCCGCGGAAGGAACTCTGGGCACGCATCGAGACCGACCTCCGCGACATCCAACGGCGGAACGCTTCCATGCCGGAGAACCCGGGCCTGGTGGAACGTCTGGCCGCGCTGCTGCGGCGTCCGGCGTTGCGTGTCGCCACCGTGGTGCTGCTTCTGCTGGGCGGGACCGGCATGGGATGGTACCTCATCCAGGACTACGGACGACGACACGAGACAGCGGCAACGGAAGACTCGAAACCCGACGACATGCTGACCCAGGCTCGCGAAGACATCGAGCAGGCAATGTTTTATTACGAGCGCGCGATCGAGAAGCTTTCGATAGCGGCTCAGGAACGCGAACACAAACTCGATCCGGAATTCGTCGCACTACAGAAGGCTAAAATCAGCATGCTGCGCGAATCCATCACAGAATGCAAAACGACGTTGCGCGACAACGGTCTTCACCCGCGCGTGCAGCACTATCTGCTCGCCGCCTACAGCGATCTGCAAACGACGCTGCAGGAAATGCTTGAGCAGACACAGTAACAGGAGCGCCTATCATGAAAACCTCTGCAATATTTCTTATCGTATCACTTCTTCTCCCGGCCACGTACCTGACAGCTCAACAACATGAGCGCGTGGTAAAACAGCGCTTCCAAACCTCCGTCGATCCCGAGGTGACCCTCGATGTACGGTTCGGCGACGTGATCGTGACGCAGTCGGCTGACAACTCCGTCGAGGCGGTAATCCGCGTTACCGTAAGCAAAGGCTCGAAAGAGGATGCGAAGCGCGAGGCCGAAGCCGTTACTGTCGATCTGAGGCAGGAAGGCGGACGCATTCTTATCCGGGCCGGACTTCCGAAAAAGCAATTCGGCATGGAACACAGCAACATCGAAATCCAGGTTACCGCATCCGTACCGTCGCGATCGCGTGTGCTGTGCGAAACCAAATTCGGGGATGCCCGGGTCTCCGGCGTGCGGGGACGCGTCAAGGTCACGAGCAGTTTCGGCGAGGTGGAGGTCACACGCTCTTCGAACGTCGAAGTCTATTCGTCCTACGGCGGCGTGTCCGTTGGCGATATAGGAGGGACGATGCGCCTGAAATCCTCGATGGGCGAAATCAAGGCCTTCAACGTCCCGGGAGGGAGGGTCGAATCGTCGTATGGTGAAATCGAAGTCGTGCGACCCGGCGGACCGATCGACGTCACTTCATCCATGGGCGAGGTCACAATCAAGGAATGCAAGGGCGGATCGATCAAAAATTCCTACGGAGACGTTTCGGTCACCCTTGCGCCTTCATTCAGCGGGACCATTGAAGCCGAGACCTCATTCGGTGACGTGGACGGAGAGGTGGACCTGGAATCGATAGGAAAAAAGAACAAGTACGGACCATCGGCGGACAAAAAGCGTGGAAAAATCGGCAACGGCAACGACAAGCTTGTGGTCACCGCCAGCTTCGGCGATGTGAATATCGACAGGTAGGAACGTATGAATTCTGAAGGATGAATTGTGAAGTAGGAGGTAAGGCGCGTGACCTTCCTTTTCCTTGCATCACGTCCTCTCCTTTCATAATTCGGAATTCATTCACCATCCTTTCGCACTGAAACCTGGGACGATTCACTACGTACACTGCGTTTCTGGACGCTTCCGTCCATATCCTTTCTGAACTTTTCCCGGAGTGAATTGCCATGACACGCATGTTTGCCATTTTTCTCGTGATGTTGGTCGGTCTTCTGGATGCTGCATCCGCGCAGAATGTGTATGGGGAAATGAAGTTGATGTACGACAAGGGATATCTTTTCGCCGAATCGACCATGCCCGATGGAGACAAAGCCTGGTTCGCCGTCGATCTCGCGGTAGCTTCGACCAGCGTAAGCAAGGCCTGGCTGGGCGACCGTGCGCAGATACGGAAACAGCAGGGCCGTCTGGACACGGAAGAGGGACGGACGTATTTCGCCCTTGGTGGGACCGGTTTCTCCGGTGATGTCAGCGGCAAAGCCACACTGCCCGGAATGGAAGTCGGCGGGCTGAATTTTCCGCAGGCGAGCGTGACGGTGCTTGAGGAGACGCCGGTCGTGGCCGATCGCAAACTCGCGGGAATCATCGGTACGGATCTGCTTCGGCGCGCCGAGATCGCGGTATTTTATTACGGAGCGAGTCCCCGTCTGCTATTGAAAAGCAAAGGCCGTCCCGCAGCGGGCGCCGTAGAATTGCCCATGAAGCTGGTGAACGGCTACGTCGTCGTACAGGCCACGATGAACGGAACGAACGTCGATGTGCTGCTGGACAACGGATCTCCGGAGTCCTGGTTTCCCGTCAAGACCTTGCGCATTATCGGCGCTTCCGCGATTCCGAACTCGACACGGGACATCATGACGCTGGACGGACTTCCCCTCAAGGCGCGGGGCTCGGATGTAAAAAACATCTCCTTCGCCGGCAAGACGTTCAAGGACCAGAACTTCGGCATCGCCGAGTTGGGGGTGTTCTCGCAAATTCCCGGGAATCTCGTTCCGGTGTTGCTTGGCAATTCGTTTTTCTCGTCCCTCGACCACGTCGAAATCAATTTCGCGGAGAACGTGGTACGGATGAAAACCGAATAATCCTACTCGTAAGAATCATTGAAAAAAAAGCCGCGTGAAAGCGCGGCTTTTTTTGTGCGCAAATAATCGGAGGGGGCGTAGAATGCACGCTCGGTAGTGCTCTTGTCGATAATCAATTTCATTCACATTCGCTTGCGGGAACCCGCCCTGCCCGCATGCTACTCGCTCGTGAATTCCTCGAATTGCATGGTGGGAGTGCGGAGTTCGAGGACCATGGCCTGGCCGGGAGCGAGATCGAGATGGACGCGGCCATCGGTTTTGCGGACCTCGGCGCCGGTTATCTGGTCGATCAGGAGGTCGAGTTCGGTATCGAGGGGAACGGAAGCGCGCAAGGGATGCGTGCAGTCGAGATTCGCCGCGACGGCGAGGATGCGGTCGCCGCTGCGCGATTGGCGAAGGAAACAGAGCAACATATCCGAATCGGCGTCCACCACCCTGATGGTGCGAGCATCCGGATTGACGACGACGTCGTGCCATGCGGTGCGGATACTCAGCACGCGGGCGACGAAGCCGCCGATGTGCGCTGGATTGTCCCAACACAAGGCGGATTGCGAAAACAGCGGCAGCGTATCGGAAGGAATGGCCGCGATTTCCCCGGAGGTGAAGCCCAGTCCTGTATTCACCGGAAACGTCTCACCCAGTTCATACCCCTGGTGGATGAAGAACACGGCCGGAAGGAACGCATTGACCGCCATCGCCATGCGGGAAAAATTCATACCGCCCGGGCGATTGGCGGCGCGCGGTGTGTTGTGCGTTTCGGGGGTGGCGAAAAACGGCACGGGCACGGTTTGCGATTCCAGCATGTGCACGAACTCGCGCAACTTTGCCGGGATGTGCTCGTCGGTCCACAGATATCCCACCGTCGCGTTGTATCCTTCCTGGCGGCTCCGGGCGGAAATAGCGAAATTTTCTTCCCAAAACGCGAAGTCCGGATCGATCTTCCGAGCCCGTTCGACCATGCTCTGTTTGAGCCTTTTCGGCAGGGCGTGGCCCATGTCGATCATTACTCCATCGATGTCGAAGCTTTTCTGATAATGCGGAATGATGTTGATGATCGTGTTCCACAGTCCGCGGTTCTCATGCTCAACCGTGGCCAGACGGGAATCGTATATGCGAATTGTGTTGTACGCGATGTAATTGAACCCGGGATGATCGTAAAGCTTCAGATACGTCACATCGTTCCAGGGCGGCTGTACATCGTCCGGCGGCCAGTCGGCGAACGCCCCCGGAATGCGTGCGCGGTTCCCATCCTCGAGAATGCCGATGCAGCTGTCGCCTTCCCTGACGATTTCAACGGGCATCTCCTTGAATAGCTGCCGGTATGCCATGCCGGGAGGAGGAAGGCTGCTGGTGTCGTTACGGCGGACGCGGAGGTTGATAACGTTGAGTTCTTCTTCAGTGAACCGGGGGTTGCCATAGCCGTGCTCATGCTCCTGCGTGCCGTCCCTGTCCGGAATGGATGCATCGATCCAGTAAAACCAGTTGGGGTGATCCGTAATCCAGTCGCTGTCCTTCGAGGCGGTGCGGAACACAAACTCCATCACCACGCGCATACCGAGGTGATGCGCTGCTTCGACGAAGGCGGCGAATTCAGCCTCGACGCCAAGACCGTGAAACGGCTCGCAAAGACGTTCGTCCAGCGTGTAGGGATTGCGGATGGCGTAGGGCGATCCCAGCGAACCCTTGTTGCCGTCTTTTCCGATCGAGCTGACGGGCAGAAGATGGATGGTGTTGATGCCGAGCTGCCTGAGCCAGGGCAAGAGGACGATGCTCTTGAGGAAGGTGCCGGTTTCCCGCAGTCCGCCGGGGAGATCGTCAATACCGATCGATCCGTCACCGTCGTGGTCCCAGGCCGTGGTGAGGCGGGTGAACATGTTGTACACCACGGCATCGCGCGTCCATTCGCCCGAGCTGCCGAGTCTCACGGGTGAAGCGTCCTCCTCGGCCAGGATCGCATCGATCGTGTCGGCAAAGAAACTCACGGCATTCACGACTACAACCGCATCCGACACAGCTGAATCGCAGAGCCAGAGCGCGGGAATGCGGTACACCGCCCCGACTTCAGCTTGGCCTGAATTTTTTACTGCGTCGCGTAATGTTTCCAATGCGATCATGGTACTATCCGTCTGAATAATTCAGGATGCGATGCGACACGGTCACTGCTTCGGTAGCCGTTTCACCATCTGCCTGGAGCGCTGAGCGACAGGCGTCCGCCGCTCAATCCTTGAAATAATCCGCAACCTTGTAAAGCTCCGGATCGAGTTCCTTGATGCCGGTAGCAATTTGTGTGATGTCGATGTCGATGATTTTCGTGCCTTGAAGCGCCACCATGCGACCGAAGCGGCCTTCATGGGCAAGTTCCGCAGCGCGGACGCCGTAGCGGGTGCCGAGCACGCGATCGAAGGCTGTGGGTGATCCGCCGCGCTGGATATGTCCCAGCACAGTGTGCCGGGTTTCGAAGCCGAGGCGGTTCTCGATTTCGTCCGCGAGCACTTTCGCCACCCCGCCGAGCGTGACGTGGCCGAAGGCATCCTTTTTCATGCTGGCGAGAACATAGCTGCCGTCCTCGTCGCGCTCGCTGTCCGTCGCGACTTTCGATCCCTCCGAAACGACGACGATGCTGAACGTCTTTCCTGTATCATGACGCCGCTTGATGCTGGCGCACACTTCTTCGACGCTGAAGGGATGTTCTGGCACAAGGATCACATCGCCTCCTCCGGCGATGCCGGCGTACCAGGTGATCCATCCCGCGTGTCGGCCCATCACTTCGACGACGAGCACGCGGCTGTGGCTTTCGGCCGTGGTGTGCAGACGGTCGATGGCCTCCATGGCCACATTCACCGCGGTGTCGAACCCGAACGTGAAATCCGTTCCGGGAAGATCGTTGTCGATGGTTTTTGGTATGCCCACAAGCTTCACGCCCGCCAGGTGCAATTTCACCGCTACGCCGAGCGTATCTTCACCGCCGATGGGGATCAGCGCGTCGATGCCCCGCTGCGCGATGGTTTCGAGGATACGCTGTTCGCCGTTTTCGAGCTTGTAGGGATTGGTGCGCGACGTGCCGAGAATCGTGCCTCCCCGATGCAATATGCCGCTGACCTCGTCGCGTCCCAGCGGCATGGTGGTGTTTTCGACAATCCCTTTCCACCCGTCGCGAAAGCCGGTCACCGTGTGTCCCAACTTCAACGACGCGCGAACGATGCCGCGGATGACAGGATTAAGTCCAGGGCAGTCTCCGCCGCCCGTGAGCACCCCGATATTCATATAGTCTTCCTCGAGAAGGAGTGAAAAAAATCGATAGACTTTCAAAGATACGCAATGAAGAACAAATCCGACAGACGGATGAATTTCTTGTCGCAGGACCGCGGTGGAATGCACCCCCGGACTTTTCACACGCGCCATGGGACGCAGGCGCCGGCCTCCAACGGGTACAAGACGACGCGATGAATCCGACGTCGAGAGGAGACACCTCCCCACTGCGGGCAGGGGGCGGATCCACCAGCATGCGGAAGGGGGACCCGATCCGCAGCAGCGGTCAGGGGCGCAGGCGGGAAGCAAGCGGTCGACCGCCCAAATGAACCGATGCCCAACTCCGGTAACGCGGTCCGGGATGAGGATTGGAATTTATTTTGTCTGGACGAGGCGTCGGAGACGTTCGATATCAGGGAAGTGGACAATTCTCCCCTTTACTTTGATTAGCCCATCGTCTTCCAGTTTGCGGAAGGTACGGGAAAGTGTTTCCAGGGACATGCCCAATGTGGCGGACAGGACGGATTTGGATACAGGTAGGCGGAGATGAGGCGCGCACGGCGCAGGGGTTTTTCTCGCATACTCGCCGAGCAGGAAATTCAGGAGACGGGTGCGGACATCATGGGAGGTGAGTTCCTCGAGTTGCGAGGCGAGAGTGCGCAGTCGTTTGGAAAGGCCGGCGAGAAGCTTCAACGCGAGATCGGAGTCCCGTCTGATCAGCCGCTGAAATCCGTCACGTTCAACAAAACACAAAGTCGCATCTTCAAGCGTTTCCGCATGCGCCGGGTAGTCGCTGCCCGCGAACATGGGTATTTCCGCCAGTGTCTGCGAGGGAAAAAGCAGATGCAGTACCGTCTCCTTCCCATCAGGACTGAGGCGAAACACCTTCACCGTGCCCGAGATCACCACGTACATGCCCCGGTACGGCGCGCCTTCCTCGAAGAGAATCGTGCCCTTCTTCACCTGTTTCAGCGAACACGATTCCATCAACTGCATGAGGTCTTGCAGATCCAGCTCCGAAAACAGAGGTATAGCTTTGATGATATCGAGGAGTGTTTCGTCGTGCATAGCATCAAGATAGAGTAAATCCGCGTCAATACGTACGCGGATGGAATACGTACGCGGATTTTCGCGGATTAATGCGGATTCACGCGGATAAGAATTTTTTTAAGGGTGCGATTAGTGAAGGTCTGCAGAAAACGCAGAGCTTCATTTTTTACCTTTGCAAAAAGCTCTTATCCGCATTAATCCGCATGAATCCGCACGAATCCGCGCGCGTATTCGTTGCGTACGCTGATGGTCGCGAACCTAGCTATTTCGCACGAAAAATCGTCAATCGTCAATCGTAAATCGTAAATCCACAATAATCTGATCCAGGTCAAATTTTCCATGCTCCCGATGGCCTAGCTTGCCTGTGGTACCGATCATCATCAAGCACAGGAGCATCGTCATGCATACAGAAACAGTACAGACAGTCGCGGATATCGTCCGTGGAAATTCACAGGCGGCACTCGTTTTCGAATCCTATGGAATCGACTATTGCTGCAACGGCAGGATTCCGCTCGCGGAAGCATGCGCGAAACGCGGTCTCGATCTCGAAACCATTCTGGCGGAAGTGGAGCGCCTGCCGCGCGACAGTGCGCCCGATGTAACGAAGTGGTCCACGGAATTTCTCATCGACTATATCGTCAACACGCATCATCAGTATGTGCGCACGATGCTGATTCCCATCACCGAGCATGCGGCCAAAGTCGCGCATCGGCATGGCGAAAGCCATCCCGAAACTCTCGAAGTGGCTGATATTTACGGCGCGATCCGGGCGGAACTCGAATCGCATCTCGTCAAGGAAGAACAAATCCTTTTTCCTTACATCAAACGCCTCGCGGCCATGGACCGCGGTGAGGTGGAGTTTAGCGGAGGCGGATTGGGTTCGGTGCTTGGACCGATTTCCGTGATGGAAGCCGAGCATGAGAACGTAGGCCGCGCGTACGAACGCATACACGCCATCACCAACGGTCTCGAACTTCCGCCGGATGCCTGCACCACGTTCACGTTGCTGTATAACGAACTGCGTGAATTCGAGCAGGATCTGCACATGCATATTCACCTCGAAAACAACGTTCTGCATCCGCGCGCGATCGAAATGGAACGCACGCTTCACGCAACGGTCTGATCGTCCGTGTAATTAATCGCACCTGCATTTTTATGACGCACTTACAGAGGAATTCAGAAATGAACCAGGAAGAACCTGCATCCGGCATTTGGAAACACGTGCTGCTTCTCACCATGCTCTTCGGATTCACCGTACTGCTCATCGGCGGCTACTGGGTATATGAAGACGCCGCGCCCCGTCCCGCCGAAGTTGTCGACAGTAACGGGACGGTACTCACCACCTACCAGGCCATCATGGCCGGACAGGCCGTGTACCAGAGCCATGGCCTCATGCAGTATGGCAGCACACTGGGACACGGCTCCTATCTCGGACCGGATTTCACGGCACAGTCCCTGCACATCACCACGACAACGATGCGCGAGCATTACGCCGCGAAGAAACATGGGGCACCATTCGCGAAGCTGAGCCTGGAGCAGCAGGATGCGGTAGCGGGTCAGGTGCGACGTGAATTGAAGAACAATGGCTACGACAGCGCGACCGATCGCATTGTACTGACGGACGGCCAGGCGGCCGCGTTGGAGGCTGTGCGAGCGCATTATCGCGAAATGTTTTCCAAGGCCGACGATAAAGCGGGCTTGCAGGCCAACGCCATCATTCGGACGCGCGAGACGAGTCACGGCTGGTTTTTGAAAGGCGACCAGGCGCAGCACATGGCCGATTTCTTCTACTGGACGGCCTGGCTCTCCACTTCGATCCGACCCGGAACTGCATCCAGTTATTCCAACAACTGGCCGTACGATGCCGATGCGGGAAACACGCAGTCCGCCAACTCCTTCGTGTGGAGCGGCGTGAGCGCCACGTTGCTCATTTTCATGACGGCGTTGCTGCTCTTTGTGTGGAGGCGCTACAGACTTGAATCAGAGGATGCGTTCAGCACCTTCCCCTCGTTCAGCATGAACCGGCTGATGCTGACGCCGAGTCAGCGGGCTGTCGGGAAATACTTCGTCGTCGTGACGCTGCTCTTTCTGCTGCAGACCGTACTGGGCGGTTACATGGCGCACACGTACATCGAAGGCAACAAGTTTTACGGTTTCGACATGGCGTCGATTCTGCCATTCAACATCGCGCGGACCTGGCACCTGCAGCTTGCGATATTCTGGATCGCCACTGCATGGATGGCGATGGGGATGTTCCTGACTCCCATGATCAGCGGCACAGAACCGAAGCATCAAAAGCTGCTCGTGAACCTGCTGTTCGTCGCGCTTGTCGCTCTCGTGGGTGGAAGCCTGGCGGGCGAATATCTCGGCGTGCGAGGCGATTTCGGCGACAACTGGTTTTTATTCGGTCACCAGGGTTGGGAGTATGTGGATCTCGGACGATTCTGGCAGATCATTCTCGTGGTCGGCTTGTCGCTCTGGCTGGTCATCATGTATCGCGGATTGAAACCCGCGCTGCGAAAAGAGAGCGACAAGGGCGGACTCACGCATTTGCTGCTGTACGCCACGGTGTCGATTCCGTTGTTTTATGGTTTCGCCTTTTTCATGAGTCCCGGTTCGCACATCACCATGGCCGATTTCTGGCGCTGGTGGGTGATTCACCTTTGGGTCGAGGGCATGTTTGAGGTGTTCGCCGTCGTGGTGATCGGTTTCCTCATGGTGAACATGGGCCTTGTTACGAAGCGCTCGACGCTGCGGGCGCTCTACTTCCAGCTGACAATTCTTCTGGGCAGCGGCATCATCGGTACGGGACATCATTATTACTGGATCGGCGTATCCGAGATGTGGCTCGCGCTCGGTTCCGTGTTTTCGGCGATGGAGGTCATTCCCCTCACTCTGCTGGTTGTCGAAGCATACGAGCATTACCGCTACATGAAAAAGGGCGGACAGGAATTCCCTTACAAATGGGCATTCATGTTCCTCATCGCTGTTGCGTTCTGGAATCTTTTCGGCGCGGGCGTGCTGGGTTTCCTGATCAATCTGCCGTCTGTCAACTTCTTCTCGCATGGCAGCTTCCTCACCTCGGCGCATGCGCACGGCGCGTTAATGGGCGTTTACGGCATGCTCGGCATCGCGTTGATGTTGTTCAGCATGCGCACGATATCCAACGAGCGCGCGGACAAACTGCTCAAGCTGTCCTTCTGGGGACTCAACGGCGGACTGATGGGCATGATCCTGATCACGCTGCTGCCGGTTGGGTTCATGCAGCTCTTCCAGGGCATCGAGAACGGCTACTGGTTTGTGCGCACCATCGATTTTTACTATCAGCCCGTGGTACACACGCTGTTGTGGCTGCGCATGATTCCGGATACGGTGTTTATCGGCGCGGGTGTCATTCCCCTCATGCTGGCCATCTTCAAGATGTGGCGCGCCCCGCGTCAGCCTCGCGAGGATATGGGATGTCTGACCTTTGCCGACGTGCTCCGCAAAAAGGAGAAACCTGCCGGAATTGTAACGGAGACGATCGACTAATTCGGCGTTCCCTTACTGGCTTCACCCGGCGGGCGCTCCTGAAAAAGGGCGCCCGTCGTGTGTTTGCAGGCTAGGCATGCGTCCAGCTACCTTCCGATAACTGCGTGCATTTCGCTGAAACCTGCGTCAGTTCCGCATGATCGGAATTCGCCAAGGTGTCACACGACTGATCACGAATGAACAGGACGGACCCGGATCGAAGGCAGTTCATCCAGGCACCGTTTGAAGATGAACACAGGAAGCAGGGAGCGCAGCATTCCGGGATCTGCCGCAATCGCGAGTTCAGCCGGCGGAAGCGCTACACCGGAGAGCAATGGTCCGGACCCGGATGCGATCTCTTTGCTTATGCGTATATTCGCATCGACATACTGTGCATAGTCGAGCGTCGGCCTGTGCCATAGTCGTCTTATCGGAGGGGGGGCGATCCCGTGCAGTATTCGATCCATGGCCACGGGGACGAGCTGCATAGCATACGATGGTACGGGTGGTGTGCGAATATCCGAATAGCTGCGGGAAATCCAGCGTAACGATGGACAATGTCGACGCATAATCGCGCGCTGCGGAATATTCCTGGACCGTTGTTTCTCCGGAACTCTGGCTACTTCGGTGACATAGTCGAGATCATAATACGGAGTCATGAAGCGATTGTAATGCTGCTGCAGGCCCACGGCATCAGTCACATGATTCGCGATAATATGCTCCAGATAAAATGCATCGACACATGCGCCGGGACTTGAAGCATCGCGCGGATCAGGTAGAATGTTGTATAATTGCTCTTTCGCGATGTCTATGTATCGCCAGACATATTCCAGCGTCCGCAGCTTCGCCTCGCGTCCCGATGCGAGATAGTTCCACACGACTTCGAACAATTCATCCCTCGACCGGACCGAAGCCGCCTTGCGTCTCGGACCGAAACTTCGTTCGAGAAATGTGGTAATACCGTCGATAATGGAATGTGCGTACGAGGCATGTGACATATACACAAACGGCAGATGCGCATTCTCCAGCGAGATCATGCCGTTCGATCTGAGCACGCATTCTTCAGCATACTGATGATATTTCTCCGAAAACGATTCATCAATCCACACCAACCTGTGATCAAGTCGGTACGCCTTCGCTATCGATCGGGCAATGCGCATATCGTATCCATTCAGCATCCCGTGCGTCACATACACACATTGTTTATTCAGAGAGAGAAGTACAGCAAGAATTGTTCTGGAATCATACCCGCCGCTCAGGGATACGCACACAGGTTCTGGCAGGACATCCATTACGCTATCGACACTGGCTGTGAACGCGTCTACCGTACAGGAGACGGCACTGGCGCTTTGCTCCGGAGCGATATCGGGTTTCCAGTATTTTTTTCTGTCCAACGCGTGGTCCACGAAGGAAAAATCCAGAATTTCCGCCGCCTGCATTTTATATACATCGTCTGAGATGGTCTGTCCGTTGAGGATTTTCCCCCAGCACCAGTACTGTGCCAAACCATGTTCGGAATACGACATCGCAGGAAAAGCATCGATAGAAGCCAGCGCGGCCAGGGATGAAGAGAAGGCGAAGAACCGATCGTTCCATCGGTAGTACAAGGGCGTGCTTGCGAAAGGATCGACAAGAAGCCGCAAGGCTCGCCCATTCCACGCAGCTGCGGCAAACATTCCATTCGCCTCTTCCGGCAATCGCAGATCGGTATCCAGCAGGCGATGGGGCTGCGCATCCAGTCTGGAACCGTGAAAGCTGTGTCCGTCAATCGCACCTATCGTTGATTCATCATCCGTAGCGGATACATTTTTCACATACGGGTAACGATTGGAACAGATCACTCCCATGATACCGTTTCCGGCCGCGTTGCATCGATGCTCGTAGTATTCGTCCTCATCCAGCAGCGCGCACAACGACGCGCGCGCCTCGGTGCAATCGAAGGATGCCGACGAAACAATTCCGAAAAGACCTTTTGGCAGCATATCGAAGATCCCGAAATGATTATGCAGGCTCAGGAGGGAAATATACGACGACGCGGAGAAATGATAGTGCTGGCGGAGGCATGTTGTGCGTGACATCGGGCGGTCCCAGCAGCGCCAACCAACCTCGTCACCCTGAGTGTGCCTACCATCGCTTCGCGTCGGTTCTTTTAATGGATGACATAAGGTTGGTCTCAGCAGCGTCAACCAAGTTCGTCATCCTGAGTGTGCTTACTCGCGCCGCGTGCCGGTCCATTTCGGACATGACACGTGGATGGTGTGGATGTTTCTTGTATCCCCCGGGGGACAAGCGCGTTTCTGTGAAAATCCGCGAAACTCCGCTTTGCCTGTCCACCGAAGGTCGTCAGCGCAGCCGTCGATTGTCTGAGGATCAAAGCGATGGCGGACGTGAAAACGTGCGCGGATTACACGGATGAACACGGATATGCACGGAGAAGAAATTTTCTGTCTTCAAATCCTGAAGTCTCTCGTATCGGGGTTTCAAAAACTCTTATCCGCGTTAATCC
>CAYJMN010000110.1:0-16935 GCA_964371045.1 uncultured Chromatiales bacterium | reverse complement strand
AAGTCTGACAGCGCAGCCGTACGAGTGTCTGAGGATCAGGGCGAAGGCGGATCCGTGTAATCCGCGCACGTATTCACGCCATCCACGTGTCGTGCTTGTAATGGACCGGCGTCAGCCTGAGGCTGAGAAAACATACTCAGGCGTACACGTACATCGCGGACCATGTATATACCGCGACGACTTGTCTCCAAACTCTTTTAGCCCAACCTTTGTTGTGTAATCGTATTGGTGAACAACAGCAAGGATCCACATGACTGCTACGACTCTGACGATCGGGGGAATGACCTGCAACCACTGCGTGATGACTGTTCGAAAAGCGTTGGCTGAGCTGCCGGGTGTTGATGTTCTCGACGTGACCATCGGAACAGCCACCATCTCTTTCGAAGAACATGTGACGCCGCTCGCCGACATTCTTCGCGCCATCGAGGGCGCCGGATACACTATAATCACAACGTGACGAACGGTACGGAAAAGAATACCGCGCCCCCCGCCACACGAACTCTGAGTCTGCCGATCCAGGGCATGACCTGCGCGAGTTGCGTCCGTCGTGTCGAGCAATCCCTGCTCACCGCGCCGGGTGTGTGGAATGCCGAGGTGAACCTGGCGTCCAACAAGGCTGTCATCACCCTGGCCTCCGATGCAGCGTTGGCGCCGATCGCGGAGGCGGTCAGAAAAGCGGGCTACACCCTGCGCTTGCCAAAGGACAGGAACAGCGGGACAGCGAACAACCAGGATGTCGGTGCGGAATATCTCGAAGAGGATGCCGACGCCGCCGGACTTCGCCGCGATCTCATTCTCGCCGCGGTGATGACCTTACCAATCATGCTGCTCAGTATGCTTCCGATGCTGCCAGGGATGGAACAGCTCTGGCCCCTTCGGATGGACGATACGAACCGCATCCTCCTTATCCTCACCACTCCTGTGCTCTTTTTACCCGGCCGCCGGTTTTTTTCCGGCTTTGTCGCCGCGCTGCGTCACGGTACCGCGGATATGAACACCCTCGTCGCGGTCGGAACGGGAGCTGCCTTCGTGTACAGCCTCATGGCGGTGCTCTTCCCCCATTGGCTCGATCTGCACCCCGGACATACCGACGTCTATTTCGATACCAGCGCTACGATTATCACGTTGATCCTACTCGGGAAATTTCTCGAACTGCGGGCAAAGAGAAGCGCTTCCGATGCTATACGCAAACTCGTCGGGTTGCAGCCCAAAACGGCGCGTGTCCGTCGTGGCGACGTCGATTTCGATATTCCGCTTCGTGACCTCGTTCATGGCGACCTTATCGTGGTGCGACCGGGGGAACGTATTCCGGTGGATGGAGAGATCGCGGCGGGGGCCTCCAGCGTGGATGAATCGATGCTCACAGGTGAGCCTTTGCCCGTGGATAAACATCCGGGCGACAACGTGATCGGAGGCACGGTCAATAAGGAAGGCAGCATGCAAATCGTCGCGCGGGCGGTGGGGAGCGATACCGTGCTCGCGCACATCATACAGCTCGTGGACCAGGCTCAGGGATCCAAAGCGCCGGTGCAGCGGCTCGTGGACCGCATCGCGTCCGTGTTCGTGCCGACAGTGATTCTTATTGCCATTGTCACATTCGTCGTCTGGATGTTCCTTGGAGCGGAACCGTCGGCAGCGCTGATGCATTTCGTTTCCGTCCTGATCATTGCCTGTCCTTGCGCCCTTGGACTCGCCACTCCCGCCGCGATCATGGTCGGCATAGGAGTAGGCGCCGACATCGGACTCGTGATACGGAATGCCGAGGCGCTGGAGCACGCCCGATCCATCACTACCGTTGTTCTTGACAAAACGGGTACGGTAACGGAAGGGAAGCCGGCGATTACGCGCATGACGCTCACTACCGGCACGGATCGCGGTAGGGTGCTCGCGCTCGTCGCTGCGGCGGAGCGCAATTCCGAGCACCCGTTGGCACGGGCGGTCCTCGATTTTGTGGAAACGGAGGGTGCGGCGGTGCTCGAAACCGAATCCTTTCAATACGAGCCCGGTCTTGGTGTTATCGCGTTTGTCGCCGGCGATGCCGTCATGATCGGGAATCGGGCTCTCATGGCAATGTATGCGGTGCGTCTGCCAGGACAGGATACCGACACATCCGATTCAACAGAAGGCCGCACATTACTCTATGCAGCCATAAACGGACGATTTGTCGCGAGCTTCGTCATCGCCGACACCGTGCGGTCCAGCTCGTCGGGCGCCGTCTCCGCGCTGCGGCGTCAGGGGATTGACGTCGTTATGTTGACGGGCGACACATCGGATGCCGCCTCCGCGATAGCCGTCCAGGCCGGAATCGAAACGGTTATCGCCGATGTGCGTCCCGCCGACAAGGAAGCCGTGATTCATCGCTTGCAGGGAGAAGGCCGCGTGGTCGCGATGGTCGGCGACGGTATCAACGATGCCCCCGCGCTCGCTCGCGCTGATGTCGGTATCGCGATGGGCAGCGGAACGGACATCGCCATGGAGACCGCCGACATCGTGCTTATGCGCAGCGATCTTCGTGGAGTCGTCGATGCGTTGGCCTTATCCCGCGCGACGATCCGGAAGATCAAACAAAACCTGTTCTGGGCCTTCGTTTACAACATGATCGGGATTCCGCTCGCGGCAATCGGACTACTTTCTCCGATGATCGCCGCCGCCGCCATGGCCTTCAGCTCCGTCAGCGTCGTCTCCAATTCCCTCCTCCTCCGCCGCTTTGAGAGGAAGAGGGTAAAGAGATGAAGAGGGTAAAGAGGTGAAGAGGGTAAAGAGGTGAAGCTGAAGGATGTGAATTTCGTTCTGCAAAAAACGTCCCGCCTTCGCACCCATTCACCGACGGCTGCGCTCTACACCCTGCATGCTTCCGCGCGGCGAGTATATCGTCATTCGTCATTCGTAAATCGTCAATCGACTCTCCCCTGAAACCTTCTACTTCTCATGCGTGTTGTGATGGGCTAGGAGATTTTCAGCAATTGTACTTCGGAGAATATACATGGCGTCGATCACTCTTTGGCTCGGGATTCTGTTAACGGCACTTGGCATCATCGGATACGCGGGTTCCGGTGGGGAAAGCGTCACCGCCCTTATCCCCGCATTTTTTGGAATCGTGTTCATTATTCTGGGCGTCATCGCTCGCAAAGAGCGTCTGCGCAAGCACATGATGCACGCGGCCGCGGCGCTGGCGATACTTGGTTTTGCCGGTTCCGTGAGCGGCGTCGTTTCCCTGTTTAAAATGCTGGGTGGTTCGGAAATCCCCCGCCCATTTGCCTCCATCATGCAAAGCATCATGGCGCTGTTGACGATCGGCTTCGTGATACTTGCGATCAAATCCTTTGTCGATGCCCGCCGTCAACGAACCGCGCAGGGCGACACGACTGCCTGAAGTGGCGCATGCCTCCCCGCAAACGCAGTATCGATGAAATTGTCGGACTCATTGAACCGACTCTTTCGGCGGCGCAGCTGGAGGATTTTCTTCGCGGCGTCTCTCTCTTCAACAGCGGAAAACACTGGCACGCACACGAGTCATGGGAGGCCGCGTGGCTGCCGATGGGCGACGATGCATGCGATGACGCGGAAATATTTATACGCGCACTGATTCAGGCGGCATCGGCCGTGCATCTGAAACGATCGGGCAGATATAAGGGAGCCAGACACCACTTTGAAAAAGCTCTCCCGAAATTGCGCCTCGCCCCTGCATGGTTCATGGGTATCGACGTCGCGGCGCTGCGGTTGTTCGCCGAGCATCAACTATCCCATTTTCATGAAAATATTTGCTTCACCCTTCGATTGAGGACCTGAAAACCTCTACAGACAAATTCGTCCGCGGATTTTCGCGGATTGAGGCGGATTGGAACGGATAAGAGTTTTGCCTCCACGTATACAAAAGACTTGTGGATATGGAGTCAAAGACTTTCTTATCCGCGTACATCCGCAATAATCCGCGTGAATCCGCGCACGTATTCACACTCGAGTCGCAGACGAAGATCCGCGTACGCATTTATCCGCGTACATCCGCGCACGTATCCACACTCGAGTCGCAGACGAAGATCCGCGTACGCATTTATCCGCGTACATCCGCAAGAATCCGCGTGAATCCGCGCACGCATTCACCTCGTCTCCCTCACGCTTTCGGTAACGTAAAGGAGAACCTGCAGCCTTCACCGATGCTGGATTCGGCATTGACGCTGCCACCGAGTTTCCGGATGATGCGTTCGACGATCGAGAATCCAAGGCCCTGGCCGTCAACATCGAGATCCGAGGAGCGCGTGGACGGCAGGAACAGCTCGCTGAGTTTTTCCTGCGGTATTCCCGGTCCGTTATCCCGAATCCAATAGCGCACTTCCTCGCCAAGGTCGTCCATGCCGAGCACCGATTCGCAAGGCGTGCCGCCGTATTTCAAGGAATTGCCGATGTAGTTTACCCAGACTTCCTCGATCCATGCGGGATACCCCTTCACCGGTATCCATTTCTCGGGAAGGGAAATGACGGCGCCGTGATCGAGGATGGGTTTGCGGAGGCGCCGAACAACATCATGCACGATGGCCTGCATGTCGATCGTTTCAGGAACGATATCCTGTTTGCGGACGCTGGCCAGGAGGAGAAGCGCATTGATGATGTTGTTCATCTTTCGTGCGTTGAGAAGAATGCTGTCGGTAAATTCCCGAAGCTCGACGGGTGTAATCCCCGTGCCCTCGTCGATAATCAGCTCGGCATAGCCTATAATCAGGCTGAGCGGATTCTTCAGGTCATGCGCCACGCTGTGCGTGAAGCTGTCAAGTTCCTGATTCTGCTCGGATGGTATGATGTTCTGTTCTTCAGGCATACGTCGGTGTTCCTTTTCTTCGGCTATGTCCCGTACGAGTGTGATGACGTTGTCGCCAACCCTGCGCGATCAACCTTCCAACCCGGTCACGCGCGGGAAGAGTGGTCGGGCGAGATTGAATCCCATTGCGAAGCGCGGTATCCATCAGAGAGTCCTCCTCATCGGAGGTAGGGAAAATTGCATGGATATCTCCCAAATCGTCGCGCGGAGCAGCCCGGGTGTCCAGGCCCGTGCGGTCATTCAGGCAGAGGTCGAGAGGCGGCACATCGTAGCTTCCGATGGGGCTCTTATGCAATGCGTCGCTCAGGCGTTTCATATTCGATACGGCGATGGCGATACCGCTCACGTGCCGGGTCTCCTTACGCTGCCCGGTATCCGTGTCGTTGGACTCGAAAATGAGTATGCGGGTAGTCGTTTTGTACATATCCGGTTGAGGGCTGAATAAATGCTCGCACACGAAGATAATCAGAAAAAATTCGAAATCACCGCAAACAGGGAACGGCCTATCGCCAGCTGCATTACGGCATTTTCATTCGTCGGGGCGACTTCCGATATTGAAAGGGCTGCATCATTCGAGCGAGGTTCATGATGAATATCGAAGTCCTGAGAGCATACTGCATCGCCAAAACCGATGTCGAGGAAGGATTTCCTTTCGACGAGAGCACGCTTGTGTTCAAGGTCTGCGGCAAGATATTTTGTCTTGCCGCGCTCGACAGCGTCCCTCTGTGGATTAACCTGAAATGTGATCCCGCGAGAGCGCTTGAACTGCGTGAACTGTACGATGCCGTGCAGCCCGGGTACCACATGAACAAGGTGCACTGGAACACGCTGCGGATGGACGGCGGCCTCCCGTCAAAGCTCATCAGGGAATTGATTGATCATTCCTACGATCTTGTCGCCGCCTCCCCAAAACGCAACCGCAAAAAATGACCGCGAGTTGCACCCTCATCGTGCGTTGACACGCGTTAATCGAGAATCACAGGCCTTCGCTCTTTTTCATCGATGGCTGTGTCATTTACCCTCGATACTTCGGCGTGGCAGACAAATCGTAAATCGTAAATCGTAGATCGTAAATCGTAATTTCTCTTCACGGCCGAAGGGCTTCGTGCATCCGGCGCAATGCCTCGTACGCGCTGCGGCTGCCGCGGATCGCAGCCTCCCGGTACATGCGCGCGGCTATGCCCTTGTTGGGTGAACGTCCGATGCCCGCTTCGTAACTGCGCGCCATGGCGGTGGCGGCCAGCAGCGATCCTTGTCGCGCGGCATGTTCAAGAATGGGGAGTGCGGAAGAGATGGCGAGCGGTGTGGTTTCGCCGAGGACGCTCGACGCGGCGAGACGGATGCGAGCTTCCTCGTTGTGCAGTGAGGCCGCCTGACTCCACAGCACGACAGCGGTGGCCATGTCGCGTTCGACCACACGTCCTCCGGCGTACCAGAGTCCCATCTGCACAAGCGCCTCGATCGATCCGGCGTCGATAGCGCGCTTCAACATCTCGAAAGCCTGTTGCTGCGAAAGTCTCCTCTCGAATTCCAGCGCATGCAACTCCGCGACGACGTACTGTGCTTTCGCATTGCCAGCATAGGCTTCCTGGAGAAATGCATCGGCTGTGTGTGACGTCGACAGCAGCCTGACGAGCGCAGCCAGCGCAAGGGGGGATTCATGCCACGACGCACGCAGGTAACACACGGCGGCCGCACCGTAATCTCGCGGCAGATGCACTCCTTCCTCGTACAGGCGGCCGAGCAATACCAGAGCTTCGGGATTGCAGGATGTGGCCTGGGATGTAAGCAGCTTGAGCCCCAGGGAATCCGGTGGCGGCGTCCCGGTCAGCGTGCCGACAGCCGCGGAATCAGCAGGTGATAATTCCGTGGATGCGATGAAATCATGAAGGAGCCGCAGTGTTCCGAGACCAGGACGCGTTGTATCGGGTGTAAAGTCCAGCAGAAGCGGCGACCATTCCTCCTCGGCCTTTCGCGATATGTCGGTTGAGGAGAGAGATTCCTGCAGGATTGACGATGAGTCGGTGTGAAATATCGAATCCTGTCGGACCGCGGATGACGGCGGTTCCGGAACGGACTGATCGCTTGTCGCTCCGGCGGTCGCATGCGTTTTTTTCACATGGCCGCGCCGCTCGATTTCCTCCGCCGCGCGCCTGGCCGCTTCGAGTCCGTTGTCTGCGGCGAGCGACATCCAGCGGTACGCGGCGTCCCAGTCCTGCCTCAGCACCAGATCGTCCGTGTGAAAAATCCCGACCACGAGTTGCGCTTCAGGCATGCCCTGTTCCGCCGCGCGGAGGAAGAATGAATACGCTTCAAAAGGATTCCACTCCACACCCCAGCCGTTCGCCAACAGCAGGGCGTAATTGTAGAGCGCCGGGGTGAACTCCTGATCCGCCGCGCGCTTGAGCCATTCGGCGCTCTTTAGCGTGTCCGCCGCGACGCCTTTCCCGGTCAGATAACGTATTCCGAGTTCATGCTGCGCGAGAGGATCGCCTGCCGAGGCATCGCGCTCGAGAAGGAAAATGCCGACCTGTCGCGCGTACGCTCGTTGCCGCTTGGCGCCGTCACCGTCTGGTCGATAATCACGAAACACCGGCGAATCCGGCCACGTCTGTCCGATCGAGAGTGCGGTGAGCAGAACAAAAAACACGCTATGGAAAATGCAGCTTCTCATATATGCATGAATTCTAGCGCTCTGCATCGTGAGACGCAAGTCGAAACAGCCTCAGACCACCGCGACGAGGGGAAGGACGCGCTCCGACATCGCACGTCGTGACACACTGCATGCGGCAATGCGGACGGAGCCGGTTAGCAATGTCGGCTATCGCAGTCGCGGAATCGAAGAGCAGAGCGCGTGGCGAGGAGCGCTTGGCGTGTGCATCTCGAGAAATGGGAAGGGGGGGTATCGTGTGCCATGAGCGGTGCCGGGCTGGCATCGGTGCGGGGGGTGGAGGTGCGGTAGCGGAGAGCATGGAGCGCACCGGAAGAACTTAATGCACCGAGATCGCAGAGGGCACAGAGATCGCAGAGGCTTTTTAGAGGGCAGAGTTTTGCAATGTATGCCGTTCAGTGCTTGGTCGATCCTTCGGCAGTCGTCAGAGCCGATCTTCCGATTTCAGTGCTAAAAAAATCCTCTGTGCCCTCTGCGCTCTCCGTGCTCTCGGTGCATTCAGTGTGACCGTGTCATCATGCATGGACGCGCTCTTTGCCCTCCCCGCCTGCGCCCCAGAGGCTCACCGATATCCGGCAGCTCTGTACAATGGCTTCGGCGGGCACACGCTCCGCGCTACGTCCTCCGCGCTCCGCGTACCTTACACTTATCACCGGTGCGGTGCTGAACATTACAATTTCATTACAAATGCAAAACCCGACCCCGGGCTGTTGACTTTGTGCAGATTATTGTTGAGGTTGATTCCATCGTATGTGATGCGGATAATATCCTCCGGTTACCCAAAGCTGTGACGCGGTGTCTACCGACGCGACATGCAGCGGGTACCGGGACCGGAAGTTCCAGGTGGCGCATGCGATACGGGATTTCAACCGCGCTGTAGTGTGACGATGCCCGCATCTTCACCGAACCTGTGGATCTGACGCGCGGATATGCGCGGTGAGGCGGGGGATCTTCAGAGTTCCCGGATGTCCTTCCCGTACGAAGCAGGAAATTTGTACAACAAACCAGGCGAGGTGGTGACAATCAGACAGGAAACCACGATGAGTACGCTGTACGCAGCACAGGAAGCGCCGACTGGAGCACGGCATCAACCGTGTCATTCGCCTTATCACCCTCAATACGACGGATGTTGTGAATGAAGTACCTCCACTCGAATATCCGAGGCACGGGGATCGCCACGGAGGAGAACGGAGCAGTTGTCCAAATTGACACACTGATTCTTCACGTATTGACAGGAACGTACCATGTATAAAGTACCTACCCTGTGTCGAAATCATGGCATGATTTTTGACACACACACACAGGGTGACCAGTCCGTTTCGGGCTCCGCGTGCCGCGGCGGCTTCTTCGTCCTCCTCCTCCTCGCAATGATACCACTGTTTTATACCGGACAGCTCACCGCCCAGACGCAGTGGATGAACAACTACAAGACCCTCTCACCCACCGATCAGAAAAATCCACACATCGCGCGACCATCGAACACGGCGTACACCATCTCCGTCTGGGAGAGCGACGAGAGCGGCGAATGGAAGATTTTCGCGCAGAAAATCGACAACACCTACGGCCTGCCGCAATGGGAAGCGCTCGATGGCGTGCGCGTCTGCACCGGCGAAGGCGATCAACGCAATCCCCGGGCGGCCTACGACTCCCTCGGACATGTGCTTATTGTATGGGAGGATTATCGCAATGGCGACACTTCCATTTACGCGCAATGCTTGGAGGTCAGCGATGGATCGGTCGCGGCCAACTGGTCGGACGACGGCGTCGCGATCTGCGCTCATGACTTTGCGGCCGATCAGCCGCGTATCGCGGGTGTGTATGACGGCGCGTATATCTCGTGGCGTGACTGGAGAAATTCTCCGCCAACGTTTCATAATCGAGATATTTTCATCAGCTTCGTGTCGAGCGCGACCGCCGCTATTCCGCAAGGTGGAACGTATCAGTGGGTTGCCAACGGCCTGCGCGTACCGTTCCCCGCACAACAGGACTGCGACCAGACAAATGCGGAACTCGCGCGGGATTACATGTGGATGACCACTCCTGATCCGCAGGATCGCGACGGCGTGATTCTGGCATACCAGGACAGACGCGACACAAGCACGACGACGGGAGACAGCATCTACATCGTGTACGCAACGCGCTTTGACGCGGAGGGCGCAGCGACGTGGTACGATGTGCGATGCGCATCGAACGACGAGGAGCAACTCTATCCGCGTATCGTTGTCGAAGGACGCAGGCGTGGGACGGGAGACAGCACTGCGATAATCGTCTGGCAGGACTCGCGGGAGGATCCTTCCGTGCCCTACTACGACGTGTACGGCCAAGTACTGAACAGGCATTCCGGTTTATTGATCGGGGCTACCGCGGGAGCGGCAATATGCGACCAGCAATACACGCAGCGCTATCCCGAGATCGCGCTGTACGAAGAGGACGAAGATCTCCAGATAAGCAAGCCTTATCTCTCCCGCGCAACCTGCGTGTGGGAGGACCTGCGGGAGAGTGGTTCCCGCGGTGTGGACGTGTTCGCTACCATTCTCGATGGGACAACCGGCTCACATGCCCTCCCTTCCGGGTTGGTGGGCGACGAGATCAGTACCCGCAACGGCAACCAAACGCAGGCGCGGGTGGATCATTATCCGGACGATCCGAAGGCCTATTTTGTGTGGACGGACGCGAACGACGCGGCGGGCGCTTCCGACTACGCGGACATCTGGTACCAGGGTCTGCAGGTGAAGACCCAGGTGTATGATCGGACCTATGGTCTCGGATTGGTGGTCTCTCCAGCGAAGAACGAGCAGACCAATCCCCAGGCCGGCGGCAACGTGTTCGTCTGGGCCGATGAGCGCAGGCAACCGATTCTTTACGACAGTCTCCGTGATTGGAACATATTCGCCGAGACGCCCGGCGAATGCGTGGGCCCTCGCGAAATGAAGTGGAGGGACATGTTCGCCGAGGTGCGCCGGGGTGGCGACGCGTCGGACATGAACTTCGTGGTGGACTCTGCGGGCAATACGCTTGTGGTGTGGGAAAAGGCAACGGATGATCCGGACATCAAGGATGTCTACATCCAGAAACTGGATGTGGACGGCGTGCCGCGTTGGACCAACAGCGGCATCCAACTCAATACCATGGCCGACGCCTCGCACCCCCGCGTGTGTATCAGCGACAGCAGCGGCGGCGCGCAGGTCACCTGGCAGCAACCGGACGCCGATGGAGTGCCCGGAGCGTGGTATGCGAAACTCAGTCCGGTGGGTGCGTTCACGATCGGACAAGAATTGGTTAAGAGTGAACGGATCAAACCTGTGATCGCATACACTGAGAGAACATGGGGCCAGCAGAACGGAACTACTAGTAGGCATGCGTATATCGCGGCGGCTGAAAGCAATGGAAACCTCTTTCACGCCTATAGTTGGAATGGTGCAATCTGGCTGGAAAAATCCGCAACGACTGGTGTTTCCGGAGTGTTCACAGACCTCCTTATAGACGCATCCGTGAATGGAGAGGTGTTTGTCGTCGGATGGTACGATCCCAACCCTGGCAATGCCGCTGAATTCTCAGTCGGCTACGCCTACGCTGCCAAGGTAGGGGCATTGACGGATCAAACATATCTTGTCGACGAATTTGGAGGTTGCGATATCGCGGTCGACGTCATGACGGTGCCAATGCAGAAGGCCTTCTTGGTGTACTGCGCAGACACAGGTGCCGGCATGACACTGCATTCCATGCACATCGACGTTACGGTATTAGTTCCCACCCCCGACACCGAACTCATTCCGGTCACTGCGGGATACCGCGCAACGAATCCGACGATTTGCCCGGACAGATCAACGAATCAATACGGTTATGGCGGTATGCTGGTAGCCTGGGATTGGGAATACCCCGATGTGCAATTCAATCCTCCCGTGCAACGCCATTTTATCCAGACCAACAAGTTTGAATTCTTAACCCCAGGAAGCGGTACGATTCAATGGAGTTGGTCGGTGATCGATGTCAATCTTTCGTATCCTTCGCTCCAGGCGTACCATCCGGACATCGCACGCATCACAAGCCAGGGTGATGGTCTCGATACACTTGGATTCATAGTCTGGGAGGATATGTTGGAATTGTGTTCTCCATCACGTCAGACGGAAATCCATGGCAATTGGATTGTGTACGACACCATCCCGCCCTCTCCCCACGTCAGAGGTGCGCAATGGTCGATTCCGAAGCTTATCGGTCCCGGCGTGGGAAACTACTCCCAGACCAAGCCCATGGTGAAAACCTCTGTCGGGAAGACGGTCAACGTTTTCTGGCTCGATGACCGCGGCGGCTTCGACATGGTGAACGGTACGCGTGTCTGGCCAGAAGGTACGAACACGATCCTCTGGGCAAAGGATGTCGCGGAGCATCCGGACGTCATGCCGGGCACACTGCGTCTAGGGGAAAGCTGGCCGAATCCCCTGACGTTGCGTTACGGCGGCATTTCGCAAATCTCGCTCGATGTCGACGTCGAAAGCACGATACGGCTCTCCATCTACGACAACCTCGGTCGCGAGGTCGCCATGGTGCACGAGGGCGCATTACCCGTTGGCAGGCACGTGCTGCGCTTCGACGCATCGATGTTGCATCCGGGCATGTATCATTATGTCCTTCGCGGTCCGGGAATGCTCTCCACGCGCGGTCTGGTGATCGTGCGATGATGCACCCGACCGAAGTATACTGAACAACCAGGAGTTTCGCGACACCTCCCGCTCTCGACGACGAGGGCGGGAGGTCGTCGCGAGGAATCGCGTTATGCTCTATTCTCGGACATCGAATCAATAGCCCAGGAATTTCCCAATGAAATCTTATATACTTTGTTCATTCCTGCTGCTCGGTGCCATTCCACTGATTGCCGGGAGAGGCGGCGGTGCCAACGATACACTTGTGTACCGCAGGCCGCTATACTTCACCGCGAATGCGGGGCAATGGGATAAAGATGTGCGCTATGCCATGCTGCGCGACAGGACCTCCGCGTGGTTATGTACGGATGGCATCATCCTGGCGAGGCCACGGAAGGCAACCGATGTCCCCGGTGAGCGTCCGGAAGCACTCCGGTCGGGCACGCCGATGGAGAGCGTGAAAATCGGTTTTATCAACCCATCTCCAAACATGCGCATCATCGCACTGGATACCGCCCGTGCGGTGACGCATTTCTATCTGCATCCAGATTCGACCGGCTGGCATGAGAACGTCGCCAATCATCGCGCGGTACGGTACGAGAACGTGTGGGACGGCATCGATATCGAGTTTCGAGAGGGAGCGCATGGTGGAGTTCAACAACGTGTAAGGATTGTTCCCGGGAGCGATCCGTCATGCATGTCGTTCGAGGTTCAGGGGGCGGGAGCGGACGAGGTTTGCGCGATGATGTATGATTCTTTCCAGATGGGTACATCGATGCAAACTTCCAAACACTATCTTGCAACTCCCACGGGATCACATGAAGCCGTATCCAGAATTACCATTGGCACCGGGTTCCGATTTAAGGACACATTGAATCTTACCATGGAGTACAACACGGCGTTGCGTTTTCCGGAGAACAATTTTTCGCAGATATGGGAGCATGTCGTCTCTGCTAACGGTGAGGTTACGGTCATGGGGAGGACAGAATCGGCATCCTTACCTGTGCGAAATCCAAGTCAAGGGGGTCTTCAGGGATATGATGACATGTTTGTCATGCGTTTCGATAGCACCGGTCGCGATTATATATTTTGCACATATCTGGGTGGAGAAGGGGTGGATGGAGGGGACTATACAGCAGGGATGGGCTGGTCACAAAGCGGCACCGGAAATGGGCAGGGATTTCGGAACACCATCATGGATGTGAACTCCGATGGAGAAGTCGCCGGTGGTTTCCTCGCATCCAACGGCGCACCGCTCCTTGCGGCGTCTTTCAGTCATTTTCCTCAACCTCTTCCGATCTGGAATTTAACCACCTATATTTTCAATCTTGGTAGCACCGGAACGCTCTCCGGCGCAACGTACCTCGGAGGCCCGGGCACGTTTTACATCGTGGGACTTCGCGCCACCAAGGCCGGGATCTACGTGCTTGGCGCCAATTCACACGGTAATGCCTTCGTCACCTCCAACGCCATCATGCGGTCGAAACCGTCGAAGGAATCGTTCGCCGTTGTACTTTCAAGACTCGACGCACGGCTCAGCACGATGGTATACTCGACATACATCATGTCATCGTCAAACGATCAGGAAGAGGAGTGGCTTACTCCGAAATTCGCGGTGGATGAAGGAGGCGTGGTATCGATTGCATGCAGCTTTGGAAACGATGTTTACGGGGAAGAAGGATATATCACCTTGCCGGGTCTCGGAGTGGAGAAGAAAAGTGGCGTGTGGCTGGCCGGATTGTCGAAAGGTGGGGATAGTCTGTTGCACTCATCATTTGTGCCGTTTGCGATGTTCCCACACGGAGCGAGCAGAAAATTCCGGTTGACTTCTATGCTCCGAGAGCGAGATGGTACTCTGGTCCTATCCGGAGAGGTTGTAGGCGATACGAAAACCGGGATCGATACGATACCCCAGGGATGGGAAAAACTTGACCTGTTGGAGCTTCACGAAGGCACCGCTGCGTTGCTCCACGGGAACTGGATAATAAAACTAACCCCGGAAGGAATTCCAATACACCGCGTGTACTACGGGACATCAAAAACTACGGGATATTATTGGCATTTGTATCGAAATAATACATGCGACGGCTACACCATGTTTCGACAAGGTGATGACACTCCAGATTTTACGGAGCTTCATTCCGTGAATCCCGTGACTTCGCCCCCTACCGTACGACCGAGGCGATATATCCTGGATTTCGATGAGAACCTTCAAATACGATATGCTACAGACTGGAACTCAGCATACCATCCTCCAATTGACCTTGGTGGAATGGGAAATTGGTATATTGATAAACACGGTTACTGCTACATGTCGTGTATACTCGAACCAATCTATTACATTGGCGATTACCGACTTCGTTTCCACAATTCCTGGCGTGTACCGAAGGATGTCCCTTCCACGTGGCCCCATGTTCCCAATAGTATAGAGTATTTCGACAACTACCTCGTCCGCTTCCGCATCTACACCCCTTGCTGGCTGGTGGGCTGCGGCATCGCGTGCATCGATACGCTGCGCATCGAACGGCGGCGTTTATTTGTTGAGCCGCGGGAATTTAGCGTGGATTATGCCGTGACCAATCACAGCGCGGAGAAGGGCGCGCGCATCCTGCATGCGCTTATCGAGGTCCCGCCGGGCTTCGCGCTTGTCAATGGTACGCCCACGCAACCCATGTCGCCGGTCGATCTCTCCTCCGGCATGACTGCGTATTGCTCCTGGACGTTGCGGGTGACCGATACGCGATTGATATCGGATACGGCCGTCGTACGATGCAGGGTCTTTTATGTCGATCCCGAGTCGGGACAGACCTATCCTCCCGGCGAGGAACTCTGCGAACACGACATCTTCATCGCACGTTACGATGAACCCGATCCGAATCTCGTCTGTACACTCGATGGTCCCGAAGACTTGTATTGGACCGGCTCGGGGTACTCTGCTGTACCAACCGGACCCGCCGGCCTAATACGCTACACGGCCACCTTCACCAACCTTGAGCCCGATACCCTGCGCATCGACGGATTCCGCGTGCGCGCCGCCGCTCAATGCAGCATCGCGGGCGGAGCGCTTCGTCCGGGTGTGCTGCTCGCCCCCGGTGCCTCGCACGTCATCCCCATCGACGTTACCGTCTCGCGCCTGGGCTACGGTCGCGTAATCCGCATCGAAGCCGAGGCGCTCGATACCTTCGCGCTCGTCATCAGCCACTGCCAGACGGATACACGCGTACCGAACGCGCTGGAAATTCCGTGTGCGGCCAGCGGTCCCGTGCGCATCAACTGGAACGTCGCATCCGGGGTATCCTCTCCTCCCGTGCCGCGCTACACGCTGCAACTGGAGAATCCCCTTGATACAATCCGTTTGAATGTCCGCGCGTGGCTCGATCTCTCCTCCGCGCCGCATCTTTCTCCCGCGCAGGGCGACTCGGTCACGCGCGATCCGTTCACCATCGGTCCCGCTAATCGCGTCTCCCAATCATGGCGCATGCTGCTCAGCAATCCCCCAGCCGCGAACGCGAAAGACACGCTGTACTTCATGTATGAGTCCGACGGCATTATCCAGCGCTGCTTCCTCGTCGTCGATATCGTCATCATCGACGAGAGCGTCGTGTGCTCGCTTACCGGCACCGACTCATTGACCGTTACGCAGCTCGAAAATCGCGAAAGGACACAGCTTAATTACACGCTCTCCAACGTGGGTACAGTTCCCGTCGGCATCACCCGCATCGATCTCACCATCTCCCCAACAGCCGGCGTCCTCGCACTCGACCTACTTTCGCAACCTGGCGGCACGTTGGCACCGAGCGGCAATATCACCCGTCAATGGCGTCTGCGCCCACTCGCCTTGCGCAATCCGCGCACCGCGCGCTTCGATGTCACCGCCTACGGAGCGTCGGACAGCATCCTCTCGCTCTGCACCCACAACATGCACATCCCCGGCATCGACGGATTGCTCTGCGACATCACCGCGCCGGACAGTCTGCGCTTTATCCGCGATCCGCTAGGTTACGATCCCGATCCCGTGCCCGTCTCGCTCGATCTGCGCAACATACTCGACACCGAGGAGACGCTGATCGAGGCTGAAATCGATCTCACCGCCGCTCCGCGCTTCGAACTCGCGAGCGGCGAAACCGCGATCAAGACGCTCTCCAGCATCGACAGCAACAGCAGCACGCAACTACGATGGATGTTGCATCCCCTCGCCGACACCACAACCGTATCACAGGACATCGCCATCCGCTATCGCTCCCTTGAGCAAGCCGAATGGAAAGAATGCCGCACCGAAATCATCATCGAAGCATGGCCTCTTGTACAGACAACGCACTGCGTTGTCTCCGGTCATGATTCATTGCACGTGGATCCCTTCTACGAAAAAATCATCCCCGAGCCCTTCGAAGCCTCCTACACCGCCACCAACACCGGCACCGTAGCGCTCCACAACTGCTCGGCCACCATCAGCCTGCCTCCTGAATTCGAACTCGCGGGCGGAACGGCAACCGTCAACTTCGGCACGCTCAATCCAAATCAAAGCGCCATCCGCTGGTGGACGCTCAACACCACCGCCGCGCTCTCCAACGTCGGCATGTATCCCATATCCTGGACCTGGAGCAGCGACGAGCAGGGGAGCATCACCGGCTGCGATCACCGCGTGCATGTCGTACCCAACGCGTCCAGCGGCATCGTCTTCACGCCGCTGCATCTGCACTTCGAAGCCGAACATTACGACCCGCTGCCTGTCCCGCAATACGTCGAACTTTGGACCGGCGGCGGGCTCTCCATGCCCTGGACGGCTCAAGGCGGCCAGTGGTGGCTCGATG
>CAYJMN010000109.1:0-17410 GCA_964371045.1 uncultured Chromatiales bacterium | reverse complement strand
CCCATTGATCCAAGCATTTTCTCCGGCGCTACGCTCAGCATGACGATACTTTTTTTACATTTAGCCCATGTCACACTCGATATAAACCGGCGCGCAGCGCTGCTTATGATATGTGATGCTCCGGACATATGAACACCGATGAAGCCCGAACGCCGTGCTTTTCCGCGGTAGCGGAACGCCGGGAAACGCATTTCCCATTGATCCAAGCATTTTCTCCGGCGCTACGCTCAGCATGACGATACTTTTTTACAGTTAACCCATGTAATCACAATCGTAAATCGTAAATCGTAAATCGTCAATCGTAAATCCACCATGCCCCGAATCACTCTCACGATGCCGCCCACGCTTCCATTCTCCACTACCATTCCGGTCCGCATCGGCGACATCAATTATGGAGGACACCTGGGCAACGATGCGGTGTTGTCGCTGGTTCACGAGGCGCGGGTACGATTTCTCGCGTCGATGGGATACACCGAGCATGACGTTGAAGGCCGCGCTATCATTATGAGCGATGCGGCGATTGTGTATCGCGGCGAGGCGCATTACGGCGACGTGCTCGAAATCGGCGTGGGAGCCGGAGGCTTCTCGGGGAGCGGCTGCGACTTGCTGTACCGCATTACGAGGCAGGCCGATGCTAAGGAAATCGCGCTGGTGAAAACCGGCATTGTGTTTTTCGATTATGATCGTCGCAAGCCGCTGCGGGTGCCGGTGCGGTTTCGCGAACGATTCGAGGAAGGAACTCCCTGACATGCATTTTCTCGCACTCGCCGTACTTTGTTCCGTCGGAATCGCGACCATCATCAAGTATGCCGGAATAAAGGGCTATCCGTCTTTCGTGCTTTTCGCGACGAACTATCTTGTCGCGACTGTCGGCGCGCTGATCGGCTCCGGCGGAAAGGTCGCGCCGTTCAGCGATATTCGGCTGTTGCTGCTCTCCGTGTTTCTCGGCGCCCTGTTCATCTGGTGTTTCTGGATACTGATGATGTCCGTGAAAAAACTCGGCATGGTGCTGCCGGTAACGCTGATGCGCATCTCGGCGGTTATTCCCACGCTGGCATCGATTCTCCTCTTCGGCGAGACGCCGCTCATCATGCAAATCATCGGCATCGCGCTGGCCTTCATCGCGCTGCCGCTCGCCGCCCGGGGACCCGTAACGAAAGGCGACATTCAGACGCTGTTCGGCAGCGGGTTCGGCTGGGGCCTGGTGCTGTTCTTTTCGTACGGCTTGACGGACTTCCTCTTCAAGCTGCAAAAAGAACACTTCCCTGTCGGAAATCTCTACGAAGTCCTCGTCGTGATTTTCGGTACGGCGTTTTTTATCGGCAGCACTGCGGTGATCGTGCGCAAGGAACGGATTTCGGTGCCGGTGGTACTGAGTGGCGCGCTGTTGGGAGTACTCAATATGTTCGCCGCCTACTTTTTCATGAGCGCCATAGGCGTGCTGCCCGGCGTGGTGGTGTTTCCGGTCAACGGCATCGGCGTCATCCTGCTGTCGACGCTGGTCGGCGTACTGGTGTGGAAAGAGAAGCTCGCCGTGCGCAATTACATCGCCCTCGCGCTCGCGGTCGCCGCGTTATTGTTCCTGTCCTGAAAGAATCACGAAGTGACCGAAGCTCCCCATATCTCGGTGGTCCTTCCCGCATACAATGCGGAAGGGACGCTCCTGCCCGCTGTCGACAGCCTCGACATCCGTACCGGCGACAGCGTTGAGGTGATCGTTGTCGATGACGGTTCAACCGACGGCACGAGGAGTGTGCTCGACGAAGCTGACTCTACGCGTCCCTGGCTGAGTGTGATTCATTCTCCGCATCGTGGCATAGTCGGAGCGCTGTATACCGGCATCGCAGCCGCGCGCGGTACGTATGTAGCCCGTATGGATGCCGACGACGAGAGTCTCCCGGGGCGGCTGCTTCTGCAGAGTGATTATCTCGATGCGCATCCGGATATTGGCGTCGTCAGCGGGTTGGTGTTGTTCGGAGGCGATGCACGCTCGGCGAAGGGATATGCGCTGCATGTGGACTGGCTGAACGCGGTCCGCACCCCTGACGACATCGCGCTGTCGCGCTTCATAGAATCACCCATTGCACATCCATCGGTGATGTTCCGGCGTTCGCTCGTCGATGCGCTTGGGGGGTATCGCGACGGCGCCTTTCCCGAAGATTACGAGCTATGGCTGCGCTGGATGGAGGCGGGTGTGCGCTTCGCTAAAGTCGACGCAAATGTTCTTCGCTGGGACGATCCACCCACCCGGCTGTCGCGCATCGACCAACGCTATTCCCCGGATTCGTTCTATGCAATCAAGGCGGAGTATCTGGCACGCTGGCTGCAGCAGCATGCGCCGACCTGGCCGGACGTCATCGTCTGGGGTGCGGGGCGACCAACGCGCAAGCGCGCGGCTCTGCTCGAGCAATACGGCGTGCACATCACCGCCTGGGTCGATATCGACACTGATAAAATCGGCCAGACCATTCACGGCATTCCAGTGATATCTCCGGATCAGCTCCCTCCATCGGACGCATGCTTCGTTTTGCCCTACGTTGGCAGTCGCGATGCGAGGAAGCACATCACGGCGTGGTTGCATGCACACGGATTCATTGCGGGGCAATCGTATATACCCGCAGCGTAGCGAGAGGGGATTGAACTTGCTGGCGTGACGGGAAACGCTGGCCGCGGGGCGCAGAGAGCGGCGGGGGAGAACTGCGAGGCAGGATTTTGACAATTTTGCATTGTATTTCCTGCTTCGCTATATTCGATCCTATTGATCAGATACCCGATTGATGAGGATTCCATGTCGACACTGGCTCAGTCTCCTTTCGGAATAAAAAAAAGATAAAAAGATGCGATACTCCCCACTCCCCCCCCGCGTCTTTGTGATATCGTCGCGGCTCGCGGCATGTTGTCCATGGGAGGCTTGGGGATGGCGGGGAGTCGGTACGCCGTTTTTTCCACGCGTGCTTCCTCGTGTTGCGTCGGTGAATCACTCATCGATACCATGGACCGTGAGGTTGCCCGCGCCCGGTTATTTTTCTTGCTATATATCGGAAACGATCACGACCGCACAGGCGATCGCGATGAATCTCGAGGTGTCATGCACCGCGAGTGGACTTGAATATACCGTCTCCCTTTCGAAATGATGTATTCTGGAGTAACTCATGAGTAGCATTCGTTTTACCTTTGTGTTCGCTCTCGTTCTCATTTATACCTTGATCGGTAGGGTGTGCGCCCAGGTCTACGACTGCGACACCACCTACGCGGTCGAGCGGTGGAGCGAGCCGGAGCGACTGCCCTTCTGGGTGAATACCTGGGATGATACGAACATGTACCCGTCGTGGGGACCGGACGGAAAAACGATTTATTACCTCGGCAAGCTCGGACGTATCTGCACGACTACATTCTCGGACACGGGCTGGACGCAGTGCCAGATTTTTCCCGCGACGAAGGATTACAGCTTCGTCCGCGGGTCGTGCATGGGGCCCGACAACAAGACCTTCTACTTTTGCGGATCGGTCGGAGGAGCATGGGCGGTGTTTACCACGAAATGGAGCGACGACAGTCTGAAATGGCTCCCGCCCGAACCCATGCTCATGTGGACCGACACAAGCCGGTGGATCGAGTGGCAGACAGCGAAGTATGCGCTCAGGCCGGTGATCGCAGAAACCATTCACCTTTCGTCCGATGGAATGCAGTTTTTCTTCGATGGCGGAGGGAAGACGAACTGTCACGGAACCATCGAATTCCCCGGTACCTCGATTCATGTTTCCACATGGGATGAGGAGAACCAACATTGGGGGGAAAGATGCGATCTTGAGCATAGCGTGAACTACGATATTTATTGTCCTTCGCGAGATCCGCGAGGAATTAGGCCGCAAAGCTGGGAAAGTATCGCCCCATCTCTGACAGCGGACGGTAAAAAGCTGTATTTTTCGAAGAAGTTCGATCGGTTTTATAATTACGAACTCCTCGTATCCGTTCGGGATAGCACGGGGGCATGGGGGCGTGCACGAAGGCTGAACATCAACAGTTATGCGGATTCGACGGATAGCCCGATCTGGACCGCGAGTTCCGGTCTTGATGAGCATCCTGCCATTTCTTCGGACGGGAAGACACTTATCTTCGCTTCGAGAAGAAATACGATGCTTTACAACTGGTGGGAAGATCTGTACATCAGCCATCTGATTGTAGACGAGAACGGGGACTCGGTACTCACGAGCCTTGAAGCCACCCTTCAGCCTCAGCCTGAAGCTCTGTCAGTCGAAGTGTTTCCCAATCCTTCCTTCCAATTCGTGTCCATCGTTATTCAAAAACCGCCATCCGAATACATTCGAATAGAGTTGTTCAACATTTATGGGGCCCATATCAAGACCATTCTCACAAGCCAATCGCCCGAACGCACGCTGCACCTCACCTGGGACGGTCTCTCCGATACCGGAGCGAAAGTCCCGCCCGGCGTTTATATCCTGCGTGCTCTCACAGAAAGTGATGTTGTGCTACGCCGGGTAGTGATACTCTGAAGCATTCATATTGTTAATATTGTGTCCATAAATTTGCCTTCCCACCCTGAACTGATTCTTCTGGAGTAAATCATGAGTAGCATTCGTTTTACCTTTGTATCCGCTCTTGGTCTCCTGTATACCTTGACTGGTAAAGTGACCGCCCAGATTTCCGATTTGCATTCAACAGGCGAGGTTAGGTGTGATGATCGCCATGGGAATCCGATCAACTGATCACTCGTTGCGGAAAGGGATCACGATGGAAAGCAACAATAGTTTGAGATAATTAAGGAATGACACTCATGTTCATGCGCCGCTTCAGTTTTGGAATTATCATGATGTTTCTCCTTGCCGGCTGTGCGGACGATGGTCCCACGGGAGGCGGAGACGCAAATCCGGATATCGTCCTGATCAAGGACCGAAGCTCCGATCCGATGCGCAGCGGCGACTTTCGGATGGGCGTACAGGTAGGTGAAATCATTTACTATGCACGGCCGCTAGGATGGTGCCATGTCGATGCAGATTTCCATGTGATCCGGGACTCGGTGTCTCGTGACCGGGAAACGTGGAGATATCTGTACATCACCGTGAACTTCAACGGGAGCAGGCTCCTCGTGGTCAAATCGCAATATTCAGACGTCTCTGTAGGCTCACTTCACGAAATAGACCTCAAAACCGGCATCATGAACGAGATTCTGGATTCATCATTCAGTGTTTCGAGCGCGAAATATCTGAGCGATGGTGTTTCATTCGTCTATTACTCGTATGCTCATCCAAAACATGGGTATGTCGCCGGTTATTTTCTTTCCACGGGAAGCGAGGGTGTCGACAGCCTCCTATTGAGCGCCAATTCCGAAGTCGGTCCCACAGAGGTAGTCCACGGTTTCGATGTAGGAAGGTCCGATCGGGTTCTCTTGATCCCGGTGCATCGAAATGATACTACGGCAAAACTCGTGGAATTCGATCTTCGTGCAAAATCGTATCACACGCTGCCGAGTAGCTTCCCGAACCAGTTCGTCTGGGCGCGTTACAACGTGACGGGAGACAAAATCTTGTACTCGAGTTATCCGAGAGGAATCGGAGGGCACAGCACGTACACCGACACTGAATTGGGCATCATCGATCGGACCACGGGCTCAAAACAGATCCTTAACGTCAACACGAATCCCGGCTACCTATCCGTATCCATCTTTCCCAACTGGTCGGACGGCTGTCGAGCCATCCTTTATGGGAATACCTGGGGACCAAAGATAGAGCCGCCGGGTTCCATCGGGAATTACTCCTTATATGCCTTGAAATATCTTAATTACTAATTATGCTGTTCTACCGCGACTTGGCCAGCATTACCGCAGTTGATAACTTGGTACAAGGCCCTGCCGGTTTCGGCATCGCCGCGTACCCGAACCCGTCAAGAGGGGAGGTGAACATCTTAACCAACGAAGATGCTCCAGGAGGTGGCGCTGTTCTCCGGATTCAGGACAATCTCGGGAGGAAGGTGTACGAAGCAGTGCTCCCATCGGGGTTTGATTCGAAACACCCGGTTTCTTTGGACCTCCGGTGGGTGGAAAGCGGATTATACCATGCCTTGGTACATTTCCCAAAAACCATCAGGACATTTACCAGTACATTGACAACACAGAGGTAATCACGTGCGTAATATTCTGAAGACGGCACTGCTTGCGGCTGCGGCGTATTGCTTCGTTTCATGCGAGAATGCACCGGAGCCGCAAGGGCCTTCGGATTGCCCAGGACCTATTTCTGGCTCATACGGATATATTTTTCCCGAATGGTCCAGGGGATTCGGAGAGGGCGCGGTTTCCATTGACGGCAAGTTTCTCGCGGCCATGAACGCATATAACCGCATAGTCCTCATCGATTTGCATTATGGAAACCATGAGGAGTTGCCACGAATAAGTCTTCCCGCAAATGTTAGCCTGACTCTTATTTCCGGTTTCGCGTGGTGTCCGTACCTGCCGGACAGAATGGTCATCACGGCACTGACGCATACAGACACGAGCGGCAACGGAAATTGGGTCCTCGGAGCTAACGCCTACATCATCGATATTAACGGAAAAGTGATCGAGCGCGTTACGCCTTCAGTTTACCCAGCATGGGGCGCTGAATCAGGTTCAGGGATCAACAAGCCAAAGTGGCTTTATGGGTCAAACGCCAGAGCAGACTCGCTACTGTTTTATCCAATGCTCTATGTCCCTCAAGAGCGGAAAACGGTTCATCCCGTCCATTATAAAGTAACCCAATCGCTCGATGGCCAACATTGGTTTGGTTATGAAAACGTTGAAGGTGGAGAGCGCTTGATCAACGGCCTGCGCTTTAAGCTTGATGGGTATCCTTCTGCCGATGGCAATATCGCTGCTAGTTTTTCACCATCCGGCAAATATCTCGCGTTGAGAGGCTGGTCAAATCCGCCGACTATAAACACACCCAACGTCTGGATAATCGATATGGAGAAGTTCCTGGAGGATCCATCGAAAACAATAGATCCGGTAGCGGCAATAAATACACAGCGCGATTATTGCATGTTTGCCGGAATCGACCCGGTGTTTATTACGGATTCCACGCTCCTCATCGCAATGTTCAAAGCAACCGGCGCCGATAACGGATACCATGAAATCGGCATAGACGGAAGGTACATTCGCAAGTTTACAAAGCAGTACTAATAAACCGGCAGCGATATAACGCGCGGATCATGAGGAAGTGTAGACTAAGTGACACAATCGCGTCGACGCCTCTTTCAGGGGTGCTAGCGAAGTGATTCATTCAGATGGTACCTTAGCAAGGACAGCACATGGGCGTTTCACTTTTTCAATGATCTCCCCAGCAGGTATCGTCCGAATACATGTTATCCCTTTCTCGTTGTAGTGTTCGATGTAGGCGACGGAGGCGGCGAATTCACCGCCTCCGTCTTGATATTGAACACATTTCGTTCTATTATCTTTTTTCGTCAACAGACCCGATGCTCACGTCTGTGGTATTCATACATTATCCGGTGCCGACGCATGACATGGAAATACACCACCTTCCTCGTTCTCTTCGCAAGCCTCGTCTTTGGTCCGGAATTGCGATCCCAGACCGTATGGGAAGCGCTGCCGACGCCCGCATGGTGGGAATCGTACAAGCATCTCGCCGACGATGAACTCTTGATGGCCACGGGAGATTCGATGTATCTCTCGCGGGATAACGGGAGGAACTGGTCAGCGGTGTCGCTCCCGGCGGTTGCGGGGAAGAGGCTGCACTGGGACTGGATGAAAGGCGGCAGGGGATTGCTGGTGTTTATCGACGTGCAAACCGTGAATCAGGTCACGCTGGCCTGGACCGACGACTTCGGCGCGAGCTGGGATCTGTACAGTTTCCCGCAATCGGAGCGCCTTGCCGTTCATCCTCTGGCGGCGTTCTCGAATGTGTGCAGGGTGTCGGATTCGTCCATGCTCTGCACGGTTCAGAATCGGCTGTTCGGAAGCAGCGATCGGGGCCGGACCTTCCAGCCGCTGAATCCTCCGATTACGCCGCAGAAGCTCGAGCGTTTTAATCTGAACTCCGCGTGGCTTGTTGCTTCACTGTCGGACAAACTCGGACTGACCACCGACGCAGGCCGTACATGGTCCGAACGCACATTTCCCGATGTCGTGCATCGCGTGTCGGTGGATGCGGAAGGGCGGACGGTGGTGACGGGTGACGGGTCCCCGCGCAGCGTCTTCGCAACCAGCCCGGGTGGCGTGGATTTCCTGCCGGTCCTGCTCCCGGATGATGACTACATGGTGTCCATCGCCCCAAAACAAACGACGTTCGTTTCCATCGATGAAACCCGCTTCTGCCTGTTTGTCGCGAGCGACTGGAGCGGAACGCAGCGTGTGTACCGCACTACGGACGGCGGCACGCACTGGTCCTGGCTCTCCGCTGATCGCCACGTCATGGATGCCTGGCCAATATCGGAGGCGGAGGTATTGGTTATCGGAGCAGATGCGACGTTGTACAATGTGCGTTTTCCGGCGGACGCGCCATTCACGGTAACGGCCTCCGGTCACAGCACGCGCGACAGCCTGAACATTCTCGTCGCCTGGACCGATCCTACCGCCGGTGCATGGATGGACGCGGAAATCGAACGAGCTGCCGGTGATTCCATATGGACGCACGTGGCTTTCGTCACCGCGCCCGACCGCTTTTTTCTGGATCGCGATCCCGGCGTTGAGGATACTTTGCGGTATCGTGTGACGCTCAACAGCGCGAGCGGGAGCGTCCGGCAATATTCGAATGGCGTGCGTGCCGGGCGCGGAACCTATTTCGACCTTCTCGGGCTTATCCTGCCGCATGAAGCCAAAACGCTGCGCTACCGGCATCATCGAATTTCGACAATTGGCCCGGTGGTGCAGAGTGACAGTGTATCGGAGGTGCGCTACGCATTTTCACCGCCCATCGACTCGACCAGATGGATTCGCGTGCACAATATCGGGAAAACCGTTTCCGATCCGTCCGGAACCGACGAGATTTCGCAGGTGCGCATTCTCGAGTTCCGCGGAGAGGACGCTCGTTTTCTGTACTATTATTCCGGTACCGCATCGAACTTCGGGTATAAAGGGCTTGACAGAGGATTCGAGTTCAGGGCACTGAACGAGGATGTGATCGGTGTTATTCAACCGCCGTTCCCTGTGCTCGCACCGTCCGCGCTTCTCGCGGATCCGGAGAGCGACACCGTCCGGTTTGTAAGCTCTGATGTTTCGATCTTCGGCGATGGTTCAACCTTCAGGATCACGGCGGTGTACGGAACAGGAATAACCTCCGTGGTCGGCACGACACGGTCAGGCTCATTGACGATCCACGATACGCTTGTATTGTTGGAGCAGGTCAGTCCCGTACGCGAGCCCTCCCGTCCAATAAATATTCGGATAGTGGCGAACCACCCCAATCCCTTTGTAGCATCCACCATTATCCGTTATTTCCTCCCCGCCGCCTCGCAAGTCCGCCTCAGCGTGCACGACCAACTCGGAAGGGAAATAGCTGTGCCCGTCGACGAGTTGCGAGAAGCCGGTGAGCATGCCGTCCTTTTCGACGCAGGCAGCCTCCGTTCAGGTATCTACATCGGTCGCCTGCTGACGAATGCGGGAAGTAGTTCGGTGATGATGGTACGACTATAATATTTACGATTTACGATTGACGATTTACGATTTGAGGAGGGCGGACGATTTACGACTTACGATTGACGATTTGAGTCAATTACATCACCGTGTGTTTTATTATTTTTATCACTCGCACGTGATGTTTTGATCGATGCGACCACCATCGAGAGAATTTCGTTTGCCTCCTTGTGCAAAAGTGATACCCGATGTTCTTTCATCAACCCAGCCTCGACGATGACCTTGAACCAGTAGAGGCTCTCATCGCATTCTTCTTCGACTATCTTCCTGACTTCGCCATGGCCCTCTGGATCGACAGATAAAAGTGTTTATTTTCAATGAGTTAGAGTGATTTCGGTTTGCGTTTTGGGTGCTGCACGGTTAATATTCGATCATGTTTGTGCGAAAGAACAAAAATCGAAGCGGTTCGATTAGTGTCCAGATCATCGCAAAAGCTCATGGTCGATATCGGGTAATCACCACGGTTGGAACCTCGTCAGATCCTGATCAGATCGAACGACTCGTGCTTCAAGCGCAGAGTCTTCTGCGGAATCCCGATCCTGGCCAAACAGAACTGTTCGCGCTTCGTACCCCGCATGACCATGTTGTGGAGAACCTCGTTTCGACGTTAGGCAATGCGCAGGTCCACACCATCGGTCCCGAGCTGATCTACGGGACATTATTTGATCGCATGGGGTTCAATCAAATTCCCGAGCCGCTGTTTCGCCACATGGTCATCGCGCGTCTCGCCTATCCCGGAAGCAAACTGAAAACCGTCGATTATTTAGACCGTTATCAAGGTGTGACGGTCTCTATTAGCGCATTGTATCATGCGTTGGATCGATTCCATTATCGGTATCAGGCGCAGACAGAACGCATCGTCTATGAGCATACGCGAACGCGCGTGACGGTTCTGACGGCTCTCTTCTACGATGTGACCACGTTGTATTTCGAAGCGGCGGATGAAGATGATTTGCGGAAGACCGGGTTTTCCAAGGACGGCAAATTTCAGCACCCACAGATTTTACTCGGATTGCTTGTCGGAGAGCGTGGCCTCCCGATCGGCTATGACATCTTTGAAGGGAACACCTTTGAAGGGCATACCCTCCTGCCGGTCCTTGCGCGATTTGAGCAGCTCTACGGACTTGCGCGACCGGTCGTGATCGCAGATGCGGCGATGCTCTCGAAACCGAATCTCACGTCCTTATCGGAGCAAACGTATGAATTCATTCTTGCAGCGCGAATCAAGAATGAAAGTGATGTACTCAAACGGGAGATCCTCACTAGGGCCTGTGGGATGCGGCATGGGGAACACTTCGTTCTGACGCGAGAGGATGGGATTCGGCTGATTGTTTCCTATTCGGACAAACGTGCGCACCGCGACCGGAAGAACAGGATAAAGGGTGTGGCGCGTCTCGATAAACGGGTGAAATCGGGTCGGTTGACCAAACAGCACTTGAACCAGCGCGGGTACAACAAATATCTGGCGCTCGATGGCGAAATCCTTGTCCGGATTGATGAAAATAAAATTGCCGAGGATCAACGATGGGATGGTTTGAAGGGGTATCTGACCAACACGCAGTTGTCACCGCTGGAGGTCATTGAACAGTACAGTCATTTATGGCAGATCGAGAAAGCGTTTCGTATTTCGAAAACGGATCTGCGTATTCGGCCAATTCATCATTATCGCAAACGACGCATCGAAGCGCATCTGAGTATTGCCTTCGTTGCCTATGCGATCTACAAGGAACTCGAATGGTGTTTGGCGAAGAGTGGTACGTCGATCAGTCCGGCACGAGCCGGAGAGTTGACCCATACGATGTATGAGCTCGAGTACTATTTACCGGATTCGAAAATCGCTCAACGGCAAATCTTGGCTATGACGGACGAACAACAGCAGGTGTATCGTGCCGTTATTACCGAAACATGAGGGTGCTGCATTGGCGAAGTCAGGAGCCTCGACGATGACCTTGAACCAGTAGAGGCTCTCATCGCATTCTTCTTCGACTATCTTCAGCTTTGCGATGAAGTCAGCGGTAGACCGCGCCCGACATGCTGCACGGTAATTAGCGCCGACAGAGGTGCTACACTTGACCAGTTGCCTGGCGATCACAGGCACAATCGAAGAAGAGGGTAGCGCAGCGACCAAGCGAATCGTCCGAATACCGAAGTTTTTTGTCCGTTGTTTGAATTCTCCCGTATCCATTTCGCAAGATAGAAAATATTCACACTGGGGCGAGAGCCATTTTCTTGTGCACTCTTCCGGAACCCAAGATCGCCCGTTCCCTCAGGATAATCAGCACAAATCCGAGTTCCAATCTCCGGCCAGGTTGATCTCTGATCCATTCCGCCTGGACTCCATGCCAGAGTCATTCGTCATTTCGTCAATCGTCAATCGTAAATCGTCAGTCGTAAATCGTAAATCGTAAATCGTACATCGTAAATCGTACATCGTAAATCGTACATCGTAAATCGTAAATCGTAAATCAAAACTCATCCATGCCTTCTTCTCCATCGCCGTTTTCGCGCTTGCGTTCTTTGCCGTTGGAGCCGATGACGTAGCGGAGGGTAAGCATGGCGACAGGAGCTTCGCGGAGGGTGTAGTTGTACGCAGTGAAATCCGGACCCGCCGAGGAGGTTTCGCGTTCGGCCGTTTTGAGGACGTCGCTGATATCCAACGTGGCGAAGAGACGGCCGCGGAAGAACTCCTGTCGCAGCGCGAGATTGGTCACGATGTACCCTTCGGTGCGACCCTGCGCGGAGACGGCGGGACTATTGTAACTGACGTTCGCCTGAAGCAGCGTGCCCGGAGCGAGCGTGAATGTGTTGTTGAGGCGCGCGTTCCAGGTGAACTGCTCCTGCGAAAAGTCCTGCTCGTTCAACGCTCCCTCAATGCGGTCGTTGTAGAGATTCCCGAGCAGATACACATCCCACATTTTGAGGACATCCACGTTCAGCATGAGTTCGACGCCGGTGGCGAACTGTTGACCGATGTTCTCCACGGTGTGCAAGGTGATGTTGTCGCGGTAGACGCTGCGTATGCGTTCGATTTTGTCGTGCGTCACGCGATGGTATAGCTCTGCGGAGAGGAGACTCGTTCCGATGTGCGTCTGGACGCCGACTTCGTAGGAATCGATAAACTCGGGCGTGAGCTTCGGATTGCCGCGTCGGATGTTGAATGCGTCCATCCAGGTTTCGAAGGGCTCGAGATTCCAGCCGTGCGGACGCTCCACGCGGCGGGTATAGCTCGCCATGAGCTGCTGCAGCGGCGTGATGCTCCACGATGCATGCAAGGTCGGGAAAAGATCGAAGATGTCGACGTCGTACGGTCCCCCTCCGTTTGCCAGTTCGACGCTGCGATTCATGGTTTCGCCGCGCAGACCGGCCTGTAAGCCGAGGTCGCCGTAGGTCCCGCCGTACATTGCATAGAGCGCATGGACGCGGCCCGAATATGTGGTGCTCCTGCTGTATTCAGGGAGAATCTCATAGCGCCCGGATGCGGGATCGTAATCCGCGAGCGTGGTGATATCCTCCCAGTCGTGGCCGAAGGTATGATAACCGCTTTCGAATTTCGACGATTCACCGAGAGGGAGGGTATAATCGAGCTTGGCCTGAATGCGTTGCATCGGACCGTCTTCGGTGGCCTGTCGTCCGCTCACGATGGCGCGCGATGCGTCCAGAAGTTCATCGACGGAAAGCTCCTCGCCCTCCCGGCGCATGAAGGAAAACTGCGCGGCGAGTTCATGACCCTTGCCGCCAAAGCCGTGTCGGTAATCGAGGTCGGAGGAAAAATACGTTCCGCCGCGGTTTTCAGACTGTTTGATGAACTGTGTCAAAGGTACCGGAGCGCTGCTAGTCCACTCGCGATAATCGAAACCCGCGCCGCCGCCGTGGTTGTGGTCGCCGTAACGGAGACTCAGGCTCACATTGTCTTTTTCTCCGAGCGCCAGCGACCCGCCGCCGCGGAGACCCCAGTTTTTTCCCTGGCGATACGATTCGCCGGATGTGGCATTAAACAGCGTTTCGCCCGAGTTGATGAAGCTTCGATCTTCGCGTTCCTCGGCGGTGGAGTAGCGCTTTCTGTAGTCCGCGCCGAAAAAGTACGAATACCCGGGCTCGGTTCTGGTGAACATCGCATCCATACCGTATTTGTCGTTGACTCCCGCGCTCATATTAACGAGGCCGCTGTACCCCGACCGGCCTTCCTTTTTCATGATGACGTTGATGATGCCGGCCATACCCTCGGGATCGTAGCGGGCCGAGGGGTTGGTGATGATCTCGATGTTTTCGATAGAACTCGCGGGAATCTGCGCCAGCGCGTCGGATGCATCCAGCGGCGTGGGTTTGCCGTCAATGAGTACGGTGAAGCTGCTGCTGCCGCGCAGTTTGACGGTGCCGTCGAGTTCCACGGTTACCGAAGGAACGTTCTGCAGCGCATCCACGGCGGTTCCCGAAGCCGCCGTCAGTTGTCTGTCCACGTTGATCACTTTCTTGTCGATCGCATATTCCACAGGTGCTCTGTCCGCGGCAACGTCCACCTGATCCAGTTCGATGGTGTGGGGCGTGATGCGAAGGTCACCCAATTCCAGGTGTTCGTTGGTTTTCCAGGTGCGGATATCGTCCACGGTCAATTCGTCATAACCCATGAAATGCACCTTGAGGTAGTAGCGCCCGGCTTCGACCCTGCCAAGTTGCATGCGTCCCTCGCGATTCGAAATCGTTCCCTGCACCATCGAGCTATCGAGACTCCGGTACAGCACAACGCTGGCGTACTCGACGGGCGCGCCCGTCTCCGCGTCCAGAATGCGTGCGGTGATGCCTTCAGCCGCCCGTCCGGCGGGGCCTTGAGCAAATGCGGATACTGAAAGAAGAATGATCAGAAGAACGAGTGCGGGAGCGGGCGAAGAAATGTATTTCATAAAGTAATTCAGGCGTTGTACGAAGGATGCGACACAGGATTTACAACAGCGCCCCGGCTGAAAGAGTTGCCGAAGCAGGGCAACATGTAAGATAGGTGTTTTTTCCACGAAAATGATGGGAAAAAGACGTACGCGGATAAAGCCGTACGCGGATAAAGACGTACGCGGATTCACGCGGATTATTGCGGATTGGCGCGAATAAGAGTTTTTTAAAAATTTGTCGCCGTCAGGTCGTGCGGTTATTCGAACGCCGGGATTCGCGGTTGTGCTCCCGGCCCGGTTCCTGTATTGCACAGGCCATACGGATATGGAGTCTGCAATTCTCTTATCCGCGTCAATCCGTATTCATCCGCGTTATCCGCGTACGTCTTTATCCGCAATAATCAGCGGAAATCCGCGTACGTAACTTGCGACTGAGCGGCAAATCGCCGAATTTTATTGCTGGCCAGGTTCTTCGTTCAGGAAGAAATCACCGTTCGTCAAGTACCTGGGCACAACTACGTACTCTCATACTAAGGCCATCAACCGAAAGCGATATGAAAACACGATTCACATACTGGCAGGATCGCGACGGGATGTATCTGGGTTTTTTGAAGGAATATCCGGATCATTGGACCCAGGGAGAATCTCTGGATGATTTGAAAGAAAATCTCCGCGATCTCTATGAGACTTTTCGTAAGGAAAGCATTCCCGGCATCAGGAAGGAAGCCGAGTTGGAAGTTGCATGAAACGCCGTGAGCTTATCGCAAAGCTCCAGGACGAGGGCTGCGAAATGTTGCGTCATGGAAGCCGTCATGATTTGTATCACAACCCATAGACAGGTGTTATGCAACCAAGACCGCGCTATGCGGAGATCAATGAGGTACTCGCAAAACGCATAATCCGAACGTTAAACGCCGGACAGTAATTTCTGAATTGCGAAAGTAGGGAAAGCGGGAAGCACCGGGAGAAATGGTCAGCAATATCCGCTAAAAAATAGTGCCGCAATTTGTTCGCGAATCCTCGCGCGTATATTATCAACGCTGATACAGGCTCAAAGCATCTTATTCACTCTTGCAGAGAGTATCGATGAGTTCATGGTGCATCCTGTCTTTCAGGCGATCCTGCCTGTTTACGTTCGTCGTTATTTTCATGATCGCTGTGTCCGGTCCCGCGGAGATCCACGCCCAGCACCAGAGCGCGGCGGGGTTGTTTCTAGGTTTTTCGAGCCCCGAGAAACATGTCACTTGGCATGGGTTGGCGGATACAACGGAACGAGATTCTGGATTCTCGATCGGCGCCTTGTACGAGATCGGTCTGTCCGAAATGTTCACGCTGGTGCTTTCGCCACAGTACGGCGAGGTCAGTAGCGGCTCGGTGCGTCAGTTCCCTAAAGTGTTTAAAAAGTTGGAGGGACGTGTGGAAGCAGGTACACCACCAATGCATGCCATCGAATTGCCGGTGTGCATCCGCGCAAGTGCTTCCGTGGGAAATTGGTATCCCTTCATTTCTCTCGGGGGCTTCCTCGGTTATGCATACGGTGACGAAGCGTATTTCCACAGCGAAGACTATGCCTCCACTGATCGTCCGCTGGCCGTCGTCCGCTTCGAAGAATTATCGACGTTTTTTACCGGAGTACAATTCGGAGCTGGGATCTGTGTGGTGAGTCCTGGAGTCTCGTTGATGATTGATTGGACGCTGAATCAGCACCTTACAGATCCGATCGATACCGACATGGTCACCTGGGAGGCACCTCTGCGTGCGGTCTGGCGCTTCGGCATCGTGTTTCCATTGGAAGGAGGCGCGCAATGAAGCACCGCTCCATCCACGCTGCAGTGCTCTTGCTGTTGTTCATTACTTGGAATGACACCCATGCACAGAGCATTCGAATCGGTGTTGGCGCAATGCCTACGCCGTACACGCTCAATGTCGAGGTGCTCGGCCGAGAGAAGATGGATTCCAATAACGACAGCTTCGACCTGGAAATAGTCGCGGAGGCGGACATAAGCACGTACCTGACCGTAGGTGTTGGCTTCAAGACCCGCAGCGGGAGATATTTTACCCAGCAGGTTGATATGGACGGCGCAGACGTCGGCTGGGGAAATACGCAGTGGTCCGCTGATCCGTATTACCAGATGTATTTCTCCGCATCTCGAGGCTACGACATCCCGATCTCCATCCGCTATCGTCTCAGTAACTCCGCCCTGACTCCGTATCTCTGCGGAGAGTACAACGTCGCGGTACTGGAGCGCGAAACTTTGGCCTTCCGGTATCGCCAGGAGGGGTGGGATTCGCCAGCCGAGGATTTTCGTTGAGCCATCGGCGGAACCAGTGTGTATAGCATGACGCTCGGCGGAGGTATCGAGACGCGGGTGAACTCGTGGTTCAGCATCCTCATGGACATCGGCTGGAAGCATACGTTTACCACGTATGTGGATGCGGAATTCATGCGTGTGCGCGAAGAGGACACAATGGCGGGACGGCTGGTGATACTGTTTGAAATTTTGAATGGCTCGGATTGAAACGCGCTTCAGGACCGAGTCGACGTAGCAGCATAATCGGCATCGCCCCACTTCTGAATGAGCCTTTATGTTGAAAAAATCACGTCTAACGTCATTCGAGATTAGGACTGCCACATCTGAGATGCGAATTCCAATCGAGATGCCATCATCACACGCATCGATCCGATACTCAGCCAGATGGCCCTGCTGCTTGTCAGCTGTTCGGTGACCTCCCTTTCCCAGACGCTCCCCGATAGGGTACTCTTGTGGACCACTGTGCCGGATACGGGCACGAATCCACCGCCACTGGCGTCGTCCCCAACCGCGAGTTGAAGGCGGTAGATCCATGAATCCACCACATTTCGTCCGGAAAAAGTGGTGGATCCATGAAT
>CAYJMN010000108.1:0-17437 GCA_964371045.1 uncultured Chromatiales bacterium | reverse complement strand
GGTCGGAACCTGCTTAAGTTAGCGCCTATGGGGGTAGGGGAGAGGGAGAAGGGGCCGAGGGGGAGAAAATATTTCACATGATACAGATTACTTTTCAGATCATTCCTCCTCCCCCTCTCCGCAGCGGCGGAAAGCTACGACCTCGGAAGCGGAGAGGGGGCCGGGGGGAGAGGTCGGGATCGAGGGGATGAGTTTATGAGATCAGGCCTTGCATGATGTCATAAGAAGGGCCGCCGTGGTGTGAGTGTCGATTGTTCCGGGAGCTTGTGTCGGCGGCGTCTCGAAGGGTGATTCGTTCCGTAACTCACGAGGAGGCTCGATCGAGATAACTTACTCACCGATCACCCTTCGAGACGTCACTCTGCAAAGTATTGAGCCTCGATCGTAGTTTATCTTGTCGTGACTCCTCATGGTGACGATGTTGCCTTGACCATTCGGAGACATAAGCACCGCTGTCTTCGCTACGGACCATGCCTCTGTGGGGTCTCGTACAACTCACCCCCCGTCCCCCTCTCTTGGAAGAGAGGGGGAGGAAGAGGTTTTATTCAGCTTATTTATCGTACACGCAGATGCATACGCGTCGGTTGCATAGAACTTAGATGATTTCATCCAAGAAATGGACCGGTGCGTAGCGCTGGTTGGCTCACTCAGGATGACGAAGTTGGCCAACGCGCCAGGAAACCCTGATGTCATCCACGAAATGGACCGGTGCGCAGCGCTGGTGGGCACACTCAGGGTGACGTGCTTGGCTATGCACTACGAAACCCTTATCCTATCCACGAAATGGACCGGTGCGCCGAGTTTGATCTCCACTTCACTCCCGCTCTATTTCGAGCACTCCCAATGCCTCCCCGCTGAGAGCAATCTGAGGAAATGCGGCCTTTGCGGGGTCCGGTGGTTGGATATCCGTCGAAATTGTGTACCTGATTCTCTGAATGTTGTCGCCTTCGGCGTGAATCGCGATTTTAATCGTGTGCAGCTCATTGGCCAATGAAGACTCGAACAAACCACCGATCGCCAGATATTGCGATACCCGATGGGCGACGCCGCTTTCAACCCAGGTACTATCCGTCACCAGAGAGGCTTCCTTTATCCACACCGATGCCAGATAATAATCGAGAGATTTTTCAATCAAATCCCTCAAATCGCTGTCCCGATGTTGCGCGCGTTTCAGATACTGCTCAAAGCGAAGTATCGTAACCGCCGGAGATGCAGCAACCGCCCTGCGCTCGGTGACGGTCAGCGACGGGTCATGATCAGCCTTCGAGTCGACTCTCCCGTCAAGGATGTCGATTTCGAATGGCTTGCTCAGGATTGCGTAGCGCACCTCAAAACTCGTGTAGACATTCGTCGTGTCGCGATCTTCGCAGGCCTGTATCGTGACCTTTCCGGTTCCGTTCAGGTTGATAACGACAGTCGATTTGCTGTATCCCTCAGAAATGTTTTCGCCCACCGCCAGCTTCGTACTATCGGTGAACGTCACTGGACCCAGATTCGGTATTTGTCGGAGTTCTTTTTGCACCTGACGCCTGATGAAGGAGCTGTTGTCGCCAACTTCCGACGATTTCACGGCATTCATCATCACTTGATGTTCGCGGTATCTCGCCGTCGCAGTGATCGAGTCCTGCCCAAACGATATTTCCGCGAGAACAAGCAGCAGAATAGCACAAAGCATCTGAGTAGGTGTAAACGTGAAACCACTAAGCTTCCAGGAAATAACACTCATGCCATCCTCACGATGATGTAGATGTATTCAGATCCATTCGCTTCTGCAGGGTCGGTGAACCGTGGACACTCTGTTGAACCGTAGATACTCTGATGCTGGTCTCGCGGAGCTACGCTGAGAGCATGCGAACTGTCGACGCGTGGATTGTTCTCCAGAGGTCAGAGAGCAATACCGAAGTACACGCCGATCGCGGTCTGCTTGGCGCTCAGTCCGCGGTTGGACGGTTCACCGAACGTCGCAAAGTCACCTCGGAGGTTGAGGCCGATATACAGCGCACCCTTGGGCAGTTCATACACCGGGAATGCATAATCGATAAGCATACCGACCCGAAAGTAACCCAAGAACCCCACATCTTTTTTCACATCCAGTGGCAAGACGCTCCCAGGTTGTTCATGAATATCCTGACTCATCAAACAACCGAGATAGATACCGACACCGCTTCCCGTAATTCTTCCAGACGACCCCTCTCCGCTGAGGTTGAGGATGATCGGTATCTCCACCCATTGCTCCTCCAGACGAGTCGGAATGTTCAGGGGGTATTGTTCGATGAAGGATCGTGAAAATTTCGCACCGATTCCGATTCCACCTATTTCGCCAACATGGAAATAGTGGACGTACTCGATTCCCAGTGCGATGTGCGACGATCCGCTCGCGAACGCCGGTTCTGTCGCGGTCGAAGAGGTCATGTGAAGCATGAACCTGTTTGTCCCCGACACCGTTTCCGTACTGTCATTGCCTCCGAATGCGACATGCGACGCCAGGACGGCAAACATCAAAATAAACAGATAACGCATGGTGGTACTCCGATGATGTATGATTCTACGCAATGATGTAGCGGTACTGGTTGTTAACTCCACTTCCTGATCCGGTTCACCGAAAACAAAGATATCGGCATATATTACGGATTCGGGATTACTTACGCAAATAATGATATTTTCACTTTTTCACCCATGAACTGGATTTACAGGACAGCGGCGATCCGTTCCACGTAGAGACGTTGCATGCAACGTCTCTACGTGTAACGGCGAAGCGATACTATGGATCCGCTTCGGGATTGTCGTCTGAATGCTTGAGGCGCTCCAGCGCTTCCACATCGGCTAGGTCTCGCATCCGCCCAATTGCCCGCTTGTTGAGAATCAGATCGTCGATCGAGGGGACGTGTACCTGCATTCCTTCGATATCCACAACCAGCGAATGGCTGTACGCCGATTCGAATGTCAGACCGGAGGCCGAGGTGATCAGTTCAATTCGCCGGGGAGCCACACCTATCTGAAATATCGTCCCTTCCTTTTGCAGGTCATCCAAACCAAGATCATGCAACGGGGCGCCGAATCGTTGCAAAGCCCGGATCACAGCCTCTGCATTCTTCGGCGATGGCATTATCCAGATATCGATATCCATCGTAGCCCGTGGGTAACCGTGGACTGCCATGGCGTACGATCCGACCAGAAGGAAGCTAACCTTTTCGTCGGATAAGGCGCGTACTATGTCTCTGTAATCTTCGTTCAGCATCGTATTTTCCGCTCAAAGACGCAATTTCCTTCGTGAGAATCCAGACGAGTTCGATTCGCTCCTCCGGGGTGCCGGGTACGAAATCATCGTACCTCTGCTCGGACATACTGTATGTCGCCGTGTGCAGCCTGTTCATTCAGAAAAATACAATTTATCCACCATGTCGTCAATCCGTGAGACCGATACGGAACCACCTGCCGCGTCTTCAAAACTAACACACCGATATCAATTGGACAGAGGTTGAGTTCTGGCTCTCTGCTTTCTGCTCTCTGCTCTCTGGCTCTCCGCGCTTTGCTCTCCGCGCTCTGCTCTCCGCTCTCTGCTCTCCGCTCTCCGCGCTCCGCTCCTACCAGGGCAGCATCTCCAACGGATTCTGTGACGTCACCAGAAACATGATCACATAGATGATGATTGATCCCACGAAGCCGTACATGAACACGTTGTAGGATATCCGGAGATAGTGGTATTTTTTACCGAGCACCTGTCCCAGATAGTAGAAATCCCTGATCATGCTCCCGTACAGGTATTCCTTATCCTTGAGCATTTCCTTCATTCCCCATTCGAAATCCTCGACGGGCACGTTGTAGAAATTTCCGAAGAAGAGGAGGTTGACGCGCTTCCGGGTGATGTCTTCGCGCGTGAACAGACCGCTCGTGACCTTGGGACGCGAAGCCAGCACCGCGTACACGATAGTGGTCAGGCAGACAGCCAGGAAAATGAACGTCGGGATGGTCATGTAGGGATTGCTGTCGAGTTTGCGGAACAGCACGCTGATCACCACGGAAATCACCAGCGCGTTGATGCTGATCATGATGTTGGCTTTACTGTCCACCATCGAACTGAACTCGACGTGATTTCTCGATGTAATGCGGAACATGGTCTCCACTCCCCTGTCACCGCGTCCCAGGAAATCGTCCTTCGCCTTGCCCGCGTGCTTGTCCTTTTCCTTTCCGGTATCACGTTCGATTGCCGCGTCCGATGCGTACGCGTTCTCCGTCACCTCGGGCTCGTCGGGAGCATATTTTTTCAGGAGCTTTTTTTCCAGTTTTCTGATATTCTTCGCAAGCGCTTCTCCGTGCGCTTCGCGTACCACTGAAGTATGGAAATTCTGCTCCTTCATGAAGTCAATCTGTTTGCGTAGCCACTGCTCGTTGGTGTAATTATACCCGAGCAGGGCTTCCCACTCATCGCGAATCAGTTTCGCCTGATCCCAGAATGTATCCGACGCCAGGTGCAGCAGATCGGCGTCGCAAAGCACTTGCTCGGCGATCGACTCCGGCTTCTTCTCGAGATCGGTGGCGAGAATGCAATTTCTGACTATCGCGATACGTTCATCCGCTAAACCGTGGAGCCGCAGGAAACGCTCGGCGATCTCCGCGCTCCGCGTTTCGTGATTGATGTAGGTTTCGGTCACGCCGGTATCGTGAAACCAGGCGGCGAGGAGCACCGCGAGCAGATCGTCGTCCGCAAGTCCGCAATCGTGTCCGATGACCCGTGCGGAATCCACTACAGCCTGCGTATGGTCGTAGTTGTGGTAGGTGTAGGCCGGGGTCAATCTATCTTTGAACAGGGTGCGTACATGTTCCGAGGCGATGTCGAGAAGATGATGCTGCACAGTCGTTACTCCGTTGTGATTGCGTTGCGGAAATGTACGTTTCAAATGGACAGAATTCAATCGGAAGACAGCCGGCGAGTAAAGAATCTGCGGGGGACGTGGGGGTTCGCATCCGCATTAGGCAAGTACATCATCCTGAGTGAGCCCACCAGCGCCGCGCACCGGTCCATTTCATGGGTGACATGAGGTTGGATAATTTCGTTAAAAAAAAACTCGTCATCCTGAGTCAGGTAACCATCGCTGCGCGCCGGTTTATATCGAGTGTGACATGGGTTAAATGTAACAAAGTATCGTCACCCTGAGCGCAACGACCGCGGCACAGCGTGAGCTTGAAGCACCACCGTTCACGGTCGTGGAGTCGAAGGGCGGCGTCCGGTTTACTACGGTGTTCATAAGTACCGACTCCAATGTTGTCATGAGCAGCGGCGCGCACGGCAAAATGCTGGGATATTGCTGCGAGTTTTACATGCGCTCCGCTACTGCGGAGAAGTGCCAATGTTCGATTTTCGCGGTGCGAACAAGTCAAGACCTCCAATGTTGTCATGAGCAGCGAAGCGTCGCAGGAATTCCTCGCCATATTGCACAAATTTTATCCGGCACGGAGTCGAAGGGGCTGCATCCGGAATCCGCAAGTCAAGTAAGCCCGTACAGCCTCCATGATGTCATTAATCCGCCGCGGCGGACTGCGACAGTGTGAGTATAGCTTAAAATGCCGATGTTTGCATCAGCCTCAGGCTGATCGAAACATGATTCGTTCCGTAACGCACGAGGAGAGTAGGTACCCCCCTGATGTCAGAAGCAGTGTGCCTACCATCGCTTCGCGTCGGTCTGTTTCGGGCACGACACGCGGATGGTGTGAATACGTGCGCGGATTAAACGGATGATCACAGATATGCACGGAGAAGAAATTTTCTGCCTCCAAATCCTGAAGTCTCTCGTATCTGGGTTTCAAAAACTCTTATCCGCGTTAATCCGTCTCACCTGTCCGCCGAAGTCTGACAGCGCAGCCGTACGAGTGTCTGAGGATCAGGGCGAAGGCGGATCCGCGAAAATCCCACGGAGTGACAAGCGTGCACGTATTCATCCGCAGGGTTCTCTGCCACTGTCTTTAATTTCAACAATTCCTGCCGTGTAATTTCATTCACACCACAGCCAGACTACTGAGCACACGAAGATGTCATAAGCAGCGCAACGACCGCGGCAGGGTGACGAAGTGTTGTGGTTACGCTCCGACTCCGGCTCCGGCGGCTTGTAGAAATCGATAGATCTCAATCTGCGCCCGCACCGATGGTCGACCATCGCACTCGATATATTCGTTCTCACGCGTCGTTGTGATGCGCCGCGATTTGACGCAGTCCGCAAGCTGCAGGTCGATGATGCGGCGCATCTGTGTTTTCAGCCGCTCGTCCCGTACAGGAAACGCCACCTCGATGCGGCGATTGAGATTCCTGCGCATCATATCTGCCGATGCGAGCCAGATTTCCTCGCTGCCGTCGTTGCCGAAGATGAACACGCGCGCGTGTTCCAAATAGCGGTCGATGATGCTGACGACGGAGAGATTGTCCGATTCTTCAGCCGATGCCGGGGCGAGGACGCTGATCCCGCGCACAATCAACTGCACGCGCACACCCGCGCGCGCGGCTTCGGCGAGACGTCTCGCGATTTTCGGATCTTCGAGACTGTTCATTTTCATGATGATCGATGCCGGCTTCCCTGATTTCGCCAGCGCGATCTCGCGCTCGATCATCGCGTTGATCCCTGAGCGAAGATTGAAGCGCGCGACGAGAACAGTGGAAAATCGGGGCGTTGGAGTCTCGCCCTTCAACAGCGCAAAGACCTGGGCGACATCCGACGTGAGATCCGATGCGGCCGTGAACAATCCGTGATCACCGTAGAGCGTCGCAGTCTTCTCATTGAAATTCCCCGTTCCAAGATACGCATAGCGCCGCTCCTCCCTGTCCTCAAGTCGGGTGATGAGAAAAAGCTTCGCATGAACCTTCAATCCCGGAATGCTGTACGCGACGACTGCACCTGCGGCTTTGAGACGATCCGACCACTGCAGATTCACGTCTTCATCGAAGCGCGCCTTTATCTCCATGAACACAAACACGCGTTTTCCGCACTGTACGGCGTCCAGCAACGCGCCTGCTATTCGTGAATTCGAAGCGATGCGGTACAACGTGATACAGATTTCCGTAACGGCCTCATCCTTCGCCGCCTCCTCCAACCATTGCGCGACGTAGTCGAAACGCTGGTATGGGAAATGCAGCAGAAGGTCCCTTACGGTAGTCGCGTAGAACATCGACGGGGCAGTATCGAATGGAACGCAGGGCAACGGAGGCTGAGGCACATCGGTCAAATGCTCGCCTTCTCTGCGCGGAAATGAAAATAAATCGTGGAAATTATGATAGCGACCACCTGGGAAAAGATCTTCCTTCGCCAGCTTGCATAGCTGCCGCAATTCGCGAATCACCCCGCGCGGCATGGTCTCGTCGTAAAGGAAACGTGAAGGGACGCCGGTGTCGCGTAGCTTGATGGCTTCGCGTATTTTCTTGACCAGGTCGCCGGAAAACTCGTCCTCGATATGAAGATCCGCATCCCGATTCAACTTCACCGACCAGGCGTCGATCGATTTTACATCGGGAAACACACGTGGTAACAGCGTCCTGACCACATCGTCCAGAAACACCAAAGGCGTCTCATCCCCTTCTGATGGAAGCGGTACGAATCTCGGCAATTGGTCGGATGGAATGCTCACCCTCGCCAGCCGTGTGCGTCCGCCACCTATTCGGAGGCGCACGATGAAGTACAACGCCCTATTACGGAGAAATCCATCCTGTTCCTTCTCACCAAGGATGACCGGGTCGAGAAAGGGAAGCACTTCGCGCTCCGCGTACTCCGACAGCCAGCGACCCTGCTCCTCGCTGAGTCCGTCAACGGCGAGCAGGGGCGTACCGGCGGCGGCCAGCGCGGGGAGCATTCCGCTGAAATGAGCGCCGAATTGCTGCTGTTGCACGTCAACGGCGAGATAGATGGAGCGCAGGAGCGAAACGGGATCGAGTCCCATCTTTTTCCGCTTTTTTTTCCCGAGGGAAAGCAGACTGCGAAGACCCGCTACGCGTACGCGGAAGTATTCATCAAGATTCGACGAAAAAATGGCGAGGAATTTTATCCGCTCGTACAGCGGAACGCGGGGATCCCCGGCCTCCTGCAGCACGCGGCCGTTGAACGACAGCCAGCTCAGTTCACGATCGATCAGGACAGGTTCATCAGTCATGGACAGTGTGTTCCTTTTCATTGATCCATTCCGGGACAAGGCAGATGCCAACAGGAGTCAATCTTCAACGTGCCGCTTCGGATACTCGTAGAACTTCACCGCTCCTATCCCGGGTTTGACGTCCTGCCAACGGTCGATCGGGAATTCCACACAGACCACGCCGCAGGTCGGGAGATTCGTCTCTTCGAAACCAGCAAGTGATTCCGCAAGCATGTGCATGCCCGGATTGTGTCCGACTATCATGACCTCTTTCGCGGAATCCGGCGTCTGCCTGACAAAATTCAGAAGGGTGGCCGCGCCCGCGCTGTACATCGCGTCCTCGGTGACGATATCGGCAAGGGGATACGACAGCTCCTCCGCGAGCAGCCGGGCGGTGGTCAGCGCCCGCACCGCGGGACTCGAGCGAATAAAATCGACGGTCGCTCCCAAATCACGCAGCACCCCGCCGATTAACGGAGCATCCCGGCGTCCGCGCTTGTTGAGAGGTCGTTCGAGATCAGAGACGTATGCTTCATCCCAACTGGATTTCGCGTGACGCACCATATACAATTTTTTCATGATCGTTTCCTTTTTTCGATTAAAATCGATATGAGAATGTCAATCCCCTTGCGGAAGGAATCACTCTCCAGCCCGAATTGTCCTGATCCCCGCTCGAGTGCCGTTTGTCCTCCTGCGCAACGACGAACATTCCGGCAGCATGTCCTATCACGGCACCGAGCAGGATATCGGACACCCAGTGCTGATCGACATACACCAATCCGAACCCTGCCGCTGCTGCCGCTGTGTACAGGATCACGGTTACCACGGGCTCCGCGATGCGGGAAGAGAGCACGGAGGCGATGGTGAACGCCACCATGGTATGTCCCGAAGGTGCGGCCTGCCCCAGATTTTTGAACTGCAATCCTGTAAATGACGAAGGTCCGTTTCCGGCGTGCGGACGCTCTCTTCCGAGAAGTATCTGCAGCGCTTGCGTGAATAATCCTCCATATCCCAATCCTTGTCCAAGCATTCGACCCGTGACGCGGAGATCATCGTACTCGAGCAACCAACCCGGTAGGTAAAGCGCCGCGGTAAGCACTTGTGCCCAGATCAGGTCGCCATAGTCGGTTGCATGCAGTGCAAAGCTATACACATCGCTTTGCTGATTCCGCTGGATGATGTCCCGCAAATCACTGTCCGCCGCGAACGTGGTCAATGTCGCGCCAGTCACACCGCCGAGCAGGAGCCATTCGTTTTCGCTGTATGACAACGGTGCAAGCAGCCAGGCGAGTCCGTCTACTCCGGCAATCTCCATATCGCGTACAAGGACGCCGAATAGCGATGGCCGCGGTTGCGCCAGACTGTCCGCGACGGGATCGCCGCCAGAAGCAGCTCTCAATGGTGAGAGCAGCACCAACGATACGATGAGTACCGCAGGTATGTGATTCGAGGGATTCAGACGGATACTTTAGTGAAATTCATTGTGGAAAGATACATTCCGCATACAATGCATTCAACAGCGGCTGGATGTGACGCGGACAACCTGCGATAACTTCAGATTGAAGGCGACGATCGGATCAAGAGCGGGGATTGAATTATCGTCCAACGCTCCCCGGTTTCGATCATCGCTGTGGACCATCCTTCCGGTATGGATGGGTTGCTGTTTTCGCACACAATTGGTTTCATCTGTCCACCCGTCGCAGGAGAGAGAAGCAATCAAAATCGGATTTCCACATGAACATTCATGACTGATAATTCGCACGGCCACCACGTCGGATCCATCGTGAATTATCGCTGTCCGATGTATATTGCGACCATCAGTTCCGGAATGACTACGAAACCATCACGCTCAAGTCTGCCGCCCATGCCGCGTCACTTCCTTATCATCGTCATCGTGGTTCTGTCCCTCGTCCGCGTCGATTGCATGGGCCAGTCTGTAGCTCTCCTCGCTGATTCGTCGTTCTTGCACATTCCTGGTGCGGATTATTCCGCAGGCGCACTGCACCGCCTCGTATTCGGGAGCGTCTGGAGAGACGTCTGGACGACACCGATACGTATCCCGGTGCTCGATCTTCAACGCAGTGCGGGTGGACTGACACCCGTGCAACGCGGTGGCGGATTCCAGACCGCATCGCTTCGCTTCCGCGGCGCGGATGGATTTTTCTACAAATTCCGATCGCTGGATAAGGATCCGACAGCGGTGCTTCCGGTGGAACTTCGAGAGACGTTCGTCGCGGACATCGCGCAGGATATGATCGCGACCGCGCATCCGTTTGCGCCACTCGTCGCCGCGCCTCTGCTTAACGCCGTAGGTATCCTCCAGGCCGAACCAATGCTCGTGATCATGCCCGACGATCCGCTGCTGGGAGTATATCGCAAGGAATTTGGCGGCCGTGCGGGAATGATCGAAGTGCATCCGGACGAAAATGAAACTGATAAAGGCGCGTTCGGCGGAGCCCGCAAAATAAGCGGTACACCTGCGCTCTTCGACAAGCTCGACAGCGACAATGACGAACGTGTCCACACCGCTGCCTATCTCAAAGCGAGGTTGCTGGATATCTTTCTGGGCGACTGGGACAGACACACCGACCAATGGCGCTGGGCGCGGCTGGACGAGGACGGCACCCATTTCTGGCACCCGATCCCGCGCGACCGCGATCAGGCATTCTGCCGCTTCGATGGCCTTGTACCCTGGCTGGCGACGGTGTTCATACCTCAAACCGAGAGTTGTGATCCAGAATATCCTGGGATGCAATATTTGAGCTGGAGCGGCAGGCATCTCGACCGCCGTTTTCTGGCCGAAGCGGACTGGCCCTTGTACGATTCTCTGCTCGCTGTCATTCTTCCCGTGCTCAATGATACTGTTCTCCGGCGAGCGACGGACGCGTTGCCTCAGGAGTTGCGGGATCGCTTTGGTCCTTCGACGTTCGCCCTGCTCCAGGCACGGCGGGACGGACTTCCGGTGGCCGCGCGTGAGTACTATCGCGTGCTCGGGAGTGAAGTCGACATCCGCTTGAGCAATAAGGATGATCTGGTCCTGATAACGCGCCTGCCTGACGAATCGCTTGACGTGGACATAAGAAAACGCAAGAAATCCGGCGAATCCCTCTTCTACCGTCGCTTCGATGGAGATGTGACAAGGGAGGTTCGTGTCTTTTGCGGGGGCGGCGACGACTCGGTCTTCGTACGGGGCGAAGCGGAATCCAGCATCAACCTCATTGTCCTTGGCGGCGCGGGCAGGGACAGCTTCACCGATTCGTCCCGCGTTGCCGATGGCAGGTGTCCGTTGCTGACGACGTTTCCGGGGCCCGGTGCGGGCACGACCTTCAACGATGGAGGCAAGGGCAGCACGATCATTGGTGGCGCCATTACTCGCCGCGAGCGACGAGCGCCCCCGCTTGACACGCTGGAATACCACTTTGAACAGAAGAACCGCGACTGGGGCGGGATGTGGTTTCCCGCAGTGCATGGCATGTGGAACAGCGATCTCGGTATCCTTTTCGGTGGGGGTGCGACGTACACGCGCTATGGATTCGCCCGTACGCCACACGCCGCCAGGATACACATGATCGCGGGCGTCGCTCCCGTGACGTCCAACTTCGATGCCCGCGTTTCAATGGATTTCAGACTCCCATACAGCAGTACCGCCGTACAGTTCGATGCGTTGTACACGACATTCGAAGTCCTGAATTACTTCGGGATGGGAAACGAAACCACGATGAGCAAGGAACGCGGATACCACTATGCCGTGAAACAGAAAGAGCTTCGCGTGCAGCCTTCCATCTCCCTCATGCCGCACCGACATGTAACCGTCAGCATCGGCGGAAGTATGCGCTACATTGGACATGATCTCGATGACGCACTGCTGTATCTTCTCGTTGAAAAACCGTACGGTTACCAGACAATGCTGTTCATGCAGGGAGACCTGTCTATCACCGGCGACTGGCGGGACGATCCGGTCTGGCCGCGCTCCGGTGTGCTCGTGACAACGGAAATCAACACCGTTCCTGCGTCCTTCGATGCTCGTGAACCCTGGACAACCTTCTCCGCTGATGCCCGCCTCTATCTCACAGCCAACACGCTTTCCGAAGCGACGCTCGCACTGCGCATGGCTGGTCGTCATACCGAAGGCAGCATTCCCTTTTTCGCGTCGTCCTTCCTGGGTGGCCTCGAATCTCTGAGAGGTTTCGAAAAAAATCGCTTCGCCGGAGCATCCTCGCTTCTTGCCGCTGCGGAGCTGCGCATCGGCCTCATGGATATGTTCCTTATTCTTCCCACCCGTCTGGGTATTCTTGCCTTCGCTGAAACGGGACGCGTCTACCAATTCGGCGAAACCTCCTCCCTCTGGCATCCTTCCTTCGGCGCGGGGCTCTGGCTTGCACCCGTCTCTACGGATTTCACCATCAGCGCCAGCGTCGCCGCTTCGTCCGAGCGTATGCGCTTCGACATAATCGGCGGCTTCGCGTTTTAATGTCTCTCTGCGATAAAAAGAGATTCGCACATTCTTGCCACCTGCAACACCAGAAGTCCTCGTTGATTTTTATCGCCGAGGGCACAGAGGGCGCAGAGAGCACGGAGATTTTTTTAAATGTCTCATATACCTGAGTCTGTGGAAATCGGTGGACAATCCATCAACTTGCTTTGTCAACTTCAACAGACCGTTCGAGATGCGCCCTCAAATTTCTCTCTGTGCCCTCTGCGATCTCTGCGATAAAAGGAATTCCGCACAAACTGGCCTCTGCGTCTTTGCGTTATTTTCTTCTCCCCTGCGTCTTTGTGTTCCTCACAGAGCAAAGTGAAGCTTGTACGTCGCACGCAGACTGATGCCTGCTTCCGGAATGATGCTCTTGACGCGGGATAGATGGTTGCGATACGACCTGTCCAGCAGATTGTCGCCATTCAGCGAAACATTGTGGATCAGCGACCCGGCGACGATGGAGTACTGCGCGAAGGCATGGAATATCGCATACCCGGCTGTGCTCTCCTCGAACGTGTCGACCCTGCCTTGCCGCGCGGCGGCGTCAATTGAAAGACCCGTCTGCCAACCTGCGCTGCGCCATATCGCCCCGATCCTGGCTTTCAACGGAGGAATCAGTGGCAAGGGCTGGCCTGTGTCCTGAAAGTTACCGTGCGTCCAGGAGATCGATGTTTCGATGCGAACGGAGGGATGCACATCGACATTCGCCTGCGCCTCCACACCGTAGAACAGCGCCTCAACACCGCTCGTCCGATAGATCGGCAGGAAGGTGCTGTAATTGATTTCGCCGGTATTTCGCGGGATGATGAAAGAGGACAGATCGTTCCGAAACACGGCGATGGTCCAGGACAGTCCGTCGAAGTGGTGTGTTACGAACAGCTCGGCTCCATAGCCGTGCTCCGCTTCGAGATCCGGATTTCCGACCTCGTACGAGTACGCCGCGAGATGCGGTCCCTCGGAAAACAGCTCCTCGATCGTCGGCACGCGTGATGAACGGCTGAGGTTCGCACCGATGCGTACGACCTCTCCGACTGGATAAAGGATGGACATCGACGCGGACCAGGTGTCGAACACCCGCTCCCTGATGTGACCGATGCGGGCTTCCGGTTTTTCGCTGCGCGGTGCAATGCGGTCATAATTAAAGCGCACCGCGGTCTCCACGCTCAGCGATCCGAAGTGAAATCGTTCGTACAGAAAAGGCGCCAGGGATACCGCCGTGCCCGGCGAGGTGAACACGTATCCGCCGAACGTGATGTCGCGGTGCGACGCGTTCATGCCGGCGATGCCTTCGTCGATGACGTCAAATCCGTGATGATTCGCCTGCACCGTCCCCTGCCAGTCCACAATCAGGAATTCGGATCCGATCAGACCGCTTGCCTCGAATTCCTTGTGGCGATAGTACGTCCTGGCAGCGGTGAAGGAAAGGTCATGGAACAGAGGCGTCAGCGAAGCGAAGTTTCCGCGAGCGCTCGTCTGCCTGCGCTCCATCTCGATGTTCACCCCATTGGGATGGGCGCCGACAAATCCGCCCGGCACGCCATAGGACAACGTATACTGCCTGTGCGCGGCGCCAAGCATGCCCGCTTCGCGAATAACGCTGCCTCCAAGCGTCCAGTTGAACGTCCGCGAATCCGAGTTACGGAGTTCCCCCTCCGGTGTTCGCAGATCGCCCGATTCGCGCCTGCTTGCCTCACCTCGGAACAGAAACGGACTGATCGGCCCCTCCGCCAAAACCGACCCGAGATATCCCCTGTTCGCCGTCTCGCCGTACAATCCGATCGAACCGATGACGTCCCGATGCGGATCGATCGGTATATCATGACGCACGACGTTTACCACGCCCCCGATCGTGGTGGGCCCCTTCGTCAGAACGCGGGGTCCGCGCAGCACCTCGATGCGCTCGGCGCCGAACGGCTCGATCGTCACGGCATGATCCGGAGAGGTTGCGGAGAGATCCACAGTTTTAAAGCCATCCTCGCTGATGAATACACGGTCGCCGCCGAGTCCGCGAATGACGGGACGCGCCGGAGCCGGACCCATGCTGCGCATCGCGAGGCCCGTCTCGTTCCTCAACGTCGCGGCCAGCGACAGACCGAGTTCCCTGTCGAGATCCTTGCCGCGCAGCGTGCTGTTCAGCTCATGTTCGTGTTGAACGCTGCTGTGCCTGTGCGACCCGGTCACGACGACCGTAGTGGTTTCGTACGGGACTTCGCTGAAATACACGATGAGGTCCTGCTCCGCACCCTCGAAAAGCTGTACGTCGATCGTCAACGGTTTGTACCCTGCGCGTGTAACGCGCAACATCCAATTCCCCGCGGAGAGCCTGGAAAAAAGAAACATGCCGTCGTCGTCAAGCGACAGGGACCGTTGTCCGGCCGTTCCCTCCCCGGCTTTCTGAAGGATAAGATATGTTTGTCCGACAGGAGCGCCGGTCTCGCTGTTCAGCACCACTCCGCGCAGACCCGAGGTCTGCGCGGACGAGGTGAACCGCGTCAATTGCAGTATGATGAAGAAGGACATTCCGATGAGGATGGTCCTTCGCGATCGTTGCCGCATCTTTAGCCTGCGTAATCTACAGAACGACAATGGGAATTTTTCCCGATCGGAAATCGGCATGCCCTTCATGAAGAATGAGGAATTCGACAGAGGTCGTTCCGGCCTTTTTGCCGCGAAGCCTGAACTCGAATTTCCCTTCCTTCCCGGCATCCTGGAGTACGTCGATTACGGATGCGTCGCCGATTTCCCAGCCGAGCGTATGGTGGTCGTCATCCGCCTCGACGATGTCCTCGTCTTTGTCATAAAAACGGACATCGTAATCCTCCCCTGTCACGCCGGTTGCGACACGCAAGGTGTCGTTCGTTACACCGCGCAGGATGGAGAGAACAGGGACATCCGATCTATACAGCACAAGCCCGATCGCTTCGATGTGATCTTCCTGCGGCGCAACCGGATCGTCTTCGGAACACGCGGGAAGAACGGCGAGAGCGAGAATAATTGCGAGCGTTATTGAAATTGAGAAGTGTCTCATAATACAACCTCATTCCTGGATATTCGATACAACAACAGGGAAACACGCCGACGGCGGCGGAAACTCCGACGGCGGCGACAAGAAAGCATGTAGCAGGAAATCAGGTGATGGGGGGAGCGCGGAGCGACGGGTGAAGCGAACGCGGGCCGTGAATCTCAGCATCGGCGATTACGGGACGCAGGACGCCACGGTTGAGGAGACACGCTTCGGACGAATTGATGTTTGCAGGGAGAATCGGATTGGAGAAAAACAACCTGAGTGGACAATCCGCGACGCTATGACCGTGCATCTCGGCGGACTGAGCGGTGTGATCGCGAATGCCGCCGGGAGCGTGCACACCGTTCCCTTCATGGATATGGAACGCATTCAGCACCACAAACGCCACGTGCGCTGCAAGCAGCAGCGCGGTGAGGAATCTATTTTGTGGACTGGAAAGCATGCGGGTGCTCATTTTTAAATTTGCCGCGAACCGGCATTGCAAAGTAACATATCCCGGGTAAAGATAATTCCATGAATAAAAACAATCCCTGCCACACCGACCTGGGGAACTCGATCGTGGTCGCTTTCCGTTGTCATCACATCAACATGAAACACGACCCCGATCCGATCCATCACAAACCGGGACTCTCATGAAAACCAACGGCACTGCGCATACAGCAATAAACGGACACGATTTATCCGATCTCATCCTGACCGGAGATCTCCACATCGCCACATCCGCGGATACCCCGCTTCGCGATGATGCGTTCGCTCTGAATGACGAAGAAAAAATGCGCATCATCGAACGTCATTTCGAGAATATCATGCTCACGCTCGGTCTCGATCTCACCGACGACAGCCTCCGTGGAACGCCGCAACGCGTGGCGAAAATGTATGTGAAGGAAATTTTCAGCGGACTCGATCCGAAAAACAAACCTGTTCCCAAGGTATTCGAGAACAAATTCAAGTACGGTGAAATGCTCATGGAGAAAAACATCATGGTCAACACCACCTGCGAGCATCATTTCCTGCCTATCGTCGGACGGGCACACGTCGCATATTTCTCCACCGGTACCGTTATTGGACTTTCGAAAATCAATCGTATCGTCGATTATTTCGCGCGCAGGCCGCAGGTACAGGAACGCCTCACCATGCAGGTGGCCGAAGAAATGAAGCGCGCGCTCGACACCGAGGACGTCGCCGTGGTCATCGACGCCAAACACTTCTGCGTGGCCGCGCGAGGTATTCAGGATGCTCACAGCAGCACACTCACAGCCGAGTACTGCGGTCGCTTCAAAGAGCACGCGATACGCAAGGAATTCCTCCACTACCTGTCAATGCACGTCGACATCTGAGTCTGAGCACATACATAAACCACTAAGCTCTTGTACCATGGACGATCAACACTCCGACATCTCCCTCCGCGAAGCGCAACGCATCGTTGACGAGTGGATCACCTCCACAGGCGTGCGCTATTTCAATGAGCTGACGAACATGGCGATACTCGTCGAAGAGGTAGGTGAGGTGGCGCGCATTATCGCCCGCACCTACGGCGAACAATCCTTCAAGCCTTCGGATACCGATCGCGATCTCGCCGACGAATTCGCCGACGTCCTCTTCGTCTTGATATGCCTGGCCAACCAGACCGGAGTGGACCTCACCGACGCCCTACGCCTCAATCTCGAGAAGAAAACCCACCGCGATACCACCCGCCACAAGGACAATCCGAAACTCGCAGAGTAAAGAAGAAGGATTTACGATTTACGATTTACGATTTACGAGTTACGATTGAGTCCGGTACAAAAAGTCTTGAGGATGCGGCAATGTGACTGGAAAGAAATCAT
>CAYJMN010000107.1:0-17624 GCA_964371045.1 uncultured Chromatiales bacterium | reverse complement strand
ACTCCGACACCATGATCGGTTATTGATACGCTCACGACAAATTTGTCGCACACCCGCCGCTCCGGCCCTCCTTGCCTTTGCCTCAATGAATCGGTAAGTTTAAGAATGTCTGGAAGAGCACCTCTTCCCACGTTCTACCACCAGAGGATACCATGAAACACCGTTCCTTCCCCACGGTCCTGCTGCTCGCGATCACTGTCATCGCGCTGTCGACCATGGGCTTCCAGTGTTCGTCACCGAATATCACCAGCGGCAAACTTTATTATCAGCAGTATCAAACGAGCAAGAGTGAAGAGAAGCTCGACAAGGCGATCGAAGCCTTTCAGAAGGAAGTGACCGAAAAACCAAACAGCGCCGAAGGTTGGTACTGGCTCGGGATCATGCAGAGCGAGAAAAAGCAGTATCTGGCTTTACACCAATCATGGCAGAAAGCGCGACAATTCGGAAAGACCACCGATATTGATGAGAACACCTATTATATGTGGAGTCAGGCATTCAATTACGGCGCTAACACACTGAAAAAAGCCCAAGTGAAGAAAGATCAAGCGCTGTATGCCGAGGCGGCGGACGCATTCAAGGCGGCCACGCTTCTGCAGCCGGACAGCTCGGCACGGCACAATGCCTTCATGTATTACGCGTTCGCGCTGATGGGCGCAGGAGAAACCGACAAGGCTATGGAGCCCTTGATGACACAAATCAAGCGCAATCCTACGCCGGAGTCCTATAGCGCCCTCGCACAGCTTCTCACGATCAAGGGCAACGCACTGAAAAATGCCGGAGACGCGGAAGGCGCCAAAGCCAAGTACGATGAAACCATCAAAATATTGAATGAAGCGGTGGTCAAATACCCCGAGAACAGCGAATTGAACAACGAACTCCTGAACGGGTATATCGCCGCCGGCCGTGTGACCGAGGCTGTGACCAAGTTCAAGGATTACGCCGAGAAGAATCCCAACGACGGCAGCGCACAGTACGCAGCCGGTACGGCGATGCTGCAAGTCAGCCAGTATGAAGATGCAGTGAAGTTTCTGGAACGCGCTGTTGAGCTTGATGCAAAGAACACCAGTGCGCTCTACAACCTTACGGTCGCGTATCTACGGTGGGGCATCAGCATTCGGGATGCGAACCAGTCGACGGATCTTGACGCCGCTTCGGACGAGTACAAGGAAGTACTTAAAAAAGGTCTCAAACCGCTGCGGGAACTCCTTGTGCTTCAGCCTGAGGAAGCCGTTAATTGGGATCTGGCAGGACGACTCTACGCCTCCATCGGAATGACGAAGGAAGCGACCGAAGCTTACGCAAAAGCTGACGCGCTCCGCAAGTAATAAAAAGGACATCTCATGAGTGACCACAATCCCGAAATGCAAAATCAACAGGTGAACATCGAACTTGGCGCAGCGGAAGCCGAGGGTATCTACTCAAACCTTGCAATCATCACCCATTCAAATGCGGAATTCGTGATCGATTTCACCAGAATTCTCCCGGGCATCCCCAAGGCCAAAGTGCATGCCCGCGTCGTCATGACTCCCGTTCATGCCAAATTGCTGCTTAACGCCCTTCGCGACAACATCGATAAGTTCGAGCGGAAATTCGGTGAAATCAATATTTCCATGGATCAGGGGCAAATGTTTACCGGCACACCTCCCTCAGGCGTGCTGCACTGAGTCCAACGACTGTGTATAAAAAACCCGCCGCCTGGCGGGTTTTTTTATTGCCCTTTCGACAAGCGGGCAACTATGCTCTCACCCGGAATGCCCCGCGCGGCAGCGGTTCCGTCATTTTTTCCAGTACATTCGTGAATATGCTGGACTCCAAAAAAGTCGGGGAGGGAGTTTCGATGGTGCACAACACAAGTCCTCGTTGATTTTTATCGCCGAGGGCACAGAGGGCACGGAGGGCACGGAGATTTTCTTGAATGTCTCAGTTACCAAAGTCTTGAAGAGTATCGTGTAGAAAATCCACCAAGTTGCTTTATCAACTTCAACATACCTTCCGAGATGCGCCCTCAAATTTCTCTCTGTGCCCTCGGCGATCTCTGCGATCTCTGCGATCAAAGGAGATCCGCACAATGTGGCCCATCTGCGGTCCTCGTTGACGCTTGTTAGGCGTCCCGTGTGAACTATGCAGAGATAGGTTCCGCGGTCAGCGGGAAAGGATCATGCGTTTGGTGTCGGAGAAGGACGCGGTCTCCAGCCGATAGAGATACACGCCACTCGGCAGCGAAGTTGCATCCAGCGCATACGTGTACGAACCAGCGGACTTCTGACCGGCATCCAGCACCTTCAGCTTCCGGCCCAAGGCGTCAAACAATGTCAGGGTGTATTCGCTTGTAATGCCAAGCGTGTACGTAATCGTGGTTGTCGGGTTGAAAGGATTCGGATGGTTCTGCCTCAGTTGTGTTGTAAATGGCAGAGGAAGAAGATCGCCGCCGGTCAGGGTTCGTACATTCGCGATCGGAAGATATCTCTCGCACGGCATCGTATAGCCTTCGTCAGTGATCAGATCCATCGTGATCAGCGGTAGGCGTCGCGTAAGCCGGTTCTGCACCCTGATGATCCATTCAAACGTACGCGACTCGCCTTTTTCAAGCACGAGGTCCATCGTTTGATCCTGCGGGTCAGGCGAACTGGGATCCAGCGACAACCCGTCCGGCGGGAAAGAGATGTACGATCTCACAATCCCGCCCGTCTGTTTGCTAATGTTTGTGATCGTGCGCCGGACCGTAAATGGGTTGGGTACTACATCCGTCCCTGCGGCATTCACCCCCAGTGAATCAGGACAGGTATGCCCAGTGCAGCTATATCGTGGACGCAGGCCCGGTATCGAGGCAATGCTGCAGCGCACTTCCGTCGAATCCATCTGCGCTCCCGTAAACCTGCGGCCGGTCACCGTCCAGCGGATCTGCGCCGTCGTGTCTTTCCGGTAGCGCTTCGTCCACCGGACCGTCCAGATCAGTTCCGGTGCCGGTGTCGGTGGAATGTACTTGTCCATGCTCGATGGCGTAAACATCCTCGTCGCTGTCTGTTCGGGAGGATCAAATTCCATGTCCGGAGGAAGAATGATCGTCCCTTCCACGTTGGAGACTTTCGTATTGCCTGTATTCACGCACGTCAAACGCAGCGGGATCGGATTCGGCACGTAGGTATCGAGGGTATCGTCAAAATACAGCGAGGCGGGCACGTAGCAGCGAGGTGCCAGAATTGGCCAATCCAGAGGCGGGATGGTCACCATGATCTCGCACTTGGACGAATCCGCGTTCTTCGTCTTCACCCACACCGTCACCACGTAGTTTTTCTCCACGTCCGTGTTTGGGTGCTTCACCTGCCACGTTGCGCTGCCGCTCTGTGTCGCGAACAAACGTGACGGAATGATATGTTTCGTGTGACGATTCGGGATATCCGGCACCGCAAGCTCGAGATCCTTCGGTAATATGACCCTCGCCCATACCGAGTCCGTCAGCATGTCCCCGGTGTTCGTCACCGTCACGGTCAGTGTAAACGGCATCGGGACGTACCGGAGGTTCATGTCATCCGCAATGATCGGCGGCGCAACCAAAACGCACTCGAGAATCGGCTTGGTCGCCACTCCGGCTCCCTTCGGATGGTTCTGCGCCTCATCGTTGCTCCCGGCCGCTGCCGCCGAAGTCATGAGATCAGTCCTGGATTGCGCTTGAACAAGCAGAGGGGAAACCAGGAGCACGAGCAGCAAGATCAGCGACGGAGATATGAGCGGGCGGTTGTTTTTCATGGCTTCCATGATGGAACTCCTTCTCGGCACTCTGTTGATTCATGATGCATCTGCTTACATATTCCCTCAATCCGGCAGAAGATACAGATATTTGCATCGTGTAATACAATTTGTTTCGGCATTATGATACCCGGCTGTTTGCAGGAGATCAGGTGCATTTTCACGGGCCTGGTCAGGGTAGGCTTGGTGCCATTATGCGCTATCATCGCGAAAGGATCATGCGTTTCGTTTCGCTGAACCCTGGTGTCTCCAGCTTGTAGAGGTACACACCGCTGGCCAGGCCCGTCGCGTCCAGCACATAGGTGTACGTCCCGGCTTGCTTGTGTCCGGACTCGAGTTCGCGCACCATTCGACCCAGTGCATCAAACAGTTTCAGTGAATACTCGCTCGCTTCGCCGAGGTGATACTCTATCGTCGTCGCAGGATTGAAGGGATTGGGACGATTCTGCTCCAGACGCGTCTCGGTTGGCAGGGGGGCACTTCCGCTGCCGACCGTTCCCACCCCCGCAATCAGAATGGAGTCTGCGCACGTTATCGGGTTGCCTTCATCATCGATAGCAGTCACCGATATCAACGGTACTCGGCGTACTAGATGGTTCTGGACCTTGATGATCCATTGAGCGGAGTACCAGTCGTCCTTGCCGAACCCCAGGCTCCCGGTCTGGTCCATCGGGCTCGGGGAACTAGGATCCAGAGACAGGCCGTCGCTTGTCGGGAAGCTGATATACAAGCGCTTCATTTCGCCAGAGCCAATTCCGATGTTCCTGATCGTGTACCTCACGGTGAATGGATTCGGCTCTACGTCGGTCCCGGCGGCATTTAGCGTAAGGGAATCCGGCAACTCCAACGCATCGCAGACGAGCAGCGGCGGCGGCACTCCCTGCACGAGCATGGTGCAACAAACCTTGGTCGTATCCAAAGGAGCGCCGAGGAAGTTCTTGCCCGTCACCGTAAAACAGAGCACCGTTGTTACGTCGTGCCGAGGCCGGGTCTTCCAGCGCACCGTCCACGTCAACTTCGGCTCAGGTGCAGGCGGAACATACTTGCTCATCGTCGACGGCGTGAACGTCTTCGTCACTGGCTGCATCGGAGGATCCAGTACCAGGTCCGGAGGAAGGATGATCGTGCCTTCGACGTTGAAGGCGTCGGTATAACCGTTGTTCACGCAAATCAAACTCAACCTGAAGGGATTCGGTACGTACGCATCCAGGTTCTCGTCGAATACTAGCAGACTTGGCACGTAGCACTGCGGGGCAAGATTCGGCGGCCCCAGCGGCGGGATCACGATGGTGATCTCGCACTCCTCTGGCTCCGCGTTCGAGGCCTGCACCGTGAATTTGATGCGCGTGGGTGAAGTAATGTCCGTTGGCAACGCTTCCAGCGACCAGCGGAACGTATAGCAACTGTCAACGCCAAGAGTATCCGTACCGGTCAGAATACCCTTTTCCAACACGATTGGATAGCCGGGCATGGTCCGAACGTTCGAGCTTTGAATGAGAATCGTGGCCGTAAGCGAATCGGCGTATTTGCTTCCGACATTGCAGACGTATAGCGTCACATCGAAGGATTTGGGGATGTACACGCCGGCCTGCGTATCGGCGTAGATGGTATCGGGACCGGAACATTGCGTATCGAAATGCGCGGCGGGAATTGCATCGACAAGCACCGGCACTTCGCAACCGCCGACGATGAACGGCGTCTCGCGCGAGCCGTACTTGATAACGAATGTCAGCCCCTGTGGTACACCTGTCCTGTTCTTGTTCTTCAGGCGGAAGCCCCAGGCGAACGTCTGATCCATACCCGGCAACAGAACGTCCCACCTCTTCGGGTTCGTGTTGTCCACGTAATCGGGATCGAATTCCACCAGATCCATACCGCTCGGGTCCGTCCATTCCACCTCGGCCATCACGTCGTGGAGGTTCGCACCGCCCGTGTTCGTCAGCGTCTCGGTGATCACGAAGTGGTCCGGCGCGTACTCGCCCAGCGCCGGGATGTACCGCAGCTCCCGCTCGCTCGTCCGAAGGTCGCAGCGCATCGCAGTCTTCAGGTTCGCGATCGGAAGCCAGCCCTCGCATACGATGTACTCCCCCTCGTCGTCGATCGCCGTCACCGTGATCCGCGACAGACGGCGCGTGATACGGTTCTCGACCTTAATGATCCATTCGAACGTCCTCGACTCGTCCTTGTCGAGATCCAGGCTCATCGTCTGATTCATTGGGTTCGGCGAACTCGGATCAAGAGACAAACCGTCCGGCGGGAAGTTGATATACAATCGCGTTATGCGACCAACGTTATTGCCTTTATTCCTGATCGTGAAACTTACGCGAAATGGGTTCGGCTCTACGTCCAGCCCGGCGGCATTCAGCGCAAGGGAATCCGGCATGTCAAAGGCATAGCAAGCAAGTAACGGCTGCACTCCCGGCACGGGAATCGCGCACCGAACGTCCGTCGAGTCCAGCTGCGCGCCCAGGAAGTTCTTTCCCGTCACCGTGAACCGGATCTCCGGCGCCACATCATACCGGTAGCGCTTCGTCCACCGCACCGTCCAGGTCAACTCCGGGTGCGGCGCTGGCGGGACGTACTTCTGCATGGTCGAAGGTGTGAACAACCTTGTCAGCGGCTGACCGGGCGGATCAAGCTCGAGATCCGGGGGGAGGATGATTGTGCCTTCGACGTTGAAGGCGTTGGTGTTGCCCGAGTTCACGCACGTCAGACGCAGCGGGATCGGATTCGGCACGTATGTATCGAGGGTATCGTCAAAATACAGCGAGGCGGGCACGTAGCAGCGCGGTGCCAGGATCGGCGAATCCAACGGCGGAATCGTTACCGTGATCTCGCACTTCGACGAATCCGCGTTCGCCGTCTTCACCCACACGGTTACGACATAGCTTTTCTCCACATCCGTGAGCGGGTGCTTCACCTGCCACGTTGCGCTCCCGCTCTGAGTCGGGGACAGCCGCGACGGAAGAATATCCTTCGTGTGACGATCTGGTATATCCGGTGCCGCGAGCTCGAGATCCTTCGGCAACATGATCCTCGCCCACACCGAGTCCGTCAGCATATCCCCGGTGTTCGTCACCGTCACAGTCAGCGTAAACGGCATCGGGACGTACCGGAGAATCACGTTATCAGCAATGATCAGTGGCGCAGAGAGCGAGCATACGAGAATCGGTTGCATCGCCACACCGGCCGCTTTCGTCTGGCTCGGCACCTCATCGGTGCTTCCGGCCGACACCGCCGAGGTCACGCGATCAGTCCTGGATTGTGCCTGAACAAGCACATTGAAAACCGGCACCACGAGCAGCAAGCACAGCGATAGGAATATGAGCGGGCGGATGTTATTCACAGCTTCCATGATGGAACTCCTTCTCGACACTCTGTTGATTCATGATGCATCTGCCTACATAACCCATCAACCCGGTGATAATTACAGATATTTCCATCGTGTAATACAATTTGTTTCGGCGTTATCACGCGCCGCCGCTTGAAAGAAATCAGGTCCGTTTTCACGGGCTCGGTCAAGGTAAGGTTGGCACCAAGACGCGCTATCATCGTGAGAGGATCATGCGTCTGGTACAGGAGTACGACGCGGTCTCAAGACGGTAGAGGTAGACGCCCCTCGGCAGCGCGCCCGCATCCAGTTCATAGGTGAATGTGCCTGCCGGTTTCTGGCCGGCATCGAGCACCCTCACCTCCCGGCCAAGAACATCATACAGCGTCAGCGTATATTCGCCTGCCTTCTCAAGACGATACGCGATCACGGTCTTCGAATACCATGGATTCGGTCGGTTCTGCTCAAGACTCGCCGTCGCCGGCACCGGAGGAACACCGGTGCTGACGGTCCCCACCCCCGCAATCGGCAGATAGGCCTCGCATGGAATGTAGTTCCCCTCGTCGTCGATCGCCGTCACCGTGATCAGCGGCATGCGACGCGTGATGCGATTTTGCACCTTTATAATCCATTCAAACGTCCGGGACTCGTTCTTGTCGAGCTCCAGGTCCAGTGACTGGTTCATCGGGTTCGGCGAACTCGGATCCAGCGACAGACCGTCCGGCGGGAAACTGATGTATACCCGCGTGATTTTCCCGATCTGCTTGCTTTTATTCACGATCGTGAACCTCACCGGGAACGGGTTCGGTTCTACAGCGGTCTTATTTGCGTTCAGGACCAGCGAATCCGGTATCTCGAACGCATCGCAGCCGAACAACGGCATCAATCCAGGAATCGCGAGCTGACACCGATGCTCGACCGAATCCAACCGCGCTCCGAGACAATCCTTGCCCGTCACAGTGAAACGAAATTCCGGCGTCACGTTGTACCGGTACCGCTTCGTCCATCGCACAGTCCAGGTAAGTTCCGGAAGCTGCGCAGGCGGCATATATTTGCCCATCGTCGATGGGGTGAATTGCTTCGTCATTGGCTGGTCTGGCGGATCAAATTCCATGTCGGGGTGAAGGAATAAACTGCCTTCCACATCGGTCGCCAACGCATCACTGGTGTTCATACACGTCAATCTGATCTGGAACGGATTCGGCAGGTATGTATCCGCGCTGTCATCGAACACCAACGCGTTTGTATGGTAGTCCCGCATACGCAGAATCGGTGACCCCACTGGCGCGAGATAGGTTTTCGTCCCCGCATCGTCTCCGCCGCAGAAATCATTCAGTTGCAACTGCACCGTTCGCAGACTGCTGTCGGCACATTGCTTCTGATACGTGATGCGGCATTCCTGAAAACCCTTGAACATCGTCGACGAAATTTCCGTGTAAAACATCGCGAGTTGGCTGGCGTCAGGTGTCTCATAGTATTTGCCGCCCGTCTGCTGTGCGATCTGCTCGAGTTGCGTCGAATTGGTGGCGCTGCCAAGTCCGATCGTAAATACGCGAATACGGTGGCGGTTCGCCAATGCGATAACTTCATCAGGTGTATGTGTCGAGGCAGCGTCCCCTCCGTCCGTCATGGCGATTACGGCACGGCATTGGTTCTCACCGTGGTTGATCAGCTCGATCAGCCCCGCGTAGATCCCATCCCATACAGCGGTACTACCTGTTGCGGGAAGGGAATCCACAGCGGCATGTAGCATCGACTTGATGGCTGTGCATCGTTGGGCCAGTGTGACGGTCGTGTTGAACCAAATAATCGTTGCCTCATCGATGACGCCATCCATCGAGTCGATGAAGACATGGCCCGCCTCCTTCGCGCAGGCATTACCCCGTCCACTCATCGATCCCGACGCATCAAACACCAAGGCAACGGAGATAAACTGGCGCTCGACCGTATCAGGGCACGATATGGCGAAATCCGTCACCTCGACACCGTTTTCATAAATTCGGAAATCCTGTTTGGTCATGTTGTAGGCGGGTTTGCCGTCGCACACGACCGAAAAATACAGATCGATCGTCGGCCAGCTCACCGCCACGCGATTGAAACTCAGGCTCGGCTGCGCCTCGGCTGCCGCGCACAACGCGAGAAGGAGCAACAGGCACCAGATCACCAGCCCTGGACCGTGATGAAATTTGTTTGCAATTTTCATCGTCGTTCTCCTTACAATCGCCGTAACAGGTCCGAATCCAACAGGGCTCGGGGTGCTACTTCCGCTGTCACTTCAGATTTGTCGACTCATCGAATATTGACGCTATTCATTGATCTATCTTCTTCTGACGTGCGATCCATTCTTCCAGCATCCGTGCTATAGAAAATACCATGAGCGGGCTTGAAGTTACAGGATATCTGATTACTCCTTCTCAATATCCTGATTAACCGCCTGGCGACATGCGTCGGCGCATCATCGCCTCGCCTGCAGTGAGTACCATCTGCATCAAAATTCTTCGCCGTCGCATCGTTCAGTGCAAACGGGACGCCGTGTGGCGTCCCGTTTGTAGTCAAGGGAGATATGCTATGCGTTCAGCGGGAGAGAATCATGCGCCTGGTACCGGAATACGACGCGGTCTCAAGACGGTAGAGGTAGACGCCCCTCGGCAGCGCGCTCGCATCCAGTTCATACGTGAATGTGCCTGCCGGTTTCTGGCCGGCATCGAGTACCTTCACCTCCCGGCCAAGAACATCATACAACGTCAGCGTATATTCGCCTGCCTTCTCAAGACGATACGCGATCACGGTCTTCGAATACCATGGGTTCGGTCGGTTCTGCTCAAGACTTGCGGTCGCCGGCAACGGAGGAACGCCGGTACCGACAGTTCCCAGCCCCGCGATCGGCAGATAATCCTCGCATGCGATGTAATGCCCCTCGTCGTCGATCGCCGTCACCGTGATCAGCGGCACCCGACGAGCGATGCGATTCTCGACCCTGATACTCCATTCAAACGTGTGTGATTCTCCTCTGATAAGGGTCAGGTTCAATGTCTGGTTCATCGGGTTCGGTGAATTCGGATCCAACAACAGACCGTCCGGCGGGAAGCTGATAAAGATTCGCGAGAGCCGGCCCCACGCCCTGCCCTTGTTGGTAATCGTGAACCGCACCGTAAACGGGTTCGGCTCCACATCCGTCTTACTTACGTTCAGGACCAGCGAATCCGGCATCTCGATCGTGCAGACGAACAAGGGCTGCAACCCCGGGATGGGGATGTGGCACAGCGATACAACGGAATCCAACGGTGCGCCCTGGGCCGTCTTGCCCGTCACCGTGAACCGGATCTGTGGGAACACCGTGGTTCGATACTGCTGCGTCCACCGTACAGTCCACGTAAGTTCCGGGACAGGCGCCGGCGGTACGTATACGGCCATCGTCGACGGCGTGAACGATTGCGTCGCCATCTGCGTCGCAGGATCGAGGACCATGTCCGGAGGAAGAATGATTGTTCCCTCCACATCGAAGGCATCGGTATTGCCGTTGTTCACGCACGCGAGGCGTACCGTGAAGGGGTTCGGTATATATCCGCCGGTAATTTCATCGAAGTCCAGCGAGTCGGGTACGAAGCACTGCGGATGGAGTACCGGCGAAACCAGCGGCGGGATAGTGATGGTGATCTCGCATTTGGTAGAATCCGCATTCGACGACTTCACCCACACCGTCACGATGTAGCTCTTCTCCACGTCCGTGATCGGGTGCCTGACCATCCAGGTCGCGCTCCCGCTCTGGAGCGAAAACAGCAGCGGGGGCGTCAGGCGCTTCGTGACGCGATCCGGGATATCCGGCGCCGACAGTTCGAGGTCCTTCGGCACGATGATCGTCGCCCACACCGAGTCCGTTCTCATCCCGCCCGTGTTCGTCACCGTCACCGTCACCGGGAATGGCATCGGAACGTACCGCAGGTTGACGATGTCCGCCGTGATTGTCGGGGCATCGAGCACGCACTCGAGAATCGGCTCCGTCGGCGGGATGAACACCTTCACACAGCAGAGCACGTCCGGATGATTATCGAACGATGCCGTGATACAGATCTCCGTCGAATCGCCGTTCGTCCGACGCTTCGCCGCCAACTGCCACGTCACCGTCGTGAACACCTTCGGAGCCAGGTCCTTAGGTGTTGCTTCCTGGGTGTCAACCGCCGGCGTCACGAGCTGCACATCCGCGAAATTGTATGTTATCTTGAATCGCGTATTGATCAACGTGGTGTCACCGGTGTTGTGGAACCGGGCCGTTATCGGGAAAGGATTCGGCGTGTAATCCTTGATCCCACGCTGCCAGGTCAAGCTTCCGGGACCATCGATATCGCAATTCACCACCGATCTGCGGGGAAAGATGCATATCTCGCCGGAATCGATGACGGGAAGAAAGCACCCCTGTTCGAATTTCGGAGTCACTCCACGTATTTCGCAGCAGGTCGTATCCGCGGGATCACTTGTATGGAACGTAAACTCCATCAACACCCCGCTGCCGTTTATCAGTTTTCTGTCCATCACCTGGATCAACACACCCGTCGGGACAGGGGTTGCCGTGATCGGCAAACCCATAAGCAGCGAGCCGGGGGGCGTGGTCACGCTCTTGAACTGCACGCACGCGGGATCGAACTCAAGCGTGAACTGGAATGGATAGAACATCTCGTCGCTGATCGGCGTGACGAGCATCAGCGGGATCTTGATGTCGTTGTTGTTATTGCCTTCGCCCTCGCCTAATTCCATGGAAAGCGACGAGAATGTGGACGAATCCAGCGGGGCCCGGTACGTCTTCGTCTTTGAATCGTTCCCTCCGCAATAATCCTTCAGTTGAAGCTGCACGGTCCGCAGAGTGCCGTCCTCGCACTGACGTTCATAGGTGATGTGGCACTCCTGGAATCCCGTGAACAAGATCGTTGAGATCTCCTGATAGATCGCCGCGAGTTGGCCGGCGTTGGGTGTCTGATAGTACTTGCCGCCCGTCTGCTGCGCGATCCGTTCGAGTTCCGTCGAATTGATTCCGCTCCCAAGGCCGACCGTGAAAACGCGTATACGGTGGCGAATTGCCAATGCGATAATTTCCTCGGCTGTCCGCGTAGACGCAGCGTCACCACCGTCTGTCAGGGCGATTACCCCACGGCACTGGTTCACGCCATTGTTGATCAGCTCGAGCAGGCCCGCGTAGATCCCGTCCCACACAGCGGTACCGCCGGAGGCGGGAATCGCATCCACCGCCGAATGCAGCATCGGCTTGATGGTCGTGAACTGTTGAAATAGCGTCACCTGTGTGTTGAACCATAGGATTGCGGCTTCATCAATAACGCCGTCCATCAGATCGACAAAGGCATGGCCCGCCTGCTTCGCGCCGGCATTTCCGGAACCAGTCATCGAGCCCGAGGCATCGAAGACCAATGCAACGGAGATACTGCAGCGAATTAACGGATCAGGGCACCACAGGGTAAAGTCCTTCACCTCGACGCCATTTTCATAGATCTTGAAATCCTGTTTCGACATGTTGTACGCGGGATTGCCATCGCAGCCGACCGAGAAATACAGCTCGATCGTCGGCCAGTTCACCGTCACGCGCTTGAACGTCAGGTTTGGCTGCGCCTCCGCGGTCGTACCCAGCACGAACAACAGCAGCAGGGAGCATAGTAACAACCGCTTACATTGATTACTTCTGTTTGCACGCTTCATAACGAGACTCCTGGCGACTTGTCTATAACCTGAATACTGTAGGATCGCGTGTATGGGATGATATTCGCAACTAGACCTTGGTCTATCTGCCATGCAACGGAAAGGGGTTCAGGAACTGAATATCGAATCATCCACGCAGCAGCGGCGGATTGAAGGTCGAATGCATCTTTATATAAACCATGAGATGCAACAAAGTTACAGGGTGTGATGTTTTTTATTCAAATCATTCCTGGTTTGGCGGGGCCGATGGCCTTCAAGATTGAGTCGACTCTACATAGTCCGTATCCCGATCTTTAAGTATTGAAATCGGATCAACATCGGCAGGATCAACAACGAAGACAACCTTATCAGACAGTAGAATTGGCCGGGTCATTCGGCGTTTATGTTTTCTCTCCGCGTCTCTGCGTCTTTGCGTTACATTCTTCTCCGCGCCAATGCGTTGTATTTCTGAAAGGTCACGAAGAAAACACTGCAGAGCCGCAAGGACGCAAAGACGCTGAGTAAAGGATATCGTGGATACAGATGGTCGATATCGCTGCTCATGACATGTGATGGTCGGGACCAATGAACACCGTGAAATACGGACCTTGCTCCTTCTCCGCGGTAGCGGAGCTACCGGATGAAGCGTTTCCCTTTGAACACATCCTTTCCTGCGGTGCTGCGCTGTTTATGAAATCTTGTGAACCGTACTTGCGAAAACCGAGATGTTGCAATCCCGTATACAAAAGACTTGTGGATAGGGAGTCAAAGACTTTCTTTTCCGCGAAGGTCCGCAATAATCCGCGAAAATCCGCGCACGTATTCACCCTCGAGTCGAGCTTGGGCAACGCGCATCCGTTACTCTCACGTCATTCTCAAACGCGAACGGGACGCCGTGAGGCGTCCCGTTCGGAGTTCAATGAATGATGTTCCGCGTTTAGCGGGAGAGGATCATGCGCCTGGTACCGGAGTACGACGCAGTCTCAAGACGGTACAGGTAGACTCCGCTCGGCAGCGCGCTCGCATCCAGCACATACGTGTATGCGCCCGCAGGTTTTTGGCCTGCATCCATCACCTTCACCTTTCGTCCGAGCACGTCAAACAGCGTCAGGGTGTACTCTCCCGCCTTGTCAAGACGATACGGGATTACGGTTTTCGGATAAAACGGATTCGGCAGGTTCTGCTCGAGCTTCGTTGTCATCGGCAGTGAAGGGACACCGCTGCTCACAGTCCCCAGCCCTGCAATCGGCAGATAGTCCTCGCACGAAATGTAATTCCCCACGTCGTCGATCGCCGTCACCGTGATCAACGGCAACCGGCGCGCGATGCGGTTCTCAACCTTGATGATCCATTCAAACGTCCGCGACTGGTCCTTGTCCAGATCCAGGCTCAACGTCTGGTTCAACGGATTCGGCGAACTCGCGTCCAGCGACAGGCCGTCCGGAGGGAAGCTGATGTAGATCCGCGTGATCTTCCCGATCTGCTTTCTCTTGTTCGTGATCGTGTACCGCACCGTGAAGGGATTCGGCTCGACGTCCGTCCTTGCTGCGTTCAGGACCAGCGAATCCGGTATTTCCAACGCATCGCAGACAAGCAGCGGCTGCACCCCCGGCACGAACATTGCGCAACAAACCTTCGTCGTATCCAACTGTGCGCCGAGGGAGTTCTTCCCTGTCACTGTAAAACAGATCTCCGGCGTCACGTCGTACCGGTACCGATTCGTCCACCGCACCGTCCAGCTCAGTTCCGGCACCGGCGCCGGCGGCACGTATTTGCCCATCGTCGACGGCGTGAATTGCTTCCTCACAGACTGCCCCGGCGGAGCGAACACCAGATCCGGAGGAAGGATGATCGCGCCTTCGACGTTGAAGGCGTCGGTATTGCCGTTGTTCACGCACGTCAGCCTCACCGTGAACGGGTTCGGCACGTACGTGTCGGCGTTCTCGTCGAATACCAGCGGGCTCGGCACGAAGCACTGCGGCGCCAGGATCGGCGCATCCAGCGGAGGAATCGTGACCGTGATCTCGCATTTCGACGAATCCGCGTTCGCCGACTTCACCCACACCGTCACCACATAGCTCTTCTCCACGTCCGTGTACGGGTGATTGACCATCCACGTCACGCTCCCGCTCTGGCTCGAAAACAGCAACGGCGGCATCAGGCGCTTCGTGTGAAGATCCGGGATATCCGGCGAGGCCAGTTCCAGATCCTTCGGCAGAATGATTGTCGCCCGGATCGAATCCGTCCTCATTCCACCGGTGTTCGTCACTGTCACCGTAATCGGGAACGGCATCGGGGAGTAGCGCCGATTAACGGTGTCCGCGATGATCGTCGGCGCATCGAGCACGCACTCGAGAATCGGATCCGCCGGCGGGATGAACACCTGCATACAGCAAATGTCATCCGGATGATTGTCAAACGACGCCGTGATGCAGATCCGTGTCGAATCGCCGGTCGTCCGACGCTTCGCCGCCAACTGCCACGTCACTTCCGAGTACGCGCTCGGCGCCATGTCCTTCGGCGATCCCACCTGGATGTCCGTCATCGGCGTCACCAGCTGCACAACCGCGGAATTGTAGGTGATCTTGAAACGCGTATTCAACGCCTCCTTGTCGCCCATGTTATAGAACCGCGCCGTGATCGGGAACGGATTCGGCGTGTAGTCCTTGATCCCGCGTTGCCAAAGCAGACTCCGGGGGCCGTCGATGTCGCAGGTGACGATCGGCTTGCGCGGGATGATGCAGATCTCACCGGGGTTGATGATCGGGATGAAGCACCCCTGTTCGAATAACGGATTCACCCCGCGGATCTCGCAGCACGTCGTATCCGTCGGATCGCTCGCGTGGAACATGAACTCCATCAGCACCCCGCTGCCGTTGAGCATCTTGCGGTCCGTCACCTGGATCAACACACCTGTCGGAACAGGCGTTGTTGTGATCGGCATACCCAGAAGCAGCGAGCCGGGGGGCGTCGTCACGCTCTTGAACTGCACACGCGACGTATCGAACTCCAGCGTGAACTGGAATGGATAGAACATGTCGTCGTTGATCGGCGTGATGAGCTTGAGCGGTATCTTGATATCCGTGTCGCCCTTGCCGTCACCCTTGCCCAGTTCCATATACAGCGTAGTAAACGTCGACGAGTCCAACGGCGCGCGATACGTCTTCGTCTTCGTGTCGGTACCGCCGCAGTAGTCCTTCAGTTGCAGCTCCACCGTCCGAAGGCTACCGTCCGCGCACTGGCGTTCGTATGTGATGAGACACTCCTGGAACCCTGCGAACATGATCGTCGAGATCTCCTGATAGATCGCCGCCAGCTGGCCGACGTTCGGAGTCTGATAGTATTTTCCGCCGGTCTGTTGTGCGATCTGTTCAAGCTCCGTCGAGTTGATTCCGCTACCAAGACCCACAGTGAACACGCGGATGCGGTGGCGGTTCGCCACGGTGATAATTTCCGCTGGTGTACGTGTCGAGGCGGCGTCCGCACCGTCTGTGAGCGCGATCAGCGCACGGCATGGATTCACGCCGTTGTTGATCAGCTCGGTCACACCCTCAAATATCCCATCCCACACGGCGGTGCCGCCAGTAGCGGGAATCGCATCCACAGCCGAATGCAGCATCGGCTTGATGGTCGTAAACTGCTGGTATACAGTCACCTGAGTGTTAAACCATATAATGCTGGCTTCATCAACGACGCCGTCCATCAAATCGACAAATGCATGTCCCGCCTGTTTCGCTCCGGCATTACCCGGACCGCTCATCGAGCCCGAGGCGTCGAAGACCAGGGCGACCGAAATGGAGCAGCGATTCAACGGATCAGGGCACGACAAGGTAAATTCCATCACCTCGACGCCGTTCTCATAGATCCGGAAATCCTGCTTCGACATATTGTACGCGGGATTGCCGTCGCAGCCGACCGAGAAGTACATCTCGACCGTCGGCCAATTCACCGTAACGCGTTTGGACGTCAGGTTCGGTTGCGCTTCAGCCGTCGCACCCAGCGCGAACAGCAGCAGCAACGACCATATCGTAAGTCGCGTCCGGTTTTTACATTTGTGTACAGGGTTCATAATGATACTCCGGCAACTTTTCTATAGAAGGAACAAGGCGAGATCGCGTGTTCGGGATAATATTCGGAAGCTGACATTATTTTCCTCAACAAAGCAATGAAGTGGAATGTATGAACTGCATTGCGAGCCATCCATGTACATGCTGCGCGGAGGAGTAGTGTATCTCTTAATATACCATGAACCCCCACAGAGTTACAGCATGTGTGCTTTTTCGAATCCTTCCTGTCAAGGTGAATTCGGCAGCCGTTCATCCATTTAACCGTGTGGAATATGACATTTCGCATGCCGGATAATTCCGGTGATGAGATCTGAACCTTCGAGAGTTTTCTTCGGCAATGCGATGCACCATCGTTCCGATACCTTCCGCGAATTGAGTGAAGCATGCCTGCCAAAACATCATGCTTCCTGTTTTTCCCGACAAATCGAGCATTTCGAATCGTCGTCGTGCGGTCAAGGGCTGGACGCTGTACACTTCGGCACCTCAACTGATTGCGCACTCTTCCTGGCTCGGAAAGACTCTCGAATACCTGAATCGAATACCTGAATCCGCGAGCTGATGCCTTCGGCCAATATCTCAGCCGACCTGTTGGATATCCTTACATCGAGTCGGCGGATGCGACCTCGATCAGATGCTCCGCAGGTACGTGTATTCTCTTCTATCCGTGACGATCCGCATTTCCTGTATCCCCTGGTCGAAGGTCCAGGAATCGCAGTACCTCATCCTCCATAAAGGATACATCAAACGCGAACGGGACGCCGTGAGGCGTCCCGTTCGGAGTTCAATGAATGATGTTC
>CAYJMN010000106.1:0-18469 GCA_964371045.1 uncultured Chromatiales bacterium | reverse complement strand
TGTTGCGTCCGCCGCCGACGGAGGGTGGCAAAGAATCGGACGAAGGTGTCGCGGAACAAGCTGGCCGGGGAGGTGCGGCTACGGGTCCGCGGATCTGGTCGATTGGTCCGGGCAGGATATTTTTGTCCGGATCGCAAAACAAGAGTTGAATAGTTTTTAATCGCGCTCGCGGCGGGAGTGCGCGGGTGGGTGGTGTTCCTCGGGATGGTACTGATCCACGGCGGGGGTGGTGGGGTATGGGTGGAAACGAGGAAAGGGCATGGATGGGGTGAGAATTGGGCGGAGCGGGGTGACGGGAAGGAGAAGATGCATCGTGGATGGAGGGGATTTTGGGCGGAATGCGATGCGGAGCGACGGTGATTTTCCGAAAAAATGCAAAGCGGGCGATACATGAATCGCCACGATTCACGTTTTACACAGTGAATCATCAAAATTCCTTGATCAACCGCTCCTGACCATCACTGCATCTCCTCTCCACACCTCTCCCCCGACAGCCACCTCCACCTCCCGCAGCGCACCCTTCTCTCCAACACCGCGACTCCCCCATCTCGCACGAACAATCATCAAGGCCATCAGTGGCCGACAACCTCAACCGCACCCCGGTTCCGTGACGAACAGCGAAACCGCGTAGCCGGGCGTGGAGAACGTTTCCTCCAGAGCATGACACAGCGGGAGAGCGCGACATAGTGATCGCACACCCGGGATGAATTGTTGCCTTGCACCATGAAATAATTTCTTGTAAATTTACATCTATTACGGAATGTCTCATCCTGCATTTCGCAAGCCCCACGATACTCCAACTGTCTATGTGCAACATCAATGCCGGGAAAAAGCGAATCCTGCTTGTCGAGGACGATGAGCAGAGCGCACGCTACGTCGAAGTGCTGATCCAACAGGCCTGGGACCTGGTTGTCGCTGCCTGGGCCGACGATGCTTGGGATATTTACAAGTCGCAGGATATCGATCTCATTCTCATGGATATTTCCCTGCCAGGAAACGAGAACGGCCTGGAGCTTACACGGCGGATTCGCGACAATGAGACCGAATCGCATGTTCCAATAATCGCACTCACCGCGCACGCCTTTCAGCAGGATAGGGAAAACAGCCTTGCCGCCGGCTGCGACGCGTATATTTCCAAACCTTTCGACAAAGAGATTCTGGTTTCAACCATCCGGCAGCTGATCTGAACGCGTTGCGCATCGGGTAAGCAATGGAATAAGTGGCCTCCCGGTCCGGCGGCATAGGCGCAAATCCGAGGGATACGTCCAGCACGGAGAAGCAAATTTCTCGCGCGCGGCGGAGTTTCCTCCGAGTAAACCTCACATCAAGACTGTCGATAACGCGTTTTTTTCCTGTTCAGATAGCTTTTGCGATTGCATCGAACATCGCGTCGATCTCCTCGGTCGTATTGTAAAAATGCGGCGATACCCGCAGATGTCCGACGCGCGTCGAAACGGTGATTCCTCGATTCTGGAGTTCTTTCTGGAGACGATCAGCCTGATCGTGACGAAACGTGACGATCCCCGCCCTGTGTACCGGATCCTCCGGAGTGATCACCTCGAAGCCCATCGACATTGCACGCTGCCACGCCCAGGTGGCATTGGATCGCACCCTGGCTTCGACATTGTCAAATCCGAATTCGTTGAACAGCCGCAGCGCTCCGTGATATCCTGTGATGCCGATGGAATTGTACGTGCCGCTCTCATACCGCCGGGCATCGTCGAGCAGATCAGGAGAGTAATTGAAAAAATCCCACGCGTCCTTGACATTAAGCCAGCCGAGCACCGCCTGTCGCAGCATATCCTGCACCCGTTCGGATACGTACACGATACCCACGCCCTGCGGTCCCATTTGCCATTTCTGCACACCCGCCGAAAGAAAATCTACGGGCGTCGCCTTCAGATCCAGACCGATCGCGCCGACACCCTGGATCGCATCGATGGAGAGCAGGGCACCTCGTCGTTCGCACAGATGCTTCAGCTCCGCCAGATCGAGAACATACCCCGACAAAAACTGCACCCAACTCGCGGCGACGAGGCGTGTGCGGGGCGTCATCGCGCTCTCGATATCACTGAGAAGCACGACGCCGTTGCGCTGCGGTACGAAACTCGTTTCGACTCCAAGCCGCTTGAGATTGAGGAACGGGTAGATGTTGGCCGGGAACTCCTGGTCCACGAGCACGATGTGATCGCCGGTTTTCCAGTCCAGTCCCGCTGCAAGCAGGTTGAGACCCTCGGATGTATTGAGCGAGAATGCGATGCGTGACGTGTCGCAGCCTATCATCCCGGCCGCCATGCCGCGCGCCTCGGTGATGGTTTTCATCGTCTCGGGATAGATTTCGATATCGCCGCGCGCACGCATGTCGATGAAGCGCAGAACGCCTTGCTCCATGGTCTGCGACCACGGCGACGTCGCGGCGTGGTTGAGGTAAATTCGACCGGAAGCGAGATAGGGAAAATTTCTTCGAAGTTCTGCAAGCGTCATGATGCACCTGTCTGTTCAGAGAAAAAAGTGAAGCTGCACAGCGGTACCGGCCGCCCCGGTGTCGAGATCAAGCGTCCAGCCCATCGGCTCCGAACGGCGACGCATGTTCCTGAGTCCCTCGCCCTGTCTCACCGCTGCGGGATCGAATCCCCTTCCGTCATCCGTGATGTGAAGATCGTAGCCGTGCCGGGTCCGCTCCAGCCTGAGGACGATGCGTGTGCATCGAGAGTGACGCACGGCATTATGCAAGGCTTCCTTCGCGATAAGCATGATCGCGCGGCGCTTCGTCGCATCGATATGAACTTCGGGCCGCAGCGCCACGGGCGTCACCTCGATGTCTATACCGGATGCGCGCGAGAATTCTTCCGCTGTTTTGCGCAGGTAATCGAGCAGTCCTTCGATAGTATCATGCGCTGGATTGACCGACCAGACAATATCGCTCATATCCTGCACTGATTGACGGGCAAGTTCACTGATTTTTTCAAGATTTCCTCCGTCTCCTTCGCCCGCACGCCGCCGCTCGACATCCCCGAGGAGGGAAATGGTACCGAGCGATGCGCCGATATCGTCGTGCAGATCCGAAGCGATGCGCATGCGCATTCGTTCTATCTCCAACTGCTTTCGAGATCGAACGTACATCAGTGCCGAACCGCCCACCGCGGCGACAACAATCATCAGAAGCCAGAACCAGATCGTCTCGGTAAACGGTGGCATGACGTTGATGGTCAGCACCTGATATACCGGCGTCCAATGTCCCTCACCCAGCGTGGCGTGTACCATCAGCCGGTACTCCCCGGGAGGAATGGCGGTGTACAGGATGCGTCCATCATCGGATCTGTGCCAGGTGTACTCCAGCCCGTCGAGTTTATAGAGGTAGCGCACCTCGCCGGGATTTCTGAAGCTTGGCGCCAGCAGGCGAATCATCAGCACGCGGTCCGAAGGTCCGAGTTCAAGGGCCAGGCGTTTTGTGGTAAGCGTGTCGTTGATACGGACTTCGGCCAGAAGGAGGCGCTGTCTGCGGGGAACGCCCCTGGAAACGCCGCATTCCGGAAAGCTCCAGGTCCCCAGTGATGGCGGAACGCCCGCATGAAAGCGCGATACGCCGCCGATGGCACCGAACCAGAGACTACCGGCACCGTCGCGAAACACCGCACCGGAATTCATCTCGTCGCCAACCAGGCCGGATCGGGTACTCAAGGTGTGAAGGGATTGCGACCGGAGTACAGGCAATACGGTTTCCGGATCAACACCGCCGCTCACGTACACCGATCCGGAGTTGAGCATGTGATCGATGTTTCCCGCGGGCAGTACGGAGATACCCGTGTTCGTCCCGAAGTACATTGATCCGTGCATGTCTTCAGCGATGAAGTATACGGTATTGCCGGCCAGCCCATCGTCGCGCGTAATGCGAGTCGGCATTCCGTCGCCCCGATAGATTACGCCCGCGCCTACCGTCCCGTACCACTCCCGACCCTGGCTGTCGATGAACACGCTGGCGACACGGACGCCGTTGAGTTCCTCCATGTTGTACACCGAGCCGCTGCGCAGGTTGATTCTTGCCGCACCGGCGTGTGTGCCAACCAGCAGAAAACCCAGTTCATCTTCGGCGAGAGAGGTGATGCGGTTTGAAGGGAGGCCGTGCTTCGTGGTGAACAGACGCGTCTTGGTCCCGTCCCATGTTGCAAGACCTCCGTGGGTGGCTATCCAATAGTTGCCGTCGCTGCTTCTGTGCAATGCCTCGACGCGCCGATCCGGGAGCGCGATCATCGCATCCATCCGGGTGATGCGGTTGGCGGAAATGAGCGCGAGACCTTCGTCGGTACCGAGGAATATTTCACCGTTGGGAAGCTCAAGCAGAGAAGAGACCTTATCGGATGGCAGACCATCTTTCTTTCGAAACGTGCGGGTTTCTCCGCCGAACAGACGGGTGACGCCTCCACCAATGGTACCGATCCACAATACATTTTCACGCGTCGCGAGAATGCTCCAGACGCCGAGCGCATCAGGGGACAATTCGCGTCCGGGGAGAAAATTTTCGATACGCGACAAGGTGAGCTTGAAGAGACCGTCCACCGTACCCGCCCACACGTTTCCCTCGTCATCGCAGAATACGGAGAGCACGTTATCTACGGGTAGGCCGTTGCTCCGGTCAAACAACAGCGAAACGGCATCGTCGTGCAAAAGCAGCCCGCGGTCGGTGGCGAGCCAGTACCGGCCTTCGCAATCCCTGGCCATATCGCGGATGTGTTTGTCGCCATGCAGGGCCTGGAGGCGGGCTTCACGAGGAGGAAGCACGGGCGTCATCTTCAGACTGTTGTCGGTCAAATCGAGCATCCAGGCGTGCTCGGGTCCCGCAATGTACAACTCGCGGGGTGAGCGCATATACATTTCGCGCACAGGCCCGGGAACGCTGCCCAGGCGTTGATTCAGGAGACTGTCATCTTTATCGGCCGTATTCATCGGGAGCCGGAGGCAGCTCACCCCGTCGTTACCCGCGACGAAGAGGAAGCCAACGCCGTCGGTTGCGAGCGCGGTCACGTTGACGGGAATGGCGGCGCTATGTTTGTCGAAGGTTACAAACTCCGTTCCATCGAAGCGCGACACTCCGGCATCGCCGGTACCCACCCACAGAAATCCCCGATGGTCCTGCGCGATGTCGGTGATATAATTCTGCGCAATTCCGTCCGCTGTGCCGTAACGCACGAAAGGATACTGCTGGGCGAGCGCGATGTGGATCGACAACGCCAGCACGATGACAGTGGGCAGGAAGCGCCGGGGTGATGTTTTCATACCGGAGGAAATTACGGAATATTTGTGAATGGTGAGGGGAGGTGAAGGGTAAAGAGGTAAAGAGTAAAGGGTGAAGAGGAGAGGTGAAGGGTGAAGGGTAAAGAGGTGTAGTGTGAAAGGTGATGATAATTTTTCGGTGAGGTTTTTTTGCGGCATATTTGGTTTCCGGTCATACGCACTCACCAGCAGCATACCGCAACTATGGACGACCCCAACTACTCATTGTTCGACGAAGACGAATTCAGATCCATTCCCAAGTCGGCGAAGGCGGCACTTGCGATCCGGAAGGGGAACCGGAAAAAACTGAGCAAGGCGCAGAATCAATTCAATCGCCTCACGAAGCGCATCACGGAACTGCAAGGGGCGTTGGAGCGGCGGCGTGAACTCTTCGATACCGTCCTCGCCGCCTGGTCCGAGCAGATGCCGCAGCTTGACGCGGCATTCGGGGAACGGCAACTCCGCATCGCCCTGCAACTGGACAAAGCCGGGAAGCGCTTCAAATTTGGCAGCGTGCAAATTCTCAAGCTGCAGTTCGCCATTATCACCTTGATCCGTGAAGCGTATGCGGTGATCGCTCCGTCCGATGAAGCGGATGCGGTGTTTGAGCGATGGAATGGCAAGGAATTCCGGAAAGTGGAGGAGGAGGAATTCGAAGCTATGAAAAGTGCAATGGAAGAAGGTTTCCGCGAAAGCTTCGGCATGGATATCGACCTCGGCGATTTCGACATGAGCGAGGAAAGCTTCGCGCGCTTTTCAGCGGAATTCAGAGCACGGGTTATCGAAGATGAGCGGCAGAAGGAGCAACACGGGCACATGAGCGCCCGGGAAATGCAGGCGGAGCTGCATGCGAAACTCGAAGCTGAGCGCATCAAGCGCAGCATCCGTACGGTCTATCTCAACATCGCCAAAGCGCTGCACCCCGACACGACGCTCGATGAAGAAGAGCGCGTACGTCGCGACGACGTCATGAAAACCGTCACCGTCGCGTACGACGACAACGATCTTCAGACACTGCTCCGCATCGAGATGATCGAACTTGAAAGAGGAAGCGATCGCATCAACCATCTGCCGGATGAAACGCTCGCACTCTACAATGCATCTCTGAAAGAACAGGTGGAGGAATTGCAGATGGAACTGTACGATCTCCGCCTCCAACCGCGTTACGTCCCCATCTCTTCGATAATCTCTCGGGCTCCCGATTTCGCAGAGAACAACCTGCACCGCGAAATTGCCGAAACGAAGCAGCTGATCGAGCGCTGCGAAAACACACTCACCATACTTACCGATGAAGCGCCAAAGCAGGACCTCCTGGCGGTTCTCGATAAATTTTGTAAAGACTACGACGAGGAATTCGCGATGTGGTCCGGCCGGCCTCTCAAGCGCCCTGCATTCAACTTTTACGGATACCGAGGTCGGTATTGATCAGCCGTAGGAAACGCGCTACGGTGACTGCCACAGCGAGGCGTCACCGGCTTTCAGAGTCGCAGTGAGGCGATGTCATCGACAAGGACCGCGGTTGAAGTGACGAAGAGGAGACGATCCGGGGTCCGGCGGACGAGTTGATCGCACCCATCTCAAACCATGTCTCTCCAGCCCAGCCGCATTTTTCGGCGACGGGGAATTTTTTCCGCCGCGACAAGCCGAATGGTTTCGATGCGCCGTAGCATTGGCGGGTGGGAGTAATGCAGCGTCACGAAAAACGGGTGCGGGGTGAGGTTGCCGAGATTGGCGACCGAGAGTTTTTTCAATGCTGAAATAAGGGCCTCGGCATCCTTGTACGTCAGGACGGCGTAGCGGTCCGCCTCGAATTCGTGCCTGCGCGACAATGCGTTGAGCGCGATCGACATCAGGAATGATACGGGAGCGTACAGCATGCCGAAAAACACCAGCGCGGCATACACGGAATGCTCTTTGACGAAAAAGGCCTGTGATAACGCCTCGCTTCCAACGAAGAGCGACAGCAGGAACAACATCGCGCCGCTCTGTGCGATGCCGAGCACAATGCCGATGAGAATGTGTTTCCGGCGATAATGTCCGATTTCATGGGCAAGGACCGCGGTGAGTTCGGAGGGCGTGTGTTTTTCGATGAGCGTATCGAACAGGACGATGCGGCGGTGCTTCCCGAAGCCGGTAAAAAAAGCGTTTGCGCGGGTGGAGCGTCGCGAGCCGTCCATGACGAAAATGCCCTTCATGGAAAAACGCACGGCCTCCGCGTAACGCATGATTTCCTCGCGCAGCGGCCCCTCGGCCAACGCGGCGAAGCGGTTGAACAAGGGCATAATCCATGTGGGGGCTACGTACTGCACCCCGAGCATGATCAGCGTCACCGCGCCCCAGGCGTAGAGCCACGCCATCGATCCCGCGCTGGAAAACAGCCATAGCACCAGTGCCAGCAGCGGCGTTCCGAGGACGAGAGCCAACAGCGCGCCCTTGAGCAAATCCGCTAGGAAGGTCTTCCATGTCGTGCGGTTGAAGCCGAAGCGCTCTTCGATCACGAAGGTGGAGTACACCGAAAACGGTAGCGACAGCAGCGAGCGTCCCGCCGCGAGAACGCCGATGTAGCTCATGCCCGTGAGCAACGGGGACCAGCCGAACGAGCGCACCCATACATCCAGCGCTCCGAATCCCCCCGCGAACCAGAACACCAGCAGAAGCAGCAGATCGAAGCCCGAGGTGACGAAGCCAAAGCGCGTTCGCACCCGCGCGTACTTCTGAGCCCGTGCATAGCGCTCCGCGTCGTACACGTCCGCGAATTCCTCCGGTACCCTCGGCGACAACGCCCGGAGGTTGAGCACCTCGGCGATGACCTCCAACACGGTTGTGATCAGGAAGGTCGCGAGAATAATGATGGCGAATTCGTTCATGGGAAGTAGAATACGCAGAAAAAACGAGACGCAGAATACCACCGGTCCCTGAGTGAGTTTCGGCTACGCTCAACTACCGTCGAAGGGCCGGTCAACTACCGCACTCTGAGCGAAGTCGAAGGGCGCCCATAAAAAAAGCTATCCGTATGCGGAAATGCCTTGATACATGCAGGAGCGTTCTGTACCTTGCCGATTCCCGGGCGGTCCGATATGGCAATTCCGGGGACGCGCCTTTCGGTCATTCCGCTCCATCGCAGCATATAGAGGATACCGACATGAACATTCGCCGTACCTTGTTACTTTCCCTCCTCCTCCTCTTCGCTTCGTCTGGTTTGTATGCGCAGCAGACGCTGCCCAAAGGCCAAACCGAAAATGCGTCGCTTCGTTTTTCCCCGTCGAATCTCACCATGTGGATGTCCAACAACGGCATTCTCTCCTTCGATCGGCTTCGCGTGGGTCCGGGTTTGGAGTGGCCGACTGGTTCGGGGAAGTACCTCGCTTTCACCGAAGGGTTGCTCTTCGGCTGCCTAAAACCCGAACTATCCGTAGGCGGAGCCACCTATGTTTCCGGGTTGCAGCCAGGCAACATCCTCGTATCCGGTCAGGCCAGCGATCCCGCGGATCCCGCGCACCGCATCTACACGGTTCGCAGAATGGACCGGTCGGACTTTGAAAACCTGGTTGACCCTGAGCGAAACCGTTACGTGTTGGATTTCCAGCAATGGCCGGTGCAGTTGGGTGCCCCGTGGATCGACGGCAACCACAACGGTATCTACGAACCGGATTTTGGTGACTGGCTCGATGGTACTCCCGGGCAGGACTCGCCGAAGTTCCCCGGAACCGATGCGGCCTGGTTCGTGGCGAACGATCTTGATACCACACGCACAACAGAGCTTCATGGCTCGAATCCCGTGGGCGTCGAGATCCGCATGCTGACCTGGGGATCAAGCGAGATGGGTTTCCCCTCGAACACACTTGTGCATGACGTCAAACTGATCAACAGAAGCGGCGGAACGCTGGAAGACATGTACCTCTCCTGGTGGGTGGATCCGGAAGTGGGCGATCCTTTCGACGATTTCGTCGGCGTCGATACCATCCGCAATCTGGCCTATGCCTATAACGGAAGGGATACCGACAACGAGTATGGCGTGCCGCCTGCGGTGGGCTGGAAGCTGCTGCAGGGACCTGTCGTCCGGGATCCGAATTCGGTAGCGCTCTATGATTACGCAATAAAGCCGGGATTCAGGAATCTGCCCCTGAACAGTTTCGTCTTCTATATCGGCGCCGACCCGGTGTATCGCGACGCCCAGCTCGGCGATGTGTCCGGTACCGCGCAGTGTTACAACAACATGAAAGGTCTTGGGTGGAACGGCGTGCCCTTCATCGATCCGGTGAGTGGACGTCGCAGCAAATTCCTGCTCAGCGGCGATCCGTTGACGAGCAGCGGCTGGGTGGACGGCATTGTTCATGCTCCCAGCGACAGGCGCATGATGATGTCGGCCGGTCCGTTTTCACTTGAGGCCGGCGAGGAGCAGCAAATCATCATTGCGACCATCGCGGCAGGCGCTGGCACGAACTTGGGGAGTGCCACCAGGCTGACAAGTGTCACGAACCTGTTCCAGCATAGCGACGAGTTGACGCAATTTCTCATGCGGTATGTAACTTCCGCGCCCTCCCCTTCCGCACCGCCGGAGCGCTTCAATCTGGGTGACGTATATCCCCAGCCCGCGCACGACCGCGCCTCCGTGGTATATGAAGTTGACAGATCGCAGCACATCATTCTCGACGTGTACGACGTGCTCGGCCGCCGACTTCAGCGCCACCTCGATCTTCTTGTCGGAAGCGGCAGCCACGGCAGCACTCTCTCGACCTCGGGCTGGGTGCCGGGGATGTACATACTCCGCATGCAAGCCGAACACGGGAGCGTGAGCAGGAGATTCATCGTCAGGTGATTCGGCGAGCTGATCGCTGAGCAACGGTTATAATTCAAGCGGGACGTCGCAAAAGACGTACGCGGATTGTTGCGGATGGAGGCGGATAAAGACGTGCGCGCTTGCCACTCGGTGGGATCTTCGCGGATTGGAGCGGATTGGCACGGATAAGAGTTTTTTAAACTTCAGATCCCATCACATTGTGCAGTTTTCGGTACAGCATCCCATGATTTGAAAAGATTCAGCTTTTTGCGAGCCAAGCACAGGTTTGCCGAAAACGAAAACTAATAAATTTGTTATCCGCGTTAATCCGCACCGATCCGCGACCATCCGCGTACGTATTCGTCAGCGATAAAGACGTGCGCGGATAAACGCGGATCATAGCGGATGAGCGCGGATTTTGGATGGTTCAGTGCTCAAGACTTCTTTTTATCCTTGAGTGCCTTCCGCACCTTGGATTCCAACTTCTTGATGCTCTCCACCTTGGGCAATTCCTCCGGCATGGTTCCGCCGAGTTCTTTAATGGTCTGGCGCACTTTGGCCCCGACTTCGCGGTGGGCCTTGTTAGCGTTGTCTTTGCCGGTGATCCTCTCCCGGCGCAGTTTGTCTTCGGCTTGCGTGGCGCGGAAGAGGTTGGCCGCCAGCTCAGTGCTGCCCATGTGATCGAGGATTTGTTCGCCCTTCTTGAGCCCTTTCCGAGTGTGGATGTCTTTCGCGCCAAGTCCACCGTAGAGACCCATATAACCGTGATTCTGGAAAATGGCGTAGTCGCGCGGCTCGAGCACTCCGGCATCCTTTGCGGCATCGGCGAGTTGCGTGTTGTGCGTTCGCAACTCTGAGCGAATGGCGAGGCGGCGATGCTCTTCCACTTCCTCATCGCCGAGTTCCTGCCGCCGTGTCTGGATGGCAAAATATGACTGCCCTTGGGCTACGATTTCCTTCCCGGGGTCGGCGTTCTGGATCACCAGGTAGCAGGCATAGCGCGACATCATCACGGTCTGCACTGCGCGCTGGCCGCCCTTCCCGATTCCGATCATGTCGGTGACCTCAACGAAATGATCCTCCACCTGCTGGCCGCTGTTGAAACAGGCGGTGCGGGCGGATTCGATGACCGCCTGAAAATTCCGGTAATCAGCGTAACCGAGCACCTTGGCGAAGTCACGGCTCGACCAGAACTCGTTGCCCGCCGGGTTCGTGCGGCGGATTGCTTCAAAGGACGTAATTTCGTTGCTCATAAGGAATTATAGGCTCCTCCCGGTTTCGGGCCGTGCTTGGTGACAATGACATAAGACCACCCATCGCCAGTTCACGGTTGAACGGTGCGCGGGGCTTTTATTCGACCAGCTGTTTTCGGAGCTTTACCTGCATTTCGTGCTATTTCAATGAGCGAGCGCAATGCGTCATTTACAGCCTTTTCCGAAGGAAATGCTGCGGCCACATCAGGACTGAGAAGAACGAGGTTTGTCCCCTCCTGATACGATTCCAGGAACTTTCCTCGCGTCCCGGTTCCGAGATCCTGTAGAGGATATTCCGCCCGCATTTCTGCGACCTTAGCCTTCTTCATAGATGTTCCTTTCATTTTTTTTCATAGCGCGCGCGCTGATGATCCGGGTTGCCTCATCCGCATAACATGGGCGATTTTGCTCTCCTGTACAAATTATCCGTGTTCATAGAGCGTCAGCATCCGGCGACAGCCCACATAGCATGTCCGCCTTCCTGTCTTCCAGAATCAGCTCGATGGATTGCTTCAGGCTGTTCTTGCATTCCTCAATGGTTTCACCCTGCCCGTTGGCTCCAGGTATTTCAGGACAAAACGCCCAGAATCCGCCTTCGGGCGCTCTGTCGATAATGGCGGTACATTCGGCGATCATCTCGGTTCCTGTTATGTGTTAACGAGGCAGGATAGCTGTTATCCTTGCAGACTAAAATAGTAGTGCATAACGCATTACGAGGCAATGGAAAATTCGATCCACGCGCTGGCCGCTGCTTGGACCCACATCGCTGGGGAGGGGCGCAGGGGAGAGGAGGGGAATTTAACGCAGAGGCGCAGAGGGAATACTTCAGGCGGAGCATTTAATTAGGCCGAGAGGTGATTAAAGTCCCTCCCTCTGGGACCAAAATCTCTTCTCGGGTAGAGAATGTCTTTGTCCCTCACCTGCTGTGCTTCGAATTTTCCTCCCCCTACATCGCTCCTCTGCGTCTCTGCGCCTTTGCGTCTCTGCGTTAGCTTCCCCTCCCTCCGCGTCTCTGCGTCGAAAATCCAGGGTCGCCTTCTCCCCAATTTGTTCGTCTGAAAAAGGATAGGTACGTTTGTATTTACTGGCGAGAACTTCGCCTGCTACTCTCCAATGCTACCGAAAGGGGTTTTCCTTCTTCGTCATCCACTGCAAGAGCAATAGAACCGATTCGCACTATCCACGTTTCTCTGGAGGCTTTCATGATCACCTGGCTTATCGTCCTCGTCGTTCTCGTCCTTGTCGCCGGCTTCATCTTCTGGATGACCCGGCAGTACAGAAAGGCCGGTCCCAACGAGGTGCTGGTCATTTCCGGCCGGCGCAGCGTTATTACGACGCCCGACGGCGCCAAGCAGGAAATCGGGTATAAATTCCGCATCGGCGGCGGATCATTTGTCAATCCCTTCAAGGAGCAGGCCGATACGCTGCCCATCGAAGTGGTCAGCGTCAATATCCGGACGCCGGAAGTGCTGTCCAAGGACGGCATCCCCATCCTCTCCGAATCATCCGCTCAGGTCAAGATCGATTCCAATGAATATTCGATCTTCCTGGCGACACAGAATTTTATGGGCGGCGGCACCGACGCCGTTCGCGAAGTAGCTCAGACGGTACTTGAAGGTAAAGTGCGCGAAACCATCGGCAGCATGACGGTCGAGGAATTGTATCAGAACCGCCATGAATTCGCCAATCGCGTATACAATGCGGTCGTGCGCGACCTCGGCAGCATGGGTCTTGTCATGATCTCCTTCGCGCTCAAGGACATCACCGATACGCAGGGCTTCCTCGAGGCGCTGAGCAAACCCCGCATCGCCGCAGCCAAGCGGGACGCCATCGTCAAGCAGGCCGAATACGACCGCGATGCGGCGATCTTCTCGGCGCAGGCAAAAAAAGATGCGGATATCGCGAAACTTACGGCGGATGCCGAGGTCGCGGGACGCAGCTGGCGCAATGAAGAACTCAAAGCCAAATCGCAGATCGAAGTCAGCAAGGTGCGCGCGGCCGCGGACACATCGTACGAACTCGAGCGCTTCAAGCTCGCGCAGGATGTGAAACGCGAAGAGTACAAGGTCAAGCTGATCGAAACCGAGGAACAGGCGAAAGTTCAGACCGAAGAAATCATTCGCAAGGAAAAGGAACTCGAAGCCACCGTCATCAAGCCGGCACTCGCACGCAAAGCGCAGATCCAGACCGAAGCCGAAGCCGAGAGCTTCCGCCTGCTGCATGAATCCGAAGCGAAAGCCACCGTCCGCGCCAGAGATAACGAACTCGATGCCGAACGCATCAAGATGCTCGGCAGATCCGAAGCTGATGCGATGACGGTTAAAGCCAAGGCCTATGGCGAATACAACCAGACCGCCATGTATCAGATGATTCTCGATATTCTGCCCGAACTCACGAAAAATATCGCGGAACCACTCTCCCGCATCGATAAAATCACGCTGATCAGCGGCGCCGACGGCAAGCTCGGCACGTCGCAGATCACCGGTCAGGTGACGGATATCCTCGCTCATGTACCCGAGGTGGTGAAATCCCTTACAGGCATCGACCTCGCGAAATACCTCAAGGAAAAACTCGGCGGCGATGCATGATGCATACCGACCGGACTTCCCGTGTCTCCATGAAATCGCCGTCGGACCCGTGCAGGCAGCACGACGCCCGCGGCATTCCCTTCAAAGACATCATGAGGTAGCACAGTGACCGCAGACAGAATACATTTGATCGGGTCCTCCCCCACGCTCAAAGTAGCCGCCAAGGCAAAGGCGCTGAAAGAGCAAGGCGTGGACGTCATCGACTTCAGCGTTGGTGAACCGGACTTCAGTACGCCCACGCACATCAAGGACGCGGCCAAACGCGCGATTGATGAAAATTTTACGAAATACACAGCCAACGAAGGCATCCTCCCGCTGCGCAAGGCTATCGCACAGCATCTGATGGATGAATGCCGGCTCGAGTACGATCCGGCGACGGAAATCATCGTCAGCAACGGCGCGAAGCACTCCATCTACAACGCCATGATGGCGATCGTCAACGACGGCGACGAGGTGATCATTCCCGCGCCGTACTGGGTATCGTATCCCGAGATGGTGAAGCTCGCCAACGGCAAACCGGTGATCATCCAGACGCGCGAGGAGGATGGCTTTCGCCTGACCCCGGACCAGCTTCGCGATACCATCAACGCGAGCACGCGCGCGGTGTTTCTCAATAATCCTTCCAATCCCACGGGCAGCGGGTACTCGCGTGAGGATCTCGAGGCGTTGGCGGAGGTCATCGTCGAGGAAGACATTTACGTCATCGCCGATGAAATCTACGGCAAGCTGATGTACGACAGCCTCAAGTTCACGCGCTTCGCATCGCTTGGACCCGAGGTGTGGAAACGTACCATCACCGTCGACGGCGTATCCAAGGCCTACAGCATGACCGGCTGGCGCATCGGCTGGGCGGCGGCGCCGAAGGACATCGTATCGGCCATGGCCAAGGTGCAGAGCCACGCCACATCGAATCCCTCTTCCATTTCGCAGCGGGCGGCGCTCGAAGCGTACAAAGGTCCGCAGTACGAAATTTCGAAGATGGCGGCGGAGTTCGAAAAGCGCCGCAATTTCGTGGTGTACAAGCTGCAGTCCCTGCCCGGCGTTTCCTGTCCCATGCCGCGCGGCGCCTTCTACGCCTTCCCGAATGTGAAGTCGTTCTACGAAAAAGAATTCGAAGGCGTACCCATCCGCAACAGCTACGGCATGGCGTACTATCTGCTCAAGCATGCGAACGTGGCCATTGTACCCGGCGACGCATTCGGTTCGGATGACTTTATCCGCATCAGTTACGCCACGTCGATGACCAATCTGCAGGAGGGCCTGTCGCGCATTGCGGACGCATTGACAAAGCTCAAACCCGCGCCGAAACGCAAATTGATCAAGCTCGCCAATACGGAAACCGTAGTGAAGCATCTGGTCGAGGCGGAATCCGAAGTGCGCATCGACAAGCGCAACGCTCTCGTCGCCGAAGCCGAAGCCGAATTGAACTACAGCAATTATTTCGAGTGGAACGCCAACATCAACGGCCTCATCGTGCAGCTCCGCACCAACGTGGGACATCTCTACGATTTCTGGGTGGAAAACTGGTATCCCGCACAGCTCGAAGCGGACATCGAGCCGCATGGCGTGATTTACGCTGTGGACGGCGTGTCCGGACGCGAGTCGCATTCCTTCTACAACAGCGACACGAAAACCGGACTTCTTTTCAACACCGATCATTATGGATCGCTGCGTTCGCTCGCCCTCGGACTCGTTACCGACGTAGCCGAGCGCAATTTCGACGTGCACGCCGTCCGCGCGCTTTCGCTGGATATCAACGGCGAAGGCGTACTATTTATCGGACCATCCGGTACGAAAAAAACGGAACTCTTCTGGCGCCTCTTCTCCGAGCGCGAGGATGTGGCCTTGCACAGTTACGACTACCTGTTCGTACGTTACGGCGGCGGGTACGCCGCGGCGGACAATCCCGAGCGTAAAATGTATATGCCGACCAATACCGTCGAAGCATGGAGCGGACTCGTCAGGCTGTTCGACAAGAGCAAGTGCGAAAATGTGATCACGCGCGTCGAGGACTGCCGCAACGAGAAGCATCGCATCAACGACAGTTGCCGTCTGAACAGCGGCTCGCCATACAGCTATTCCTGCGCGAAGAAAAGTCACGCGATGCTCGATCCCTACTGGCTGGGCGGCATGTCGCGCCACGTCAAACGCATCGATATCCGGCACGTGTTCATCCTGCGTAACGACCCCGTGTCATCCGCCATGCAGAAGCTGGATGTGGAAGATGCTCTGCATCAACTCGAGTCGGGCTACCCGGCGGGCACATCGGGCGGCAAGCAGGAGCAGTGGTACAATCCGCATTTGCTGCTGAGGTCGCAGGACCGCTTCGATCTGCAGAAATCATTCTTCGGCAAGCTGTTCCAGTCCGCCGCCGTGTACCAGCTCAATGCCGGTACCGCCACGGTGACGGAAATGGCTCAGCATGTTTTGACCAACGTCGGCGTAACCGGAAGGTGAGGATATGGCGAAAGACATCTATGACAACGAGTACTACAAGAAGTTCTACGAGCAGCTCGTTCCGCTGCTCAAAGGACCGAACATCAAGGAAGTCGACCTCAAGTGGCTCGAGCCGCGGGTAAAGGAGTACGCGCAGAAAACGAAGCACGGCTCGCACGTGTGGCGTTCGGTGCAGAGTTCGCGTCTCGCAGCCAAGACCGTGTATCTCGGTTCCGAGCGCGTACGGCTTCCCTACCTGCTTCCATATCAGGAAAAGGTAGTCAAGAACGCTCCGGATGAACTCGAGAAAGTATTGAAGTGGATGAAAACCCTGCCGTTCATCAAGCTCACGCGGCAGATGGGCGACAATCCGGATTTCAATCCGATGTGCACGCTGTATCTGAGCGTGAGCGACTGGCGCAACTCCCGCCTGGCGTATATGTGGGGCAATCTGCTGGGCGAACCGGGCGGGCGTCCGGGTCCCGAGATCACCATGATCCACATTCCGGAAGAGCATTCCAGCCGTCAGCAGATTCTGACGATGCCCGAGTTCAATCTGAACATTTGCCTCGGCAGCGATTATTTGGGCGAGAATAAAAAGGGCTTCCTCCGTCAGGCAATGTGGGCGGCGGACGAACGCGGTATGCTCGGATTGCACGCCGGCAGCAAGGTGGTGGTGGCGCGCGACGCGAAGAGCAACGATCTCAAGCGTCACGGCGTCATCCTTTTCGGTATGACCGCTACGGGAAAATCCACCTGGAGCTGCCACCAGCTCGAGATGGATCCCAAACGCGGTGAGATGACCTACGCATCGCAGGACGACATCTGCTTCCTGAAGGACGACGGTTCCGCGTACGGTTCGGAACACAATTTTTATGTGAAAACCGACGTCAGGAAGACGGATCAGGAGGCGATGTTCCACGCCCTGACGCACAAGAGCGCATTGCTCGAGAACATCATGGTAACCGCCGACGGCGATGTGGATTTCCTCGACGAGAGTCTCTGCGGTAACGGCCGCGCGGTGGTACGTATGGACAAGCTCGCCATCGAGCGCGAAGGCAAGCTGATTTCCATCGCGGCCGAATCGATCAATCTCCCGAGTCTCGAGAAAAACGACGCGCTGTGGTTCGCTTTTATCACGCGCCGAAACACGCTCATGCCCTTCTCCCAGATGCTGACGCCGGAGCAAGGTGTGCTTGCGTATCTGTTCGGCGAATCCACGCTGAGTTTCGCGGCCAATCCCGAAAAGGCCGGCGAATCCGTGCGCATCGTGGGGACCGACGATTTCATTATCGGCAGCCGCGGCGCAAAGGTGAACCGCTTTTACGACATCATCATGAAGCTCACGGCCAAGTATCCCGGCCAGGTGAACTTCCGCCTCTACAACACCGGCGGCATGGGCGAAGTGATCGAGGAGTATGAAGAACGCGGCGTGATGAAAAAACGTCTCGTACGCAAGGCCGAACGCGTTCCGCTCGAACTCATGGCCGCAATCCAGCGCGGCGACCTCCGCGGCACGAACAAATACGAGAAAGGCGTGCTCGGCACCATGTCAATCCTCGAAGCCGACGGCCGGCGCATGGACGAGTGGGACGTGCACAGGCTCTACACGGACGAACAGATCGACCGGCTCATCAAGGACATCATTCAGGGCCGCCGCGCTTTCTTGGAAGAAATCTCGAAGGAAGGTCTCCGTCCAGAAATTATCGCAGCCGCCGAGCGCAGCTTCCGCGCCATGGGCGACATCAGCGTACGACGGACCGGCGCAAGCACGTCGTCCACCCACATCCCCGCACCCCCCGAGCCCCGCATCATCGTCCGCAGCGACGAGCCCGTATCCCGCCCCCGCAAGCCCGGCGTCTGGCGCTGGAGATAGGCCCTCTCCCCCGTCCCCTCTCCCAGTAGGGAGAGGGGCGAGGTGTTTTGGGACGTTGACCACAGGTATTTGAAATAAAGGGACGAACCTCTCTTCATTAGGGAACGATGGAGGGAACACGTACAAAGTGTACAGGATATATACCTCTTTTCCTCCGAACGGGATGAAGGGAAAATTTTCCGAAATGCACACAACTAGAACCCCGCTCCACCCTCTCCCCTGCCCCCATAGGCGCTAACTTAAGCAGGTTCCGACCAGAGGTTCT
>CAYJMN010000105.1:0-18817 GCA_964371045.1 uncultured Chromatiales bacterium | reverse complement strand
GGCGGATCCGCGAAAATCCCACGGAGTGACAAGCGTGCACGTATTCATCCGCGGGAGTTCGCTGCTACTGTCTTTAATTTCGACAAGTCCCGCTGTGTCATTTCATTCACACCACAGCCAGATCACTGAGCACACGAAGATTTCATAAGCAGCGAAGCGCCACAGGAACGCCTCGCGATATTGCACAAACCCTATCCGGCGCGAAGTCGTCCTTCGACAGCCACTGAGCGAGTTTCTCTGCAAATAACGAAACTCGTGCCGTGGTGACCGCTCAGGATGACAGCGTCCGGGATCCGCAAGCGCAGTATGTCCGTACAGTCTCCGGGATGTCATAAGCAAGCGCAAGGCTCTCGGAGCTTCACATCGTGCGTCGCCATTCGTTCAGTGACTGTCATCAAGCCTCGGCTCCGAATTCCCGAATACCGACCGAAACCGCTATCTTCATTCTTCGTACCAGTATGTTTCCCCTCATGCCGCAAGGAAACCGATGATGAAGAACGTACCCCTTCTATTTTTCGTAATTTGTGTTTTTTTCGTCGCCTTTTTCGCCTGCGGCACGACAGCACAACCTCTCCCGGCACAGACCGATCCCGACAACGGCGCTCGCCTCCTGCGCTTTCCGGATATTCATGGAGACCGGATCGTGTTCGTGCACGCGGGAGATCTATACCTCGTGCCTGCGACGGGCGGCGTGGCGCGGCAGCTGACGTCGCATGAGGGACAGGAGCTGTTTCCCAAATTCTCTCCCGATGGAAACTGGATCGCCTTCTCTGCTGAATACAGCGGCAACCGTCAGGTGTACGTGATGCCGAGCGAGGGTGGGACGCCGCGTCAACTCACCTGGTACAACGACGTTGGCGTGATGCCGCAGCGTGGAGGTTTCGATCATCAGATTCTGGGTTGGACGCCCGACGGCGCAAGCATTCTCTTCCGCGCGAACCGCCTGCCGTGGAGCGAACGCATGAACCGCTTTTACACCATTCCCTTCGCAGGCGGACTCGAAACGCCGCTCCCTATTCCTGAAGGCGGCACCGGAGAATATTCGCCGGACGGCAAACGCATGGTGTACACTCCGATTTCCAGGGAATGGCGCACCTGGAAGCGCACCCGCGGCGGACGCGCACAGGACCTGTGGATCTTCGATCTTGAACACATCACCGCCGAGCGCCTCACGGATCACATCATGACGGATAATCAACCGATGTGGCTCGGGGACACTATTTACTTCACATCGGACCGCGATTTCACCCTGAACCTTTTCGCAATGGATGCGCGCACGCATACTGTTCGCAAAGTGACGGAGCATGCGCAGTGGGACGTGCTGTGGCCGAGCAGCGGTCCCGGCGCCATCGTGTATGAAACAGGCGGAACGCTGCACATCTACGAGCCGCGCAGTGGCGCTTCGCGCGAAGTGCCGATTCAACTGCGTATCGACGGACGCGAAGCGCTGCCGCTCTTCCGCAAGGTGAGCGATTTCATCGAAGGGACTTCGCTCTCGCCCGGTGCGAAACGCGTCGCGATGGCGGCACGCGGGGATGTATTCAGCGTACCGGCGGAGCACGGCGAGATACGCAATCTCACCTCGACCCAGGGCGTGCGCGAACGCGCTCCGTCATGGTCACCGGACGGAAAAACCATCGCCTATTGCAGTGACGAAAGCGGCGAGTATGAAATCTGGCTGCGTCCCGCGAATGGCGACGGCGAAGCCCGGCGGCTCACACGCGGCTCCACCGCCTGGATATTTTCGCTGCAGTGGTCGCCTGACGGCAAATCCATCGCGTTCGCCGACAAGGCGCGCGGACTTTGCGTGGTCGATGTCGCCTCGGGCAGCGTGCGCGAACTGGTCCGCGGACGAAGGAACGACATCACCCATTTCCGCTGGTCGCCCGACAGCCGCATCCTCGTGTACACGGATGCCGCGCCGAGCGACCTCAACGGCATCTGGGTGTACGATCTCGAAGGCAGCACTCCGAGACTTCTGAGTTCGGGTTTGTCCAACGATTTCAGCCCGGTGTTTTCACGCGACGGCCAGTACCTATGCTTCCTTTCGAACCGCGATTTCAATCTCACGTTCAGCGCCTACGAATTCCGCTACATCTACACGAACGCGACACGCGTGTATGCCGCGGCGCTGCGACCCGACGCGAAGCCGTTCCGGCCGTGGAGAAGCGATGAAGAAGGGACCGCGCCCAAAGTTGACAGCAGCAGCGACGAGCACGCCCGAACGAGCATCGTCGCGGATGGTTTCGCCGAGCGCGTTACAGCTCTCCCGGCCGGCGAGGCGACCTACAACAGTCTCGAAGCCGGCGACGGCGCGCTCTTCTACATCCGCGTGAAGGATGGGCAACGCACGTTGCTCCGCTATGATATCGCGACGCAGAAGGAAGAAGCGGTGATGGAAGGAATAGGCGGATACGAACTTTCGCACGACGGGAAAAACATTCTGTACACGGCGGCGTCGGCGTGGGGCATCGTGCCGGCGAGAGCGGGACAGAAAAAAGGAGACGGAACGCTGAATCTCTCTTCCATGTCCATGCGCATCGAGCCGCGAAAGGAGTGGCGGCAGATTTTTCAGGATTCCTGGCGCATCATGCGCGACTGGTTCTACGATCCCGCGATGCACGGCTACGACTGGGATGCGCTTCGCTCGAAATATGCTTCCCAACTGCCGTCACTTGGTCGGCGCTCGGATCTGGACATGATCATCGGTGAAATGATATCCGAATTGAATGCCGGTCACACCTACCTCAACGCCGGCGACGAGTTCCGTGTAAAACGAATCGAAGGTGGCCTTCTCGGCTGCGAGTTTGAAGACTCAGGACACCGCTATTTCCGCATCGGCAAGGTGTTCGCCGGAGAAAACTGGCATGAGCAATTCCGCTCCCCTCTCACCGAGCATGGCGTCGGGGTTACCGCGGGCGAGTATTTGATCGCCATCGACAACGAGGAAGTCCTCGTACCCGACAATCCCTACCGTCTGCTGGAGAACACCGCCGGACGCACGGTGGCGCTCACGGTCAACACGAAACCCGACCGGGAGGGCGCCCGCACGGTTCAGGTGCGTACAATCACATCGGAGACGAATCTCCGTTTTCTTGACTGGGTGAAGCGCAACATGGCATGGGTGGATAGCGCTTCGAACGGACGCATCGGGTACATCTGGATTCCGAACACGGCGGCTGAAGGGAATCGCGAACTGTTCAAATGGTTCTATCCGCAGGCGAAAAAGCAGGCTCTCATACTCGACGACCGCTACAACGGCGGCGGCTTCATTCCCTACAATATGATCGAACTGCTCGACCGTCAGGCGCTCAACTACTGGGCACGCCGCAATGCGGAGCCGACGTCCGCGCCGGATGTATTCCATCGTGGTCCCAAGGTGTGCCTGATCAACGGGTATTCCTCCTCCGGAGGCGACGCCTTCCCCTATTATTTCAAGAAGCGCGGACTGGGTCCCCTTATCGGCACGCGCACGTGGGGTGGGCTGATCGGATTGACTGGGCAGCCGAACTTCGTGGATGGCGGCTCGGTGAGCGTCCCGACCTTCCGCTTTTACGACAGCGACGGCAAATGGGTGATCGAAAATGAAGGAGTCTCCCCCGACATCGAGGTCATCGACCGGCCCGACCTCGTCGCCCGCGGGATCGATCCATCGCTTGTGAAAGCCGTGGAGGTGTTGCTCAAGGAACTGGAGACCTCGCCCGTGAAGCCCGTGCCGCCGCCCACGCCGCCGGACGAATCGGGGAAATGAGGGATTGAGGATTGACGATTGACGATTGACGATTTACGATTTACGATTGACGATTTGTTGCGACGATGTGCGTCGAAGCTACGGCAGGGAGCACAGGGAGCACAGAGAGCACAGAGTGTACAGAGGGCACAGAGATTTTGTGAAAGCGCTGTCATCCGGGTATGGTGCATTCGACAATGTGGGTTGCCGGCAGAAGACAACCGTTCGTGATTCCCCCTGTCCAAAGCTCTCTGTGCCCTCTGTGTACACTGTGCTATCTGTGTACTCTGTGCTATCTGCGTTTTTTTGCTTTTCTACCGGGCCGTTTCTACTTTGAGAACTCATAAACAACTGCGGCATATTCTGAATCCAATTGTGACCATTTCCATCGGAATTTCATTGAAACATGTGGTCATCCTGTTGCTCCTGACGGGCGGCTTCGCATTCGCCCAGCAGCAGACGGGCAGTCCAACGACGTTACGGAAATCCATGGACGACGACGAGAGCAAATTCACGAACGTCGGCAGTGTACGATTGACGGTCTCCAATTTCGGAACGCTCGGCCACGGCTTCAACAAATGGCCTGGGCAGCCGAACTGCGAATATCCGGCGGGATCGGGAATCGAGCATCTGTTTGAAGGCGGTCTCTGGATCGGAGCATATCGCGGAGGCACGGGACCACATGTTTCCACGGGTGCTGTGGATGTGAGCTCGGTGCGTGATGTGGCCGCAGGTTTTGAATTCACCAACGCGCAGGGTACGAGAACCGAGGAGCGCTCGTCGCTGGCGGATTCCCGTTTTTACAGCCCCGATGCCGTCAGTCATCAGGATTTTGTGGCGAATTTCACCGATTCGAATCTCGTGATTCCCGGAACGACCGTTACCATTCCCGAGCATACCAATCCGTTGAACGTGGGTGTGCGCATGGAAACGTATGCCTGGAATTTCTCCTTCGCTGAAAATTTCGTGATTCTCAATTACACGATCACCAATAATTCGGGCGCGGTGCTCGACAGCCTGTACGCAGGGTTATGGATCGACATGGTGGTGAGAAACACCAACATTTCGCCGCCGCGCGGCTCGGCGTTCTTTGCAAGGGGCGGCAACGGGTATGTCGATTCGCTCAGGATGGCGTATGAATTCGACGTGGACGGCGATCCGGGATTCACGGACAGCTACATCGGTCTCGCGGTGCTCGGCACCACGCCGATACAACGCTTCGGTGCCAAACCTGACGGGAGCGATTCCCTCGGCGCGAAGATCGTCTATAATCCCTGGCAATTCCGCAATACCACGGATCCGGTGTATTTTTCTCCTGAAAACGACAGGGAACGCTACGAAAAAATGAGCAGCGGACTACCGGCCACCGAGTATTCCACACTCAAATCGCCTTCCAATCGCTCCACCCTGCTCAGCACCGGACCATTCCGCATGCTCCAGCCGGGCGAATCGGTGAATGTGGTGTTCGCCGTCATCTGCGCGAAAAAATTCGGCAACGACGCGGTCGCCGACGATACTGAGACCGCGAAGGCGTTTCTGTATCGGGGACTCAGTTTCGGCCGCCAGGCGTACGACGGCGAGGATAAAAACCGCAACAATCAGCTCGATACCGGCGAAGATCTCAATGGCGACGGCCGGCTTACACGCTATGTGCTTCCCGCTCCCCCCACCGCCCCGCGCGTGAAAATCATCCCCGCTAACCAGGCCGTCGCCATTTATTGGGACGACCGCGCCGAAGCTTCCGTGGATCCAATTTCCGGCCAGAAAGATTTCGAAGGCTACCGGGTGTACCGAACCAATGCCGGAGCCGATCTGAAAACCGGGACCGTGCTGTCGAGCAGCTTCGTGCTCATCGGTGAGTACGACACACCTGCGAACGACCTGTTTTACAACACAGGATTCGGTGCCGTGCGCCTCGCCACCCCGGTGAAATTCGAAGGCGACGCAACCGAGTACCGCTATCACCTGGGCATACCGAATCAACTCAACGGCTGGCAATACGTGTACACGGTAACCGCATTCGATGGTGGCGATCCCTTGAACAATGTTGAAAGTCTGGAAAGCAGCCGGCTGCAGAACGCCAGGCGCATCATACCGGGTACGACTCCGCAGGATGCCGTCGATAAAGAGCCGCGCGTCTATCCCAATCCGTATTACGCCGACGCCCTCTGGGATGGCGGCGGTGAGAGGGAGCGAAAACTCTATTTCGCGAATCTGCCTTCCCGAGCCGAAATTCGCGTCTATACCATGGCCGGCGATCTTGTAAGAAACATGCGGCACGACGCTTCTGCTTCCAACGGTGGCGAAATCGAATGGTTTGAGCGTTTCTCCGATGGCAGCGAAACATTCGCCGGAGGCGAGCATGCATGGGATCTCATCACAGACAACGATCAAGCCATAGCGACCGGGCTGTACCTTTACACAGTCGAGAACCTCGACACAGGAGACATCAAACGAGGAAAGTTCGTCATTATCAAATAGACAGGAGATTCCAATGAAGTGTTTTTTCACCACTGTGGCAGTCCTCGCGATCATACTCTTCGGTGCGACGCAAGCGACATCGCAGATCGTCACAGATACCCTTTCCGTGCAGCAGGTTCAATTGGTGCATCCTGACTCGCTCGCGGCGGGAGTGCAGAGTTCACCAAGGGTGGGCGACACCGTCACCGTGATCGGTGTCGTCTATGCCGCGCCGCGCATCACCCCTGGCGGTCCCACACTGTTCGCCTTGAGTAATGGATTCACTCTGTACATCATGGATCCGAACGGCGGACCATGGAGCGGACTCAATGTTCGGGCATCGGACACCACCGCATCCAACGCCATTCTCGTCACTGCGGTCGACACAGGCTACGTCGTGCGCGTCACAGGTGTGGTAACGCAGTATTTCACGACCACGCAGTTCGAGATCGGCGTCCTGGCCGGAAAGTGGAACGCCGACGTGATGGTCGAGATTCTGGACGATCTCGGCAAGCGTCCCGATCCAACGGAAATCGCTCTCACCGATCTAGTTAATGGCGGACCGCTCACCGGCATTCCGGCGGCTCAGCAATGGGAAGGCGCCTACGTCGTGATCAACAACCTGAAGGTCGGCACGGTCAGTCAGAATACTTCAACCGGAAGGTACACATGGACCGTTGTCGACGGACTGGGCAACGCTATCGGTGTCTACGATCAAAGCATTTATTTTCGCGGAGGCTCGCAAGGTCTGGATCCGAACTGGGCGCCTCCCACGCCGGGGACAGCAATCTCGTCAATTCGAGGCGTCATCACATCCTCCGGTCAGGGCATCGTGATCGCGCCGCTTTACCCGGGCGATATTGAAATCGGATCCTTCCCTCCGTCCGTCAGCAACCTCGGACGCGATATCGCCATCCCGAATTCCACCCAGCCTGTGACCGTTACCTGCAAGGTCGAGGATACCAATCCCGCGGGAAGCATCACCGGGGTCGTGCTGGTCTACGGCCAGGATCAAACGGAAATCGACCGCATCACCATGGTTTATGATGACGCCTCGAAAATCGCGACAGGCGTGATTCCGGCTCATGGCGACGGTGAATTGATCTGGTATTTTATTGAAGCAACGGACAACGACAACGAGACGGCGGCGTTTCCGGGCGATATGACGCTTGGCAAACCGTTCTTCATCGTGCGTGACGGCGAACCGCGCATTCGCGATGTGCAGTACACGCCATTCTCCAACGGCAACTCCGGCGCCATCGGCGGCCAGGTGACGCTACGCGGCGTCGTAACCGCCGGCAGCACGAATATCGGAATGGTCTACATGCAAAACGGCGTCGAAGCCTGGAGCGGCATCATGCTCCGCGGCGATGATGCCATCCGCAATCTCCTTCCCGGTCAGGATGTGACCGTCACTGGTATTGTTGAAGAGCGTTTCAACGTCACCACTGTCGGCAGCGCGACCGTCACAACGGATCACGGGACGGTGCCGCTTCCCGACGCCGTGGTGTTCTCCACTGGCGATTTCGAGACCGCCATCATCAAAGACGGCGACTCCTTTGCCGAGCAATGGGAAGGCATGCTCTCCACATTCGGTCCTCTCACCGTCACAAGCATCAATGCCGATGCTCCCACGGGCAACTTCGGAGAATTCCTTGTAAATGACGGGAGTGGGAACATGCGCGTGGACGATGCCGGCACCTGGGACAACGTCTACACGCTTGATTCCACGGATATGGGACTCATCTATCTCCGCCCCGGTACGACCGTGCAATCGCTGACGGGCGTGATGTATTTCTCCTTCAGCAATTGGAAGTTGCTACCACGTGACGAAGACGATTTCGTCAACGTCGTCACGTCGTTTGAGCACATCCCCGGGCTTCCGGTTACGATGGTCCTCGATCAGAACTATCCAAATCCGTTCCGCGCGGAATCCGGCACATCGATTCGTTTTGATTTGCCGCTTCGCGATCATGTTTCGCTTCGTGTGTATGACATCACCGGCCGCCTTGTCGCAACGCTTCTCAATGGCATGATGGATCCCGGGACCGTCACCGTGCGCTTCACGGCCCCTGCCCTGCCGTCGGGCGTGTACGCGTACACGCTCAGCACCGGCGGCGGATTCCGCTCCGGCCGCATGATCATTACCCGATAACGCTGTTACGGGCGGCGGAAGCAACCTCCGCCGCCCGTTTCCGCAAGCGTCGTCATAGACCGCGACAGGTTGCCTGGCACGGAAAATCTGTGGATATTCCACCTCCACACGAAATATCCAGGCCCGGCGGCGATCCGGATATGGCATCGGCAGGTAGATCCGAGTGTCGTTTTTTTTATAAAAATTAATCCATCGAAACGAATTTTAATACGATCGCGACATTCATGATGAAATTGCTACACCCATTTTTCATTACGCTATTAATGTTCTCGGCAATCGGCCTCGCCGGCTGCTGCAGTTGCGGCAAGACCGCTGAATCCGTCTATCCTCCAACGGTGATCAGCGTTTCCGAAGGTGGCGGCGTGACGGGCCAATTCGTCGGCTATACCATCGATACAGAGGGAACAGTCCACCAGTGGCGGGGATTCGCGGCCAGCGTCAAAGACTCCAGCGTCCTCGACACGCTTACTACCGAGATGCACAGGGACTTGCTGCGCACCGCGTATGCATGCGATTTCCCCGAACTGAAGCAGTACGAAACCGGCAATATGACCGCCACGCTCGAAATCACTTCAGGAGAACTGCTGTACCGATTTTCCTGGCCCGGGCTGTGGCGTAGCACCGAAACGGCTCCGGAGCAGCTCCGTCCGCTGATCGAAATGCTTGCTACCATTATCGTTCCCACCGTTTATAAAGACATAGATATTTCAAGACCATAAATCAAATATACAGCGAGGTTTGCCATGACAGGTCATAGAATGTTCCGCTTTGCCGCTCTGATGCTTATCGTCTGCGCAATTTCGATGAGCGCGAGCGCCCAAAACAGCAAACAGCGCGTCATCGACGCGCACAAGAACGCCACCGCGCGAACTGCGGATATTCAAGCCGTCGGAGAGCGCTTTCAGTCCTGGCGTCAGTCCAACGATGTCCTTGCTCGCTATCCAGGTCTCGCCACCGTCGCGAAACTCGGCATCGATCAGATTCTCGGATATGATCGCCTGCTTGCGGAAATCCCCTCGCTGGACGTGCGATGGGATTCCGGCAATCCTGTGCCGATCTATATCACAGGCAACCCGCTCCAGCGATCCATGAGCATGGCGGGTTCCGGAACAATTCACGATCGCACGGCGCAAGAGTTTTTCCGACGCTTTGCTCCGCTACTCGGACTGGACGGAAACGGCGAAGGTCTGAAGCTGGCCGGCGCCTCAACCGACGAACTCGGACGCACCCATCTGCGCTTCACCCAAGTTCGCAACGCGCTGCCGGTGATCGGCAAGGAGGCGATTTGCGGAATCACCCCATCCGGCGATCTGGATCTATACATGGGACGCCTTGTCGCGGACGCCGTGCCCGCGACAGGTTCGTTTAGCGTATCCCCTGAGACCGCGCTGACCAGGGCAGGCGCGCAGATCGCTCCCCTGCGGCACAGTCACGATCAGCAGCTCGCAGCAGGCATCCCGTGGGATTCATCGCCGAGCATCGAACGCGCGTATGCCGAACATGGGAACGTTCTGCGCGCCGTGTATGCGATAGAGCTGCGACCCACGCCGTTCGACCGCTGGCGCTGCCTTGTAGACGCGACAGACGGTACGGTGCTCAGCGCGTTCAACGCCGTCTGTTCGGACGGGCCACAAAAAGCGCAGGCTACCGATCTGCAAGGCCAGTCACGCACGATCGACACCTGGCTGCTCAGCGGCACATATTTCATGATTGATGCGACGCGTCCGATGTTCAGCCCGCAGTCGGTGTTTCCGGACAAGTCAGTGGGGACAATCATCACACTCAACGCAAATAATTCCGATCTGAAAAACGTGACGCATGTCACCTCCGGCAACAACAGCTGGAGCGATGCTTCTTCCGTATCGGCGCATCGCCACGCGGGGATCGTGTACGAATACTACAGAACCACGCACAACCGGAATTCTCTCGACAACAAGGGCGGTAACATCCTCTCCATCGTCAACGTCACCCAGAACGGCGCGCCAATGGAAAATGCGTTCTGGAACGGTCAGTTCATTTCCTACGGCAACGGGGGATCGCTGTTCGAACCGTTCGCGAAAGCGCTTGACATGTCGGCGCATGAATTCACGCATGGGGTTACAGAGAATTCGGCCGGTCTGGAATACAAAAACCAGAGCGGCGCTCTGAACGAATCGTTCAGCGATATTTTCGCCGTCATGGTCGATCGCGATGACTGGACCTTCGCCGAAGACATCACACGCGCCAGCCAGCAATTCCCGAACGGTACCGCACGCAGTCTTGAAGATCCACACAATGGCGGAACACCGGGTGTGGAGGCCTGGCAGCCAAAACACATGAACGAGTTCCAGACGATGCCGGAGTCACAAGACAATGGCGGCGTACACATCAACAGCGGCATACCCAATCACGCGGCCTACCTCGTCGCGATGCAGCTGGGACGGGATAAAACCGAGCGCATCATGTACAGGGCCCTCACCACCAAACTCACAAGCCAGGCCCGCTTTATCGATTTCAGACTCGCGATCATCCGTTCGGCGGAAGAGTTGTACGGCGCCCCTGAAGCCCAGGCGTGCGCCTCCGCCTGCGACCAGGTAGGCATCACCGACGGATCGCCCACGCGCAAGCCCGGCGATCTGCCTCCGGTGGATGGCCTCGACCGCATGCTGTTCGTCAACACCGATCTCTTCCTGCCTGCGACGCTATGGATTGTCACTCCTCCGGGATCAAGTCAGAACGATTTCTCCTCCATTTCCTTCTCCGGCGTCTGGAGTCGCCCCAGCATTACCGACGACGGCAGCATCGCCGTGTTCATCGACGATGAATTCAATCTCCGGGCAGTCACTCTGACAGGCACGCTCAATGAGGTTGTTCTCGACAATTCCGGCATCTGGAATTCCGTGGCGGTCAGCCGCGATGGAAATCTGCTTGCCTTGACGACGATTCTCCTCGCCCCGGAGCTGCACGTGTTCGACATCTCCGGTCCGACCATCGTGGCGCACACGTTCCCGCTTTACACTCCAACCTACAGCGATACGGATATTCCCAACACCGCGATTTTCGCGGATGCGATGGAGTTCAGTCTGGACGGTAGCAGGCTGCTGTTCGACCTGTACAATGAGATTAACGTCGGCTCGATTTCGTATGGATTCTGGGATATCAACACCATGGATATCTGGAACGTAAAGACAAAGAGTTACGGGACAGGCCGTATCGACCGGGTATTCCCGCAGGATCCGGAAATCAACATCGGGAATCCCGTTTGGGCGAAAACGAAGCAGTCCGTGATCGCTTTCGATGTGCAGATCCCCGCCGACGACGAGGCATGGGTCATGGCGATGGATGTGCTCGAAGGAAATCCCACACCGGTGGCTCAGATCGTCTCCGAAACCTTCGGATATCCGACCTATTCGGGTGGCGATAATATTCTCTCCTTCGTGAATTCCGACGCGGTCGACGTCATTTTCAACGTGCCCATGGCGAACGACGCCATCACACCGGCCGGCGCGCCTCAGGGATTCATTTCCGAGGCCACCTTCCCGGTGTGGTTCCGCAGCGGCACGCGGCCGGTTTCGGTTCAGCCATCCGCTCCGACGCCGGAAGGCATCCAGCTCTCGCAGAATTATCCGAACCCGTTCAATCCGATAACCATGATCCGCTTTACCCTGGAACAGCGTGCGCACGCGCGTCTCACCGTGCATGACCTGCTCGGCAGGCAGGTCGCGACACTCGTCGACGGAGTTCTCGATGCGGGTATGCATGCCTCAACCTGGACCGGGAAGGATCAGGACGGACGCGCTCTTCCATCAGGCGTGTACATGTATCGGCTTTCCACTGGGCACACAAGCGTCACACGTCGCATGGTGCTCGCCAAATAAAACCTGAGACCGCATGAGGATATCGTCCTTCATCATTCTGTTTGCCGGCGTTCTCGCGGCGGCATGTTCCGAGTCCATCACGGACGTGCCGCGCGAGAATCAGCCTCCCGAAACCTGGCTGGCGCTAGCGCCGGACGGCGACCTGCGAACGACGACGAGCCGGCAGCACGTGCACTGGTGGGGCGACGATCCGGACGGTTTTGTCGCAGGGTACTACATCAGCTTCGACAATGCGCGATGGACCTTCACCACCGTCAACGACAGCGTATTCGCGCTCAGCCTCTCCGGCGTCGACACCACATACTCGTTCCATGTGCGTGCTGTGGACGATCAAGGGAACGGCCGCTATGATACCGATGGTCCGTTCGGTCCGGAGCCATTCACCGACAGCAATGGCAACGGACTCCGGGATGATGGCGAACCCTTCATCGATCTCGGCGCAGTGGATCCCACACCCGCCGATATCCGCTATCCTATCACGAATTCACCGCCGGTCGTGGCCTTCACCAGCGGCGCCGATGTGCCTGACACGACTTTCACCGTCGCCAGTTTTTCATGGTTCGGTACCGATCTCGACGGCGATGAAACTATTCGCGAGTATCGTTACGCGCTGAACGACACGCTCGATCCATCCGCATGGCGCACGCTGCCGCGCAGTACCACCTTTCTCACGCTGCGCGAACAGGACGGACTGCGCGAAGGCGACAACGCATTCTACCTGAAAGCCGTCGATATCGCAGGTGCGGAAAGCCGCACGCTGCGCATGCCGGACAGCGCCGGTACGTGGTTTGTGAAAAAACCGAAAACCGATCTTTTAATAGTCGACGATTACGGTCCCACCGACGCTTCGGGTCCATTTTACAATGGCATTGTGGACACTCTTTTCGGCGGACGTTTCCGCGGAGCGGACGTGTTCGATATCCGGACCGGTGCATCCTCCACTACTCGCGGAAAGCTGCTACCGCCATACATCAATCCGACGTTTATCGAAACGCTCAAACTTTTCCGTTACATCATCTGGTATGCGGACAACACGCCCACGATCGATGTGGCGCAGCTCAGTCTGCCCGAGTTTCAGCGCGGCGGCGGGTACATTCTGTTTACTGCCTCCTTCCCCGAGAGCGCAATCGATCCCCGGGGCGGCATCACCGATTTCGCGCCCATCGACAGCTTGAGTCCGAATCCCATCACCTTCGTCCCGGCGGGTACGAACGTCGAGCCCGATGTCGAATCCCCCGGCTACCCGGCGTTGAAACGAGACGGTCAAGGCGTACCCGTAGCCTTCATCCGTAACCTGTCCAAAAAAATCAACGCGAAAAATCTCTATCGCTTCGAGGAAAGCTCACGTTGGGAGGGCAAGCCCGTTGTGGCCGTCCGCAGCGGAGACAGCCGTTTCGTGCTGTTCGGCATTCCGCTCCATCGCTTCGACGGTTCCGGCACTGTGGGACCGCTCATTCACGGCATTTTCCGGAATGAATTCGGTGTGCGATAACATGATGCGATTCATGCTTCCCCTCAATGCCGTAGCGATCCTGTGCCTGATGCTCGCCGTACCACTGTTCGGGCAGAACAAGGCCATCATCAGCGGCACGATCAGGGACGCAGGCACTGGCGAAACCCTGATCGGTGTGAACGTGCTCGTGTCCGGCACGTACTACGGCGCCGCCACCGACGGCAATGGACGCTACACGATCCGCGAAGTGAATCCCGGAGAATACACACTGGCCGTTTCACTCATCGGTTACAAAAAAATCCAGAAAACGGGAGTGAATCTAGCGGCGGGTGAACGTCTGCTAATCGATTTCAAGATGGAGGAGGCGATTCTCTCTCTTGGCGAGGAAGTCGTCATCATCGGGCAGAAACCGCTTCTCGACATCGAACAAACCTCCAGTTCACGCACCGTTTCCGCCGAGGACATCGACGCGGCGGTGATCGAGAATGTGCGCGATGTCGTCGCGCAGCAGACCGGGGTGGTGAAATCGGATGAAGGCATCCACATTCGCGGGGGTAGGACGCACGAAAACGCCTACCTGCTCGATGGCATATCCGTGCAGGATCCGCTTGCCGGCACGGGCTTCGGCCTGCAACTCAGCACCGCCTCCATTCAGGAGCTTGAGGTGATCACCGGCGGCTACAACGCCGAATACGGACAGGCGACCTCCGGCATAGTGAATGTGACGACGAAAGATGCGGAGGAGCATTATTCGCTGTACCTCAGCTACAAGCGCGACGACCTCGGTTTCAACAACACCTCCCGATCGAACTGGAATTCCGACATTACAGAAGCCTCGCTGGGTGGACCGGAGCCGATCACTTCCTTCGTCCTCCCTTCCGCGGGCATCCGGATTCCAGGTAAAATTTCGCTGTTCGCAAATTTTTACGCGGGTCTTTCCGACGCGTTCACACGCTTCGCCCCCGTCATTCGATCGGGACAACCTACAGGCGAGTACCGGGAGGTCGCCGCCGCGCAGTTATGCTCCAGCACCTTCGGCGGTTCGCGTTTCGCACCCCGGCAGGACAACAACTGGTTCTGGCTGGGTAAAGTCACCTGGGCCTTTTCTCCGACCATGAAGCTGCGCTATTCTTACAACCAGTCCGTCAGCATCAATCAGAATTCACAGTCGTTGCAGACCAACCTTGAATACGTGGAACCGAGCCCGGGCTATCAGTACGAATTCCAGAACATCCTCGACCGCGCCAATACCTATACGCACAACACCATATTCCACACGTTGAGCTGGACGCATACCGTCAGCAACAGCGCGTTTTACGAAATCAAACTCAGTCGTTTTTTCACCAATCTCCGTGCGGACGCCAACGGCAAGAACTGGACCGAGTACGAGGAGCCCAAGGATCTCATCACATTTCCGGTGGACTACTACAACACCGGACGCGACACCATCGGCGTAATTCCGGGCGACGGGTTCTGGGACACCGGCAACGGTTTCACCTGGCACGACCATCACGCCATCAACACAACGCTGAAAGTCGATTACACCAGCGCCCTGAGTGAGCGCAGTAAATTCAAAACCGGCCTCGACGGCACCTTCGGCGAAATGCAGGTTGTCGACATCTACAAGCCCTGGCTCGGTGAGCTTGGCCTGAACAACGACATCTACACTGTCCATCCCGCGTATGGCGCCATGTACGTGCAGAACAACGTCAATTTCAGCGGCATGATCCTGAACGTCGGTCTGCGTCTCGATTGGTGGATGCCCGGGAAATTCGTCGACGATGCCGTGAATAATCCCGAAGTCGTCACCATCCCCGACGAGATCCGGGAATCCTACATGGACAACACCTTCGGATTGTTCGGCCGGCGCTTCAAGGCGAGGATCAGCCCGCGCCTCGGCATTTCGCACCCGGTATCGGACAATCAAACCCTCTTTTTCTCGTACGGACATTTCAGCAAGCGGCCGCGGCCGCAATTCGTCTATGCGAAGCTGAATCCCGTCAGCGCGAAATCCACCTTCCAGAAATTCGGCAACCCCGATCTCGATCCCGAGACCACCGTCGCATACGAACTCGGGCTGCGCAACCAGTTCACCGAGGACGATGTGCTGACGCTGACGGCGTATTACAAGGATATTTTCGATTATGTGAGCACACGGTCGGCAAAGATCAGTAGTTCTCGTTTTTCCGGCGGCTCCTTCGTCACCTACGTCAACCAGGATTATGCGCGAACGCGCGGGGTGGAACTCGAATACAAGAAGCGCGTCGGGCGGTGGTTTCGCGGCACGGCAAGTTTGGTGTACACGATAGCCACGGGCAAAAGCTCTTCCGCGGACGAAGGCGCTCTCGTGCAGCGCGGCGATCTCGAAGAGATCATCACCGAGAGCTATCTCATCTGGGACCGCCCGATTCAGGGATCCATATCCGGCAGTTTCTACATTCCACGGGGTAACGATCCGCTGGGTCTCGGCGTCTTCGAGGATTTGAACCTGTACCTCCGCCTCTTTTTTCAAAGCGGCAAGCGCTATACCCCGCAGCTGCTGATCGGCTACGATCCCGCGAGCGGTCGCCCGGTGTACACCAGCGACCGCGGAAATATTTACGGCGAGACAGGCGAATACTGGTTCTCGGCCGACATGAGCATCGACAAACGCTTTTCCATCGGCGGCGTTGATCTGAGTTTCATGGTCGAGGTCAGCAATCTGTTCGACAATCTCAACGCGACGATCATCAATCCGGTAACCGGGCGTGCGTACGAATACGGGGATGCGACTCCTTCCGGGTATAACGATCCTCTGTATCCCGATTTGCAGGCCCCGTTGAATCCGTATCCCTACAATCCCGCGCGGTATCAGGCACCGCGCAACGTCCGCGCAGGATTCTCGATAACGCTATGACAGCACGACGGCTCTTCCATATCGTCACACTCCTCGGCCTGGTCGCCGCCTGGCTGATGCTGCTGCCGGGCACAGCGGCATCGCAGCTCATTCCTCTGCTTGGCGGACAGCGGGCGGGAATATCGTCGCTGCAATTTTTGAAAATCGGAGGTGGCGCTCGGGCCACCGGCATGGCGGAATCCTTCGTCGCTATCGCCGACGACGCATCGGCGCTGCAGTACAATCCGGCGGGCCTCGTGCAGTTTCAGGGTCATCAGGTGATGTTCGCGCATACCAACTGGCTGGTTGATCTCCGGCATGAATTCGTCGGCGCGGTGTACCGTCTCTCGCAAGCGGATGCGGTGGGCGTGTCCTTCGTCTCGCTGCATACGGACGATATGGAAGTGACCACCGAGACACAGCCTTTCGGGACCGGCAGATATTTCTCCTACGGCGACGTTGCGATGGGACTCAGCTACGCGCGCGCACTGACGGAGCAGTTCTCCTTCGGCGCCACGCTGCGCTATGTTGAAGAAACCATCGACATGCTGAAAATCCGCGCATTCATGATCGATCTCGGCACGTATTACCGCACCGGGCTGGGCAGTTCGCGATTCTCGGTGGTGGTGTCGAATTTCGGCGGCAACGTTTCGCCCGAGGGCGATGTGACCCCGCCGCATCGTGAAACCGTGTCCGATTTTCAGGAATACTCTCCCCCGACGATGTTCCGCATCGGTTTCGCCTTTGAACCGCTGCAGGACGACGTGAACCGCATCACCGCCTCGGCGCAGCTCAACCATCCGAACGACAACAGCGAAAATCTCGCTCTCGGTTTCGAGTACGCATGGAACGAGTTGTTCCAGATCCGCCTGGGGTACAAACTGAACGTGGATGAAGAAGGCTTCACCGCAGGTGCCGGCGTACTTGCACCTGTGGGCGGGATACAAGCCGGTGTAGATTATTCTTTCGCGGAATTCGGCCGCCTCGGCGGCGTGCACCGCCTGACCATTCGTCTCGGAATGTAGCATGAAGGCTCGAACAAGACATACATACGTTCTCGACGCGGCTGTCGTCCTCATTGCGCTGCTCACGCTCGAGCACTGCGGAGATACCTTCGACACCCGCGATCTCGGCGCCACCGCCCCACCGGATGTGTACGGCGATACCTCGTACGTCCTGCAGCAGCCCGTGTGGAACGGCTTCAGTGAACCCGCCGATATACACGCAGGATTTGAACCCTTTCTCTACGTCGCCGAGCGTGGAGCGAACCGCATCACAATGCTGGATCTCTCCGGCACCGTCGTCGGCAGCAGTGCGCCGATACGTCGTCCCACGGCCATCGCGCAGGATTATCGGCTGCAATTGCTGGTGTGCGGAGAATTCGACACCACCATCGGCGGACAAGACGTCACGTACGGAGGGATTTACCGCATCGATCTCGTCGCGGCCGGACACGACATCGCTCGCGCATCCGTGCGCCGCGTTTACTGGGATCCCCTGAATATCAATCGGCGCTACACCGGCGTCGCCGTGCTGAGCAACAACAGTTACTACGTCACGCGAACTGGGTCGAACAACAACAGTCCTGTCGATCCCGACGATGCCGTCATGCTCTTCGATAAAGCGGATCAGCTTCGTCCGAGGGTTGAATGGCCCAGCCTTGGCATAGATGGCACAGGTCTCGCCACGCTGACGCAGCCCACAGCGATTGCCACGTTCCCTCGGCCGGGCACGGATTTTCTCATGACGCAGCGCGGAGAGAAATCCCTCTTTCGTATGCAGTGGATCACACAGCGCACGACGGGGGACGTCACTCAGTGGGAGTCGTATTACACGCCGGCACGCGACGGCGGCATTGATTTCCTGCGCATCGGCCTTTTCACTCGTCCGGAAGACGTCGTCACCGACGGCTCGGGCAACGTCTTCGTCGTGGACGCAGGTCTCGACAGCGTGTTCGCGTTCAATGCCTCGGGCTACATCTCCCAGGCCTTCGGCGGTCCCACGCAATTCCGCTCTCCCGAGGGCCTCGCCTGCTTCGACCGCATCCTCTACGTTGCCGACACCGGCAACAACCGTATCTTGCGCTTCGTGCTGTCGACGGACCTGCGGTAATTGATAATGGATAATGGATAATGGACAATGGATAATGGATAATGGATAATGGATAATGGACGATTGACGATTTCCCCTCTCCCTACTGGTCCCGGAGGGATGTCTCCGGCAGAGAGGGGTAGGGGCATAGGCGCTAACTTAAGCTCTTGACTTCTGACAGCCGATTTTGTACATT
>CAYJMN010000104.1:0-18914 GCA_964371045.1 uncultured Chromatiales bacterium | reverse complement strand
ACCAGCTTTAGCTGTACTTCGAAGCCACCGCCTTTAGGCGGTGGTCGTTCACTACGCAATTCGAGCTTGGGGCGGTTTCCGTCAGTGGCGTGCTGAGGTTGGAAAAGAGCAAGGGGATATTATTGAAATCGTTCTCGGTATAGTGGGTGTACGAACCTCGTACCGAGAAATCCCCATCATACTCGGGATGCAGCATGATGCGCTCGCCTGCGAGACAGGTCAGGATATTCCAATCAGTGATGCTCACGTACATGGGATTCGACGGGACCGTAGTGGCGGCCGCAGTACAGACCTGCCTGATTACATTGGGATTAGCTGGATCGGTGAGGACGAGGTTTGGATCCACGACGATGCTGGCCAGATTCAGTCCGAGATCCGACGCGGCCTGGAAATGCCTGTCCGTCAGAAAATGGAGGCGTTGATTTTCATCGATGGCCGTGGCGACCTTGCCTTGCACGAAGTGGAGGCGAAAGACGGTCGAGTCCCATTGAGGTGCAAAGCCGTGCGCACCTATAAAGAATGGGATTGGTGCGGGAGTTTGAGCAAGCGCCCCTGTTGCGAACAGGAGCAGCAACGGAACAATGTGCATTGTTTTCATGATGTGCATCCTTGAAAGTACGGTAGGTTAAAACACCACGAGCTTTTGCCTTGTCATGGAGGTTCCTTGACGCAGCGTCAGGAAATACGTTCCCGCCGTGAGCGCGGGCAGTTGCAGTTGGTGATGCAGGCTATCCTGGATGATGGTGATGTTACTGGATGTGACGCTGTTGCCAAGAAGATCGTGCAGAACGATTTCGACAGCGCCGGGGGATAGGCCGGAAGCGATAATACGTAGCGAGGTTGCCCCGGTGGGCAGCGGATTCGGGGATAGCAGTAGCTGAAACGAATTGGCTACCGCCGGATCATCGATTCCAGTACGCAACTGCCTTGCGCCGAGCCAGATCTGGAAGCGGTTCCCTATCGACTGCCGATAGCCTTGTCCCCGCGTCAGGACGTCATCGTATCCATCTCCGTTGACGTCGCCGACGGGAAAGACACCCATTCTGATATAATGCTGGACCGGATCGGTACCGAAGAAGCCAAGCGGCTTTCTGAATGCCGAGCCGCCGGGGTAGAAGTAATACGCCGATGCGCCGCTAAAAAAATAGGTGTTCCATCCCAGGATGAGGTCGGGTTTGCCATCGCCGTTCATATCGCCCACGGGGCAGACGATCTGCGGTGAAAGATCGCCCATGGGGACCGGCTCGGTATTCATGATGGAATCGTCGGGTAGCAGGACTTGTGGCAACCGCGCGCGGCCGCGGAACAGCAGCGCGTCGCCTAAAGGTTTGTGGATGGACTCCGGTCCCGCGTCCAGAATGTCGTCGTACCCATCGGCGTCGACATCCATGATGTTGGCGATATAATACGCGGGGCTCCATCCCAAGTCGGGTCTGAGAACCCGGTCGGGAAGTCCCACGGATCCCGCCGCGTTGCCGAGGAATACATCCCAGTAATGGAATCCGTTGGCATCGCCATACACGAACACATCCCGGTATCCGTCGCCGTTAATGTCGCCGGTCATTATATCGAAAGCGTAGTGCTGATTTGAACCAAAGGCCGTCGGTTTGATCTCGCTCGCGCGGGTAAAAGTGATGCCGGATCCACCAAGGTACAACACGGCTTTATCTGTCAACAGTGCAGTAGAGTCATAGGCCACGGTGATGAAATCAGTCTGTCCGTCGCCGTTGTAATCCAATGCCTGCACGGATGATCGAAACGGATTGAGGGCCTTTCCTACCGATTCGTCAATTGCGCCCTGGATTATCCTGTCGGGCTCCCAGTCGTACGTAACAGGCCCCTCCTTCCACAAATACACGCGTATGATGCCGCGTCGCTCCGGCGGGTCTTCTCCCACCGCACCGAACGCGTTGTCGATCGCCGTCACGATGTCCAGCTTCCCGTCGCCGTTGAAGTCCGCCGAGGCCACGCCCGATCCACCGCCGAGCACTTTGAACGCCGGATCGTGGCTGAACTCCGCCCCGCCGAGAAAAATGTACGTCGTATCCGTCCGCGACGAAATCGCGAAATCGTCGTACCCGTCGTCGTTGATATCGCCCAATGGGCAAGAGAACCATGCGAAATACGTCAAATCCGGCCGGTACACCTCCTGCCATTTCACGACATGCCATGGCGGCAGATCCGCCGCCTTGCCCAATCCATCCCGCAAAGGTTGGGCCATCGCGGGCGGGACTACCTGCAACAGCAGAAGCAGCAAGCATCCCGCGGCGCCAAACAGCAGCGCGCGCGGCCGCCCCCGGTTGCAGGCCGAGAATGGAAGAACACCTTTTACCATGCAAGCCTCCTTGTGTTGTTGAGTACCATCGTTGTGGCCGTGTATCGGTCGTGTATCGTTATCAATTCTCAATAGGTAGACACATGAACCCGGGAAAAATTCCTCGCGCGCAAAAAAATAATTGCAACCTCCTCGGGGGATAGGCCACACAATACGAAATGGATTCAGGTCGGGAAATCTCTTGAGTATGAATAACACATTGGATGCCGGAAAGTAACTAAAAATGAGGCGCGGGGAAAACAACGCAGAGACGCAGGGGAGAAGAGGGGAATCTAACGCAGAGACGCAGAGACGCAGAGGGAAATCTAATCAAGAGGCACGGAATCTGGATTCGCAATGATAACTCCTCTGCCTCTCAGAGATTTTGCGTCTCCGCGTTACATTCCCCTCCCTTTTGAAAACTTGCAGATTTGCGCTGCGCCGCGCGCCTCTTACTCCCCACGATTTTCTGCATTGCCTTGCAAGGCTTCGGTGTTGTACTTTGAAGAATTCTGCATTATGGGGACATACGTTGGAACAGAACCAGATTTTTACCGTCTCTTCACTCACGCGCCTTATCAAAGACACGCTCGAAAACCGCTTCGGCCTTATATCCGTTTCGGGTGAGATCTCGAATTTCGTTCGGCATTCCTCCGGACACTGGTATTTCACGCTGAAGGACGGCGACGCGCAGATATCCGGAGTCATGTTTCGCGGGAACGCGATGAGCACGTTTTTCAGGCCGCAGAACGGCATGGAAATAGTATGCCGCGGCCGTCTGACCGTGTATGAACCGCGAGGGCAGTATCAACTCGTGGTGAACGACATGCAGCCGCGTGGAGAAGGCGCCCTGCAGGTGGCGTTCGAAAAGCTCAAGCGCTCGCTCCATGCAGAAGGTCTGTTTGACGATGTACGCAAACGTCCGCTCCCCGAATATCCTTCCGTCGTCGCGCTCGTCACATCGCCTACGGGTGCCGCGATCAGGGATATGATCAGCGTGATTCGGAGAAGGAATCCCGCCGTTCAGTTGCTGATAGTACCGGTGCAAGTGCAGGGCGCGGGCGCCGCAGAGCACATTGTGGATGGCATCGAACGCTGCAATGCGTATGGCCGCATCGACGTGATTATCACCGGCAGGGGAGGCGGTTCCATCGAAGATCTCTGGGCATTCAATGAGGAAATTGTCGCCAGGGCGATCGCCGCATCGCGGATCCCCATCGTCAGCGCTGTTGGACATGAGATCGACGTGACCATCGCAGATTATGTCGCCGATCTCCGTGCCGCGACGCCATCCGTGGCCGGGGAACTCGTCGTACCGGCACTCTCCGATCTGCTCGGATTTCTTGAAGAAACTACCATCACTGCCGGGAAATTCGTAGATTCAGTATTGCTCCGTCTTGCGGACGATTTGCGGACGGGGCTCGGCGACCGCGCTATGGCACGCCTCGACGGCCGATTGCGCACCTTGACCCAGCTCGTGGACGAACGGAGCATGCAGCTTCATCGCGAAGCGGAACGTGGTATCGAACGAAGACAGCACATCGTGGACCTCTTGCGAGAACGCATCGTCGCCCATGACCCTGAACGCATTTTTCGTCGTGGCGCGGTGCTGCTCGAAAAAAATCAGAAACGGATCACGTCCGTAGCCGACCTTGCCAGCGCCGATATCATCGGCCTTCGCTTGCGCGACGGACGCATCAAGGCAACAGTGACCGAGGTGGCACATCATGGCTAAGCAAAAATCAGGCGGTATAGAAGCATCCGTGCAGCGCTTGCAGGAAATCGTCAAGAAGCTGGACTCCGACGAAACGTTGCTGGAGGACAGCCTCAACATGTACGAGGAAGGCATCCAGATCGTTGAATCCTGCGTCAAGGATTTGTCGAATGCCAGATCGAGGGTAAAAGAATTGCGGAAACGCGCTGACGGCGTATTCGAACTACTGGACTTCGACGCGGAATAGCGCCGATCATCAACCTGCGGAATCGAATGAGCACACCCCTGCATACACCCCTCCTCGACAACGTCAACACTCCTGTCGATCTCAGGAAGCTCGAAATTACCGAGCTTAGGCCGCTATGTCAGGAGATACGCGATTTTCTCATCGACACAATCGCACGCACTGGAGGCCATCTCGGCGCGGGACTTGGAACGGTGGAACTTGCCGTCGCGCTTCATTATGCGTTTCAGACGCCGGTGGACAAGCTCATCTGGGATGTGGGCCATCAGGCCTATCCTCACAAGATTATCACCGGGCGAAAGGACCGCCTCCATACCATCCGGCAATATCAGGGATTGAGCGGCTTCCTCAAACGAAAAGAGAGCCCATACGACGTGTTCGGCGCCGGCCATGCCACGACGTCCATTTCAGCCGCGCTCGGGATCGCAGCGGCGAGGGATTTCAAAGGTGAGGATTACAAGGTCGTAGCAGTGATAGGGGATGGTTCCATGACGGGTGGCATGGCCTACGAGGCGATGAATAATTGCGGCCTGCTCAAGAAGAACATGATCGTTGTGATGAACGACAACAACATGTCTATCTCACCGAACGTCTGGGCGATTTCGAATTATTTCAACGAACTCGTGGCGTCACCGACGTACAACCGCTTCCGCGCCAACGTCTGGGATCTTGCGGGGAAGTTCGATGAACTTGGCGATCGTTTTCGCAAAGTCGCGGCCAGGGTAGAGGGAGGCATCAAGGCGGTCGTGACACCCGGCATGCTGTTCGAGGCCCTCGGATTCCGATATTTTGGTCCGGTCAATGGACACAATGTGGTGAGTCTCATCAAGATTTTCCGCGAAGTGCAGGAATGGAACGGTCCCGTGCTCGTGCATGTCGTAACGCAGAAAGGCAAGGGGTACGCTCCCGCCGAAGAGGACGGCATGAATCTGCATGGCGTTACGCCGTTCGACAAGATCACAGGGAAATCACCGAATAAGGCGGAAGCAAAGCCTTCGTACACGGCGATTTTTGGTGAAGCGCTGGTTGAAATTGTCAAGGCGAATCCGCGAGTCGTTGGCATCACCGCCGCGATGTCCACAGGCACCGGACTCGATATCCTTCAACGCGAGGTTCCTGACAAGTACTTCGATGTCGGCATCGCCGAACAGCACGGCGTGACTTTCGCCGCCGGCATGGCGACGGAAGGATACATCCCTGTCGCGGCGATTTATTCGACCTTCCTGCAGCGTGCAATCGATCAGGTGATTCACGATGTCGCGCTTCAGAATCTGCACGTCGTGTTCGCTCTCGATCGCGGAGGTCTTGTCGGGGCCGATGGACCGACGCACCACGGAGTGTATGATCTCACATATCTCCGTATGATACCGGGCCTCGTATTGATGGCGCCCGCGGACGAACAGGAACTTCGCGACATGCTCTACACCGCCGTGAACGACGTCCAAGGTCCGGTCGCACTCCGCTACCCGCGTGGAAACGCCACTGGTCTGCAGCTCCGGGAAGGTTTCGCGTCGGTGCCCATCGGTAAAGCTGTTACGGTACGAGAAGGGGATGACATCGCTATCCTCGCCGTCGGCAACATGGTCGCAAACTCTCTCAAGGCGGCGGAATTGCTTCAGAATGCCGGCGTTCATGCCGCGGTGATCAACATGCGCTTCATCAAACCTCTCGATACAGCCTTGCTCGACGATCTCGCCACCCGCTACCGCGTACTGCTGACCGTTGAAGACAACAGCGTCATCGGCGGCTTCGGTAGTGCCGTTTCCGAGTACATCGGAGGTCTGAATCAGCAGGGACCTGTGCTTCATATTCACGGCATTCCGGATCGCTTTATCGATCAGGGGACGCAGGAAGAACTCCACCGTGATCTGAATCTGGATCCGCTCGGCATCGCCAGGACTGCGGGTGCGCTCGTCGGCGTCACGCTTACCTCCACCGTGGAGCAGGCAATCTGAGGAATGACAGCCCGCATCGTCATCACAGCGTTCATGTGCGCGTCGTGGCTCAGCGTGGCGTCGGCGCAGAAGACCGTTGTACCAGCAACCGACAGCACGCGTGAGCTGACCCCCGGTGTAACCTACTCGCACGTGTATATGCCGAAATCCCGTCTGTCCGTTCACACCATGATCGTCGATTTGCGGAATCCATTTCTTGGGGTCCGCCTGGGGAAAGGGCTCGACCACATTTCCGGTCTGGAGCGTGTGTACAGCATCGCCCATCGCTTCGACAGCGCGACGACCGCCATACGCGTCATCGGCGGCGTGAATGCCAATTTCTGGAAGGCCGGAACGCAGCATCCGATGGGACCAACGGTGAGCGACGGCGAATTTTTGACAGCGGACAAATATCGCAATTGGCCATCGCTCGCGATCACCGAAGACGGATCCGTATATCTCGACACCTTTCATGTGGATGTGAGCGTCAAATCGCGCGTCGGCACGATCCCTGTTTCCCGCCTGAATCGCAGGACGGATTCCACCGAGGTGGTTCTTTACACATCGTTCTTCGGCGACAGCGTTCCGTTCGTCGATACGCTCGGTATCCGCGAAGCTTCGCGCGACAGCGTCACCGACGATTCGGAAGCGGCCATCGATACAGTCATTCTCGCCTTGATGGATTCCGTCTGGAGCATCAGTCCCGAGAACGGCACGCTGAAGCTGCAGTTCGAGTATCTCGCGCCACCGCGAGCGAATATGTCCCTGCCGTGCCGCATCACAGCCATGGACACGGGGTTTGTCTCCATTCCCCACAATGGCGGCGTGATATCTTTCGGCAAGGGACAGTTTCCTCTTTTTTATTCCCTTCTCGTCGGTGACCGCTTCAATCTGGTTTCCAGATGCGATCCACCTATATCGGCGCCGATCATGCAGATGACGGGGGGCACACCTCGCATCGTTCGGGACGGGAAGGTGAGCGTCGAGTGGGCCGAAGCGGGGTTGACGAAACTGCGCTTCGTCAATGGACATTATGGACGTTCCTCGATCGGCATTTCCCGCGGCGGCGACTCCCTCATTCTGGTGACAGTTGAACCGTTGAGCCGGAAGCACAGGCGTCGGGGTGCAAGCTTGCAGACGCTGGCGGAGCTTCAACTGTCGCATGGGGCATGGCAGGCGCTGAATTTCGACGGAGGGAGTTCGACCACCATGCTCGTCGAAGGCGAGACGCGCGTTCCGATTTCAGGAAATCGATTGAGCAGGAAAATATCCACGGCTCTCCTTATTTTTGAGCGGCTGGGCCGGACCTCCGAGCGGGATATTCCCAGAATTCGCAAGTTGCTGCGCCGGAAATGAAATGACCCGAACGTCGGAAAAAGATATCCAGTACATGTTGAAATGCCTCGAACTTGCCGAGCGCGGCAGGGGAGATGTGGAACCCAATCCCATGGTCGGCGCGCTCGTCGTTTCCGGCGGCCGCATTGTCGGGAAGGGTTATCATCAACGCTTCGGCGGCGCGCATGCCGAGGTCGAGGCGCTCCTTTCGGCTGGCGATCGCGCGCGAGGTGCGACCTTGTATGTGTCGCTCGAACCATGCAATCACTTCGGAAAAACCCCTCCCTGCACAGAAGCCATACTCGAAGCAGGGATCTCGAAAGTCGTCATCGGCATGCCTGATCCGAATCCCGAAGTGACGGGAGGCGGCGCGGTACGACTGCGGTCCGAAGGTCTGATGGTTGTGGAGCATGTGGAACGCCGGCGATGTGAAGCACAGAATGAAGTCTGGCTCGCGAACACCCTGCGCAACCGTCCCTTCATTATGCTCAAGGTAGCGCAAACGCTGGACGGTTTCATCGCCGCCGTCAAGGGAACGTCGCACTGGATAACATCCGGGGAATCCCGGACCGAAGTGCATCGTCTGCGATCGCTGTACGACGCCGTGCTCGTGGGTGCGGGCACGGTGCGCAAGGACAATCCATCGCTGAACGTACGTCATATCGAAGGTCGCGATCCACTGCGCATCGTGCTGACGCGTTCGTGGAATTTCCCGAAATCGACCGCGCTGTTCAACGACGGAAAACCGGAGCGCACCATCGTCGTGACCTCGATGAAAGCGGCGAAGCATCACGCCGAAGAAGTACAGCGTTTGCGCAATCGAGGCATCGCTGTGCTGGAGGTCTCGACCGAACCGATGGAATACGCATCGCTGCAAGCGGCGATCAAGGTGCTGTTTACGGAGCACGGCGTGAGGTCTATTCTCGTCGAAGGCGGCGCCGAGGTGTTCTCCGCATTCGTGCACGCCGGACTCGTGGACAGAATCGATGTGTTCACAGCTCCCATCGTGCTCGGGCAGGGGATAGGCGCGTTTTCCGCGTTGAGGCCGCTGCATCTTTCCGGCGCGCATCGCTTTTCGATAGAGCATGTACAGCGTCTTGGCGATGACACCTACACCGTTTTGCGAATGCGAAAGGAGGAATTCGATGTTCACCGGAATTATTGAGGAAGTCTGCACTGTGCGTTCCGTCGTTCCCCTTGGCAAGGGACGCACACTCGACATCGGTGCCGGGATTGCATTGCACGACGTCGCGCTCGGGGACAGCATCGCAGTCAATGGCGCGTGCCTCACCGTCGTCTCCTTCGACAAGGAGAGTTTTCGCGTAGAAGCGGTGGAGGAAACCCTGAAAAAGACCACAATCGGCGCGTTGAAAAGCGGCTCAAAGGTGAATCTCGAACGGGCGCTCCGGGTCGGCGGCAAGCTGGGCGGACACTTCGTTCAGGGACACGTGGATTTCTCCTCACGCGTCGTATCGATCGAGCAGCGCGAAGAGAGCTGGATGGTGGAGATCGGTTATCCGGAACAGGCCGGACCGAACATCATCCCGCAAGGCAGCATTTGCGTCGATGGCGTCAGTCTCACAGTCGCCGAAAAACGCGGGACCTCGTTCCTTGTTTCGGTCATACCGCATACCTGGGACCACACGCTGTTCTCCACTCTGAACCGTCACAGCGAAGTGAACATCGAGCTGGACATGATAGGGAAGTACGTGCTCAGTTATCTTGCCCAAGCGAAAGGCGGGAACATCACGACGGAGTTCCTGGAGAAATTGGGCTATTGAGGATAATGGATAATGGATAATTGACAATGGACAATGGACAATTGATAATGCATAAATGAGAATGGATAATGGACAATTAATAGTGGAGAATGGATAATTGAGGACAATGGACAATTGATAATGGATAATGGATAATTGGGGACAATGGACGATTGATAATGGATAATTGATAAGACTCACTGTCCATCATCAATTCCTTTTTCACCTATCCTGCTATCGAAGTACGTGCCAGACTATGTCGCCTAGAGCAAGAGCTGTATTCAGAAAGAGAGCGTCGTCGGGATTTGGTGAAAGATGAAATATAAGACAACAAGACACTGGAAATTATCAATTATCCATAGTACACATTATCCATTGTCCATTATTCATTACCCTTTGTCCTATTTCCCCGCGATTCTTTCCCGCATGGTTTTGATGATGCTCGTGAGCAGCTTGATGAGCTCGACAATGTCTGGCTTAATGGAATCAGAGCTTGTGTCGCCGATCAACTCCGATTGGTGCAGCAAGTCAATCCAGTAGTCGGTTTCGTTGGCTTCCTTCAGGGCAATCGCCATCTTGTGAATAAAATCTGCCTTGCTCTCTGCATGCTCCGCCTCACGAACCAAAGCACCGACTGATGTACCGCATCGCAATAGCTGTTTACTCAAGACATACTCGTGTTTATCATCCCGAAGGTCGCGGGTCAGCTTCACTATCCGCAAAGCAAACGCGAAGGATTTGTCCTTAATTGGGTTCGGTTTTGCGTGATACTTATTCACATTTTCCATTATCATTGGTGCATTGTCGATTTTCCCCGCGATTCTTTCCCGGGTGGTCTTGATGATACTCGTGAGCAGCTTGATGAGCTCGACGATGTCCGGTTTAATGGAATCGAAGCTTTTGTCGTCGATCAGCTCCGATTCGTACAGCAAGTCAATCCAGTAGTCGGTTTGGTTGGCTTCCTTTAGAGCAATCGCCATCTTGTGAATAAAATCTGCTTTGCTCTCTGCATGCTCCGCTTCACGAACCAAAGCACCTACAGAAGTACCGCATTATAATAGCTGTTTACTCAAGACATACTCGTGTTTATCATCCCGAAGGTCGCGGGTTAGCTTCACTATCCGCAAAGCAAACGCGAAGGACTTGTCCCTAATTGGGTTCGGTTTACCCCGATATTTCTTCACATTCTCCATTATCAATTTTCCATTGTTCATTATGAATTTTTAATTGTCCAATATCAATTATCCATTATCCATTGTCCATTATTCATTATCCATTGTCCATTATCAATTATCCATTATCAATTGTCAATTATCCATTATCGAAGTAACATCACCTTCCTCGTCACCTCGCCCGAGCGTGTGACGATGCGCAACAGGTAGGCGCCCGAATCCGCGGGGCGGCCGTCGGACCAATAGCCGTCCCAGATGAGGAGATGACGCCCGGGCTGCACGAATTCTTCGCGCAAGATTTTGACGCGTTGTCCGATTGCATTGTACACCTCCGCGCGAAGCAGCGTGGCTTCGGGAACGTCCATGGTAACTGTTGTCCATGCGGTGAGGGGCTGCGGGGAGGGATACGACACGGCCCCATTAATTGCGGGTTTGCGGCTTCGCGCGAGTAGTACATGCCGGGGGTTGAATATGTACAGATCCTTTTCCGTCGCGGTGTTGGGATTGATTCCAGGTTTTGTGATCGTTCCGCGTACCGTGCGGAACCCGTCGAGCAACGGCGCAGCACCGCTAAACATATCCAGACCGAAGCCTGTGAAATACGGTACCCCGGTTGCGGAATCGTGCAAAGAAATGGTACGCTCCCAGATCGAACCGTTGATCGATGCAACGTACCAGTTGTCCCGCAACGCCGCGAGATCAACCAAGCGGACGCCGGGACGCTCGTCGGACGTTCCGCGCACCTGCGTCATCAATACGTCGTACCAATCTCCTGCGGTGCTGTCCGTCGGAATCGTGCTGGTGCGCTCCCACCAAACATTCATTAGGGGATCGTACAGGTCGTAGCGATACTCCATTATTTCGGAAGAAGTGATCAGCGAAGAATCCCATACGGTATTGTACCCCATGGAAGGGATCCAGCGATTTTCCGCAGATGGAATACTGCTGTTTCCATCTATAGCGGGGATCCGAAGCCACTGGGCATCCGGCATATAATAGGTCTGCGCGAAGAGGCTGTAGCTGTATGGCGTTCGATTCACGAAACGCGGGAACCAGATTGCTTCCTCATCCGGCGCGACCCGGCCATTATTGTCTCCCTCGTCCAGCATCAATATTTCATCCATGTCGATGCTTCCGCTTACGGGAAATGAAACGCGTCCGGGAATGCGCACCCGCGCCCCGTCCCATGAAGCGACGAAGGAAATATTCACGCCTTGCCGTTGCGCTTCGGGCAATGAAACCGTTTTGCCGTACACCCAATCATTGCCGGAGGAGGAGCGATCGAGCGGTGCATCGATAAGAACATTTCCCGCGCCGTCGCTGACTTCCACGTTCAGATCCACCGGGATATCGGCGAACCGCGCGCTCACATTGATTTGTCCAGGAACGGTGGCGGGAAGATGTTGCTGCACCTCCGCCAGGCGGTATGCGGCGGCGATCGGACGTTGCATGAAATCAGCCCGGAGGAAGTCCGCATGATCACGCAGCGCATGAATCGCGGCGTGTGGTGAAGCGCCGCGCGTTGCGATGAAGGCGTACGTCACCTGCTGCGTATCGCCTGGTGCGAGATCGAAGGGACCTGCGGAAATCAGCACGCGTTTATCGTTCGGTTGTTGGCCAATATTCTGACCGTTGGAAAGTGAGATCCCGGACGACTGTAGCCAGCCCGTCATCGAGACAGGATCTCCGGACACCCAGAAACGCGAAGGCACGCCAGTCCTCGGATTGATCGCGTACACATCGGATGATCCCTGTCCACGCATAAGTCCATGCCACTGATCGACATCCGAGCCTGTTACCGGCTCCCTGATCGGGCAGGGACTTGTCTTGATGGGCAGGACCGCAGCGGTGATCGGAATGTTTTGCGCATCCTGCTTCCAGCCTGCGAACCAGCGTGCGCGCTCACCCGGCGCCGAGATGGTGGGTGTTTGTAGCATCACGAGACCGAAAGCCACGGGCATACCTTCATCCTCCGGTCCCGCGCCAGAATCATAAGCATAGACCATTCCGCGAAGAGAGTCCGATCCTGCCAGATCGCTGACGCCATCGCGCACATCCATATCCATGTAGTATCCCGCGTACGCATCTTCGATGACCACCGGACCTTTGTTGATATACGTCACCTGAAGCAGCAGCGCATCCTCGCGCGCAGCACCGGGCCATGGCTCGTATAGCAGACAGCGCATTTCCAGTCCCAGCGGAAGAGTCCCATTGTTCGCTTGCATAGCCGCCGTATCGAGGTCGTTCATGACCCAGAACATCTGCTTGCGACCGTAGAAATATGGTGCGCCGTTCGTTTGCGCGGGCGCGCCCAGAGCGGCCGGCCACTCGCGATAGTCCGTGCTAGCTGTTTCGCCGTTGGTTATAGTATAGGCCCGGTACAGAGGATCGGTCGGATTATCGGCGGGACGGCCTCCGATAATGGGACCGGGAAGGAAACTGTTACGGAAATGGGATACGGATACCCTATGTTCACCGTTTACTTTGCCGATGAATACCGGTGAAGAAAAGTAGCACAGAGCTCTCGACGACATTGATGATACTCCGTCACCCGGCCAGAACCATCCGGGAAGGCGTGTCGAGGGGTCGCTTCCGATCTGACCTCGCATCGCTACATTCACGCGCATACCGCCGCCATCGAAAACAGGGTAGGGATTGAAGTCGCCGGTTTGTGCCAACCCCTGTGCGTTGAAGAACAGGTACAATGTCGCGAACATTATACCGACTGCAGTTCTACTAAACATCTTCAATACCTCAATATTAGGAGTATATGGTTTGTAATCATGTTGGATATTAGCCATTTCAATCTGAGACCAGCCTTAATGGAGGTGAAGCACTATTCTTCCTGCTTGTGTTTTACCATTCCGGATCAGAAGATAGTAAGGACCGGATGGGAGCGCTCCGGTGGAGAGAGCTGCCGAATGTTGGCCAGCGTCCACGCCGCCTTCAAAAATCGTGCGGATCTCCCTTCCAAACAGATCATACAAAACAAGACTAATCCTGCCAGCTTCATCCGTAGTGAAATTGAAGGTCGCAGTTTCTCTGAAGGGATGCGGGACCGGCTCATCGACGAACAAAGACTGTGGATGTACTGGCTCACGGATTCCTGTCGGCATATCATAACGATTTTGCCAGACGTTGCCCTCCTGGGTCGCGATGAATAAGTGGTTCTTCTCATTACTGACCAATCTGGCTATTTTCAGGTCCGTGAGGCCTGAGTTCAATGGTAACCAGGTTGCACCCTTATTTTTGCTTACAAGAATGCCAGATCCGATTGTGGCGACTGCCACGATATTTGCCTGATTGACAACGATTGATGTGATGTATTTGGCAGGCGACTCCGGTCCGGCAGACATCCACGTCTTGCCTAGATCCGTCGACCTGAATATTCCACCTCCGAAACTTCCGGCGAAGATATCGCGATCAGGGCACACGGCCAACGCTGTGATGAATTGATGGTCCAATCCATCGGATTGCTTTTTCCATGTGGTGCCACTGTCCTCACTTGCGTACAGACCAGCGCCATGGGTTCCGCACAATAGAAGGTTATCTGAAATCGGAAGAATGGACGTGATGGGCACGCCACCTGCCAAAAGATCAATTTTCTCCCACCGTAAACCACGATCCGTGCTTCGAAACAGGTACCCCGTTTCGGCGCCCGCATAAATGGCACCATTCGCACTTGCGACTGAACAGCGAATGGTTTCGCCTGGTATTCCGTTTCCAATTTGTATCCATGAATTTCCAGAATGCAACTTGGCACTAACAGCACCATCCTGATCAAAAGTAATTAACGTGGAATCGGGGAGATGCGTTAGTGCAACAACTATGCGATTAGGCAATCCCTCAATACATTGACGCCATTTTGCGGAAGCTGTAGTGAAGGGAGCAACACCGCGATACAGACACTCTGCTCCCAGCGCATACACACAATCTCCAATGAAATACAATTCGTTGATTCTTCCGAGATTTAACCCGGTATCCTTGTTTTTCCATATTGTGCCCGCAGCCTCCGACACCATTATACTGTCTTTCCCAATCCTCATGAGATACTGTCCTGCCTTGGTTACTGCGAAATCGCGCACATCTGATACATCCGGCAGCACATCTGCTGCATATTGCCAGTTGTCGCCTCCGTTGACCGATGCAAATATGCCGCCTCGGGTCAGGACGACGAGAGGACCTCGCGGATCCCTGGCGATCTTCTGTGTGAACATCGATGGGGTATTCGGTGGTCCAAGCCCCGCATTCACCGCCGCCCACGAATTGCCCAGATCCCTCGAGCGCCAAACACCATGTTTCTCAGTGACAATCCAGGCTGTATCTTCCTCAGCATATAGTTGAAGAATGGTCTCACCCTCCACACCGCCGATCGCCTGTTTCCAAGGACGACCATGTGATACGGTTGAATATATCATTCCCGGTGTACAATAGAGCAGCGCGCTACCATCCCTGCGTGTGTAGATCTCCCTAAAATGATTTCGGTAATCTTGATGTATGCCTTCGTTCGCTTCAAGCGCTACCCCACACTGGTAATTGATGCTCACCCGTCCGCAATTGATGTAATGACAGTTGTCATCGATCGCGGCAACATCCGCAGCATTACACCCGCCGAGAGTGGATATCTGCTGCCATATGCTCCCACCATCCCGTGATCTTAAAACAATTCCGACCTCATGAACATTTGTAGCCGCGACTATACAATCAGCCTGATAGGGATGCTGACGGACGACCCACAGAATCGGTCCATTCACTGGGGAATCCATAGGAAATCCGCTCATAGGCATCTCTCTCCAGAACTGCGCGCCATCAATGCTGCGGAACAGTCGGTAAGAGCTCCATGCGTAAAGTGCGTCATCGCTGCCACGAAACACGTTTCTTAAACCATACCCGTCACTTCCTGTAACCGGCGACCATTGCGCGAACAAGAGGTTGAAGGGGAGGCACAGGAAACACAATACCGAGAGTATGCGCGAGAGCTGCACAACGATTGTTCGCTGGATAAGTTCTAATTGTAGAATCGGTCGATTTCCCTTAACTCGATACAGACTTTTACCCGGAGCGCAGCCTCCGTAAAAGGGAGGTACGGTCCTCAATCCCTTGCTCGCATTGTTCATAGAGCCTCCAGGCCAACGCAGTCAGACGAAATTGCATTGAGATGCGAAAGTACGAATATGCGGAAGCAAAGTCAAATCTCTGAACGGGGGCGCAGATTGTCGAATACTCACATGCTTTCTTGACGTTTTACCTGAAAGACGCTGCAGGAAAACGAAGCGATTCGAGTGGGCGGTGGAGCGATTTCTGGCGCAGCATCAGTTGACCACGGTGCGGTCATCTAACGATTGCTCTGAAGGTGGCATTACCGACAGGATCGCGAAATACAGGAAACTCTCGAACCGAGATATTAAAACTCTGTGGAATACACCACGAGGTGAGTGAGGATGCCTGCTTAACGTCCGAGCGGAATTACAATTCTACTGATTCCTACAACGATCGATACTTTTCCGCATCAGCTCCAGCGTCCGATCCGTAGCAATCTCCCAGTCAAATTGCGCGGCCCATTCCAGCGCTCTTTCCCTGAAGCTGTTCCTGGTCTCGACAGAATCCAAAAACACCTTGATCTTGCCGATCATATCGTCAATGTTTCCAAACTTATAGAGCAGCCCGGTTCGACCATCGACGACCGAGTCGCGGAGACCCGGAACGTCAGCTGCGACGACTGGTACGCCGCAGGCATTCGCCTCGACCACGGTCAGTCCCCAGCCCTCCTTGGAGGATGTATTGACCACGAGGTGCATTTTTTGCAGCAGCGGCGCTTTGTCCTCCTCGGGAATGAAGCCGTGGAAGGTGACGATATCTTCGAGATTATGAGCTTGCGTATGCGCGATCAGCCTGTCCTTGTCGTCGCCATCGCCGATAATGTCGAGCCTGACCTTCGGATACAGGGTCCGGAGCGTGACCATGGCTGTAATCAGGTGGTCGACGGATTTGTATTTTTTTAGTCGCCCGAAATACCCGAGACGGAATTCATCGAAGGAATTGCTTTCATCGGGATAGTAGATATCCTTGTTGACGCAATAGTTTACGACGGTCACCTGATCCTCCGGAAAGCCCCATTCCAGGTATTCCTTGTGCGTGCTGGGCGAACCGATGATGAAATGTACATGCTTGTACACGCGCTTGATCAGCCGCTCGGAAAGATACACGTAAGCCGCCAGAGGCCAGATCGTTTCAAGGAAAATGCTCTTTCCGAAGAGATGATGGGTCACACCCTGTATAGGAATGGGCACGAAGAGGGGAGTGAGGAAGGGGATTTTGTTTACATCGTCCACAACGATGTCGTAACCCTCCTTGCGGAAGCGCGTCCACCAGGCGAACGGGACGTGAAAATTGAAGAGGGAGCGTCCTCCTTTGCGGATGATCCTGATCCCGTTACGCATCTCGTCCTTTGCTGCACCGTCAAAATAATGACAGAACAACGTGACTTCATGTCCCCGGGAAGCCAGGCGCTCGAACACCTCATGCAAATGGACTTCAGCGCCGCCGGCGAGCGGATTCGTGATATCCTGCCAGTTGAACACGAGAATCTTCAATCGTTTTTCTGTCATGAAACCCTGCAGACTCTAACCCGGATCAATGCTCGTAAATACTTGATATAGAGATGCGCAACATGTTGCAATACAAGGAGATAGTCTATTACAGGCAATCTCGATTCTTGCTTCATGAATGCGATGAGACACGGGGTGGCGTCATTTTTTGGCGATCACGCCTATGGATAGCGCGGTATTGAGTTTGAGCGGATTTCCGTCGAGGGCTCGCCGGATCCTTCCGCGAAGCCGTGAAACCGGCGGAATGAGCTGCGGGTACAGCGGCAGTTTCATCCCGAGTTTGTACAACGCTTCGCGCATGGTCCTGTAGACCAGGCTGGGATACATCCATTCTCCGTAGGCATGGACCGGCTGTAAATGCAGCGATTTCAGCAATGCGCGGAGTTCTCGCACCGAAAATTCGCGTTCCCAGCCAGCAAACCAGGAATTCATCGCGATCAGCGCGTGCTTGATGATGGTATATACATGCCAGCGCTGCGGTACATCCACGACAAGCAAGCCGCCTGTTTTCAGCACACGCACGTTTTCCTGGAGCAGTCGCTTCGCCTCGGGTTCGCGAAAATGCTCGAGAAGTCCCTGGTGGAAGATCGCGTCGAAGGTCTCGTCCGGAAACGGGAGCGCGAAGGCATCGCCGCCCACAGCAGCGATCTGAGCGTCCGCCGGAAGGCCATTTTTGATGATTTTCAGAGAGTTCATCGAATAATCCAGCAATACGAGCGTCGCGCCGTCCTGGGACATGTAGAAGGAGTCGCGTCCCGTACCGGCGCCGACTTCCAGTATGCGTTTGCCGCGCAAATCCATTTGACGCATAAGATGGCGGCGTATGCGATCGGTATTCGCGTAAACTTCTTTTGTTTCCGCTTTTTGCTGCCAGAAAGTTTCCCAGTTCTGTTTGGTCGATTCTTTCATATTTCCAGTGTACCGATTACTTCCTATAATAAATATTATGTAAAGTCAGAATAGTCCTGCTTCAACCTCTTTCTTGAGGAATGCGCCAATACAACATAAAAGACTGCGGGAACAGTTCGTTCATCCTCAAAGGTACGGGCTTTTCGGTTGCATTCAAAGATTTACAGCATGGCCATCGATGCGCGCCGGTTTGTAGCGCGTGTGACATTGGATTAAAGGTGAAAAAATATCGTCACACTGAGTCAGGTAACCTTCGCTGCGCTCCGGTTTATATCGAGTCTGACATGGGTTCAATGTAAAAAAGTATCGTCATGCTGAGCGCAGCGCCGGAGAAAATACTCGGATCATTGAGAAATGCGTTTCCCGGCGTTCCGCTACCGCGGAAAAGCACGGCGTTCGGATCCCTCGGTGTTTGCAAGCCCGGTCCCCACTGATGTCATGAGCAGCGGAGCGCACGGCGAAATGTTTAAATATTGCTGCCAGTTTTACATGCGCGGAGTCGAAGTGCCAACGTTCGATTTTCGGGCTGCAAACTAGTCCAGACCCGATGATGTCATGAGCAGCGCAGCGCTGCGGGAATAAGTGGGATGAAGGTGCGAACATTGGTCAGTGCGCAGTAGAAGGACCAGCGAAACGCACACGGGTATCGACCTCAGATCATATGGTTGTTACGTGCCAAAGCTGCGGAGGTCAGACGCTGACAAATGTCCACATCCTTTTCCCACGAATTCCAACAACAACTTGCTGCTCATGCCTTTATGGGGTCCGTACTCGCGAACACCGAGGGATCCGAACGCCGTGCTTCTCCGCAGTAGCGGAGCGCCGGATGAAATGTTTCCCTTTTATCAGAGACTTCTTGCGGCGCTGCACTGCTTATGACATCTTCGTGTGCTCGGTGATCTGGCTGTGGTGTGCATGAAATTA
>CAYJMN010000103.1:0-19061 GCA_964371045.1 uncultured Chromatiales bacterium | reverse complement strand
AGGCGATCACCGCGCGGCACTGGTTCACGCCGTTGTTGATCAGCTCGATCAGACCCGCGTAGATGCCGTCCCACACGGCGGTCGCGCCGCTCGCGGGGAGGGCGTCCACGGCGGAATGCAGCATGGGTTTGACCGTCGTCATCTGTTGAAACAACGTCACCACGGATGTGAACCAGATGACAGTGGCCTCATCGATCACACCATCCATTAAATCGACGAAGGCGTGGCCCGCCTGCTTTGCTCCGGCATTGCCGGTCCCGCTCATCGAGCCCGATGCGTCGAAGACCAGCGACACGGAAATGGCGCAGCGAATCAACGGATCCGGGCACCACAGGGTGAAGTCCTTCACCTCGACGCCGTTTTCGTAGATCCGGAAATCCTGTTTCGTCATGTTGTAGGCGGGGTTGCCGTCGCAACCGACCGAGAAGTACAGCTCGATCGTCGGCCAGTTCACCGTCACGCGCTTGAACGTCAGGTTCGGTTGCGCTTCGGCTGCCTGGAAAAACACAAACAAAGCTGCCAGGAACATCACTGTTCTCAGCAATCCATGTCTGTAAGGTGAAGTAGCCACATGATTCATAGCAATATCTCCGTATCTGGATGAACGTCGAATGTAATTCAAATCATCGCAGGGAATCGGTACCTATTCAATAACCGACAGCTCGACGCGTCGGTTGCGCTGGCGGCCCTGCGGGGTTTCGTTGTCTGCAATCGGCTGCATCTCGCCATAGCCCTTGGAAATGATGATGTCTTGGGGAACGCCGTTGCTGATCAGGTATGTGCGCACCGCCGCGGCGCGACGTTCGGACAGATCGAGATTGTACTCCTCTGTTCCGAGGGCATCGGTGTGCGCGGAAATTTCGAAACGACGGCCGGGATTCTGGAGAATGAAGCGAATGGCTCGTTCAAGCTCGGGTTTGGATTCCGGACGCAGCGTAGCTTTATCAAAGTCGAACAGTACGGTAAGATTCGTTTTTGGCGGAACAGTCACAATGGGAGGAATGGGCTCCAACGCGATGTTCTTTTCAAGCCGGCGATACACGGTGAGTTCCGGAACTTCGAACACATCGGACTTGAACAAGTACCCTTTCTGCTCCGCGCTGATGCGGTATTCCCTGCCCGCCGGCACGATGAACTGGAACTGCCCGCTTTCGAGACTCTGGAATTTGTTGACGATTTCACCGGTACCATAGTCCTCAATTGTAATAGGCGTTGAAGCAAGCGGACGCCCTGTTTCAATATCGGTCACAACGCCGAGGATATTCACGACAGCGTCAGGAGGGAACGGAGGATCGAGAAGGAGGTGAAGATCAAAGCCTCCGTAACCACCGGGACGATTCGACGCGAAATACAGAGTGTCACCCGAAAGCGTCGATGAAATGAACACATCGTCGTTTGACGAATTGATCGGATATCCGAGGTTCATCGGACGCGACCAGCGGCTGCCCTGGCTTCTGGTCACATACAGATCCATACCGCCCGCGGCCTTGGAATTTTCTCCGTCAGGATACCCGTCGGAGGCATAGTACAGCGTGCGGCCATCGAAGGCGATGGAGGGTGTACGTTCTTCGCCCTTGGTGTTGACATCCGGACCAAGATTGACTGGTCGCCCCCAAGCGCCGTCGAGTTGACGCTTCGACATCCAAAGATCCGTGCCGCCATAGCCGCCGGGACGATCGGACGCGAAGTACAGCGTCCTGCCGTCAGGAGCTATCGATGGCTGGGATTCCCAGTATGTCGTATTGATATGATCGAAATTGTCGACGATCGTTGTCAACTGTAGGTCGGCGCCTTCAGGATTGTCGAGGTTGCGCGCCCTGGACCACTCGGTGCCGCGCTCGTTCCATTCCGCCATGTAGATATCGCATTTTCCATAACCGTCCGGCTGCCGACAGAGCGCGAGATACAGCGTCCGACCGTCGGGAGAGATGGAAATGGCGCCCTGGGATTCGGGCGTATTGATAACTTCGGAAAGATAGACCGGTTTTTCCCAATTTCGCTCGATATGGTCAACGCGATATACGTCATCCATGAAGTCCTGGCGCTTGGGATTGGGTCTGCGCGAGGTGAAGAACAGCGTGCCGTTAGCGGTGACGGCCGGGGCGTAGTCGTCCCAGGCCGAATTGACGTTCTCACCGAGGTTTTCGACGACGCCGCCAGTGACCAAAGCGATATCCGCAGGGTCACTTCCCGAGCAACCAGCCAGGAGAACGAGACAAACGGCGATCGCCGCGAGTGTAGTAGTAGCAAATCGTTGCATGGAATCTGAATCCGGAAGGTGGAACGTTCGTGAATTAGAATGCTTCGTACTTGAGCCCGATCGAGATCTGAACAGACATCACCTTCCAGTCGTCGATTGGAATGTCCTTGTTGCGATCGGTGATGGTATCGGTAATCTTGGTCAGAGGATATCCCACCCTGATTTCAGGACTAACGTACCAGCGCGGACGTATGATGTAATCATACCCGAAGCCGACGTTGGCTTCAAGACGAAGCGTTCCATTGAATTCGCCTGTCGAGACCTGGCGCTTGGTATCGAGTAATTCACGATACGAAAGGTCGGGATCAATGATTTCCTGATTGTGCTGCACCTGCGAGGCGACCGCGAGACCCACGGTGGGACCCGCGAACACATACCAGCGGGCAAGACGCGGCTGCCAGCGGCCAAAAAGCCCGACTGTCATGTAGGAAAGACTTACATCTCCGATTTCCTCGTAATTCACGCCTTCGACGATGACTTGTTGTCCCGTTGCGATGGGAGTGGAAATTTCCCTCTCGTAGGATTCGCGTGTGTGTTTGTTGTCGTAGTACACCTTCGCGACAACCGCCCACGACGGCGACCAGGCGTACGTGACGTCTGCACCGAGGATGATGCCGACATTGCCCAGACCGAAGCCGCCCTCGAAAAGGCAGTCGCAGTCCGTCTTGAAATCGCCCATGTTGGTGTTGTGGTTCAACCCCATGAAACCGCTGACGAAGACGCGAGAGACGTCAGGGCTGTAGACGGTCTGTGCCATTCCGACTGATGACACGAGCAGCAGGCTTGCGATCGCTACAAATGATCGCAGGACAGTTAATCTCATAAGCACACCTGATATCAATGACCAAAGAAATAAAACCTGTTTTTCAGTTGTTATTTTAAAATTTCCGGCACCCGAGGGGCGAACTGGCCGGAAAGAGGGAAAGGGAAACTCCGTGAAGTCGAGAAGTTGTTGAAAAACAACAACTTATGTGAAAATATTTCACAGGGAAATATACTAAAATTCGCCACAATGTCAATGTCTTGCGCTGTAGTGCGCTTTATACGACCTCGGTGTCGACCTTCCGCGAAAGCGCCGGTCACCATTGACTGTCAGGAAATGAAACGAGCTTGTGCTGATAGATAAGTTGCTGTTCCGCGATTCTCCAGATCTTCTGGCACGGGAAAGCATTTGAATATAGCGCATTTTCCAGAATTATGGAATCTATTCTCATCATGCGAAGCGGCCGCAACAACTTTAAATCGGAAAAATTCCGGACGTGGCCGTTAAGCGTAACCGACAAAGTAGTCCTTTCGACAAGGGAAAGCAAACTGGAAATGGGTGGTCCGTCCACAATGTTGCGAGCGTCCACAATGATACGCTCTACACCGGATTGTTGCAAGGAACAAGCATGCGCCATCGCGGGGGATGCATCCGGCAACCGGTCGTCACCGAAAATTATCTCGGTGGGAAGAAGCGAAACGACAGGCACGATTTTTCGCGGACCGAAACGCTTCACGAGAGCCTCCATAAAATGAAGGTCGAGTGATGTCGCGGCATCGATGACGACGCGATAGCCGCCAATATCTCCAAGGACGAAAGCCACATCGTCCACCGATGCGAACGCGGCTTCGATCTGAATCGAAATGTCGACCGCGTCCACGATGCGCTTTAACTGCGGCCCCTGATCGGCAAGCGAGTGCACAAGAACGTCGTCCGCGACGAGATGAAGCATCTTCGTATTTTCGCGCCTCCATACCACCGCAAGCTCCGCCGGATCAACCGGATACGCTCCCTCCGTCCCTGGCTCACCCACGGGAACCTGAGTGCAGCACCCATCGCGAAGCCGGATGGTGGGTATGATAAGCGTTCTGTCCGCAGGTCGTTTCATTTGATAATCAGGAATGCCGGTGGAATGTCAGCGTGTGTAGGGTTCGACGGAATCTTCCACGGTGGCGTTGTTCGACCACCAGAAATTCTGGATCTTGGTGAGTTTCTTCAGTTCATCCGGGGGCTCGACATACATTTTAACAAACACGGCCGTATTCAGCGCGCGCCTGTGCACTCTCGCTTTATCAATGTTGTATGTTGCCCGGCCCGAACCCGTGACGTCGAAATCCTTCATCGTGGCCAGTCCCTGGCCGGTGTCCATGGTGCGCTTGCCCGTGAACGTGGATGTTATGCGCGTGGTGATGTGCGCCAGTCGACCGTTAGCCGTCTTGGTCACATCGCTCAGCACGTACTCAGCGTTGTTCCGGTAATTCAGAAATCCCAGCTGCACCGGCTGCATGATCGCCCAGGAAGAATCCTTCGACACAGGTGTATCCGACAGGTTCTGGAATATCATCTGCAGCGGACCCTTGAGAGCCGTCTGCGCATATTCCTGCGTGATGGCGGCGAGCTGATCCGATTTCGTCGTTGCGTAATCATCCTTCAAGAAATTACGGACTACATTTTCTAATTTAGTGACGTCGGCGATGCCGCCGTTGGCGGCCACCACGATCTCGAAAGGTGTATTCACCGCCGCGTTGTAATTGGCGTAGAGCTTTTCGATATCGTGCGAGTTGGCATCCTTGGAATCGAAGGCCATTTTCTTTTTCCCTTTCGGTCCATCGTAGCTTCCGCTGAAGCTTACCCTGTCGCACTCAGCCTTCAGGCGACCCCCACCCTCACCGAACCCTTCGAGAACGGTAAAGGTATACCAGTAGGTAACAGTCTGGAAATTTTTTTCGATGATGGTATCCTGCGTCATCGTAACGCGTTCAACCTTGTTGATGCGATACCCGAAGGTGTCCCCTTTCGCGAACCGGTACATCAATGGAAGTGGAGCATCGAGGGATACCGACGGACCTTGTTCGTCGCTCGCGAGGGGTGCGGCCGCGGTCTTGAGGCTGTCGGCTGCTGCGGATTCCGATTCTCCCTGTTTCCGGCAGGCGGAACATGCGAGGAGCAGCACGCTGAATAGAAGAAGAAATACTGATCGGTGCATGATATCTCCAATGATGGCGCGGTATCAGCGGTAGAGGAAATAGCGTGAGCGTCGAGCCATGAATCGTTCCATATTGTCGGACCAATCGCAGAGATCCGGATTACCATGGCCTATGAGACAACGATCCGTAAACCCCGGAATTCCGGCAAGGGTATCAAGATACGACGTGAACGCCACTTTTTCACCATACATCGCATGCAACCGCCTGAGTATCCGCATACCGCAATCGAACGGACGAAACCGTAGGCGATCGACGATCTCGATTTCGATACCGCCGCAGATCTGTCCGGCATATTTCGGGTGACGCGCTCCCATATTCGGTTCAGGTGTAAACGCGATGGGTCGAAATCGGACTCCCGGCAGCTCGAGCACGGTCAGAGAATGCGCGAGCGCATTTCCATTGATGTAGGGAGCGCCGATACGCAGGAACGGCCGGTCCGATCCCCGCCCTTCGCTGACCGCGGCCCCTTCCAGCAGACAGGTTCCGACATACGCCAGCGCGGCATCGACAGAGGGAATGTTCGGGGACGGAGGGATCCACTCGAGGCCGGTCTCATCGAAGTACATCGACCGACGCCACCCTCTCATCGGGATAACACGGACGGACGGGTGACGCGCTCCCCGCAGCCATCCTTCGTCGACCATCATGCGCGCGAGTTCTCCCACCGTTAAGCCGTGCCGTACCGGGACGGGCAGCATGGCGACGAAGGAACGCATTCCGTCGACGCGTACGGGGCCCTCCACCACTTCCCCTCCCAGCGGATTCGGCCGGTCGAGTACGATGAGTTCAATCCCCGCCTCCGCCGTCGCTTCAATACACAGGGCGAGCGTCGAGATATAGGTATAATATCGGACTCCGATATCCTGTAGATCAAAAACCAGCACGTCCAGTCCGGCGAGCATGTCAGGTGTCGGTTTGCGAACCTTGCCGTAAAGAGAATATAACGGGATGGAATCGATCAGGCCGCCGGGGACGGGCTCGCTCGCCGACGCGGCGCCGAGAAATCCATGTTCGGGACCGAATACCGCTCCGATCTGAAACGTCGTCGATGCACGGAGGCGATCAAGCAACGAAGTCCCATCCATCAGGACGGTCGCGCGATTACACACCACGCCAATGCGCTTGCCGACAAGCAGATGCAGCGAATCGCCGAGCAGGATATCGGCGCCGTTGAAAACAGGCTGCCCATCGAGAGTGCACGCCATAGAAAGCAGTACGGCGACGAACGTTGCGCGGAGGAGGGATAGCCTGAACATCTACGCTTGGGTCCCTGTGAAATCGGCGCCGAATTGCATCGTCTTGTACAGAGACCAGGCTGCGAGCGTCATGCCGTCCCACAATTCTCCGGCGGCGATCAACGCCTGAATATCGGCCTCATCGAGTGCGAGGACCTCGAATTGTTCCGTCCGATCGGGATCGGCTTCGACATGTCGCAATCCACTCGCGAAATAGACGCGACAGATCTCGCTTGTCACGCCGTTGAACGGATTGAAACTACCGATACATCGAAGATTGTCGGCGACAGTTCCGCTTTCTTCCCGAAGTTCCGCCCGCGCAGCCGCATCCCAGTTCTGACCTGGTTTCACGCCGCCGGCCGGAAATTCGATGCTTTCCCGTTCGTTCAGGTGTCGGTATTGCCGCACGAGCAGCAGTTCGTCGTGTTCCGTGCGCGCAATCACCATGACGGAACCGGGCGTCTCGACGTAATGATATTCTCCGGTCGAACCGTCCGGCAGAACGACACTGTCGCGTTTGTATTTCCACCAGGGGTTCTCAAATAACACCTCGGCGTCGAGTTTTCTCCACGGTATCAACGGCATTGTATCAACGTCCTTTGTCGTGATGTGCGGTCTGCGGAAGGGAGCTTCCATTCCGGCATGTTTCAGCGCATCGGATGCGCACGGTGTTCAGGAATTTGCCGAAGAACATCCGGAAATCAAAAGGGACTCATCCCGGTTGCGAGACTCCGCGCCCATTCACAGCCACCGGGATCCGGTGACGATGTCAGCACGATCAGTAATCCCTCCCGACCTGGCAGAATATACACAAGTGTCGTCCCAACCATGAATGCAGCGAGAGGACATCCCTCGATGACCGTTCCCTCCGAGGCGTAGCGATCGAATATTCCTGCTTCCAACGCATTGAGCGCCTCTTTGTGGCGGACAGGCAACAGTATCACCCAGCGGAGTGGATTCGATGGCAGCGAGCTGCTGTATTGTGCGATCCACGCCGAACGACCCCGGATTATGTCTCGTATGGGTTCGAGGCCCGGCAACCGAATATCTCCCCAGGCGCGCATATCCGGCGGGAAATATTGTTCCGTACCAAGAACTCTGTCATCCATGCGCAGTGGGATATCGGATCCGTAACAGTCCGCCCGGTTAAACAGCGTCCGTGTAATGGCAATGATGAGATCTTCGGGAATCCCGGGCCTGCGGCCGACGGCTTTGAAATACATATAAAACGGACCATAATTGACATGACGCACGCCAGAGGCTATCGCGAATGCATCCCCCACGATCCCGTGGCGAGTCGCATCACCGGCTGAAGCCGCGAACAGACCGAATGCTCTCTCGCGTGTATCCGTTTCCACGAGCAGCACAACCACTTCGTCGCGTCCCTTCCGATACGTCCCCCATAGAGGATTTCTGCCACCGAATCCTTCAAGACGTTGCCCGTCGAGGCCGGAGGGATAGGCGTAGCGGCCCTGGCCGGTTGTACCGTTCTCCCGAAGCTGCCACTTCCCGGACTGTGCCGGTAGTTGAGTGTACAGATCCGGAGCGTACGTAAGCAGCAATCCGACAATACCCGCAATCAGGTGACACGTTCGCATCAGTTGTTTCTCCTTCCAATCATCGTGATACCGGCAAGGATGAGCGCCATTCCGACGAACGACGCGATACCCAGTTCTTCACCGAGCGCGATGGAATACACGGTCGATAAAAAGATGACGAGATAGTTGACCACGCTCGCCCGCGCGGCACGTTCAAGACGCAGGCCTTTCGTCAATGCGACCTGCCCCATCTGCGTGGACACACCTACGGCAAGCAGTCCCGCCCATTCCCAGCCCAATGGCATACGCCATGCATCTACGGCGAACGGTGAACCAAGAATCAGCGCCACCAGCGGAAAATACATGACGATGGTCAAAGGATCCTCACCTTCCATGCCCAGCTTCCGGACGATATTATAGGCGACTCCACTACAAAACGCACCGCAGAGCCCGATCAATACGGGGACGGTTGACGAAAACGTATCCGGACGCGCGATGACGAGCACTCCCGCAAACGCCGTAAGTCCGGCGCTCCACTCCCGACCTTTGTTCTTCTCGCCAAGGATCAGCGGAGCAAGGAGCGCGGTGAACAGCGGACTTGTGTATTGTACAGGCACCGCTTCCGCGAGAGGGAGTTCGTGGATGGAATGAAAATACGCGGTGAGAGCAATGAATCCGAACAGGCCCCGAAGAAAAAGCAACCTGCGATTTTTTCCGAGAAGCGATTTTCGCGCATGCAGCAGCAGGCCCGCCGAGATGACCAGACTGATCCCCGCACGAAACATGACTATTTCGATTGAAGGCATGTGCCGCAGCAGCCGCACGAACAATCCCATGAGACTGAACGCGAACGCCGAAATCAACATCTGCCTCATTCCGACAGTCAGCTCTATGCCAAACACACGCCGGATCATCGTCAATGCCCCGCCCCGGTACGCCCCGGATGACAACGAGGAGCAGAACCTCCACCGATGTAATGACGCGGCGGCCTGCGATATTGGGGATTTCTCGAACGCGAGGACCGGATTATGGAGTGCACGGTCGCCCCTGACATTTCAGTCCACACGAAGCAGCATGATATTCCAGTCCACGCTATGGCGCTGATACCTGAGATACACCTCCTGTTCGTCATGCGACCAATCGAGGAACTCCTGCGCCTGCGTATCACCAGGGTTCGCGGCCGCATGAGCAGCGATGGCTTGCCACTGCAAACTCATGTACCTGTCCCATTCGTCATGCGTGCTCCTTAGCAGCCACAGCAGTTCGCAGTCATTGTCCGCGATGGACCGAAGCAGTGTGTGCGAAGGATGGATGATCCAATTCAATTTTTCAAGATACTCACGATAGCGGTGAGGTGGCATACGATCCATGCAGGGCTCGCCGATGATGATATGTCCGCCTGGCGCTACCATCGTTCGCAGGGTCCGCAGCGTCGGGCTGAATCCGCCGTAGATGGGGGAAGTCCCGAGACAGAGCGTGAGATCGATCGAGTGAGGTTCACACGTGAATGTGGAGGCGTCCTGTCGAAGAATGATGATCGAGTCACCGAAGCCCGCGTCATCGAAACCGCTCCGAGCGAGTGTGGTCCACTGCATCGAAATATCCACGAGCGTGACGCGGCAATGCCATTCCCTGCAGAGCAACAATGACGCATGGCCGTTCCCTCCGCCGATATCCAGCACGTTTGAATTCGGGGACAGACCACACTGGCGGGCGAGCAGCAGGAAGCGATCATCCCCCAGCGGATTCATGATGGCATGATCACGATAAGCGATGTGATAGTAGTCGGTTGTGTCGGGATCTTCCTGCAAGCAATGCTCCGTTCGCCGCGTGTGCTACACAATGTAGATGATGCGAACGAACATGGCAATTGCCTCGCACCCGTTGTGGCGGTGTTTACGGTCCGTTCATTCCTCCACGAATGTCGGTGCGGCAGGGGCTGAGTCATCGGCTGGCCTGCGTTTTGGCACCATGCGGACGTTTTCTCCCCACCTCATATGTTCCTCCATGCGGCAGCTCCACACAAGTTGATCTTCCCAGACGGTAATGTCAGGACAGCCGTCGCACATATTCACCGCCCCATTCGCGAGGATATCCGCCGGTTGGATCAGCATGACGGATTGGAAGTGTACACGTTTGAAAAAAGCACGCGGATTGCGCAAAAGCGACCAGAGATACGATTTCACGAATCGCCGCACTCCCGCGTCGAATGGCGCCAGGAGAGAGTAGAGGCGTCCCTTCCTCTGCATGGCGGGGCTGGAGTAAGCGAGGTATTTTCCTGTCAGGAGATGGTTGCCAGCCTGGACGATTTCCATGAACTTCGGGCCTACGTAGCCGAAAATCTCGCGCCTGTTGCCCAGACGACCGGTCATCAGCCATTTGAACGAGTCCGGTTTTTCCGTACCGTTCAGGTAGGAGCAGGGCATGAAATCCGGGTAGACGGTCCGGATCACATCCACAACTTCGGGTGATGTGATATCTGTGCGCCGGTTGTCGTCGTCTTTCGAATACATCATATCATCAAAGTAGACCTGTTGATCTCCGACGTAGAAATCGACGTCCTTGCCTATCACGGCCATGCGGTAATTGATGAACACCATGACGTGCACACGATCGATGTGCTCCTGCGCCCACTGCAGAATGGCTGGAACGTACTGCAGCGTTTCGGGATACACCGTGGCGTTGAAGGAGCAGGTGATTCCACCCACGTCGTACAGCATGTCGGCCAACTCCTTGCGGAGCGCGTTCAGTTCCATCTCCGTGCTACCTTTGTAGTGGGGACGGTTCTGTCCACTGTCCACGTGGAACGTGAATCCATCGACTCCCGCGCGTTTCAGTTCGCGAAGCAGCACCGGCGTCAGAAGCGCGCCATTCGAGTTGATGATAGCCTTCCATCCTTTGCGCTTGACCATGCGAACAATCTCGACAATCTCCGGGTGCGCCAGCGGTTCTCCTCCCGCGATCGAAACACCGTCGCATTTGCGGAGGCGTTCGAACACATCGAGTTCATGCTGGACGGTGAGAAGGGATTTGTGAGAATTGTTTCTGTTTTCCCTGTAACAACCGTCGCAATAGAGATTGCACACACTTGTGGGTTCAAGCCAGGAGATGGCGTTATCCGAAAAATTCCACGGAAGGCGATACATCGCGGATGGATTCAAGTCAAGCTGCATTGTCGTACTCGATGAGTAAATAATTGTTCTGACGATCGCGGTCGATCATAGCTCTCTCATATTCAGGACAAGGTACGCCTGTGTCACCACTGCATACGAACGCTCTTGCAATGCCTTTGTCCGTCGGCCGGGGAGAGCACGGCGGCGCATGGCGCTGCGCGATAAACTCCAGATGGGTTGAATTGTACGAAGACTCCGCTTCCCGATCAAGAGTGTGTTTATGGGGTGTTTCAGGCACAGCGGATGATGTTACGATTGTGGATTGCGGATTTCCATCTTCCTCGCCTCTTACTATCGGCCGAAGGATTGCGAGTGCGGGAGCTATACGATCTACGAAGAGCAATACCGTCTCTCTGAAGCCACTATTTGGCGATTCGCGCAACATCTTTTCGAGGGTGACATGCCGGTGCGCGCCAACGTGCGAGCTTCCTCGCAACACAGGGCACAGGACTTGACGCCCGTAAATTTTTTTTCTCGATTTTTATTATCACACACAGCGATTCGAGTCGTACAGGTTCAGCCTCGCATGACGTATCGAATGTACAGTCGTGAAAGTACTCTGAAAAAGTCTCCACGCTCCGGTATTCTCGCTCAGGGATTCAAATTATCGCTGTGATCTATGTTTCAACCGAGGCTGCCGGGTCTGATCCCGGCAACTCGAGCGCGTCGGGTGGAGGTGCGACGATGAGGCGTACGGAGCCATCATCGGGATCGGGAAATTCGAGCTTCCACGAATGAAGGATGTATCCGCAATCACCAGGTACCGCCTGTGCTCCGTCGCTTCCCGGGGATCTGGGGTGACCACCAAGAATATAGAGTGGATCTCCTTGGAGAGGATACCCTGCAGCGGCGCAGTGGATCCGGATCTGATGCGGCCTCCCTGTGGGAATTCTCACCTCCACGAGGGCACAGAGAGTTTCATTATTTCGCGCAAGCACTCGGCAGTGACTGACGGAGGCTTTTCCCGAAGCGCTCGCCGCATGCACCGTCCCCAGATATGCATGCGGCACGGGTCCAATGGGTACATCGACCTGAAAATAATCCTCCTCCGGCAAACCCGAAACGATGGTGAGATACGTTTTCGCGATGCGGCGTTCGCGCATAGCGGCGGCAAGAAACGCCGCGGACATGGGATCGCGCGAGAACAGAATTGCGCCGGTCGTACCGCGTCCCAGGCGATGTACCGGCGCTACGGCGTCTCCAAATCGTTTGCGGGCCAGGTGTAGCATCGTGTGCTCGAGATACCCGCCGCCTGGCAACACCGGCAAACCCGACGGTTTGTCGAACACCATCCACCTCTCTGTGTCGCTGAGCACATCGAAGTCTTGCTGTGCCTCGGGTTCCTCCCAGGGCTCGCGATCGTAGTGCAGTACGTCGCCGACGCATATCGTGTGATCATGCCCCACGATTTTTTCATTGAGAAGGATTCTGCCCAGTCGAAGGCGCCGCAGCCATTCCTCCGGTGTAGAATGCCCGTACCGTTGAACGTAGTACTCCAGCACGGTCCATCCTTCAAACCTTGCGCTGATGCGATCCGTATATCTGTACCCGCAGTTGACCATCATTCCTCATGGGGACGCCCGACGCCCTTGCACCGTGGCCTAAACTTTACCTAACTTTGTAGTTTGCTGTTGTTTCTCAATCATACCACAATTTACCCAAGGAGAGAATATCTCATGCGATTTTTCGTAACGCTCACAATGGCGCTGCTGCTGGTTTCCTGCGAAAACAATGCGCAGGTAGTCAAGGAACTGAAGACGCAGAAAGACAGCGTCAGCTACGCAATCGGGATCAATATCGGCCAGAATTTCAAGACGCAGAACGTTGATGCCGATCCAGTCGTGCTTGCCGCCGCGATCAACGATGTCGTAACGGATCAGAAGCTCCTCCTGACCGATGAGCAGGCGCAGGCGATCATGATGGCATACCAAACCGAACTCATGGCCAAAAAGGAAGAGCAACGCAAGGCTGACGGCGTAAAGCACAAGGAAGCCGGTCAGAAATTTCTTGCCGAAAACAAAACGAAGGATGGCGTCAAGACCACCGCGAGTGGCGTGCAATACAAGGTTATCAGGATGGGCGACGGCCCCAAACCGACAGCCACCGACAAGGTTAAGTGTCACTATAAGGGTACTCTCATCGACGGGAAGCAGTTTGACAGCTCCATCGACCGCGGCGAGCCCGCAGTGTTCCCGGTTACCGGTGTGATCGCGGGCTGGACAGAAGTGCTTCAGCTCATGCCCGTTGGATCCAAGTGGCAGGTATTCATTCCCTCCGAGCTTGGCTACGGAGATCGTGGCGCCGGTGAGGATATCGGCCCGAACGCAGCGCTGATTTTCGAAATCGAACTCTTGGGAATCGAAAAATAAGACGACTCCACGTTGAAACGAACAAGGCCCCTCATAATGGGGCCTTTTTTTTTTACCTGGACAATGCCGGCATGAGGCATCGGTGCGAGACAGTGTTTGTCTTCATCGTCAACACAGGACGCGACAGGACAACGTATCGTGCGTGGTTTCCGCGCTGGATCACCGGGAATTGCTCCATGAAGCAGGGAAAACCAGTGTAAAAATCGTACCGCGTCCCTTTTCGCTGTTGACGGCAATGCTGCCGGAGCACATCTCGACATATCTGCGCGTGAGCGCCATCCCGAGTCCGAGCCCTTCAAACGGCCGGGAGATACCGGAATGCTCTTGCGTGAAACTCTCGAACAGATGAGGCAGATACTCCCTCGCGATGCCGATCCCGGTATCCCGCACCTCTACGGTCACCTGATCTATCTGCGCGCTGGTCGTCACGGTCACACCGCCCGCTTTGGTGAATTTCAATGCATTGTCAAGCAGATTCGACAGCGCTTGTACGAATACATACGGATCGGCAACGATGACGTGCTGATCGCACCCCGGATGAAATTCGAGCGAAATCTGCTTTTCCGCAGCCTGCGCCGAAAAATCCTTTACGGTCTGTTCCACGTGGTAATCGACCAGGAGCGGGAGCGGCGCATGCGGAAAAGTACCCGCCTGAATGCTCGAGATGTTGAGAATCTCCTCTACCGTGCGCAACAGCCTTGATCCCCCCCGCTCAATACTGTCAATACATAATTCCAGATCCGGCGTGAGGGAATCCTGCAGAAAATCCCTCAGGAGACCGGTAAAACCCAGGATGATGTTGAGTGGCGTGCGAATTTCATGCGACATATTCGCGATGAAGGCGTCCTTGAGATGGTCCGATCGTTCGGCGCGCTCCTTCGCCTCAATCAAATCCTGTTGTGTCATTTTGACGTCCGTGATATCCTCCTGAACCGCGACGAAGTGCTGTGTGATCCCTCGCGCATCCCGGACAGGTGAAATGGATACAAGCGCCCAGTAAATTTCTCCGCTCCTCCTTTTGTTGCGGAGTTCCCCCCTCCACTCCTCACCGGCGGCGAGTGTCCTCCACAATTCGGCGTACACGCCCTCCGAAGTCAAGCCGGATTTGAGCATGCGCGGCGTCTGGCCGATAACCTCCGATGCATCGTATCCCGTCACCGTTGTGAACCTGGGATTGACGTACTCTATGATACCGTCGGCGCTGGTGATGATGATTACGGACGGACTTTGCTCGACGGCCCTCGACAACGTCCTTAAATTATCTTCCACCAGTCTGCGTGTGGTGACATCCCGAAAAATCGCATAGAGGACAGGACGTTCGGCTAGTTCGACATTCACGAGCGTGACATCCATCTCCGCGTGACGTCCGTCTTTGCGACGGAAGAGCGCCGTGAAGTCATGCCGACCCGCCTGCTCTACGCGTGACAACTCGGCATCGATTGTCGTCTCCCGCTCGAGGTAGAGGTCGCGAAGGCTGCAGTGGGAGAATTCCTCACTGGGAAATCCCAGCTGGTTGTGCGCGACGCTGTTGAATTCCTTTGGGCGCAAGGTGATTGGATCGAGCACCATGACGCCGTCAGGAGATTGCTCGAAAAAGGTGCGGTATCGCGTTTCAGCGTCTCGCAGAAGTGCTTCGTCATGCAGGCGTTTCGTGATATCCCGGATTGCCGCGAGATGAACGCTACGCTCATTCCAGATAAAGTGCGTCGCATGAATCTCAACCGGGAAAACGGTGCCATCCTTCCTCCGATGCCATCGAATCGGGATTTCCTGAATATCGCTGTGCGTACTGGCGTAGGTTCGTTCGGGCTCGGCGGACAGATCCACATTGCGCTTGCGAAGCAGTTCCGCTCGCTCGAAGTTATAAAGAGCGCACGCCGTACCGTTCACTTCCAGGATTTGGCCCGTTTCCCTGTCGATGAGGAACAGCGCGTCGGATTCCATTTCCCAGAGATTGTGATACATCGTTTCGGAAAGGGCGATCCGATCCGTCGCCTCCAGCTCGTCCGTCATTTCGAGAATCAGTCCGCTGATGACGACCTCATCGCTGCCGGGATCGTTCCAGCGGCCAGCCGTGTCTTTGACCAAGCGAATTCTGCCCGCGCAATCGACAATGCGATATATTTCGTCATAGGAGGTGCGAATGCCATGCTGAATTTCCTGCTGGTACTGGATCATTCGGGGACGATCCTCGGAATGGACGAGGTCCGACCATACTACGGTTCCGTTAAGAAAATCGGCAGCGTCATAACCGGTCAGCGCTCGCACCGCGCCAAACATCAGGAGGGAATTTGGTCCCTTGGTGCTGGATTGATATGTGATGCTCTTGAGATTCTCCATCAATTCAGGCTTGCGCACCGCGCCTTCATCCTTCGACTGCCGACGGGATGACTGTTCCGTCAAATCGCGTCCGAGGATGAGGTATTGAGGATGAACGTCGTCCGAGACGTGCAGCGCAGTGACGGAGGTCCATACCTGAACCACTGTTCCATCGTTGCGCGCGAGGGTGAGCATCCCGGTCCAGAATCCAGATCGACGCACGGCGTCGAAGAAGCCGGGTGAAAGCGCCGAAAGTGTTTCCCCACCAAAGACCACACCGACATCCCTGCCGACGACTTCGCTTTCCATCCATCCGAACAGCGTGTGCGCCTGCGGATTCCAGTGAAGAATGGCCCGCTCATGATCGAGGAGCACGATAGCGATGGGCCAGACTTCTCCGTTTTCCTGTTCGCCGCCGCGAGCTGTCCATCTCGCAGAGTTCGAGACTCCGAATGTTTGATCACCCGAATGATCGTCTCCCATAAATCGTCGAAGTCGCTCGGGTCGCGACCGCGGAACGACGTCAAGCACCTCCGCACCGATGTGGACGCACGCCTCGCCCTCCGATGCATCATCGACGATTGCGACGATGCCGACGCCCTCACGGCGCAATGAGTCTATTACTCTCGTCTCGACGGTCCAGCTTGTCTCGGGATGCCAACAGACCAACGCCAGTCGCGGAACAGGACCGCCGAATGCAGGGATGTCCGCCGACGCTTCAATATCGACAACCTCGATACCTGTGCTCGTGATTGACGCAACGTGCAAAAGATTTCGGATCTGTGACTCATCTGGAGCGAAGAGGTAAACCTGGGGCATCGGTAGGGCTTTCCTGAAAAATGGAGATCACATCAATCGAAGCGAATTCGAAGACAACATTGCATAATTCTCCTCGCCCTTCGGTAGTACGTGTTTTGACGATGGGTTCAATTTCGAAAGGTGCCGGATGGCACAGGCAGCAATCCGTATTCGAAAACATCAATGAAACATACGGGGAAATCCTGAAGTGAGCAACCTCCAATTCACCCGCGGACCGACGCGCCCGCGCACCCTACCCATTTACAACAAAAAAAGACGATTCAACGCATACTATTCCGAGTACTCACGGAGACATGAGCGGGAATATCGAGCAGGACACGGAGGAGTTCCTCGCGAAACTCCCGCCCGCTAAGACCTCGCCAGGCAGGCTCGACGGCAGCCAGTGCCGAATGCTTCTCCGCCTGACGGACGGCGAGATAGTGCAACAGAGGAGCCGGATTGATTCTCTCGACAAACGTAATGTCGAGCTGTCGCCGTTCAAGCGATTCGACGAAGGTTGTGATCAACTGACCCGCGGTCTGGGCGTCCTGAATATGTCCCAGCAAATCCTGCATTGAGATCACACGTCGGATCAGGCGGTCCGCGCCGGGATCAAGCAGATCGATGAAGAATTCCAGCGTATACCGCAGTTTCTTGCAGTGTATGCGCAGAGAGTGGAGCAGGTCGAGCGTCGCCATGGGTAGAAAAGGGCCGAAGGCGATGATATCCGCATAGCGCTGTCCGATCAACACCGGAGCCAGCGTACCAACGCGCAACGGGATGCCCCCTGCATTCGTTGGTTCGGATGCATCCCCGACACCGGGAGTGGAGAGGAAGGCCGACAGCTTTTGGATAAGCGCTTCGAATTGCTCCGAGGCGATATGCGCACGCAGCGCCGTCATGTGCGATTCATGTTCATCCTGCCAGGCCTCGAACAGCGGGTGAAACGCTTTTTGCGCCTCTTCATCCAGCGCGGACGCGTGCAACTGCATATGGTGAAGCAGGACGTCGCGATCCCGCACACGGCCAAGATACCGGGCCAGGCGCTTGAGCCCCTTTGCCAGCGGCTTGACGGAGCGAGGCTCGAATGCACCGTCGAAAAGGAGAAACGCTGAACGCATGCGCCTTGTCGCTACGCGCATCTTGTGCACGATTTCCGGATTCTTGCCAAGGTCCTTGCTTTTGGCCTGCTTGCGCAGGTCGCCGAAGGGTTTGGCGAGAATTATCCGAGCGGCCTCGGCGAAGGTGTTGCCAGGTTCCAGACGCGCGTTCTTTTGTCGCTCGGCGGTTCCATCGTGATCGCGTTCCTTCTTTTCTGCCTGGGTCGTAACCTGCACTTCTCCTGTCGTCACGGCTATTGGGGAGCCACGGCGTCGGAGCGTGGATGATCCGCGAGCAGAGCGGGATACTGCGGGTTTGCTTTTTTTCCGGAGTTCAGCGGTAGACCCTCCCTGGTCGGATTCCGCTTCAGATCCATTGGGTGCGTTTGCGAAGCTGCGGAAAAGCTCCATACCCTGTTGTTCGAAAGCTTTTCTCCAATATCGCGTCCTGCTTTGTGAAAGGCCGATATCGCTGGCGATTTCGGCTGTATCCTTGCCTTCGGCATACGCCAGAACGATGCGGATGCGCTTGCCTGTTTCCTTGTCCGGAGTAGTGGAGAGCATGTGTCGCAAGTACGAAAGGTCGTCATCCGTAAAACGCGACATGAACGGTATGGCGGTCTTGCTCGCATGACGCTTCCCTTTCCGGGTTTCGGAGCTGAAATCCGGCTCGAACACGCGCATGCCATGAGTTTCGAATTGTCTGCGCCAGAATCTCGCGCGGCTTTCGGAAACCCCATTGTTCCGGGCAATCTCGTGGGTCTGCTGTCCGTCCGCATAGCCGAGAAGGATACGGGCTACCCGCCGACGCTCAGGTGGAAGTGCGGTATCCGCTTCCACTCGCGCAAGCTGAGCGCGATCTTCGCTCCTCGGTTCCATGGCAGTGTCGGTCATGTTTCTGGGGCTCGGAAAACACTGATGTGAACCGAAATATAGAATCTGCATCCGACGTTTCCCAATCATGCGTTTCAATCGCGTGTGTGAAAACCATGTAGTTCCCTTCGCCCGCATGGTGTCCGGCGGGGATCGTCATCCGTCACACCGTTCGGTTTCGCAGTTCGTCACGGAAACATGATTACGGTGGGAGTTGTCGAGCGGAGGTGGGATTGATGTTTGTTCATGCGAGACAGGGAAGTCTGGGCATTTGTGGGTGGGGTACGTTACGGGAGGAGGCGGAGGCAATGTCATGGAGGTGGGTGGGATGATGATCTTTGGGAGTTGATCGCGGGGTTTTTGATGATCCCAAGAGCAAAACGTGAATCGTGGCGATTCATGTATCGCCCGCTTTGCATTTCAACG
>CAYJMN010000102.1:0-19391 GCA_964371045.1 uncultured Chromatiales bacterium | reverse complement strand
TCCCACGGAGTGACAAGCGTGCACGTATTCATCCGCGGGGTTCGCTGCTACTGTCTTTAATTTCAACAATTCCTGCTGCGTAGTTTCATTCACACCACAGCCAGATCACTGAGCACACGAAGATGTCATTACCAGGGCTGCCACGGTCTGATCGTTCCTCCCAGCAATGTGTTTGTATGGCGGCTCCGCTACTGCGGAGAAGGTCGAAGACTCGCCGCGGCGGGATGATTGGTTTCGTAACGCACGAGGAGACTCGAGAAGACTTGTTCACCAAGCACCCCATCGCGGCGCAGTCGATCATTTTTCAGCGCTCAGCTGCAGCATCTTGACTGTAATGGTTATCCAGGTCCGCTGCCCTCTCCCCTGCCCTTCTCCCACAGGGAGAGGGAAATCACACCTATAATAGATGGGATTATCGTTAACCAATGCCATGTCGACCCCTCTCCCGTGGAAGAGGGCAAGCGGGACAAGCCAACCACAATGTCCCGCACGAAATGGACCAGTATAGCGCATTGGTAGGCTGGTCGAAAGGCCTGCGTCCGGAATCCGCAAGCGCAGTAAGTCCGTACGGTCTCCATGATGTCATCATAAGCAGGGAGGGATTGTAATCAGTTCAAATTGGATAATAATTCGCTGTCGAACCTGGGTTAGAACCTGCACTGGCGGGGAGGGAACATACCGAATTGAATGTGAAAATGAAATTAATCGTTTCAAATAAAAATAGAACACCATGCTCATGAGATCATAACATACAGGACCTAGCTTGAAGTATGTTTCATTCATGTCCGAGAAGACACATGACGTTATTCAATACCTGGTGGCGCATCGCCGTCGCCATGATTCTGTTGCTTCCTTCATTCGCCTTTTCCCAACAAGCGACGCTTACCGGCACCGTTGTAGACGCTGCTACGGGCGAGCCACTGGTTGGAGCGAATATTCTGCTTGTCGGAAAAAGCAAGGGAACCACCGCCGACCTCGATGGCAGATATACGATTAGCGATATGGCCCCCGGTTCCTACGATCTTCAGATCTCCTATGTCTCATATACAAAAAAACTGATCCGCAACGTCAACATTCAGCACGGCGAGGTTGCGACCATCAATATCGACTTGCAACCCGAGGCGTATGAAATGGCGGAGGTCGTGGTCGAGGCGACGACGGTACGCAATTCCGAAGCGGCGCTGCTCGCGATCCAGAAAAAAGCGGCCGGCGTAAGCGATGCGATCAGTGAGGAACAAATCAAGCGCTCTCCCGATTCCGATGCCGGCGATGCGGTGAAACGAATCACAGGTGTTTCCGTTGTGGGTGGGAAATACACGTACGTGCGCGGACTCGGCGAGCGATACAGCAATACCCAACTCAATGATGTCGCGATCCCGAGTCCGGAACCGGAGAGGAAAGTCGTACCGTTTGACCTCTTTCCGGCGAATATGATTCAGAACCTGATCACGCTGAAGACGTTCACACCGGATCAATCAGGCAGTTTCGCCGGCGGGTTGGTGAAGATCAGTACACGCGAATTCCCTTCAAGCTTCATGATGTCCGCAGGTATCTCTACGGGATTCAACACGCTGACCTCCTCCTCATCCGTTCCCACTTACCAGGGAGGGGCCACCGATTTCCTTGGCATCGATGATGGCACCCGTTCGCTGCCGTCGGGAATACCGTCCACACCGCCGTCCACCCGTCCGACAAGTACGCAGAGTTCCCGGCTCCTGGGTCTTTTCAAAAACCAGTACACCCCCGAGACCGGCAATTCTTCGCCGAATATGGGCCTGAATTTCTCCTTTGGCGATCAGTTAGAAGTCGGAGGCACACCGCTCGGGTATCTCGCGTCAATTTCGTACGCCAGTGAATCGAATTTCCGCGAGAAGCGGGAACGTTATCCCACCCTCGAAGTGGATCCATCCTCCGGCGAGGCGCAACTGAAGGACGATTACCTGGTTGAGCAGGGGACGCATTCCGTACTCTGGGGTGCGCTGCTCAATCTCAGTACCCGCGTATCGCCGACAGATAAAATCAGTCTGAAGTCGATGTACAACCACTCCTCCGACGATGAGACACGCGTCATCAACGGGTATTCTGCGCAGGGCTCATCTTCGGGTTACTATCGCTCCACGCGTCTGCAATTCGTCGCTCGCTCGATATTTTCTTCTGTGCTTTCCGGCGAGCATCAGTTCAAAGAATTTCTGGATTCCCGTCTCGAATGGCGAGGATCGTTCGCCACCGCGGAACGCGACGAACCCGACAATCGCGAAACAGTGTACGCGCTCGAGGAGGGGACCGGACGCTACTTCTACCCGAATAATTTTGGCAGCGGAAATGGCCGCTTTTTTTCGGATCTCAAGGACAGAAGCGTCAATATCGGAGTGGATTGGTCAATCCCGATCGACCGGATCAGTCAGAACAGCCGCATTAAAATCGGATCTCTCGCTGATATCCGCAGCCGCGAATTTGCCGCCCGCCGTTTCCTCTTCAGCAATGTCAACGCGGCCTCACAGTATCTGAGTCCGGAAGAGCTTTTTACCGCCGAAAATGTCGCTGCCGGAAATATCGATTTTCTGGATGCCACCTCAACCAACGACGCCTACAGCGCCGATGAAATCACCATGGCCGGTTACTTCATGATCGACCTCAGCGTTAGCGCGGCACTTCGCATGATCGCCGGGGCCCGGTACGAGAACACCTCGACGGAAGTGAAATCCTTCGATCCTTTCGGCATGATGGCGGCGACGGACATGAATGCGACCCTCGACAATCAGAATATTCTACCAGCCGTGAATCTTGTATACATGGTGTCACAGAACATGAATCTTCGCGCCGCTTTCAGTAAAACGATAGCGCGCCCTGAATTCCGCGAACTCGCACCCTTCCGCTTCGACGATTATCGCACGAGCACCTACGGCAACGCGGCGCTTGAGCAGACGGATATTCTCAACTACGATCTTCGCTGGGAATGGTTCACCAATCCGGGAGAAGTGATCGCCGTGAGCGCATTCTACAAGACGTTCAGCAATCCCATTGAAAAAGTGCTGTACCCCAGCGCCAACAACAATTTCGTGCTTCCCATCAACGCGAGCGACGCACGAAATATCGGACTCGAATTCGAATTCAGAAAAGGACTCGGCTTCGCGCACGCCGCGCTGGAGAATGTCCACGTCGGTCTTAACATGACCCTAATGCAGTCGAAGATCGAATTCGGTGCGGATGACAAATTCCTCGTGCGCGCCATCCCTGGTCTCGATTACATTTCCGCCGCCGGCTTCGCGAACACCGAACGCCCGCTCGAGGGGATGTCCCCATACGTTGTCAATTTCACGCTCGGCTATGCCGCTCCAACCGGAACGAATATCATGGCGTTCTACAATGTTCTCGGCAAACGCATTCGGGAAGTAGGGACAAGCGGATATCAGGACACCTACGAAATGTCGCGCAACCAGGTGGACGTTACCATCGCCCAGAAAATCATGAGCGTACTTTCGCTCAAATTCTCCATGAAAAACTTGCTTGATGAGGATTACGTCTTCCGCATGGGCGATCTCGTAACGTCGACGTACAAGGTCGGACGTTCGTTTTCACTCGGTCTGTCGTATGCAATGTGATGAGAAATGTCTTCTCGGACACGATGTCGAAAAGGGATGTGGATGAGCATCGCTCGTCCCTTCCCTCGACGTCGATCCTGTACAACAAAGAAATTCACCAACAATTCCTATACAATTTTCGGAGTTCTTTCATGTCATTGATCACTCGGTATCTCGCGTTGGCGACCCTCGCCGGCTCACTGTTCCTCGGTGCTTGCAGCGACGACACGACCACACCCGTGAACAACAATCCAGCCGACACGCGCGCCGAACTCGCGGGTAACATCCTCGGTAGTCGCACGCTCAATGCCGACAGCGTGTATGTGCTCAAGGGTTTCGTCCAGGTGCAACCCGGCGCCGTGCTGACTATCCCTGCTGGTACCCGCATCGAAGGCGATTTCGCCACCAAGGGCGCACTCATCACGGTGCGGGGATCCGGTACGCAGGTCAGCGGCAAAATCATCGCAGACGGAACCGCGTCCAAACCTATCGTCTTCACCTCCAGTCAGGCTGTTGGGCAGCGCAAGCGCGGCGATTGGGGCGGAATCGTACTCAACGGTCTCGCACCCACAAACTGGGCCGGCGGCACAGGCATCGGCGAAGGAAACACCGGTGCGTATGGCGGCGCCAAGGCCGACGACAACAGCGGCATCCTCCGCTACGTGCGCATCGAGTACGGCGGTACGAAAATCACGCCCGATAATGAAATCAACGGCCTCACGTTGAATGGCGTTGGCTCGGGCACAATCATCGAACACGTCCAGGCGCACTTTGTTGCCGACGACGGTTTCGAGTGGTTCGGCGGAACGGTGAACGCCAAATGGCTCGTCAGTTCCGGCAACGACGACGACGCGTTCGACATGGATTATGGCTTTTCGGGCAAACTTCAGTTCCTCCTCGCGATTCAGGATCCGGAACTCGCCAACCGCGGCCTCGAAATGGATAACGATGCTTCCGGCAGTTCGAATGTCACCACCGTACCGACCAGCGGCGCCGATATGCTTTCCTACAACGGAACACAAACCCTGACGAGCCCCCTGATTTACAACTGGACGGTGATCGGCGCCGGCAAGGAGAAGGCCAACGACGACAATAACGATGGTTTGTACATCCGCCGCAACAGCCAGGCTCGCTTCTCGAATGTGCTGGTTACGAATTTCGGTAACTATTCCGTGGTTGTGGACGGTAGCGGCTCGATCGGCCACTTCACCAGCGGAGCTTCAGGTCTGAAGAATTCGATTTTCTTCGGCGGTAAAGGCGGATTTGCGCACAAGACCGGTTCCGGAACCGCCTTGCAGTCGATTCCCGCCGAATGGAACACGCGTGAAACCGATCCGCTGCTGACCAGCATCGTGTTCACATCTCCCGATCCTCGTCCCGCGGAAGGATCGCCCGCACTCATCGGCGCCGCCGATCCCTCGCAGGATCCGATGAGCAAGGGTTTCTTCACGAACGCTCCGTATGTCGGCGCTTTCGATGGCGCGACCAACTGGTTGAGCGGCTGGACGAACTTCGCCAAAAACTGATATCGTTCGGACTGAATACGTACATTGTAAAGGCGCAGCCCGATGCTGGCATCGACGCTGCGCCTTTACATATTCAGAAATACTCACCAATAAATAAATCAGCAGATGCGTATATCCGGAATAGTAATGCTCGCACTCGTAATGTTCGCGGCGGCGTGCAACCCGAAACCGGCTTCCGACTCCGGTGCGGCGGATGCACTGTCGAATGAAGAGGGGCGTATCTCCAGGCAGGACCAACACACATCGTCACGCGGCGCGATCGATTCTCTTTCCGCACGACGCTTCGAGCCAGCCTTCATTTCGGTGGATGATCTTGTGTTGGCATTTCTGGAAGCTGTCGCGATCAAGGATGCCGCTGCGCTTCGATCATTATTGGTGAGCGAGAGGGAATTCAATGAGTGGCTCTGGCCGGAATTCCCCATGAGTGATCCATCAATGAATGTGCCGGAAGGCTTTGCCTGGCAGAATCTTGCGTCAAAGAGCGACAAGGGCCTTCGCGCTATTCTCAAAGTGCTCGGCGGGAAAAGCTACACCGCTCGGAACATTCGTTTTCTCGATCCGGAAGAAAAATATAGGTCCTTCAAGGTGCTCAGCGGCACACGCCTCGATCTGACAAATGCTCGCGAAACCCTTACCGATATATCATTTCTTGGATCCGTGGTTGAGTTGAACGGCACCTATAAATTCATGAGCTACCGGGAGTAGATATCCATTTCTCACCAGAACTTGAGAAGTTGCTCAAGGATCCAGGCAAACAATTCGCTTCAGATGTAGTACTGAAAAATGCGTCGGTCAATCGTCGACTTTACTGTCTTGCATTCTGCATTGTAAGACAATATCATTTTCTTTTTCCGATAAGAATATTGGCCGATGTAATGGCGGAGCCGGCTACAACAATATGATCGTTGTAAACCAGCAGCTCATTAAAAATGATAACGCCAATATCGGGTACATCTGGAACGTTATTCCATCTATATCCATTGAAATGCTCGATTGTTTTTCCATGGCCGACTACAACGATATTGTCATACGCCGTGCCCCGTATTACCTCTAAGAAGTACATTGATATATCGTTTTCCCTTTCCCACTTCGAGCCGTCATTCCTCAGTATGAATCCACCAGCACAATAAATCCTGGAGCCGTCATGAGTCCATATCGAATGCATGTTTGTTCTCATCCCATCACTGGTCATAACGTTCACATTGCCATTTTCGATTTTAACAACAGTGGACGCGTTTTCATTCGGGTCTCTTCCGGAGGTTATCGCGTACAATGCGTTGCCACACAACCACGCATCAACGAACGAACCAGCTACCGGTTTATAGACGAGACTCATCACATTATCCCTGCATACATACACCCCGGTTGATGTTGTAAAATACACATCGCTACCAATGCCGTGTATACCTTCCACCCAACCCATGCCAGTATCTTCGGAATAATACATTATCGTCGTATCGCCATACTGCCTGGTGACGCTACCAGTCTCACAACCAAACCATATATCAGTATCGCTTGCTTGATAGACAGCCGTGATTCGCACTTGAGTGAGTTGTCGCGGGACGCCAAGCACGTTAACAATGAATGGGATCTTGCTCTTCCTGAATACGCCATGTACAAGCTCTGCGTAGTTCCAGAATGTCTCATCTCTAAACTCACCTACAATTCTGATTACTCCCTCTCTGGTTTCATACATATCTTCGATTATCGACGCTCCGATTCCTAGTGAATAGTGGCTCCAAATATATCTGCACGAAACGGTATCTTTCGTGTGCACATGTAGTGATGCTGTATCGATTCTACCATCCTGTGATGTAACAACCAATCGGCATATATAAGTAGTTGACGGCAATAACGATGCTTTCGTAATGATAGTATCTATGATGCTGTTTTCAACTCTATATATAGTGTCATTCTCGCTTACTACAAATATTGTGGAAACAGCATTGGTTTTCACGTTTATTGCAATCGTATAAAAGTCATACCCTGCCTCTTTCAGCTCTATCGTTAGTTCAGGCTTCGTTATCACGTTTGGCTCCGCAGGATCGGTGCAGCCAACAAAGATGATTGCATACAGCAATAGAACTATCGCTGCGTACGCTTCTATTTTGCGTTTTTTTGACATATGCTATTCCTTCAGTAGCATCATTCGTCGTGTCGCCGTCGCTGTCCCTGCCGATACGCTGAGAAGGTACATACCGGGCGCCATCCCGCGCATGCTGAATTGAACAGCGTGGGTTCCTTCGCTCTGCATGGCATCATACAACGTGGCCAACTCGGCGCCGAGCGAAGAATACATTGCGATCCGCACGTGAGCCGCCGCTGCGATACGGTATGAAATCGTAGCGACATCATTGACCGGGTTCGGATAATTCTGCGCGAGGATAAATCCGCTCTTGGTGATAGCGGGGAAGTGCTCCGCAACAGAGGTGGTTCCGGTCCCGGTTTTTAGAATGGTCCCGCCCACTCCTGCCGCATATCCATTGGAAGCATCGGGGAAGCACAGCGCAGTCAAATTATTACTGGTACCGGTGGTTTGTGATTTCCACGTTTCCCCAATATCGTCGCTGAAAAGAATGTTGCCGTTCATTCCGGCCGCATACACGTTGCCACCGGGCGCGACGTGTACCGCGTACAACACCTGCTCGATACCGCTGACCAGGCTTACCCACGTTTCTCCCGTATCGGTGCTGCGAAGAATCGTACCGTTATAGCCGACCGAGAACCCAGTGCCGCTTTCTGAAAAATGGATGCCAAGGAGCATGGAACCCGGGTCATCGTGAACCTGGATCCACTGGGCTCCGCCGTCGACCGTTTTCAGAATGATCCCGTTTGTTCCATACCCGTCGCCGCCGGCGGCATAACCGTGTTCCGGAGTGAGGAAGTAAATCGATCTGAGTTCGCTCATGCTCACCTCGGTCACCCGCGCCCAATCCGTGCCTCCATTTGTTGTTTTTAGCACGAGGCCGCCGAATCCACTGACATAACCAATTTCGGTAGTAGGGAAGTGGACCGACATGAGCCAATCGGTTACACCGCTGTTCAACGTATTCCAGGTTCCACCCCCATCCGCGGATTTCAGTATCGTTCCCTCATCACCGACAGCGTACCCCGTAACGCTGTCCGGAAAAAAGACCGATAACAGTATGCTTCCAGTCCCGCTCTCCACGGCTTCCCAGTCCGCCCCGCCATTGGATGTTTTCAGTATCGTTCCGAAATCGCCTACCGCGCAGCCTCTGTCGCGAGTCGGAAAATGTATGCCGTACAGTGACCTGGTCGTCCCGGATGAGCGTGCGGTCCACGTGGCGCCACCATCGTTCGTGGAGAATATCGCACCAAATTCTCCGACAATACAGCCGGAGGCGACCGAGCTGAAACCGATCGAGTTGAACTCCGAAGTCGCGCCGACAGGAACTGTTGTCCAGTCACCGCCTGCGTTCGTGGTCCGCAGCACGGTACCATTGGATCCGCAGGCATAGCCGATGTCGGTTGATGGAAACGTAATCGACCGAATCCAGTCGGAGGTGCCGCTGTTCATGCCTGTCCACGAGGCTCCTCCGTCTGCGGTTTTCAGGATCATCCCTCCGTTCCCGGCCGCATACCCCGTTTGCTGATCTGTGAAATGCAACGCATACAATCCGTTGAAGGTATTCGTGGCTAAAGTCACCCAGCTAGCCCCACCATCCGTGGTTTTGAGCAGCGTGCCGGCGATGCCGGACGCGATGGCCGTCGTCGCGTCAAGCGTGGTCACCGCCATGAGCTGATTCCAGGTCCCGCTTGTCTGCGCGACCCACGATGCTCCTCCATCCTTCGTAGCAAGTATCGCTCCTCCATCTCCGACAGCATAGCCGATTTGTTCATCGGCAAACGCGATGCCGAAGAGCCCTGCGCTTGATTCCGTCGTGAGCGGTGTCCAGTTACCGCCACCGTCGATGGTTTTGAGAATTGTACCACCGTCCCCTGCGACAAACACGACATCGCGGTTTATCACTGAAATCGCGGTGAGCTGGACGCCGACATTTGTCGTCAGAATGGTGCCTGATGCTCCGCAATCAGCGCTTTTTAAAATGATACCGCCGCCGCCTGCCGCATATCCTATACCATCGGCCGAAAAGCGCACGGAATATAACGTGTTTCCCTGGGGGCGGGGATTCCGCCACTGCCAGTCCTGAGCTGTCGCGGTGTGCATGATGCCGATGAGCAAAGCGATTCGAATCAGTAGTGTCTTCATTGCTGTACCTTGATGAAGGATGTGCGTGATAATACAAGTGCGAATGAAGGGAATTATCGGACCAACGCCAGTGTACGCGTAATGCGTTGCCGTCCATGTGCGAGTGTGTAGCTGTACAAACCGCTCGGGAGTGCGCCGGAATCGAATTGAATGCTATGGGCACCCGGGCTCTCTTCGCGATCGACAAGTGTCGCCACCACCTTGCCGAGGGCGTTGTATACACTAAGCGTCGTATGACCGGCGGTGGGTAGGGAGTAAGCGATCGTTGTCGTTGGATTGAAAGGATTGGGATAGTTTTGCGCAAGAGTCAGTTGCGGCTCAGGCTGCGATTGTTCGGGTTCGACATCGAGTGCGCATGAGATACCGAGCGCCGCAAGCTGGGCTTTGACCTCCGCGCCGCGTTGCGTGAGAAACGACTTCAATCCTGGTTTGCGAAGCCCTCCGCCACCGGTTGCGTTAATTTCCGTCGTGATGTTCGTCTCGAATTGCTGCATCGTGTACATTTTTCTCGCGTCCTCGGCGACGCAGGGTCGTATCGCGACGGCGACGCTGTCGATATGCGGGAATAGTTTCTCGGTACGAAAATACTCCGTCGAAAGCGCGCACAACGTCTGGAGATAGTGCTGTTTCAACTCAGGTGTGGAAAAGATCTTCGCGAGCAGTGGTCGTTGGGCGGTGCTGATGACATACGTGACGCTCATACGTTCCGGACTGGATACACCCCCGGTGTACGCGCCAAAACTCAACCCCGCATCCCAGACGATCCAGTGCATGCTTCCCGTTTTACCGTGGAAATACACGTAGAAATTCCGTCCGCTGTTGAGGTAGGAATCGAGATTCCCGAACAGGTTGTCCGCCGCCATCGAAGCGCAAAATTGCGGAAAGGCTGTCTTCCGCTGAAGAACATCGGCCGCATTCGGGCTGTTGGTCAGGGTGTCGATGAAGCCGATGAGTTGAGGCCACGCGCTGAGAGATCCTTCGGTCTTCATTTCGTACCGCGTCAGATATCTCGCCGTATCGCTTCCGTACCAGACAAAATCGGAGATCAGTGAACCGGTCGGTCCCAAACCGTCCACCGCCTTGAACAGGTCACCACTCTTGTTCGTGAAGCGTGTGTCGAGGAAGGTTTTATCCACATGTTCAACGAGGGAATAAAATGCGAACAAGGTATCGTTGATGAGCAAGCGGACGTAATTCGCGCGTGGGGCGACGATTCCCGCATCGCGGCAGAAATCGAGGTGGATCTTTTCCCGCATGAAGGAAGGATCGCCCCACATGTTATTGATGTGTACGCTCTTCAGTTCATCCCAGCGCAGCGAATCGACATACTCATCAAAAGCGAGTCGAAAGGATTTTTTATTGTTTGGATGCAGGTACGATGAATTTCCTTTCAAACGTACGCCAATGCTGTCGTACGTCACGTTGTCGATCACCGCTTGCGCGGGGATGTACTGCTCATCACCCTGATCGTAATAAAATTGCAATCTCTGCCAGTAATCGGCTTGGGGGAAGCGCAGGTTGACCGTGTGTACCTGGATTCCGGCGAACACGGCGTCCCCTGGGTGTTGCCCGAATGCGAGGTTCGAACAGATAAGCAGAAACCCGATGCAAGGTGCTGACAAAAATCTCATCGCAACTGTCCAGTGTTTGAGGAACTGGTCTCGTGAAACGTCCTTCCGAAACTTGCGGGTACGCGCCTTCAATGAGCGCCAATATTCCGTCTGCGTCTACCGCCCGTCCCGGAAGGATATCCGTTTTACAGTCAAAAAGACAAATCGCCATCTTCCTAAGTTACACGGTTGAGATTCCATGGAACTCGAAAGGACCTCGCTCACCGCGAATTCCCTCCTGGAGCGGTGATTATTTTTGCGGCGGTTTCTTGTAGATGTTGAGACCGATCTTTTTTTCTTCAGCGCCCTCGATGGAAATATTGCCTTCGGTGGATGCAATGATGATTGTCTTGCCGGAAGCCGACAATCCAAATTCCTTGGTGAGATCCACTTTGATTGTCAATGTGTTTCCCTCGACGGACATTTCAACGTTTTTCATTTCTGCTCCTGAAAATTTCTGAGTGTGACGTTACCCAAATGTACGGCAATTCTGCTTAGGGACCGCGCAAATGGTATGGCTGCTTCGGGGGGGGGGGCCTCGCGCTCACTTCAGTGCATAGAGGCAGCTGTCCGCACAGCTGAACATGAGAAGGCCAGAGTGCATGGCTAATGAACCGGCTATCGCTTGACCGGTTTCAAACGTCCACAATTGAGCGCCGCTTCTTGAATCCAGAGCGTACAGTGTTCCGTCCTGCGTCCCGAAATACACCACGCCCGCGTCGACAAGGGGCGAAGAATGGATTTGCGCCTCCGCCTTGAATTTCCACATCAGATGCCCGTCCTGCGCCGACAGTGCGCAAAGGTTCTTATCCGTGCCGCCGAAGTAGACCATGCCGTCCGAAATCGCTGGCGTGGATACAATCACATTGTTTGCGCTCGTCGGGAATTCCCAGTGGAGTGCGCCCGTTTCGGCATCCATCGCATGCAGCGTGCCATAGTAACCTGCGGCATACAGAACATTCTTGTCGACGGCGACACCGACGTCCGGAGCCAGGCGAATGGGGAGGTCCTTGCGCCAGACTTCCGCTCCGGTCGTGCTGTTCAGGGCTATCAGGTCATGGCTATGCATACTCATGACATAGACGAGACAGGCCGCATACACCGGGGCGGTGACAAACATGTCGGCAGGGAAGCGCCATTGAATCGTTCCGCTGATCGCATTCAGGGCATACACGTGCTCATCCATCGCCACGAAGAATATCATGCCGTTTCCAGCGGCCGGGCAGTACACCGCCGCTCCAATATCCTGTTTCCAGAGTTGCTGTCCGGTCGCGGTATAACGCGCCGTAAGATGTTTGTTGAAACCGCCATGATACAGAATGCCTTCGGCTATGACCGGCCTTGTCCAGTATCCCATGTTGTCGATCGACCAACGCAGGCTCCCTGTAGTGGCATCGATCGCGTAAAGAACTCCGTCATTCCCTTGTGCGAATACCATGCCGTACGCTGCCACAGGGGAATACACCTCTGCTCCTATACAGAATTTCCATGCCAGCTCACCAACTGGTTTGTTGGCAGCCGGCAGGGGATTATTCGGCGTATCCATTTTTGTGCAGGCAGGCAAGGCGATACCGATACAGACACACAATACAGACAACGCGAGTAATCGAAGCCGTGTCACCGAACCCTCCTTTCCTTTTGCCGAATACGCCGATCTTGAATACAGAATATAATCGAATCCTTTATTTGTTCACAATACGCTGGACGCTTTTCGTGCAAATACGCGGAGGATGTTACAGCGGAGGCGTTTTCCGGACATGGAAAAGTCGAGCCGCTTTCGCATATTCACGATATCATATTCAAACTTGCACCGACGTAATGTAAAAGGTCCCGTCAATTACCGGAAAAAAAAAGAGCACAGTATGGACGAGAATCCGATTATCAATACCTGGGCTATGGGCTTCCCCTGGGATACCATCGACCCTTTTCTCTTTTGCGTCCACCATGCCGATGCATACCCTCACGGCAACGAAGGCATGGGACCGGCCGCATCGCTGGATGGCAGGAACATTGGACAGGATTTTCAGCTCAAGGACGGATGGCGGATGTACCACGGCGATCGTATACCCGGTTTCCCTGCGCATCCGCACCGGGGCTTTGAAACCGTAACCGTCGTACTCAAAGGATTCGTGGACCACTCGGACTCGCACGGTGCAGCCGGAAGATACGGCAACGGCGATGTGCAATGGATGACGGCCGGCAAAGGATTGCAGCACGCCGAAATGTTTCCGCTGCTCAACCGCGACAGCGGGAATCCGCTCGAGCTGTTCCAGATCTGGCTGAATCTCCCGCGCGCGAACAAATTTGTTGAACCCCATTTCAGGATGCTATGGGCCGAAAGTATTCCTGATGTCGCCTTCATCGACGATAATGGAAAACGTACCCATGTAACACTTTTCGCGGGAAGCATGGGAAATGATCAAGCCCCGCAACCCGCGCCGGATTCCTGGGCGGCGGATCAGGCCAATAATGTCGGTATCATGATTATCGGCATGGAGCCAGGAGCGCGATGGGAACTTCCCGCCAGCACGCCCGGCACGCGGCGCGCGCTGTATTTTTTCGAAGGGGACTCCCTGAAAATCGCCGGCACCGAACTGCCGTTTTATCGAGCCGCGGAACTCCGCCCGGAGCGATCCGTCCTGCTGGAAAACGGCGCCGGCACCACGCGGCTGCTTCTCTTGCAAGGTGTCCCCATAGCCGAACCCGTGGTGCAATACGGACCGTTTGTGATGAATTCTCGCACGGAGATTCAGGATGCATTTAACGACTATCAGCAAACCCGCTTCGGTGGCTGGCCATGGCCACGGCCCGACAATGTGCATCCCCGTGACACCGGCCGCTTCGCTCGCTATGCCGATGGGAGGGAGGAGACCCCCGACGAGGAACAGTCCCCTGATAATCAGACACCGTCACCCTGAGCGCAACGACCGCGGCACGGCGTGAGCTTGAAGCACCGCCGTTCACGGTCGTGGAGTCGAAGGGCCTCCATTCGGTTTTCTACGCAGCTTGCAAGTCCGGGCCCAATGATTCCGAATGGTCTTGTCAACTTCGTTACCTTGTCAATATCGTCATCTCGCCGCGACGAATCTGTTACTGGAGTGTGAATACGTACGCGCTTGTCACTCCGTGGGATTCACGCGGATTCTTGCGGATGTACGCGGATAAGAGTTTTTGAAACCCCGATACGAGAGACTCCAGGATTTGGAGACAGAAAATTTCTTCTCCGTGCATATCCGTGTTCATCCGTGTAATCCGTGCACGTATTCACACAATCCATGTGTCGTCCACGAAATGGACCGACGCGTCAGCCTGAGTGTGCCCACCAGCACCGTACGCCGGTCCATTTCAAGGATGACAACAGGTTGGATCTATGTATCGGCGATCATGTTTAATCCGCCTCGTCTACGGAAATCACTGATTTTCCCCTCTTCCTCCCCCCTCTCTACCAGGGGGCCGGGGGGGTGAGTTGATGAAGGCGAAAATGAGGATTCCGCCCATTTTGCATGATGTCATTAACAGGCTGACTGCTGGGCACACGCAGCTTGACGAACTTGGTTGGCCCGGACCGCTACCTTGATGTCAGTTGGAAAAAGTCATCTCTTTGTGTATTATTCACCCCGAGCTGATTCGATTCCAACAGTCCTGCGTGGTTTTTGTGAAAATTCGATCTATTCTTATCGCGAATAGAGGAGAAATCGCTGTACGCGTCCAGCGCGCCTGCAGGGAATTGGGGATTCGCACTGTTGCCGTCTACTCGGACGCCGATTTCGACGCTCTTCATGTTCGCAATGCCGATGAAGCATTCAATATCGGTCCCGCGCCCTCCTCTCAAAGTTATCTCCGTTCCGATGTCCTGATTGAAACCGCACTTCGTGCGGATTGCGATGCTATTCATCCGGGATACGGTTTCCTCTCCGAGAATGCCGCATTCGCGGATGCCGTGGCTGATGCCGGACTGATTTTCATAGGACCACCTGCCTCCGCCATTCGGAGCATGGGAGACAAAACCTCCGCGCGTGCGCTGATGATGGCACGTGGCGTCCCTGTCGTGCCGGGCACGGACAAGGCCATTCGCTCGCCTTCCGAGGTGCATGCAGTGGCCGAATCCCTGGGCTACCCGGTTCTCCTCAAAGCGGCGGCTGGTGGCGGCGGAAAGGGCATGCGCGTCGTGGAACGTCCCGACGATCTCCTCAAGGCCCTCGAAGGCGCGCAGAATGAAGCCCGCGCGGCGTTCGCCGACGATCGCGTCTACATGGAAAAATACGTGCTTGAACCGCGACACATAGAGATTCAGATTCTCGCCGATACGCACGGCAATTGCGTCTGGCTCGGCGAGCGAGAGTGTTCGATACAGCGCCGCCACCAGAAAGTGGTCGAGGAGGCGCCTTCAGTCATCGTGGATGCGGATATGCGCAAACGCATGGGAGAAGCCGCTGTGGAGGCCGCGCGCACGTGTGGCTACGTCAACGCCGGCACGATCGAATTCCTGGTGGACAGCGAAAGGAATTTCTACTTTCTTGAAATGAATACGCGCTTGCAGGTGGAGCATACCGTCACGGAAATGGTGACCGGTATCGATCTCGTGAAAATGCAGATCCTCGTCGCGCAGGGTGATCCGCTTCCATTTTCACAGGAGGACGTCAATATTCGCGGACATGCCATCGAGTGCCGGATCTGCGCCGAAGATGTGCGCGCCAACTTCCTTCCTTCCACCGGCACGATTGTGGAATATCGGCCGCCACATGGGTACGGTGTGCGCGACGACAGCGGCGCGACCACAGGCAGTGAGATATCCATCCATTACGATCCGATGTTCGCGAAACTTATCGTATGGGGCATGAATCGCGACGACGCTATCGGAAAAATGCGCCGGGCGCTGGATGAATTCGTCATCCTCGGCGTCGAAACGACCATACCGTTCTGCCGTTTCGTCATGGATCATCCCAATTTCCTCAGCGGCGACTTTTCCATTGATTTCGTGCGGAAACATTTCCAGGCAACCGAGCTTCCGGGACCCGATGATGACGAAATCCTGGCCGCTATGGTTGGCGCGGTGCTCCTTGAAAACTGGACACAGACAATCGGAAAGAACGGCAGCGCAAACGGCCGGACACCTCTCCGCACCTGTTCGCCCTGGGTTATGCGTCATAGAGGGGCGGGGCGCTGATCATGGCGAAATACACAGTACGCGCGGCAGGCGCGGAACACGCGATCGAAACCCTTGACGATGGACGCATCGTCGTCGACGGAGAACCGCTCGAATGCGAAGTACATCGCATGAGTCAAGGCCAGTTCCTTCGTATCGGGAAACGCACATGGTCTCTCCGTATGCTCGAGCCTGTCGATGATTCCGGACTGCGTCGCATCGCGGTGAACGGCAAGGTCATCGCAGTCGAAGTGGACGATGAAACGTCCGCGCTGCTTCGTTCGCTTCAAACCGAAAAAGCCACCAAACTACATTCCGCGATCCTCCGTTCGCCCATGCCCGGTCGCATTACCCGTATTCTTGTCGCGGAAGGTGAACTCATCGAAGCCGGACAAGGGGTTCTGATTCTCGAGGCTATGAAGATGGAAAATGAAATAAAAGCCCCCTCCGCCGGTATCGTGAAAGCCGTGCGAGTACAAGAAGGGAACGCTGTGGAGAAAAACGCTATTCTTATAGAAGTCTCCTGATGTGTCCATTAATCCCTTGGAGGTCCGGTGAAAAAACTTCATACCTTGTTCCTCATCTCCGCCGTCATGTTGTGCTCCGGCACGTCGGCGATGGGTGGAGGATTCCAGCTTAACGAGCATGGAGCGCGTGCTATGGCGCAGGCTGGCGCATTCGCGGCTCGGGCAAGCGATCCGTCAGCCATGTTTTTCAACCCCGCCGGAATGTCGTTCCAGCGTGGATTTCAGGTGATGGCGGGCGCGACCCTGATCTCTCCCGGTTATTCCTACTACGGTCCCAGCAACAACAACAGCAATCAACAATGGGATATGAACACCAAAATGTTCTATCCGCCGAACTTCTACGCCATGAATACCTGGACGGACGGTGCTCTGAAGGGCTTCGCCGCCGGTATCGGCGTTACGACTCCCTTTGGTCTCGGAACCGAGTGGGACAACGATTGGGTGGGGCGATCGGTTTCGCGGGAAATCGAGCTGCAAACCTTTTACGTTATGCCTACCGTCTCCTACGCGATCAACGATTGGCTTGCCGTCGGCGTGGGTGCGAACATCGTGTTCTCAAACGTGTCGTTGCGCCGCGCGGTCACGAACTTTGAACCCGAAATGGATCTTGAACTTGAGGGTACGGGCGATCCCGCATACAGCTGGAACGCAGGCGTCATTCTCAAGCCTCTCGAAAATGTCTCGCTCGGTTTCTCGTATCGCGCGGAAACGCATATCGACTTTACGGGAACAGCCGATTTTCATCAGTCCGCCGCGCTGGATTCGTTGTTCCCGGGTGGAGATGTGACTACCTCCCTCGATCCTCCCGCAACCTGGTTTGCCGGCATCGCCTGGGCGCCTGTAAAAAATTTCGAGGTGGAATTCGATTTTCAGGGGATCCAGTGGTCCTCATACGACAAACTTGTCGTCGATTTCGCCGTGGATAATCTGAACAAAGCCGGCGTTGCTCAAACCGACCTCTCGGCGCCCAAGGATTATGAGGATACGTTTATCCTCCGTCTCGGCGGCGAGTACAGGATCCCGTCTGTGGGAATCGCGTTGCGCGCCGGGTATCTGTACGACAACAATCCCGTTCCTGACAAAAGCCTTGAGCCTCTCCTTCCGGATTCGGACCGACACGGCTTCAACATCGGCTTCGGCTTCGACCTGGTACCGCATCTGACGCTGGATGTCGCCTTCATGCAGCTCGTGTTTATGGATCGGGTCACGACAGAAACGACGCACGCCGATGGTGTGCACATGGACGGAAAGTACACCGGGAGCGCAACGCTGATCGGTTTCAATATCACGTATGCGCTGTAAGGAGGACCACCGATGAACACCACACGTTTTATGATGACCATCTGCATCTGCGGTGCGCTTGCAATGTTCACCGCATGCGGCGATGAAGAAAATCCCGTCAAGGACCAATCCCTCGGAAGCATCGATGCCTCCGTCTTCGTGGCTGTCGGATCCAGTTACACCGCTGGCATGCAGTCGGGCTCGCTGTTCGAGGAAGGGCAGATCTACAGTTTCCCGAATCTCATCGCCACCCGGTTGAATACACCCTTCGTCCAGCCATTGATGCCGTATCCGGGCACGGGAGAATTGCGCATTCTGCAGAGTCTCTCTCCGCCGATCGTCGGCGCCAAAAATCCGAGCCAGAACAATCCGACCAATGTTCAGCATCCGGCCCCCTATAACAATCTGGGAATTCCCGGCGGAATCATGTACGACGCGCTGGATGTGTCCCCGATCATGGATCGCGCTACGACAAGGGCGAATCCGTTTTACGTCATGGTCATGCGCAATCAGGCGACCTTCGGCGCCTCGCTCGTCGATCAGGCCATCAAGCTGAATCCCACGCTCATGACCTTCTGGTTGGGGTACAACGATGTCTATGCCTACGCCATGTCCGGCGGCGTCCGCGGTACAAATTCCGGTCTGGACGGCAATCCTCCGGGTACGCACCCGACGGAGTACGCCGTGTTCGAGCAGTCGCTCAAGGCCGCGTTCGCGAAGATCAAGGCGGCCCTGCCGAATACGAAAGTAGTGGTGGGGAATATCCCGAATCCCACGGATCTTCCGTATTTCAACACTGTACCGCGTAAGCTTCCGAATCCATCGAATCCGGCGCAACCTCTGTCGATTTACTACCGCAACAACGCAGGTAATGTCACGACAGTCGGTCCCACCGAGTACGTGCTGCTCACCGCGCAGGAACAGCTCGGACAGGGCATCGGTCTGACGCCGTCCAATCCGTTACCCTCGGCATTCGTACTTGACGAGGCTGAAATCTCCATCGTGTTAGGTGCCGTCACGGCGTACAACAACCTCCTCTACACTGAAGCGCTGCTGCGGGGCTTCCCGCTGGTTGATATCAACGCATTCTTTACGAGTCTCAGAACCGATGGGTACCGCATCGCCGGCGAGACCTACACCGCCAGCTACATCACCGGCGGCGCGTTCAGTCTTGACGGCGTGCATCTCAGCGCCCGCGGCAATGCTCTCGTCGCGAATCGCTTCCTCGAAGCCATGAATAAGGCATACGACGCGAATATCCACTACGTCCAGTTCAACGCGATTCCCGGTATCCCCGCGCCGGGTACGTTCACAAAACGCAGCGCGGCGGGTTTTTCTCTTGTGCAATAAAATATCGTCACCCTGAGTCAGGTAACCAGCTGCGCGCCGGTTTATATCGAGTGTGACATGTATTTGGGGCGGCGTAAACAAGCACCGTCACCCTGAGTCGGGTAAACTTCGCTGCGCTCAGGTTTATATCAAGGATGAC
>CAYJMN010000101.1:0-19442 GCA_964371045.1 uncultured Chromatiales bacterium | reverse complement strand
ACTCGACGCGGCGGGATGATTGGTTCCGTGACGCACGAGGAGACTAAATACCTCCCCGATGTCATAAGAAGGAGCCGCCACAACCTGATCGTTCTTCATGGCGCTGCGTTTGTATGGCGGCGTCTCGAAGGATGATTCGTTCCGTAACGTGCCGAGAGACTTGAGATCACTTACTCACCAATCACCCTTCGAGATGCCGCCGACACAAGCTCCCGGAACCATGAATGCTCACACCGCGGCGGCCCTGCTAATGACATCTTGTAAAATCGGCTTAAACAGGCCAGATTCCATAGTTTCACCAAATGGGAAAATTATGAACTCGGCGGATAGATGTCACCCAAGAAATGGACCGGTGCGCAGCGCTGGTTGGCTCACTCAGGGTGACGTGCCTGGCTAGGCGCTACGAAACCCTCATCCCCGCCAAATTTTGTCCCATGCGCATCAAATTTCTATATTGAGGGATTGACCCTGAACTTTATGAGTGAGGACACAATGACGATGAATTTGGACATGATCCAGCGGCTGTACGCGGCTCTGCCCGGAAAAACCGCGGCTGCGCGTGCACTGCTTGGCCGACCGCTCACCTTCGCCGAAAAAATTCTCTATTCGCACCTGTGGGAAACAGCCGAGGTCCCATTCACACGCGGAAACGATTACGCGAACTTCGGGCCGGACCGCGTAGCCATGCAGGACGCCACGGCCCAGATGGCCCTGCTGCAGTTTATGAGCGCGGGTATCCCGCAGGTGGCCGTTCCCTCTACGGTCCATTGCGACCACCTCATTCTCGCCGAGCATGGTGCGGTTCAGGACCTTGCCTCTTCGCTCGACCTGAACAAGGAAGTGTTCGACTTCCTGGCTTCCGTTTCCGCCAAATACGGGATCGGGTTCTGGAAGCCCGGAGCGGGCATCATTCACCAGGTGGTGTTGGAAAACTACGCCTTCCCCGGCGGCATGATGATCGGCACCGATTCGCATACGCCAAACGCGGGCGGCCTGGGTATGATCGCGATCGGTGTCGGCGGCGCGGATGCTGTAGACGTGATGGCGGGCATGGCGTGGGAACTGAAATTCCCGAAGCTCATCGGCGTGAAGCTGACAGGAAGCATGAAGGGCTGGACGTCGGCAAAGGACATCATTCTCAAGCTCGCCGGCATTCTCACGGTGAAAGGCGGGACGGGAGCGATCGTCGAGTACTTCGGCGATGGCGCGCGCAGCCTGTCCGCAACGGGCAAGGGTACGATCTGCAACATGGGTGCCGAGATCGGCGCCACGACGTCGTTGTTCCCCTACGATGAGCACATGGCCACCTATCTTCGCTCCACCGAGCGCAACGACCTCGCGGATGCCGCCGATGCTGTCGCAGAACACCTCATGGCCGATCCCGAAGTCGAAGCCAACCCCGACGACTATTACGATCAGGTCATTCATATCGACCTCGATACACTCGAACCCCACGTCAACGGTCCCTTCACTCCCGATCTCGCGCATCCGATTTCCGAATTCGCGAAAGCCGTGCGCGACAACGACTGGCCCGAAGAACTCCGGGTCGCCCTTATCGGCTCCTGCACCAATTCCAGCTACGAAGACATCGACCGCGTGGCCTCGATCGCACTCCAGGCCAAGGAGAAGGGTCTGCATACCAAGTCGGAATTTACTATCACACCGGGATCCGAGCAGGTGCGCGCAACGATTGAGCGCGACGGACAACTTGCGCTGCTCGAGGAAATCGGCGGGACGGTGCTTGCGAACGCTTGCGGCCCCTGCATCGGGCAATGGAAGCGGCACGACGTACAGAAGGGCGACAAGAACAGCATCATCACGTCCTTCAACCGCAACTTCACGGGACGCAACGACGGCAATCCCGATACACATGCCTTTGTAGCCAGCCCCGAAACAGTGGCGGCGCTTGCCCTGGCCGGACGGCTCACCTTCGATTTCACAAAAGAGACCTTGACGAATGACAAGGGCGAGGAAGTGCGACTCGATCCGCCGAGCGGCGAACAATTGCCGGCTCGCGGCTTCGTTCCCGACTCGGACGGTTTCGTCCCTCCGGCAAAGGATGGCGCGTCGGTGAACGTTATCATCGATCCGGCGAGTAATCGCCTGCAAGCGCTGGCGCCCTTCCCGGCCCCTCAGCCGGGCGAGTACGAGAATCTCCACCTCCTGTTGAAGGTTCGCGGCAAATGCACCACCGATCACATTTCGATGGCGGGTCCCTGGCTTCGCTTCCGCGGCCACCTCGACAATATTTCGAACAACATGTTCATCGGAGCGATCAACGAATTCAACGGTGTCGCGAATAAAGTCAAAAGCCAGCTCACCGGCGAATATGACGAGGTGCCCAACGTCGCGCGCGGATACAAAGCTGCCGGCAAGGGTTGGGTGGTGGTCGGAGACGAAAATTATGGCGAAGGTTCCTCACGCGAACATGCCGCCATGGAGCCGCGTCACCTCGGCGCCAAGGCGATCATCGTCAAATCGTTCGCACGCATCCACGAAACCAATCTTAAAAAACAGGGCGTGCTCCCTCTCACCTTTGCCGATCCATCCGACTACCTGAAGATCCTCGAAGACGACCGCGTCTCCCTGCTCGTCGATGACCTCGCGCCAGGTGCGCACGTTTCCATGCAATTGAAGCATGCGGATGGCGGCACGGACACCATTCCGCTTAATCACACGATGAACGAGCAGCAGATAGACTGGTGGAAAGCCGGCAGCGCGCTCAACCTGATTGCCGCCGCTTCCACAAAATAAAGCGGAACCGGATTTTATCCCTTCTCAAAAGGCCGTCACGAAGACGGCCTTTTTTTATTCGGTCGCGAATGGGCCTAAAAACTTGTCGCCGTCGAAATGAATAAGATGCGACGGAGAATCGGCTATCCATACTTCGGTTTCCCAGGCGATGTCACCAATGTATTTGCTCATTGCGGCTCTGTTCGGAAATGCTGTGACGAATACCAAACCGGCATGAGTACCCCGAAACAACGCGAGTAGTTCCAAATGCCGCTTTCCATCAACCGGGCCATGGCTTGTTACTGCTTCAATGATCACGAGCCATTTTTTCGATTCAGAGTAAAGAATCACGTCTGGCATCTTCCCGTGAGCATCAACATCAATCCCCAGTAACTTGATGTTGGCTTTATCCGCATACGCATATTTTGCCCCGGTATCACCCGCATAAATCAATGTCGCGTCGGGAATGAATCGTGGACCGAATTCTTCGATAATCGACTTTATGAGATAATTATGATTTCCCGGAGTAAGAGATATCTCCAGTTTTTCGTTGATCCTGACAGGTATGCGTGTCTGTGCCCTCTCCTTTGCATACTGCTCGGACAGCCCTGGAAGGTTTGAAAGAAACCTCGATACTCCTTCGCTCCAATCCTGTGTTCCAAAGCAGTGAATCAAATCCAATGCTTCCTGGCTGATCTGATACACCGCTTTTGGGCTGTTAACCGGCCGTTTTGGGTTGTCTGGATTGTAGCGGGCAATTCCAGCCTGCACGAATTGGTGCATGGAATATCTTCGGAATGTCTCACGCGTATTGGGTGCATAATCTTTCCGATAATGGACCCGAACCCAATCCATTATCGGAGTAATCCCAATTAGAGGATCACTGGCTTGGGTCCATTTCATGCCTGGTTGGACATTCAATAACGCCAGCAGGCACAATGCGGAGCGATCATTTTTCTGAGCAGACGGAAATCCCAGTTCTTCCAAAATCACGAGAGCCTGAAGTATTTTTTGGTCGATATTTTTACTCATTTCATGATTTCTTCGAATTTGGTATCCAATTCATTCTGGCTGACACTGTTTAACATTCGGGACCATCGACCGAGCGAAAGAAGTATCTCCATTTTCGGATACCGTAACGATCGCAAATCCGAAGCATTGACCTGCGTATGTCCATTGAATGTGCGGAATAGTCGGTCAACATACATGGTGTTTAAAAATTGAGTAAGACCATAAGCTACATTTTCATCCAATCCGTTTTTTCTCGAATGGAATACATTGAGGTGATTCTCGAAACCAACGTTTTTCATTGAAGGCATGGTGGAAGGATCCATGACGGCCGCCACGATCCTTTTCTTCTCTTCCTTCGAGGAGAATCGTCTCACGACTGTATAATATCCTCCTGGAAATACGTACTTGCCGGTCCGGTCATTATTTTCAATGTAATTCGGTTTCCGAATTTCCGGTTTTGGCCAGACAATCCGCATACCGGAAAAATGCGACGGATATATCAGCGGAATACAAAGAGGTGCATTTTCGCTGTGTATATTATCCTTCATTCTATATTCGACGACGGGACCGGTAGATACCTGTATACCCAGGTCAGCGAGAGTAACTAATTTCGCGGCGCTAAAGCTGTGGATCGCTGCGGCTCCGGGTGATGGGATATGAATTACGTTATCGCGGTCATTGGAATGTACAATGGTTTCTATGGGATATTCCCGTAGTTCCATGTCATCGAATCCGGCATCCGATGAGCTTGAAACAATCACGGTACTCTGTGCCGTATTCCGCTTCAACATAACGATGATATTCTCCTGAAGCACATTGTCATCTTGAAATAGCTTCCTTCGCGAACCGAACAGATGAATGCGGTGTATCGCCGCCTTCTGAAGAATCCGCTCGCGGAAGGGACGATAGTAAGGACCGTTACAAAAACTTCTTGGGATGATAGCAACCAGCTGCCCTCCAGTATCCAGCAATTCCAATGCCAGTGCGACAAATGCGGAGTAGAGATTCACTGTTTCTATTCCAATGGAGTGCAAAGCGAGACGATAATGAGAATTACTTCGGATTTTCTTGTACGGCGGATTCATAATGACATGGGTGTACCCATGCATTTCCTTTGCGAACAAATTTCCAGAAACTGCGTCAACAGCTGCCTGGATGAAATCCTGCATAACTATTCTGGCTTCAATACCGGTTCGCTTGTCAATCGAAGCGAAGGCAAACTGAATACCGGTTTCCAATGCAGGATCAATTTCGTACGCATCAATCCGGGCTGATGAAACCGAAGCTTCTTCCGACAACATGCGCTCAATGAAAGCTACGGAAAGAATGCCGTTTCCTGCCCCCGGGTCAAGCAATCGGACATCGCTGAACGAATCTTCAGCGAATAACGAAGCCATGAATTGAGCAATCGGCTTCGATGTGAAGAACTGACCCAATTTTGCTTTTCGTGTGATCGTGTGCATATCCGTCATTGAAATTGTATTTCTGTAGCGATGGCCTAACGTATGAATATCTCCAAAATCGTACTTTTCTTCTGCATTCGGAATCCAAACACCGAACTACTCGGATCTCGCCGTAACCCATTGTACGATTTTGCTCTCCAAGGTTCAAGCAGTGGTTTTCACACCAGTCCCGGATATTGACAAGATGAAGGAGAGCGGCTGGCCGTCGTCGTGAAACGGTTCCGCTCCGGACTTCCGGCTGACGGTGATGGGACCAAGTTTGTTGTTCATTCAGCTACGATGGTTTGACCGGCTACTTGACGATAGGATATGAGCCGCCCCTACTTCTCGGGATCGGCTGCCTACACGTGTCAGGCCGTCTGTTTCGCCACACGTCTGAATGATCGATCAATAGATCGCACCGTGATGCGGGGTAGATCCACCCGTACGAAATACTCCGCTGGATAGAGGTAATCTTCTCCGCTCTCGTCGATAACCCGAATATCCCCATCTTCGGACGCATCTTCATCTTCAAGCACTCGATAGAGTTTATGTATTTCGAGAGAAGCCGGGTATTCGCTGTTGTCAATGCAGACGGCGAAGTATGAATAGTGTTGCTTCTTTGATTTCATTGCATTAGTCCAGATATTTTTTTCTTTTCATTTCCTTCCGGCCTAATCCGTGAGCCTCGTACCAATGCAGTTCGGCCTTTCTTACCTTGCCATTCCGCAATCGAATCAGGGCAACTCCTTTGACCTTCCTCCATTTTCCCGGACCGTATTGTTTGCGTAATCGTCCACGATCGCGTACGGAGCTGCCCGCCGCAATGGTTTCAATTTGTGTAATCTCACTGACAACTTCAATGTATTTCATCAAGTCACTCCCACAGCCTGTTCTTCGTTTCATCTGCCTGACATCTGAGAAATGAGCCTGTGCGAGGCGCTGTATCCGCCACCGCTCGGTTAGCTGCTATCTCCTCTGCTTGAAGCTCTGTCGTCTCGCACAACGTGGCCCCTGTGCGTAACAGCCGGTCCCTGAGCGAAGTCGAAGGGCCGTTCAACTACCGAGAGATGCGGCGATCCGTAGAGTCGCTGAATCGGATTGCCTCAGCACAACATCCACGAACTGTTGGAAAAGGAAAAACCTGCGTCAATGGCAATTTTCCGTGATACCAGGCTACCAGTACGGAAAAAACCGAAATCCGGACCGATACCATAGGAATTGGTGGTCGAATAATTTTGGAAGCAGCGGATGGATTCTGTTGGAATACGCATCGAAGGTTACTCGGTCTTATAAACAGCCCGCTCCGGAGACTGCGTTGCGTTATGGCACCTAATAAAAGGATCTGATCTAGCCTCAACCGCCTTAGGTCCCCATCTCCTCGACTATCCTTCGCACACCCTCGGCGAATACCGCGGGTGCCGTAAGCAGACTGACGACGGCATGCGAACCGCGCGGGAAATCGAAGAAGTATCCGGGATGCAGGTACACACCGCGCTTGCGCAACAGCGACAGCGCCCAGAATTCCTCGTCAGTGTCTTTCGACAAGGATATTACCGCGCTCCAGCCGCCCTGGATTTCCAGAACGATCAGGTCGGAGAAACATGAAAGCAATTCCGACAGCACCGACAAATTCGTACCGCAGCGCGTGCGGATCTCTTCCTGAATTCCTTCTCTTGATCGCAGAAATGCTTCCGCCGCGAGCATGACCGGTGTCCCGACACTGAGATACGCGTCGCCGATGATGTCAAGCCGGGCCTGCGCCTGCTCCACCAATTCCTCCGGCCCGCTGCTCACAATCCAGCCCAGCTTGCATTGCGGCAAACCCGCCAACTTCGAAAGTCCGTTGAGCGTGAAGCACAGGATTTCTTTTTCCTCCACCGTTCGAGCGCGTATGGGATTGCGGACGAGCGGATAGTCCCAGAATACCTCGTCCACGATGAGGGCGATGTTTTTCCTCATACAGAAGACCCTGAGGTGCGCGAGATCGTCCGGATCGAGGTAAGCACCGACCGGATTGGCGGGATTGACGACGATCACCGCGCGAGGACGATCGCTGCAGGCATCGTCGAGAGAACCGAAGTCGATGCGCCAGCGACCCATGGCCGAACGACGCATCCTGTATGGGCGCAGGCGGACACCGTCCAGCGCGGCCAGGTATTCGAACAGCGGATATGCGGGATGGGGGACCAGGACGGAGTTCTCCGGATCGCAGAGCAGTTTGAACAGAAAGCTGTATCCTTCGCTGGTACCCGATGTGCAATGGATGCGATCCGCAGCGACACTGCAACCACTTTCGGCATAGTAGCGGGAAATGGCTTCGCGCGCGGCGGGCAATCCCCTGGGATGCGGCGCGTAGTGCAGCACGCCGGGCTGCGCCAATGCCGACGGCAGGTGGGCGTCGAAGGCAAATCCGGCTTCGGTGGGATTGGACACGGTGAGGTCAAACACCTCGTCGCCGTTCGTACGCTTGCGCTGCAGCTCCACGGCAAGAGGATTGTCCGATAACGACCACGAAATACGACCTGAAAACATTCCTCCCTCCTGAGCGCATGGATTGGGGAATCGAAAGGCGTTGCGCCTTACCTCTGAATTGGAGAAATTACGAACTTTCTGATCCTGTTGCACGATTCTCCGCAACAGCACCTTTTCCAATGTAGAAGAACATCATTCCGGAGACTTTTTCCATGCACGAACACAGCATCGAACTTCTCAACAAGGCGGTCGCGGACGAACTTCACGCCGTCCACCAGTACATGTATTTTCATTTTCACTGCGACGATCAGGGCTTTGAGCTACTTTCGTCCCTGTTCCGTCGCACGGCGATCGAGGAAATGATGCACGTCGAAAAACTCGCCGAACGCATCCTGTTCCTCAAGGGCGAGGTCCTCATGGCTGCCGGGGAAAGCGTGGACCTGCTTCACGACGTGCAGGCCATGCTGGAGAAAGCCTCCGCCATGGAGGAGCAAAGCGCGCATGATTACAACCTTTGGGCGAACGAGTGCGCGGCGAATGCGGACTCGGTGACAAAACAGCTGTTCGAATCCCTCGTGGTCGACGAAGAGCGGCATTACGATGTGTATGACACGGAACTCGGCAATCTCAGGAACTTCGGCCCGCAGTATCTCGCTCTGCAATCCATCGAGCGCAGCAAAATGCGCGCAACCCCGGGCGCGCCTCAGGCCTGACGATCCGCTTACGGTATGCACGTGTATTGGCATCGAGCCAACGCGCATGTTCCGCAAGAAATATCTCGATAACGCGGCAGCGCTCCCGTATGGTACACGGGAGCGCTGTTCTGCAACAAACTTCTCGCTGTTCAGGTCATTCGTCGAAGGGATCTCTGGTCGATCGCAGAGGCGGCGGAATTTCCTCTCGCGTTGAATCCCCTGCGCACGTCCCTCCCGGCCTTTCCGGATTTCCGGTTTTATTGAATGCCGATCGTCACCGTATATCCGGCTGACTGCGCCGCGGATTTCGGATGAATATATACGACAATATGATAATCCGCATAACGGGGCAGCGTGCCTGTCCACGATCTGCGTTCTCCGCTGATGTCGCTGTTGTCCAGAAAAACGCGGAAGTGCGCGTCGGACTGGTCTGAATCAAGATTCACCGACATGGACTGACTTCTGCGTGCGCGAAGCACATATTCGTTGTGCCTGCCGCGCCCCAGCTGGGCGCTTACCGTCACGCCGGTGCTTCCTTTCTGGAATCGTACGCGGCTCGATGACAGCGGGCCAGGAATCATTCCGTGCGTATGAGCGGGTATCACCGCGTCGGCGTCCTCATCGGCGACAGGTTGGACGGGTTTCCTCATCACGGTCGACACAGCTGGCTTCGGCTGTACGGTCTTCACAGGTGGAGCGGATTTGGAAGGGGTCGCCGAGGGCTCATGCTTGATGGCCACAGGGGTCTTTTGCGGGGGCGTTTTCTGTTGCGGGGGCGCTTTCTTTTGCAGGGCGGATTTCTGCGTGATGGCGTTGGATGGCTCCGACTGCGGCGCTTCCGAGGTCGCTTCCAGAGGAGGCGCGACATCCGATTCAGCCAGAGCGTCATCCGTTTCAATCCTCGCCGGACCTGCATACTTCGACACTCCCGGCCCGCCATGCAGGATGCTGATCACGGCCGCAGTGTCGAAGCCTCCCGCGCTGTCGGTAAAGGCAAGCAGACGAAGGGCCTCCGAGCGGCGCATGACGGCGGGCAACTCGTTATCCTCCATTTCGATGACCGTCTCGTTCACTTTTTTTTCATGTTCGAACATGTTCCCCTTCTCGTTGAAATACACCCTGAGGAGTATTTCCGCATGCTCGGCTGTTTCCCCCTGCGGATTGAGATTCAGGCTCGACTTCCCATAGAAATGAAACAGGAGGCCTGCGTCGTAATAGTAGCGGTAACGGCCAGTCGTGCCCGAACGGTTGAACCATCGTTCGTCCACCATGACGGGATCCGCAGCGTCGCCATAGAGCGTCGCGGAAATCATGGTGTCGCCGGTGACGAAATTGAAATCCCTTTTCGGGAGGATGTCGAGTGAGGTCTGGATGGTCGCCGCCCGATTTCTGATATCGAGCAGCTGCGCGGCGTTGATGGAATCATCCTTGCCTCCAATCTTTTTTTCACTCTCCCAGAACCGGATATCTCCGCACGAAGAGAACCCTGCGCAGCAGGTAAGAATAATCAGGATACGATACATGTGGCGAATACTCATCATGCTCAGCCCCATCGTGGTGATTCTCCTCTCAATGTACAAAAAAAGCGACGGACCCCGAAGGCACCCATCGCTTTGAGAGAGAGAGTACAATTTTCAGAAACGGGCTCAGGAGCAGCCGCTGGTGGTTCCGCAGTCCTCGCACACCGTACATGTGCCGTTACGCTTCACGCGCGAGGAGCCGCAGGAACCGCACATTTCACCGGTGTAGCCTTGCGCCCGGGCCACCATCGCGGTTTCTTTTCTCGACAATCGTTTTTCCGGGACGGCCACTTCGAGCTGCTGTTTATGGGATACCTCACCGTTTTCCTTTTTGCGCGTCAGCGTCGGAGGCGAGTTGAAGCTTGCGAGCGGCTGTTCGGGAGTTTCGTCCACCGACTTCACATGGATAAAATCGGTACGCCCAAGATACTCGTACCCAAGGACGCGGAAGACGTAATCGAGGATAGATGTCGAATTCCTGATCGCTTCATGCCCGATCACCACGCCCGCGGGTTCGAAGCGGGTGAACGTGAACGTGTCCACCAATTCCTCGAGGGGCACGCCATACTGCAAGGCCTTCGAGGTGAGCACGGCGAAGCAATTCAAAAGTCCCTTGAAAGAAGCGCCTTCCTTGTACATGTCGATAAAAATCTCACCAAGACTGCCGTCCTCGTACTCACCGGTACGCAGGAAGACCTTGTGTCCACCGACCACAGCTTCTCTCACGAAGCCATGACGCTTGGCCGGGAGTTTCTTGCGCTCCATTTTGAAAATAATTTTTTCCTGGATTTCACGCGGACCGATTTGTTCGTTGAAATCGTCCTCGTCGCCCATCTCCACCAGCGCGGCGGCTTCGGGATCGCTCACCGTGTTCAGCGGCTGCGAAAGCTTGCTCCCGTCGCGATAAATGGCGATCGCTTTCAGCATAAGCTTCCAGGACGTCATGTACGAATTTTTTACATCGTCGATGGTCGCGTCCGCTGGCATGTTGATCGTCTTGGAAATGGCGCCGGAGAGGAAGGGCTGCACAGCGGCCATCATGCGGATGTGGCCGTCGACGCCGATGAAACGGCGCCCGCGCTTCCCGCACTTATTGGCCGTATCGAACACGGGGAGATCGGATTTCTTCACGTAGGGCGCACCCTCGATCATCATCGTACCGCAGATGTACTCGTTGGCGCGGTCGATCTGTTCGGTCGTAAAGCCGAGCGAACGCAGCATGTCGAACGCGGTATCCCCAAGCTGTTCATCCGAAAATCCGAGGCGACGGCTGAACTGCTCGCCCAGGACCCATTTGTTGAACGCCATGCGCAGCTCGAACACCGTGTCGAGCTGCTTCTCAATTACTTCCACCGCATCCGATGTGAAGCCTTTGGCCATGAGACTTTCGCGGTTGATGTCCGGACACCCTGCCAGCGTACCATGGCCCTTGATGTATTTCTCGATCTCGTCGATCTGGGGAACGGAATAACCCAGGAATTCCAGTGCTTTCGGTACGGACTGATTCACGATCTTGAAGTATCCGCCGCCGGCGAGTTTTTTGAATTTCACGATCGCGAAATCGGGTTCGACGCCGGTGGTGTCGCAGTCCATCACCAGCCCGATAGTGCCGGTCGGCGCCAAAACGGTAACCTGCGCGTTGCGATATCCGTGGTGCTCGCCGAGTTCCAGTGCGCGATCCCAGCTTTCGCGGGCGGCGGCCAACAGGATTTCAGGACACAGTTCGTCGCTCAGGCCGACCGGGGCGACGCTCAATCCCTCGTACTCGTTAGCGGATGCGTTCCGCGCGGCTCTGCGGTGATTCCGGATCACGCGCAGCATGTGATTGCGGTTCGCTTCGAAACGCGGGAATGGAGTAAGATCGCGGGCCATTTCGGCGGAGGCGGCGTAGGATTCGCCTGTCATGAGCGAGGTGATGCCGCCCGCGATCGCGCGCCCCTGATCGCTGTCGTAGGGCACTCCCGCCACCATGAGCAGCGAGCCCAGGTTGGCGTACCCAAGTCCGAGCGTACGGAACTGATAGCTTTTCAACGCGACGGAACGGCTCGGAAACTGCGCCATCAGCACGCTGATTTCGAGCGTGATGGTCCACAACCGCACGGCGTGACGGAAGTCATCGACCATGAATTCATGATTCGCGTCATTCCAGAAATATTTCAGATTGAACGAGGCGAGATTGCATGCGGTATCGTCGAGAAACATGTATTCGGAGCAGGGATTGCTTGCGTTGATACGTCCATCCACCGGACAGGTGTGCCATTCGTTGATCGTCGTATCGAATTGAATGCCGGGATCGGCCGAGCCCCAGGCGGCATACGCGATCTTGTCCCACAGGTCGCGTGCGCGCAACGTCGATGCCACACTGCTCGTTGTGCGATTGATGAGGTTCCAGTTGCCGTCGTTTTCCACTCCTTCGAGAAAGGTATTGGTGACGCGCACAGTGTTGTTGGAATTCTGGCCGCTGACGGTGAGATACGCTTCGTTCTCGTAATGGGTGTCGAACTCGTCCAGATCAATATGATCGTGACCTTGCTCCGCGAGTTGAATCGCGCGATAAATGTAGTTTTCATGAACGCCGGCCCTGCGTGCCTGCAAAATGGCATGCGCCAGCTCGCGATTCTTCTGGTAATCGGCGCTCTCGCCTTTGATCACCGCCTGAATGATCCGGTTGAGATGGAGGATGTTGGTGCGACTGCCCGTCACGAGCGCGGCGACCTTTTCCTCTTCATGGATTTTCCAGTCAATGAATTCTTCAATGTCCGGATGATCGATGTTCAGCACCACCATCTTGGCGGCCCTACGCGTTGTGCCGCCGCTCTTGATCGCCCCTGCCGCCCGATCGTTGATCTTGAGGAAGGACATCAGGCCGGAGGACACGCCACCGCCGGAAAGGCGCTCGTTCCGTCCTCGAAGGTTGCTGAAATTGCTCCCTGTTCCCGAACCATATTTGAAAATGCGTGCTTCACGGGTCACAAGATCGAAAATGCCGCCTTCGTTTACGAGATCGTCCTCCACGGACTGGATAAAGCAGGCGTGCGGTTGTGGTCGGCTGTACGCATCGTCGGAGGCGCGGATTTCGCCTGAGGCGGGATCGGCATAGAAATGTCCCTGCGAGTTTCCGGTTATGCCGTACGCCCAATGCAAGCCGGTATTGAACCATTGGGGAGAATTGGGGGCCGCCATTTGACGGAGTAGCGTATAGGCCGTTTCGTCATAGTAATTCCGTGCGTCCTCGGGCGAATCAAAATATCCGTGCCGCTCTCCCCAATCCTTCCAGCAGCCGACCATGCGATGCACGACCTGGCGCACGCTGCGCTCGCCGCCCATGATCTGCCTGCCATTCTCATCAAGCATGGGCGTACCGTTTTCATTGAACAGCGGTACGCCTGCCTTGCGAAAATATTTTTGCGCCAGAATATCCGTCGCCATCTGCGACCAGTGAGCCGGAACTTCGATATCAGTCAGTTCGAATACCACGCTGCCGTCAGGATTGCGAAGAATCGACGAGCGACGGGTGTACTCGAAACACTCAAAAGCGCTCTGGCCGGGCTTGGTGAACTTGCGAAAAATCTTCATGTGGAATAGCCTGTTCTTGAATCGTTGTGTCTCAGTGGATAGAAGATGGAATCGCCGTAACTGTCTGGTCTATGGAAACAGGTCTAAATTCAATAAAATCAATCATTTACCTTTTTCATTCAGAGCAAACGCTCCCCACCCTGTTGTTGCGGATACAGGGAAAAACATCCCGTCGCCTTTTGAGAATTGCCGTGGAAAGACGGTGCCATTTCGTGGGTTTGAATATACATGATGCCCCGAAACATGTCAAGAAAATTTCTTGCGTGAGTTTCACAAGTCAATTTAAACAAACGCCGCAACCAATTGCAATAGAATGTTTTGGCGGTGTAAAAATTTAATGTAGCACTTTAGGATGAACGCTCCGTATGCGAGGGTTCAATCGCGATCTTACCAACCAAATCGGAATTATCGGAAGGTCAGGAAGGCAGTGTAAGCGAACCGAGCAGGGCCTCGCGCGCCGCACCGGTCGCGGAAGGCATGTTTCCGGGATTTCCTACAAGATATTCGTTGGCGAGAACGGCGAAACTCAGCGCCTCACGGGCCTCCGGCGGCACCCCGAGGGATTCCGTGGTATCGATGCTCGCATGAGGAAAATTCATTCTGAGCCCATCCATGAAGAAACGATTGCGCGAACCACCGCCGGCTACGAACATTCGGAAAGCCAGCCCCGGCGGCAGCAATGGCGCAAGCTGCCCACAGATGCTTCGCACCGTGCATTCGGCGGCCGTTGCAACGATGTCCTCGGGCGAGGTGATTCCGAGATCACGGGCAAGCTGAGAATAGCTGTCGAGATAATTTTCCCCGAAAAGTTCGCGTCCCGTAGATTTCGGATACGGGCGACTGAAATATGGATGCCGCATCAGCCAGCCGATGAGATCGCCCTGCACGGTTCCGGAGCTGGCGATGCATCCGTCTTCGTCAAACTCGCGGCCGTAAAAGCGACGCATCAGCGAATCTACAAGCATGTTTCCGGGCCCGGTGTCGAAAGCGACGACATCCCATGAGGTGCAGTTGCGCGGCAGCACCGTCACATTCGCGATGCCTCCGATATTCAAAAGGACGCGATGCTCCTCTTCAGATCTGAACAGCAGCCAATCCACACGCGGCACGAGAGGGGCGCCCTGCCCTCCAAGCACGATATCGCCGGAGCGGAAATCCGACACGACGGGTACGCCGAGCAATGTGGCGAGCGTGGCCGCGCTGCCAACCTGCAGGGTGGAGCGCACGCGAATTCCGGCAAGTTCCATCGCATCGGGGAGATGCCGAAGCGTCTGTCCGTGCATGCCGACCAGATGAAGGTTCGACAGATCGAGCCCGGCCGAAGCGCAGGCCTGCCGTACGGCGTCCGCGTAAATGTGCCCCAGTGTGGTGTGGAGCAGGCAGATATCGTTGATGTTGCTCGACGATACCTCCATGTTCGCGAAAATGCGCTGCTGCAGCTCTTCGGCGAACAGGGTCTCCGAATAATCCAGCAGATCGATGCGCAGTTGCTCTCCGCTTCCATGCATGCGAACCAGCGCCACATCCACGGCATCGACGGAGGTACCGGACATGATGCCGGCGACGATGCGTTCAGGCGTCGTTACGAGTCGCGTTAATACTTCGAGCGGTGATTCGTACATGTTCGTGCCGTTACGTTGTGATGACGACCGAAATATACATACCCTGTATCCAAATTGGAATTGTCGCCGACATTTAGATTCCGATGTACAGCGCCGCACGCAGACGCCAGATCGAGAGCAATTCTCCCTTGAGACGGTCGCCTGCGACGATATCGGAGAACGGCTGCTGGTAGCGCGCCGCCAGCAGCAGCGAGAACGAGGATCCTATCGCGACATCGAAACCGGCTTCCGCCACAGCGTTGATTCCTCCCCATGACTGATCCATGCTGGAGGTGTACGTTTGCCAACCGTCGCGTTCCGTAAAACCTGTGTACGACAAACTGAATCGCGCACGGTTGTCGGGTACCACCGTCAGTGCCGCACCGATGGCCAGGTACAGTGGAATCGCGGGGATTGGCGGCCGATAGAGCAACAGCACCGGCACCGCGAGCGTGGTTCTCTTCGCCATGTCTATCTCGATGCGGGGATCCTCACCCCGACGCTCATTCCATTGGTTGTGCTTCCATTCGAAGTCCACCAACACGCTCCACACCGGATCGAAGTCGAGACAGAAGGAAAGGCCATGCACCGCGCCTTCATCGATAGCGGCCTGGAACTCTCCCGTGTACGGTACGACGGTATAGCGCAGCAGACTCGTTTGCATACCGGTCTGCAACCCCAGCCGAACCCGCGTTTCCTGAGCTGAGGCGACACCCGCGAGACCTATCAGCGCGATGAGCGCGATGGCCGTCCGGATGCGGGGAATAACAACGTTATTGCGGTAGTTCATAGAGCAATCCAAGGCGAATTGTCCAGTTTCGGGGAGCTTCCCAGGAAATGAGGGGATAGTCCACCAGTGGAGAAAGTTCCCGGGTGAAACGCCCCGAGAAGATGACCGAGAACGATGAACCCGCCCGTATGTCGAAACCGGCTTCCAGCAACAACGCGCCAAAGAGTTGCGTGATGGAGGTGGCGTGATGCTGAATCGTTTCCTGATCCGGCTCCATTGCGTGCCGTACTTCCAGCACCGTGACCTGCAGGCCGGACAGATTCATGCCGAACTCGAAACCCGCCGCGACATAGGGTCGCACGATGTCTCCGGAAAGCGGTGTGCATCCGAGCATCACGGGTACGCCAAGTCGATCCACCTGCTGCGTTACGAACCGGTACGTTGTGTTGCTCTTCCTGCCGAATTCCACCAGTGGATAATTGCGCTGGGATAGCTGCGGCGCGCATTTCAGAAACCAGGACGCATCCAGTGAAAATACCAGGTCGATACCGGCCATCCCTGTGGTAATCGATTCCACTTCGGACGGTTTCGTAACGGTACCGCGAACCGAGGACTCGATGATCGCGCCGGCCTGCCCTCCTAAGCGCACGGCGTGCTGACCGGCGACCACTGCCGGTAACAGCAGCAGCGCGAGGAAGATACAGCGAAACACCTGAAGCATGGGGACACACCTTTCCTGATTGCGATCGATGGATTCTTCGCCTGCGGTTCTCTGACCGATGGTCCGATGTGCGAAGATGCCACAAGATATGAATCGAAATTGTGGGCAACAATATCCAAAATAATGACCTGAAAATTACCGACTTCGCGCAGATGGATGCTTGCATTGCGGGCGGCGCACGTCCTCTCCACACGTTGGTTCAGCCGCGATATCTCGACTTCGGACGAACGTGCGACGATATTGGAACCGTCGCTGATGCTGGCGACGAGAGTGGTCGCATCGCCAGAATGGCTGGGATTGATGATCCGAATAAGCAATTTCGACGTATATGAGGCACATCAGGGAATTTCAGTTCGCCCGCGACCCGTGATCGCGACGCCCGCGGCTACGGTTTTTTCATTTAATTCATGGACGCCGAAGCTGTAACAAAGGATACACCATATCCGTATAGAGCACTCTGGCAACAATCCCGTACCTGTTTACTTGCTACGCAACCATTTTCGATGGAGGCTGACGCGAGGTTCCACGGAAGCTCCGCCTTCTCGAAAAAAAATTTCCAGAAAGTGAGATTTCTCTTGACTACCATAAAAAAATATCGTTACTTGCTTGCGTCTTTCTCTTCAATCTTACTCGCCACATCCACACGACGATGGTTCGTGCCGTGATGTGTTTGTTTTGTTGCCAGTTGCACTAGTGCAGATGTAGCAGAGTACACTGCAATGTTGGTTACGACAGGATATAAACGAGAAAAAGATACCAGGAGATAGAGTCATGTCACCATCACCCTTAACCCCAAAACGACGATCCATGGCGGGCTCCGCCGCCGCGCTAATCGTGATGTTCGTGCTGGGCGTCGGTTCAGCGTATTCAAACAGTTTCATTGTTACAAGCAGGGACGACGCCGGCACACACTCGCTGCGTTGGGCTATCATGCAAGCGAACGTCACTCCGGGCCCCGATGTGATTTCATTCAATATCCCTGGCGATGGCCCGCATACAATCCTCCTGCTCAGCGCCCTCCCGGCTCTCATCGACGATGCCGGCGTCGTTATCGACGGCCTCACGCAGCCCGGGACGTCCACAGGTACGACACCGCCATCCAGCATGCAGCTCGTCATCCAGGTGGATGGGATCCATGCCGGCGAAACCCCCGGACTGATTTTGAAATCTTCGAACAACGTGGTGCAAGGCATTGTCCTGATGCGTTTCGCTCTGGAAGGCATCCGGATTCAGGCGACGCCATTCTCGACCACGGATAACATCATCCGTTACTGCATCATCGGTGCGACAGTGGACGGCACAACGCGTGCTGCAAATGCTTCCCTGGCAAACAGCAGCTTTCCTGCCGGCATTGGTTTAGTGTCGCCCGCGGATGAAGCCGGCGATATCAGCGGCAACACCGTTCTGTCCTGTCTGATCTCCGGGAATTCCGGCGACGGCATCCTGCTTCTCGGAGAAGGCGGCGTTATCAAAAACAACAGTATCCGCGGAAATTACATCGGCGTCTCCCGCATGGGAGCCTGCGCCCTCGGAAACACCGGCAACGGCGTCGCCATGCTCGGGCAGTGCGCCTCGAACGAGATTAACGGAAATATCATCGGAGGGAATCATCTCAACGGCATTCGTATCGCGGGTACTCTGGAGAGGTTTTCGCAGCGCAACACGATTTCCCACAACACCATCGGTGTCGGCACCGACCGGATTTCCATCGGCAACGGCAGGGACGGCATCAACATTGGCAGCCCCGATCAGTCGATATTCGAAGGGTTCGCGCGTAACAACGTGATTAACGGCAATATCATCGCGACGAACGAGCGTAACGGCATTACGATCCGGGAACATGCCGCAACAACGAGCAATGCCGATGGCAATCGCATCAGCAGCAATTCCATTTACTGCAATCGCAAGATCGGCATTGATCTCAACGACGATGGCGTCTCCCTCAACGACATCAACGATGTTGACGAAGGCGCGAACCGGCAGATCAATGTTCCCACAATCCTGACGGCGGAAATGAGCGGTGGCGTCGCCATCATCCAGGGGACGATGGACAGGCGTGACGATGACGCGCGCTACACGCTCGAAGTATTCAGGTATCGCGGCAATGACTCGCGTACTGCGCAGGGATCGCTGTTCCTCGGCTCCATGATCCCGGGGGGTAACGGAAACTGGGCGTTCACAAGCTCGGGTGTACTCATGGAAGGCGACAGCATCGTGGCGACATTGATCGATGCCGCAGGCAACACCTCCGAATTTTCGCACGTGCGTCCTGTGCTCGCAAATTCATTCGTGGAAGTGCGGAATCCTGGGGCGACAGAAATGGAAACCAATCCCACTGTGGTCACCATCCTCAGTGTCGAACCCAATCCCGTACTTGAATACACGGAGATCTCGCTGAATGCCGAGAGGGACACATGGGCTATCGTGCAGGTTTACACTCCATCCGGTGAATTGGTGGAAACTGTCCTGGATCGCTGGATTCAGAAAGGGGAGCATCTGGTGAAATGGGATGTGGAGAACTGGAAGGGCGTGCGTGTCACTCCTGGGTGGTACGTCTGTCTCGTCGATGCGGATGGCGGCAGGACCCGGCACGAATTCGAGGTTGGAGATGTGTCGTTCGGGGCAAAGCAATAAAACCTCGTCCGACTCGCACCGGCCTCTCGCGCCCGGTACGATAACAGTTACCTGAAAGCAAGCACAAGAGCGCATGTCACCCGGCATGCGCTCTTTTCGTGTGCTAAACGAACTACAAACTCTTCTCGGGGATGACGTCATGTTGCCGATCCGCGGCGGGGTGACGATACTTATTGGCCACTGGATCAACTCCCATCAACAAAGATGTCATAAGCAGGAATTGTCGAAATTAAAGACAGCAGCAGCGATCCTCCGCGGATGAATACGTGCACGCTTGTCACTCCGTGGGATTTTCGCGGATCCG
>CAYJMN010000100.1:0-19693 GCA_964371045.1 uncultured Chromatiales bacterium | reverse complement strand
GAGCTTCGGCGGACAGGAAAAGCGGAGTTTCGTGGATTTTCACAGAAACGCGCTTGTCTCTGCGGGGGATACAAGAAATATCCACACCATCCACGTGTCATGTACGAAATGAACCGGTGCGTAGTCAGCATCAGGCTGAGCAGGCGCACTCAGCATTGCGGAGGCACGCGGACAAATTCCGTATATTGCACGGCATCCACTCACCCGGGAAGATTACATCTATGCAGACTCTCGAACTTTTCGCCCTCATCGCTTTTCTCACTTCGTATGTCGGCAGCGCGCTGCGCGCCATCGCCACACCCGAGCAATACCGCACGTCGGAAATGGAATTCTACCGCAGCGGAAAACCGGGGTGGTTCGAACTTGTGAATTTCGCACTGACCGGAATGGCGTTCGTTTTGCTGGTCGCCCACTTCATCCTCGAAATCCCGAGGGTCTCCCAGATCCTGCTGTACGCTATGATCATTCTGTTCGACCTCATGATCCCGTTCCATTTCATGAAGTTTTTCCGCGATCGCATGGTCGGCACGCTCAAGCAGAAAACCGCAGCGCAGTACAGGAACTCGGGTCTCAAGCGCCTCGCCATCGCGGCGGCGATAATCCTGCTTCCCCTGATCTACGGTTGAACCGGAACGCCGCGACGGCGCGACATAGCCCATGCCGCGAAAAAGACGAACGTCGCCACCAGCACGATGCCCGCACCTGAAGGGACGTTGATCCAGTACGACAGCAGCAGGCCCCCGACCGACGAACCGACACCGAACACGAACGACAGCAGCATCATGCGGTTGAAACTCCGCGTCAGCTGCTGCGCGGCGGCGGCGGGAGTCACGATCAGAGCGGAGACGAGCACGATGCCTACGGATTTGACGCTCAGCACGACAGTCAACGCCATGAGCACGAGCAGGAGATACCGCAGCCTGCGCACCGGCAAACCCATGACCTTCGCGAGCTGCGCATCGAAACTCAAGGCCAGAAATTCCTTGTACAACAGCGCGATAATGATGGCGATCAGCGCGGCCATCCCTCCGCTCAGCCATAAATCCGCTGTCGTGAGAGCGAGTATGTTTCCGAACAGATAGCTGAAAATGTCGACGTAGTAGTTGTCCATCAGCGATATCAGCAGCACGCCCAACGCCATGGTGGCGGCGAAGAATATCCCCACCGCGGTGTCGTGAGAGAGAGCCGAGCGCTCGCTTACCGCTCCGATACTCACCGCAACGCCCGTGGAGAACAACAGCGCGGTCCACACCGGATCAATCCCCAGCAGCAAACCGAATCCCACTCCCGCGAAGGTGGAATGCGAAATTCCCGCGCCGATGAACGACAGACCGTTGAGCACGACGTACACGCCGATGAGCGCGCAGACGCCGCCCACCAGCACGGCCTCGATCAGCGCGCGCTGCATGAAGGTATGGGATAAGACGTCCGTCATCGCGCTGTCCCTTTCCTGTCTGGATCAACCTCTTCCGCACTCTGGACATGATGATGCGTATGCTCGTCTCCTTCACTGCGGACGACCATGTGGGGAACGTCGCCGTGACCGAAGAGCACCGCGCCGCAGCCGTACATGCGTTCCAGCGTCGAGGAGGTGAGAACGTCGTGCGGACGTCCATGACAAACCAGGGTCCGGCTCAGACAGGCGATGGAATCGACGTGCTTGCTTACGACGCCTATTTCATGGGTGACCAGCACAATGGTCATGTCGCGTGCGTTGTGCAATTCGTTGATCCAGTCGTACAGATTCTCGGCGGAGCTGTGATCGAGCGCGGCGGTGGGTTCGTCCAGAATGAGGAGACGCGGCTCCACGACAAGCGCGCGTGCGATGAGCACCCGCTGACGTTGGCCGCCGGAAAGCTCGCTGATGTGTCGGCCCGCGAGATCGTCTAGCTGCACGATCTTCAGAGCTTCCATCGCCTGCTCAACATGCTCCTTGTGCACGCGTCTCCACAGGCCGATGCTGCCGAAAAGTCCCATGGTCACGACATCGACCACGCGGATCGGAAAGGTGAAATCCAGCTGCGTATACTGCGGGACGTAACCGATGCGCGAGCGCAAATCTCCCAACTCGGCGGGCGATCGGCCGAAGGTCAGCACCTCACCCTTCCACGGCGCGATGAGTCCGAGCACCGTTTTTACGAAGGTGCTTTTTCCCGAGCCGTTGGGCCCGATGATTCCCCAGAAACTCCCGTGCGGAATGGAAATGCTGACGTCCTCCAGCGCCGGAAGCTGCCCGTAAGAAACGGAGACATCGCGGAATTCAATGTCGATCGCAGGCGTCATCGCATCACCTTGTCCATGGCGTCGAGGTTCGCCACCATCAGCTCGATGTAACTCGCGCCGGTCATCGCGCCGCCCAGCGGATCGAGCGGAGCGATACGCGCGCCGGTTTCTTCGGCCAGCAGCGCCACGCCGCGCGCATTGGATCGCATATCGGCAAAGATCGCACGAATACCCGCGCCGCGCATGTTCGTGATCAGTGCGGCCATTTCCCTGGCGGAAATTTCGCGTCCCGGCTGCTGCTCGATCGCACCGGCTTCGCTCAATCCATAACGCCTGGCGAAGTACAGCCAGGAGCTGTGATCCGCCACGAAGCGCCGTTGCGTCCATGCCGCGGTCATTGTGCGTGCGCGATCGTCAAGGGACCGCAAGGAATCGAGGTAGCGTACGGCATTCCGGAAGAACATATCCTTTTTGGTGGGCGCCTGTTCGATCAGCACGTCGCGGATCCTTTCCACCGCGCGCATCGCGAATTGCGGATCGAGCCAGAGATGCGGATTTCCGAAGGCGTGGCCATGCGTTGCGTGGTCAGGCGACTCATCGGTGCCTTGATCATGCGTTTCCTGCAGCAGTATTTCGCCCTCGCTGAGTATCAACTGCTTCGCATGTTCGTTCCGGAGATTCGATACCAGTTTGTCGGACCAGGGTTCGAGTCCCGCGCCGATGAAGAGCAGGAGGCTCGCATCCGCCGCTTCCTCGATTTGCCGGGGCAGAAGTTCGAAGGTGTGGGCATTCGCGTTCGCCGGCAGCAGTGTGAGCACCCGCACCTCATCGCCTCCAACGGCTTGCGCCCAATGCGCCAAAGGAAGGATGCTGGTAACGACCAACGGCCGGGTATCCATCGCGGCGTCATTCCCGCAGCTTCCTCCGAACACCGCGACGAAAAGAATCATTGTAATGAGTACAGCGCGTTTCATCTTCACAATCTAAGGGAATTGCACTGGATTTACGATTGACGAGGTACGATTGACGATTGACGATTTGTCGAAATACCGCAAACCGCAAATTCCGGTGACAAACGTGTCGTCCGCCGGTGCACGTCCCAATTCCTGATGAAATGCACGATCATAGCTGGTCATCAACAGGTGTAGCGGCATTCGAGATACGATTTACGTCAATCGTCAATCCTCAATCGACAATCGTAAATCGTGCGTGCCTGAAAAAAGTTGACCGTATGTTAGTTTACACACGGAGCAACAATTATGAAAACAGAGATCAATTCCACAGGTCAGGAAGGCCCACGCACCCAGCGGTATTTCAGTGAAGAACTGAAGCGTCGCATCGTACAGCAAATCAACAATCGTTTGATCGGCGTCAGCGAGGTATCCCGCACTTACAACGTTAGCCGTACTGCTGTGTATGCATGGCGACAGAAATACTCGGCCAGTCATGTCCCGGAGGTTCGGCAAGTGGTCGAGCTGGAAAGCGAGGCCCTGGCCAACAAGAAGCTGCGTGAGCACATCGCGGAGCTTGAGCGTCTTCTCGGCCGCAAACAGCTTGTGATCGAGGTCCTGGAAGCCGTGATCGAGCAAGGTTCGGATAGTTTGGGCATCGATATTAAAAAAAAGTTCGGCATGCCGTCATCGAGCGGTTCCGGGTCCAGCGCGGACGGGGAGGCACAATGAAGGCGGTATCTGAGATACTCGGCTGTAGCAAGCAGGCGGCATCGCATTATCGGCGTCGTCGTCAAACAGAAAATCACCGCGCGCAGGCACAACGCGCATTTAGCGAAGCGCTTCCCGCGATCGGGGAGATACGAAAAGAGAATCCATGCATGGGCTGTCGCACGATGTACGACTTGCTCCATCCGAAGGGGATTGGTCGCGATGTGTTTGAAGAGCTTGGATTTGCCCACGGCTTGCGCATCCCGCGCAAGCGCTCGGTGATTCGCACGACGTACAGCGACAAGAGTGTCGCGCGCATCAACATCATCGCCGGGCTGGAGGTGACAGGTGTCAACCAGGTGTGGCAAGCCGATATCACCTACGTGTTCCATCGCGGGACGGTGTGGTATTTGAGCGTGATCATCGATATCTACAGTCGACGGATCGTCGGGCATTCCCTGGCACGCACCATGCATGCGGCGCATACGGTGCAAGCCTTGTCCGAGGCACTGGTCAGCCGAGGCATCACGCATCGGAGTTACCTGATGATCAACACGGATCCGGGTACGCAGTACACGGCGCACAGTTTCTTTGATCTGGTCACCGAGTATCGGATGTATCATAGCTACGCATCGAATGCGCTAGAGAATGCCTATGTCGAACGTGTGCATGGAACGCTGAAAAATCAGTACTTTGATGCGATTGATGCGAGCACCGACGCGGAATTTGTCGCCGGCGTCGCACGCGCGATCAAGGCCTACAACACGAAACGCCCCCATTCGAGCCTTCAGGGCAAACGGAGTCCCGCGGAGTTCGAAGCGTGGGTGACCACCATCCCGAAAGAGGAACGGCCGATTGTGCGGATCTACGATTACGAAGCGGAACAAGAAAAAGCAGCGGAAACCAACGAAGAGAAGACGGCTTCGAGGGTGAAAAAGTGCAAGCCGCAGGACTCAGATGTTGACGCTCACACAGTGATTTCTACCCAACCTTTTGACTTGGACGAAGACCGAAACATGGACGCGAAGATGACAACAGGTTTACACTAAAAGGTCAACACGTTTCAGGCCTCCTCAAATCGTAAATCGTAAATCGTAAATCGTAAATCGTAAATCGTAAATCGTCAATTCCTCCTCCTGCTTTCATTTCAGTGAAATAGCGCGTATTTTCTACCTTGCTTAACGCATCCTGCCTTTGTAACCAAAGAGGAATTAGCTCATGAGAGATCGTATTGCTTCGGTGTTCGAACAAAACAGCGCATTCCAGGCATGCTGTATCGCGCTAGTACTAATGACGGCTAACATGGTTCAGGCCCAGACCTGGACGTGGATCAATCCTTTGCCGCACGGTGTGACGAACAACAGCATTCAGCGTCCCAAGTCCAACCACATCGTGATCGTTGGCGACCAGGGGCGCATCATCCGCTCGACCGATGACGGCGTGACGTGGAAACTTGCGGAAAGCAATACGACGATTTCTTTCCATGATCAGAGTTTTATCGACGCGGATTACGGCTGGGCTTGCGGAGAGGACGGCATTATCAGCCATACGAAGGACGGCGGCAAGACATGGAAGCGCCAGAATACCCGCACCACCAAACGCGTCTACGCGGTCAATTTCTTCAGCAGGGAAGTCGGCTGGGCTTGCGGGGTCGGCGGATTAATCCTGCATACCACCGACGGCGGCGCATCGTGGATCGATCGCTCGTATTCGGAGCCATACTTCCTGCGCTCGATTTATTTCGACGACGATCGCCGCGGCTGGGCGATGGGTTGGAACGGCCTCATCCTCGAAACGGTTGACGGCGGCAACAGCTGGAACAAGAAAAATTTCGACCTCCCCGGCAATCCCGAATACATTTACTACGTCAACAACGATGTGCGCCTGATCTGCGGCGGCAACGGTCTCATGCTCAAAACCAACGACCGCGGCGAGAAGTGGCGCATGATTCCCACTCCCACCGGCGTCACGCTCATATCGATGTACTTCACCGGCGACAAGAACGGCTGGTCCGTGGGCAAAGGAGGCGTCATCCTCAAGACGTCCGACGGCGGCGAGACCTGGGCGAAAGTCAATTCCGGGACGGATATGGATTTGATGGATGTTTCATTCAGCGAAGACGGTACCGGCGCGGGCATCGCGCTTGGCGTGGAAGGCACGCTCCTGCGTTCCACAGATTGGGGCGACTCCTGGTACTCCGTCGTGAAGGGCTCCCTCTCCAGTTTCTATCAGGTCGATTTCGTTGATGAAATGAACGGAATGGTCGTCTCCAACGAGGGCACGATTCGTTCCACAATCGATGGCGGAGCGACCTGGATGGACAGCAAGGCGCCCGGCGCGATCGAATTGACCGGCCTGAACATGATCAACGCCGGCAATGCATGGGTCTGCGGATACCGCGGCTACATCGCAAAAACCAACGATGGCGGACGGTCCTGGTCGCCGGTGGGACAAGAAAAAAACACAAACCTCTATTCCATCGCTTTTGGAAATACAAGTACGGGACTCGCGGTCGGCGCGGAAGGCATGTACATGCGAACCACCGACGGCGGCAACAGCTGGTCCGAGGAGGTTTTCCCCAGCAGGGTCAAAATGCTCGCGGTCACGTCACTCGGCGACGGCTGCTGGATTGCGGCCGGCGAGCAGTCGATGATGTTCCGCTCGTGCGACAACGGCGCATCCTGGAAACAAGTGGATTTCAGCGCCCTTGAAGATTTCAGCACCGATTTCCTTTGCGTCCGATTCATCAATCCCCGAAGCGGGTGGGCCAGCGGCTCGCGCGGCACAATCCTTTTCACGGACGACGGCGGATTGACCTGGAACAAATCGCGCGCGAATCTCTTTTTGCATGTCGCCTCCCTCGATTTCGCGACCGAGCTGAACGGCATGGCCGTCGGCGCGGAAGGTACAGTGCTCGTCACCAACAACGGCGGCCGCACCTGGACAAGTATGCCGAAGGTCTCGGATGTCGGATTGATGGATGTGGTCGCCGTGTCGTCGAAACTGCATTGGGTTGTCGGTCACAATGGCACGATTCTGCGCTGCGACTGGTGATCGCGACGCATATCACTCTGCGCATATGAAGCAGTATCGAGCCCGCCCCCGTTTCTATCGCCGGGACGGGTCTCGATTTCCGATCCAGTTTCCCCTCCCGGATACCTGTCGATCCGGGCCAATCATCGGCACAACAACACATTATGCCTCTTCATGATCCGCTCGGTTGACCTCACAAAGACTTTCAACGACTTCAAGGCTGTGGACCATCTCAGCTTCGAGGTGCACCCAGGTGAAATCCTCGGTTTTCTCGGCCCGAACGGTGCCGGAAAATCGACGACCGTTAAAATGCTGACAGGCATGTTGCGGCCCACAAGCGGCGGTGGGGAAGTGGCCGGGTTCGATATTCACGGGGATCAGATGAAAATGAAGGAGCGCATCGGTTACATCCCCGAGAGCGGTGCGATGTACGACACGCTGACTCCCGTCGAATACCTGGATTTCGTCGCCAGCCTGTATCACATTGATCCCACGCTCGCCGCGAGCCGCTTCAACGATCTCCTCGGAATTTTCGACATCACCAGATACAAGGATCAGCGTATCGCCGAGCTTTCCAAAGGCACGCGGCAGAAAGTGCTGATCGCCTCCGCGCTTGTGCATAAACCGGATGTGCTTTTTCTCGACGAACCACTCAATGGTCTCGACGCCAACGCGGCGCTCGTGGTAAAGGAGCTTCTGAGAAAACTCGCCGCCCAGGGAAAAACGATCTTCTTCTGCTCGCATATCCTTGAAGTCGTCGAACGCATCTGCACACGGATTATCATCATCGACAAGGGGCAGCAAATCATCAGCGGAACGACGCTTCAGATAATGGAGGGCACCGATTCCTCGTCTCTTGAGGACGCGTTCAGCAAGCTCACGGGCATTCGCACGGCCGCGGATTTGTCCGACGACGTACTCGCTGCTCTGGCGAGAGTGTGATGTTCGCCGCCGCGCTTCGTGCTCTCGGTGTTGATCCGACGCAATTCAAGGCGTTGCTGATTCTTTCGCTGCGCAACGATTTTCGTACCGGACTTTTCGCCTCCTCGAAGAAAAACAAGCCGGGTAAGCAGAGAAACTCTCTTCCCGGGCTCTGGCAGATCCCGATGTTCTATGGCTTTCTCGGCCTGGTGATGAGCTACACGATCATCGAGAACACGAATGTGTTTTTTACCGGAACGGTGCTGATCACTATCGGGATGTTCGCCGTCGCCATGTCGGTTCTTGTGGAGTTCCAGAGCATTGTCGTGTCGCCGGAGGATTTTTATATCCTCTCGCATCGTCCCGTGAATTCCCGCACGTTTTTCACCGCGCGGATGTCGAACCTGTTCATCTATGTAGGAATGATGACGTTCGCCATCGGAATCGCGCCGGCGCTGCTGTATACGTTTCTTCACGGATTCAATCCGCTGCTCGGTATAGCCTCCATGCTCGGCATGTTCGGGAGTTCGGTGCTCATCACGCTGTTCATTGTGTTCCTGTACGTCAATCTCATGCGGGTGGTGCATCCTAAAAAGCTGCGCAGGCTTTTTTCCTACCTGCAGCTCATCCTTTCCTTCCTGGTCTATGGCAGTGGTATGCTTTTCTCGATCCTGTTGAATTCGGGAGCGCTTTCGGAAATCATGCTCGTTCAGGAACCCTGGACGTTGCTGCTGCCGTCCACCTGGTTCGGCGGTATGATGCTGTTGGCGGAAGGGGAAGGGACCTCGCAGACGTTTCTGGCCCTGACGCTCGGCTTCGGATTCACGGCGATGCTGCTGGTGTATTCCTACGGAAAACTGTCGCTCGAGTACGCTTCGCTGCTCACGCGGCTGAGCGAAATCAGCGAACCGGTTCTCGAACGCAAAAGCATCCCGGGCCCTCTTGCATGGTTTCGCAAGGGTGAGGGACGCGCCGCCGCTATGCTGATCAACAATCAGTTCAAGCACGATCATAAATTCCGCATGGCGGTACTGGCGATTATTCCTCTGACCGTGCTCTACCTCATAGCCGGCCTTGCCGAGGGAAAAGGACTCGCCGATCCCTTTGTCGATCCAGCCCGCCATGTGCAGAAGGCGAATCTGTTGTACTTCGCCATGGCGTTCTTTCCGGTACTGCTCATGGCCTCGATGGGGCGGAGCGATTCGTACCAGGCATCGTGGATATTTCACGTCACACCCTCGGACAAGGGCAAGCTCGTGCTCGCAGTAAAAGATGTCCTGGTGATATTTTTCGTCTTCCCGTATGTGCTGGGACTCGGTATCATTTTCTCCTTTTTCTTCGAAAGCTTTCAGAACGTGCTCATCCACGTCTTCATGCTGAGCCTTATATCGCATCTTATCCTCCAGGTGCTCGTCGTCATTAATCCTTTTCTCCCTTTCTCGCGTCCATTGAAAAAAGGGGAACGTACCACCAGCGTTTTCATTGGCATCATCGTCGCGGCGTTGTCGATGACGGTCATCATCAACGTCCTCGCAAGAGTGATCTACCCTTCACCGCTATCCACCGCGATCACCCTGATTCTGCTGGCCGCCCTCACCATTGTATTCGAGCGACTGGCTGCGATCCGTGTGCGGCGCATGGGGCGGCTGCTGCAATTCGAATACTGACCCCTCTACGATCACAACGTCTCACCCCGGACCCTAGGCGGGGCCGTGTCCCCGCTGCTCTCCGCGGCAACTCATCCCTGTGCGGGAACTCCGTGCATCGCCCACACGTGTCGCGTGCCGCGATTGTTTGTTCTGCGTAGCGGTATGCGCATCGACCTGCCTCAACGCGGCTTTCGCGACGCTTTTCGGGGGGATTCCGCAGCTCCACCACGAAATTCGATCGCCATTCAGGATGCGAGGAACTGAATCCCGCTTGCCGTATGTTGTTATTTCCTGTTGAGCGTCCTTTCGTTATCCACCAATACCTCATCAACTTCTTTTCGAGGATCAACATGATTCAAGGAATGATTATACGCGTGTCTCTTACGGCGATTATGCTTGTCATGACAGTGCGGAGCGTGCCTGCGCAAGATGCTACAAAGCCGGAGCGACAATTGGGATGGACCAACACGCTTGTCGCGGGTTTAAACGTCAACCAGGCGAGTTTTCACAACTGGACTCAGGGCGGTGAGAATACGCTTGCCTGGTCCTTCCTCACCAACGGTCAATTCAGTTATCACATGGGTGACTGGACATGGGAGAACATCGCGAAGGTGATGTACGGTCAGACGAAAATCGGTGAGGACGATTTTGAAAAGGCGGACGATGAAATTTTCTGGGAAAGCATCTACTCCCGGAACATCGGCTGGCCCGTGGACCCCTTCGTCGCGAACCAGCTTCGCACCCAGATGGCTCCGGGGTACATTACCGTAAAAAACGAGCAGACAGGACTTGACGAGCGCGTGCAGACATCCGGCTTTTTTGATCCCGGATACCTCGTTCAATCCATCGGTTTTAAATACGCACCATCCGAAGTTTTTTATACACGACTCGGTATTGCGTTCAAGGAAACATTTTCAAGGAATTACGGTTTCGCCGACGACGAGGAAACTCTCAACGAAACCGAGACCTTCAAGTTCGAAACCGGTATCGAGTCCGCTTCCGGTCTCAAGCTGACGGTGATGGAAAATGTGCTCTTCACGTCGCAGCTCAACCTCTTTTCCGCCTTCGACAATTTCGATGTGTGGAATGTCCGTTGGGACAACTCCCTCACCGCGAAGATCAACAATTATATGAATGTGTCGGTGAATGTTCTTGTGCTTCACGAACCCGCGCAGACACTCCGTACGCAGGTCAAGCAAACCCTCGCGCTCGGCCTCCGTTACTCCCTGTTGTAATCGAAATCCGTCCAGCTTGAAAAGGCCGCCTTCACAAGGGAGGCGGCCAGCCAGACGTTCATTGGTGAGTCTGAGCCTCCTGGGATTTCGACGAGCACTCGGAACCTCATGATCCCTTATAGCGGTGGTCTTCCACATGGTTCATTCGGCGTGTGATTGATCCTTGGGTGAAAACACGCCTGGGCTGCTCCCATTCGATGAGTTTGTTTAGTCGCCCGAGGCTTTGAACTGTGGCGCGGAGCACATGTAAAGAGCTTCGCTGTCGAAAGGTCCTTGAATCGAGTGGTCGTTGAATCTGAACCACATTATGTCATAATCAAGATCATAATGTACTGCTTCAGGGTAAAAAGGAAAGGGTTTTTCGTGATGCTCCTAATTGTTACCTTCATTATTTGGATGCCTCACCCCCTGGAAATAAAATACGGACTAACTTCGCAAGAATTGCTTGATGCAATCGACAAACGATTTCGCCTAAAGGTTGCGTTAGAGGGTGCCGTAGCCGAGGTCCATTTTGAGCGCAAGCTCCGCATCGCCAGCAGGGAAGGTTGGTTGACCAGCTACGAAGGCCATGATGTGGATGGAATGCATGACTTTACCGTTGTTGCGCTCTCCGGCGTGGCTATGCGAATTGAAGTCAAGACCATACGTAATAGTCAAAAACCGCAGGTTGAGTTGCAAAAGACCCGCGCCGCCAAAGGGGACCCGAGTAGTCATTATTATGAATGCGATCACTTTGATGTTGTGGCCGTTTGCGTGTGACGCTCGACTGGAGATTGGAGTCAATTTCGATACGCGTTGGTACGGGATCTCCCAATTCATCGTAGTTATCAAAATAAACTTCAGGTCATGCACCTTATTCCGGAAGCAGAGGACGCTTCCCCTCGTTGGTTCTCACGATTTCAGGACGTCATCGATGCATTCACAGCTTGAACCAATCTATAAGACAGACCTTGGCGCGTTGTACTGTGCTGACAGCCTGGAATTCATGGGACGTTTGCCTGACGATTCCGTTGATTTGGTCATCACCAGTCCTCCCTACGCGCTACATTTCAAAAAAGAATATGGAAATGCCAACCAACAGGATTACATCGCCTGGCTTCTTCCATTTGCAAAAGAAATCAAGAGAATAATAAAGCCAACAGGCTCGTTCGTTTTAAACCTTGGTGGCGCCTGGCAAGCCGGATCACCGATTCGTAGTTTATACCATTATAGAACGCTGTTGGCCTTGGTGGACGACCTTGGATTTGAGTTGGCACAGGAATTTTTTTGGTTCAACCCTGCCAAAATGCCAGCTCCCGCAGAATGGGTGAATGTCAGGCGTATCCGGGTTAAAGATAGCGTTGAATATCTTTTCTGGCTTGTTAAAGATCCCATGGCAAATGCAGATAATCGGAAGGTACTACAGCCATACAGCGAAGATATGAAGCGTCTTATCAAACGTGGTATTAAGCAAACTGTCCGCCCCAGTGGTCATGTGATAAACGGTACATTCGCCAGCGATAAAGGTGGATCAATTCCATCAAACCTTATTCAGTGTGGCAATAACGAGTCGAACAGCGCATATATTACAAATAGCAAACGGCTTGGTAGTAAAGTGCATCCTGCTCGATTTCCTGCGGAGTTGCCAAGATTCTTCATTGAGTTTCTCACGAATCCAGGAGATTTCATACTCGATCCCTTCGCCGGAAGCAATACGACCGGATATATTGCAGAGAAATTAAAGCGAAAGTGGATTGGAGTAGAAATTAGAAGCGACTATGCTGAGGAAAGCAGATTGCGCTTTGAGCATCAACAGGAAGACATCAGTGAAACTCAAGGGCAGTACTCTCTCCCTTTATAGTAACCTCGACGGTTCAGGGGGGGGGAAGGGGCACTCGTCAATCGTCGCCCTCACCCCCGGCCCCTCTCCCAGTAGGGAGAGGGGAGTAGGAAATTCGTAAATCGTAAATCGTAAATCGTCAATTCCTCATTTCCCGCTTCTCCTCCAGTTCCATCCACCGGTCCGACAGCAGTGCGATTTTTTCCTCAAGCTCTTTTACCCGCAGACTCAGCACGGTCAGCATGTTATAGTCTTCATTTCCGGATGAAAGCCGCCCGGAGATTTCGACCTGCTCCGCTTCAGCCGCCGCGATGTCCTCCTCGATCTGTGTAAGCTCCCGCTCTTCCTTCCAGGTCAGGGGTTTCGCCGGTCTCGTCCTGTCTGATGGTTGCGCAGCGCCGTTGGCAGCTTTCTTCGCTTTAAGATCATCCGTGGTATCGGGGTTTTTCTTGTCGCTTTCCTTGCGCTGCAGGTAATCGGTGTAGTTGCCCGGATACTGCTTGATATGTCCGTCGCCGTCGAACGAGTAGATGTAGTCCACCGTGCGGTCGAGGAACATGCGATCGTGCGAAACGATGACGAGGAAGCCCTGAAAATGCTGAAGGTATTCTTCGAAGGCGTTCAGCGTTTGTATGTCGAAGTCGTTGGTCGGTTCGTCGAGAAAAAGCACATTGGGATTCTTCATCAGCACCATGAGCAGCGCCAGCCGCCGACGCTCACCTCCGGAAAGTGTGCCGACGAGGGAATTCTGTTTTTTCGGCGGGAAGTGGAATTTGTTGAGCATGTCCGAAGCGGAGAGATAGCGGTCCCGGCCAACGCCGGTATCGATAAACTCCGCCACGGAACGCAGCGTCGCGTGTACGCTCATCGACGGATCGAAATCGTCGTTTTCCTGTTTGAAATATCCGATGTTCACCGATGTGCCGATTTTCACGCTGCCCGTGTCGGAGGGCATGGCACCGCAGAGTACGTTGAGCAGCGTGGACTTTCCGCAGCCGTTCGGTCCGATGATGCCGATGCGCTCGCCCGGAGTCGAATGATGGGTGAAGTGGTCGAAGAGCAGCTTGCCTCCGATGGTCTTGCCGATGTTCACGGCCTCGATCACCTTGCTGCCGAGAAAGCTGCTGCCCACCTCGATCTTGATGCGCTTTTCCTGCACGGGGCGCGGAACCATATCCATGCGCGTGATCCAGTCCACCCGGCTCTTCTGTTTCGTTCTGCGCGCGCGGGCGCCTCGCTGCAGCCACGCCAGCTCCGTACGCAATTTCGAGCGCAGCCGTTCGGCCTCGGATTCCTGGGCTTCGATCATGGCTTCCTTGCGCTCGAGATAGTCCTCGTAGTTTCCCGGGAAGCTGATAAGTTGCTGCTGCTCCATTTCAACGATGCGGGTGACGACCGCGTCGAGAAAATACCTGTCGTGCGTAATCAGTAGCAGGGCTTTGGTGGACTGCTGGAGTCTATCCTGCAGCCATTGCACCGAATCGGCGTCGAGATGGTTGGTCGGTTCATCCAGGATGAGAAGATCCGGATTGCGAAGCAGCGCGCGCGCCAGCGCCACCCGCTTGCGCTGACCGCCGGAGAGGTAGCGCACATCGGCATCGAATTCGGTCACTCCCAATTTCTGAAGCATGGTTTTCGCGTCGTTTTCCAGGGACCATCCCTCGGCGTGTTCAATGCGCAAGGTCACCTCGTTCAACTCGTGCTGTACCGCGGCATCATGCGTACGCGACACCATCGTGCAAAGCTCCGCATGACGATCGAGCAGGGTGCGGACTTCCTTCCTCCCGTCCATCACCGTCTCGAGCACTGGCTGTGAAATATCGAAGACCGGCATCTGCTCCAGGTACTCGAAGGCAGCCGCGTTGTTGAAGGCCACGGAACCGCTGTCGGGTGATTCCGTCCCGGCGATGATGCGGAGCAGCGTGGTCTTGCCCGCGCCGTTGCGTCCGATGAGACCCACGCGGTCGCCGTCCTCCATCCCGAAGGAAACCTCGGTGAACAACGGTTGATCATGAAATGCTTTGCTGAGCTGTGTACAGGAGAAGAGAACCATGAACATCCGGATGACTGTGCAAGAAAGTAAGATACGAAAAAGGGAAAGGGGAAAGGGGTGAAGGGGAAAGGGATCGTGAAAAGGTGAAAAGGAAAAAAGGTGAAAAGGTGGGAGGGGATCGTGAAAAGGTGAAAAGGTGAAAAGGTAGGATCGCGAAAAGGTGAAAAGGAAAAAAGGTGAAAAGGAAAAAAGGTGAAAAGGTGGGGTTCGTGAGAAGGTGAAAAAGTAGGATCTCCCGGATGCTGATCGCACAAATTAGCCATAACGGCAAAACGGACTCCGGCCTGAAACCCTTTACCCTTCACTCTTCACCCTTTACCTCTTCAAATCGTAAATCGTAAATCGTAAATCGTAAATCGTAAATCGTAAATCGTAAATCGTAAATCTCTTACATTGTGGGTATATTGACCGCAACCGCAATTCTCATCACTTCGCTGGTGTGTTTCCCATGACCGATAAGTACCGTGTCTGTATCGTCGATGATGACATGGCCACCCGACGTCTGATGGAACTGACCATCGGCCGGGCATGGGGACATGACGTACTCATGTTCGAAAGCGGCGCCCGCTTTGTGGAGGCGTATCCCGACGATCCCGGCGTGGTGTTGCTCGACATCATGATGGCGGGGATCGGCGGCGTGGAAGTGTTGAAAATCATCAAGGAACGCACGCCGGCGACACCGGTGATCATGCTCTCCGCGCAGGGCAATATCAATGTCGCAATCGAAACAATGCGTCTGGGAGCGGAGGATTACTTCACCAAACCGGTCGACTTCAACAGGCTGCGTTTCGCCCTGGACAAGGCTGTTCGAATCCAGCGCCTCGAGGTGCGGGTCCGGCAGCTCCAGAACGTCGTCGAAGAAGGCGCGCGTATCGACGGGATCATTGCCTCCGGTGGGGCGATGCGCGAAGCGCTCAAGCTGACTGATAAGGCGAAGGACAGCGACATCACCGTGCTCATAGAAGGCGAGAGCGGCACGGGGAAGGAACTCATCGCCCGCGCCATCCACTTCAATGGCAAGCGCAAGGAACAACCCTTCATCGTCCTTAATTGCGCCGCGATTCCCCGCGAACTCCTCGAGAGCGAACTCTTCGGCCACGAACGCGGGTCGTTCACCGGCGCGCACGACCGCAAGCCGGGGAAATTCGAAATGGCCGACGGCGGCAGCATGTTCCTTGATGAAATCGGGGAGATGGACCTCTCGCTCCAGGCGAAACTTCTTCGCGTGCTGCAGCAACAAGAGTTCGAACGCGTGGGAGGGACGGAAACCATCCGTGTCAATGCCCGCATTATTTCCGCGACGAATCGTGATCTGTCCCGGATGGTAGGGGACGGAAGCTTCCGTGAGGATCTGTACTACAGGCTCTGCGTCTTCCCGATAAAACTTCCGCCGCTGCGCGAGCGTCCCGCCGATATTCTGCTGATGGCCGAACATTTTCTGGCGACGACGGCGGCGAAGGAAGGGCGATCGGGCATGCATTTCACACCTGCGGCGCCCGAACGCATCCGCGCCTATCACTGGCCCGGGAATGTTCGCGAATTGCAGGCGCGCATCGAACGGGCCGTCCTGCTCTCCGACAGCGATTCAGTGGACGAATCCCATTTCCCGACGCCTCCGACTCAGCCGGTCGTTCCTTCCGATCCTGGCGTTGAAATTGTCTCGCATGATGCCGCCGGGCCAGTCCTCCCTCTCGATGAAGTGAAAAAGCGCGCGTTGCTCCATGCCCTCGACCATACAGAATGGAATATCAAGGAAGCCTCGCGTCTCCTTGGCATCGGACGAACGACGGCCTATCGCATGATGGAGGAATTCGGCATCGAAGCTCCCTCTACGGAGAAGGAGGATGCTGGAAAGTAACGCGGTAGCCGCTTGACACAAACCGAGTGTGCTCGCCAGCGTTTCGTACCGGTGCATTTCATGGATGGCATGAGAGTTACTTATCTGCATTATCCAAGATCGTCACCCTGAGTGTGCCCACCAGCGCCGCACACCGGTCCATTTCATGGATGACATCTGGGTTTGTATCGTAAACAAGTACCGTCACCCTGAGCGCAACGACCGCGGCACAACGTGAGCTCAAGGCACAGCCGTTCACGGTCGTGGAGTCGAAGGGCGGCGTTCGGACTTCTACAAGTTTAACCAGTACAGACTCCTCGATGTCATTAGCAGGAGCAGCCGCGCAAAGAGTCCAGATCGAAGCACTGAGACAGTACGGCTGCGTCTCGAAGGGTGATTCGTTTCGTAACGTACAATGAGACTTGAGAAGACTTGCTCACCAATCACCTCGCTGCGGCGCGTCTGCGACCTTCTCCCCGGTAGCTGAGCCGATCTAAGCTCGCGGAACCGCGGACACTCACACTATGGCGGTCCTTCTTATGACATAGGTGCCAATTGCTCACCCGATTCATGCACCAATCTCGAGTCGCTGATTGCGTTACTGAAACCAATCACCCTTCGAGACGCCGCCGACAAAAAATTGCGGCACAACGGACACCCAAACTGCGGCGGCCCTGCTAATGACATCGAGGAGTACGTACTGGTTAGACTCGTACAAGCCCGGACGCTGCTCCTTCGACTGCGCGCCGGATAAAGCGTTTCGCTAGAATCCGAGCATTTTCTGCGGCGCTGCGCTCAGGATGACGGTGCTTGTTCACGTTCTACCCGGACCGGATGTCATCCAAGATATGGACCGGTGCGCAGCGCTGGTGGGCACACTCAGGGTGACGGCGTTTAAATCGTCAATCGTAAATCCAAAATCGTCAATTGTAACCTTTTCCCTGTTCATGGTATCTTTATTCGTTGCCTTTGTTCCGATATTCGCCGCACCTATCACGCCTTGCTCGAAGGCAACACAGCGCCCACAGTCCATTCATTACCAGGTGTACCATGGCACGATTGTTTCCATTCCTTGCCGTTCTTGTTTTGTGGTTTGTCGTTCTCTCGTGTTCCGATGAGACCACGACGCCGCCCGATACCGTGAGTCTTTCCGGCGTCGTTCGCAGCGGGAGCTCCGCCGAACCCATGGCAGGAGCTGACATTGTAGCTCTCAAGAGTGACAATGGAGCCGAAGTCGCACGCACAACGTCCCTTTCCGACGGTAGCTTCACCTTGCTGAATGTACCGCGCGTTACAGTTGATCTGCTCGTCCAGAAACCGGGCTATCTCACGCAACGGCTCGAGGATATCGATCCCGTCGCGGAACTCGATCCCGAGGGCACCGGAGTTAATGTTCGCATGATCCCCGATTCCGGTGGTTGCTGTAGCGGCGTGCTGACGTTGACGGTAAAGGATCAGAACGCCGTTGGTATTCCCAATGTGAAGGTGCAGCTCAAACTGAATGGCAATCTCATCATGGATCCGCGTACGGATTCCAACGGTGTTGTGATTATCACCGATCTCTGCCCCGGAGCGTACTCGCTGCGTCTGTCGCGTGACGGGTATCGCGTGTATGAAGCCAACTTCACGATCAACTCGACCTGCGATCCTGTTGCGCTCACCGCGGTGATGGAAACGATACAGATCTGCTGCACGGGCGTCATGACGCTTACTGTTAAAACACCGCAGGCCGTCGCCATCCCCGGCGCGACGGTGAATTTGTGGAAGGGCGGCGCTATCTACCGTACGGGAGTCACCGATGCGAATGGCGTCATTGTGTTCGACTCGCTGTGCACGGGCTCCTATGGCGTCGGTGTTTCCAAACAGGGGTACGAAGCACGCGAACTGACCTTCTCGATCGGAGAACTATGCGCGCCCATCGAGAAATTCATGGTTCTTGAATCACCCGCATGCTGCGACGGCATATTTACCTTCACCGCGCGCGATAACAGCAACAATCCCGTGGTCGGCGCGAAAATCGTGGTCAAGCGCAACGGAGTCGTTAAAGGCGAAGCGGTGACCAATTCCAATGGAACCGCCGTCCTCGACTCGTTGTGCGAAGGCGAATACACGTACCGCGTTTCGAAAGATGGCTGGCAGGTCGTTGAAGGCAATTTCGCGATCAACAGCTCCTGCGATCCCGTGACGCGCGATGTGGTCATGACACAGAACCAGCAAGTTTGCTGCGATGGAATCTTTAACCTGCTCGTAAAAGATTCTCTCGGAAATCCCATCCAGGGCGCCAAGGTGCTGGTGAAGAAAGGCGGCACCGCTATCAGTGATCCTGTGACGAATGCGGAAGGCAAAATATCGCTCACTGGTCTGTGCGCCGGTGAATATACCTGGCGCGTGTCGAAGGACGGCTGGCAGGTGAGTGAAGGCAACTTCGTGATCAACGTGAACTGTGATTCTGTATCTCAGCAAACGACCCTCCACCAGATGCCTGTGGTTTGCTGCAACGGCGTTCTGACCCTCACCGTGCGCGATGGGAACAACGCTGTTGTCCAGGGCGCGAAAGTCTACATCAAAAAGGGTGGGGCCGTTATTGCCGATCCCGTTACCGATGCCAATGGACAGGTCGTCGTATCCAATCTCTGCGCGGGCTCCTATTCCTGGAAAATCAGCAAGGATGGATTCGACGTGAACGAGGGCAGTTTCGTGATAAATTCGAACTGCGATCCCGTTTCTCCCCAGGCAACGCTCACGGCTATCTGCTGTACCGGCGTTCTGACCGTCACCGTGGTGGACAGCCTGAACGTTCCCGTACCCGATGCCACCGTCAAATTGTGGAAGAACGCAGTCCTTCTAACAACGACGCTCACCAACTCCAGCGGCGTTGCCGTGTTCACCGGTCTTTGCAAGAATTCCTATGGCGTCGGCGTCACCAAAACCGGATACACGCCGAAGGAATTCCAATTCAGCATCAACGCAAGCTGCGACCCGTTCAACAAAACGGTTGAGCTCATCCCCTGAGGTGCCGTTCGCTGCGCTATTTCTCTCGACAAGGGCCGCATGAGCGGCCCTTAATTTATTTAGTCGTTAGTATACCGGTCCATTTCGTAGATGACATATGAGTTACTTATCCGTATTAGCCAAATACGTCACCCTGAGTGAGCCAACCAGCGCTGCGCACCGGTCCAAATCATGGATGACGTCAGGGTATGGATTCGCGCTAACCAAGCTCGTCATGCTGAGTGTGCCCACCAGCACCGTACGCTGGTCC
>CAYJMN010000099.1:0-19721 GCA_964371045.1 uncultured Chromatiales bacterium | reverse complement strand
AGGGAATGTCACCCACGAAATGGACCGGTGCGCAGCGCTGGTTGGCTCACTCAGGATGACGAAGCTGGCTAATGCGGATAAGCGACTCTCATGTCATCCATGAAATGGACCGGTCTGTCAACGCAAGCGCTGCAGAAGTGCGCTGCTGCTGCTTCTACCTCCTTCCGTTGTCACGCGGCAGATGTACATTCCTGCCGCCAGGACAGAGGCATCGATAACTACGGAGTGCTCACCCGGACTCCGCAATGCTTCCAGCACCACAGCGACCTCCCGGCCAAGCATATCGTGAACACTGATGCGAACCGGCCCATTTGAACGTACGCTGTATTGAATAGTCGCTGACGAGGATAGGGGATTGGGATAGACAAACACCGGCCTCGATGACTTGGAGACGTCCCGCCCACCGATGTTATTGACTGCGTCCATACGTTCCCATCTGATGTCCGCGCTGTGCTCTTGCCCCATTTCATCGATTTCATACCAACTGTAATGCTTGCGTATAATCCCTTTACCCCTGACTGCGGTAAAGGTCGTCCTGGGATTCGCCCACACCCTACTACCGCTGGTGAAGTGCATACTGTCCGTATCGGCAAACATGATTGTGGGATAATAGCATAGAAAAGGTCCGGAGTATTGGTAGAACATTGTGGAATCACTGTCGATTTCCAGCGGTTCCCGGCTTTCAAGGCCAAGAATACCGAAGGATGGAAATCCACAGGGTTGTGCAAAATTCGGTTCCGGGCCGCGATATTCATGAAGGCAGTCCCGCGCCAGCAGTGTGTCGCCGTTAGAATGTATCGCCTTCACATCAAACGTATGCACCCGCTCCCAGCGCGACGAGTCGACATAACCAAGGTATGTACAAGTGACGGTACCGGTCACAGATCCACCACTCCCAATGCCAGAGGGCCATTTGAAAGTGATTGGCTCGTCCTTGGATTGAAGCAGATATGACAGGAAATTCACATACACATCCGGCAGCGCTGTGAGTGTATCCGAGATTTGCCGTAGCGAACCTGCGGGCGTGACCAGCGTGACGCGGTAGCGTACGGGAGTGTTGGCAACCACTGTTTCATCGATGAAATACTGATCCGGCGGCTGTACAGTACCAACCTGCACCCATATCGATCCGCTATACGCTCGTTCGATCATTGCGCTGCTGAATCTCCCGCCACTCGAATCACTCCATATGAGCGTGACGCCTGGCGCGTCAGCGCTGCTCGTGTTCACCGCCTTGAGATCGAACGGCCGTTCATTAGTGAGTGTTACCCGTAGAAGTCTGTTGTCCTCCGTCGTGAACAATACAACTCCCGGCTTAACACCGATTGCTGTGCCTAGCGCCTTCGGAGCTTCGGTCCTAAACCAGCGGTCCCCGCCATTACTGCTAAAATAGATGTAGCCCGTATTGTGGCGATGTCCGGGATAATCAGGAAGCCCGTTTGTGCTGTAGAAACACCGATGCAATGAGTCGATATAGATGTACTCGCTCTGCTCCGAATAGGCGAGTTCCCATCCCGAGGGTACCCCTGTCGGTAATATGTGTATCTCGTGAGGTGCTGTCAGGTAAACATCCCGCGCGGCCGGGCCACCTTGCAGTATCGCTCGCCCGCTGGGATGCAGTTCGAATTTCCTGACGATCACCGGCAACGCGCAATGTGACCAGGTGACACCGCCATCTGTCGTAACGTGAAGCTCTCTGTCGGTATTCCTGTAATCCCTGACTATCTGCATCCATCCAAATTGACCGTCGAAATGCAAATTGTTCACATACCCCGGTTTTTCGATATGATAGTAGGTCATACCTCTGTCCTTCGTCCCGTACAATCGTGCATCAACAATAGTAAGAAAGCTCGAATCTCCGGTGAGTTGGATTGGCGAGAAGGCACCGTACGTTTTGGAGAATCCCAGACGTTCGCTCGGGATGAATTCGTCCACAGTCCAATGCGCGCCGCGGTCTTCCGTCCACGCGAATACATAGCCCCCGGCAATCGTGGATGAAGGAGCGTGCAGCAATCCGGAAGCATTATCCCGCCACACCATGGCGATTTTTCCAATAATTCGCATCTGATCTGGCAGCGGCAGCGTTTCCCAGCTGGCGCCGTCATCCCGGGAATGAAGCACCTCATCGTCAGTTTTCAGGAACATATCGCCCGAACTCAAACGCACAAGCGAATATACTCGCCGGGCGTCCATCAGCGTATCCACCCTCAACTGCGCTACGCCTTTTCCTGAAGGAAATATCATCGCCACCAGCAGTGCGTACAACGCGGTCTGCACAGCAATCGAAACGCAACGCGTACCACCTATTCCACCCATGATGCCCTCCTGAGGCCGCGATTTACGAGAATTTTTGCTCGTACCGTCGACAGAATCCGCCGCTGCATCTGTTGTCCTGCCTACGCCACCTGACAACACCGTCACAGCGATCGGATTCCGGCGCTCCACCAGGGTAATTTCGCTCCCACCGCATAGCCGCGCATCCCATAAGTATGTGATTTTTGCCCCGTCACAATAAAAACCAACCGAGCCGCCCGCTTCTCCTGATCTGCTATCACCTCCCCGGATGCGCATTCCGTGGTTCATCCCTGTTGCCTCAAAAATAAATCTTACCCTGAACCCCTTGACAATAGCCGGATTCTACGTTCCGCATCCTGTGGTCTATTGATTCGAGTTTCCCTATCTTTTCACTCGCGAGATACACTAAACAGGAAACACGACCGATGCCCGCACCCCCGGGAGATTTCGAAACGCGATTCAAACCCTTCAAGAGCAAGATGATCTCCGCCGGCATCCATCCGCTGGTTATCGAGTCGTTCCGACGTCATGTGGCGCTGCTTTTTTCGGGAGCCACCGGTGTGATGTCGCGGACGGAGCTGGCCGAGCTTGCGGACGTTCCCGACAGTGAGGCGCTGAGCGGATTCGCGCTGGCGGGTGCCGAGGCGTTGAAGCGTACGGTGATGATAAAACTGAACGGCGGGCTGGGAACGAGTATGGGATTGGACACGGCGAAAAGTCTCATACCCGTGCGCGACGGACTGCGCTTCATCGACATCATCGCGCGACAGGTTCTGAGGCTGCGCGAGGTGTCCGGCAGCTGCGTACCGTTGCTGCTACTCAACAGCTCTACGACGCAGGACGATTGCCTCAATGCTCTCCACCAGTGGCCTGGCATCGAAAGCGATCTCCCCGAGGATCTTCTTCAGCATCGCGTTCCAAAAATTATCGTCGATACTTTCGCCCCTGCCGAGTGGCCCATGAATCCCGGGCTGGAATGGTGTCCGCCCGGGCATGGCGATCTGTACCTGGCCTTGGAAACGACAGGTCTGCTGGACACGATGCTCGCCCGAGGCTACCGCTACGCGTTCGTGAGCAATGCCGACAATCTCGGTGCGACGGTGGACGCGGAGATCCTGGGATATTTCGCCTCGCGGCAATACGATTTCATGATGGAGGTCGCGGACCGCACGCCTGCAGACAGGAAGGGCGGTCACCTCGCGCGGCTTGTCGACGGACGCCTCGCCCTGCGCGAGCGGGCGCAATGTCCCGAAGAAGAACTTGACGAGTTTCAGGATATCGCGCTGTACCGCTATTTCAACACGAACAGTCTTTGGGTGCATCTGCCAGCGCTGCGCGAATTGCTTGATCGCCACGAGGGCCTGTTACCGCTGCCTCTGATCCGCAATGCGAAGACGGTGGATTCGCGCGATCCTGCTTCACCCAAGGTGTACCAGCTTGAGACCGCGATGGGCGCCGCGATTTCGTTATTCGATCGTGGGGCCGCGCTGCGGGTGCCGCGATCGCGCTTCGCTCCGGTAAAAACCACCGACGATCTTTTGGCGGTGCGCTCCGACGCCATGACGCTCGACAGCGATTTTCGCATCGTCCCCAATCCCCTGCGTACGCTTCCGGCAATCGATATCGTGCTGGATCCGCAGCATTACCGTTTCGTGCAGCAGCTCGACGAGCGCACAGCTCACGGGGCGCCTTCGCTGCTGCATTGCGCCTCGCTTCACGTGCGCGGCGATGTGTATTTTGGAAAAAACATCGAGCTTCGCGGATCGGTACGATTGGAAGCCGCCGAAGGCGAGACACTGCGTATTCCCGACAACACAATTCTGGAGGGTGCATGAACTTGAAGCTGCGTTCCGTACTGCTTGGCGTCGTCGTGGTCGGCGCATTGATGCAAACCGTGCAACCTGACCGCTCGAATCCCGAGGTGACGGGAGAAGTCCAGGCGCCGCCGGAAGTGATGGGCGTGCTGCGGCAATCATGTTACGACTGCCACTCGAACGAAACCCGCTGGCCTTGGTACAGTTATATCGCACCGGCATCATGGTTCCTCGCCGAACACGTCAAGGACGGCCGCAAGCAGGTGAATTTTTCCGAATGGAACACGTGGGACCCGAACAAGAAGGCGCATGCCTCGGAGGAAATTCTCGAAGTGCTGGAGTCCGGCGAGATGCCTCTCAAATCTTACCTGCTTCTGCACAGCGATGCGGAACTGAGTGAAAAGGACAAGATGCTCCTGCGTCAATGGGCCGCAGAGGGCGAAGCGCGTTGATTCGATGCTTTCCCGTTCCAGATCATGACCACCGCCCGCGGATGGCGGTCGAAACACAGATTATCTGGATAAAAAAGTATAATAAAATTTTTTCTGTGAATATCCCGTCCAGGAAGCGTATGAACATGAAGAGCGGATTATCCCCCATTCACCCCGGCGAGTATCTGGCGGAACTCCTCGAAGAACTCCGGATTTCTCAGGCTGCCCTGGCCCGCATACTCGGCGTATCGCCGATGCGCATTTCACACATCGTGAATTGCGCACGGCCGGTCACCGCGGAAATGGCAATGCTTCTCGGCAAGGCATTCGGGCAGACCCCCGGGTACTGGCTGAATCTGCAGAATACATTCGATCTTAAATCCGTGGAAGCGAAAATGGTGAAGCGCCTGAAATCTGTGGAAGCAACAATGGCGAAGCGCCTGAAATCCGTGCACAGCCTCGCGCTCGACTGACGTCCACCCTGCACCAGAAACTGCATGAGCACCCCGCGCTTCACCCTCGTCCCTGCGGCAGATACCGCGCTGAACGAAGTTCCTGAAGTCCGACTGTCGCTCCGTAGTCCACGCCTGTTTGCTCCGCTCTTCGCACTTGCCGTCATCACGCTTCTTGTCGCCGATGCGCTGCTGCATGGAAGCTCCGACGGAATTGCGAACGTCACTGCAATGACGTCTGTGTTCATAGCGCTGTACATCCTGTCGTGGAAATTCCGCCATCACTATCCGCGCACCTCGAACGCTATCCGCGCCTTCGCGCCCATCGTCATGTACGGCCTCATCTACGGATTCATTCATGCCGTGATCACAGGCGCGCGCCCGTCGGACACGCATGTCGTCGACGCTGCGCTGCTGGGCATGGATGAATGGATGTTCGGTGTTAATCCCATCATCTGGATGGGTGCGCATGGACATCCGATGCTCACGGATCTGCTCTATCTCTGCTACTTTACCTATTACTTCGGCATGCCGGTGCTGCTGATTCTGATGTTCCGCGGCAACAGCGCTGCGGATTTCCGGCGCGTGCAGATCGTCATGACGGTTGGTTGGTACGGCGCGCTTATTTCCTATGCGCTGTTCCCGGCGCTGGGCCCCTGTCGCTGGATACCCGACGAACTACCCGCGCTCACCGGCCTGCTGCCCACGACGCAATGGATACAAGCCTTTCTCGACATCAACCTCACACCGGTGGTGCGCGACTGCGTACCGAGCATGCATACCGCCATCACGTTGCTTACGCTCGTGTATGCGCGGCGCTTTCAGCCGAAATATTTCCGCATATTCCTGCTCCCAGGAATCGGCATTATCATCGCCACCATGTACATACAGGTACATTACGTCATCGATGTGCTGCTGGGGATAGCGGTGGCTGCTGTGTTGTACATAGTGTGTAAGAAATGGGCAGAGTAATCCGAGCTTCCAGCTCGCAGGTTGGCAGGTTGCGCGAGATTGGTATGTCCTTTGCGACATATCCGTCTGTCAGCTATCTTCGATGTGACAGTGCATGGCGAACTACCAAGTTTACACGTGGAGGTAGCATGGAACTTACTGCTATTCTGACGGCCGATCCCGAAGGAGGCTACGTCTCATACAATCCCGAAACCGGAACAACCACGCAGGGTGAAAGTGTCGAAGATGCTCTCACAAATTTGCGTGAGGCAACCGAGCTTTACCTTGAGGAATTCCCGCTCCGCGAAACCGGCAGAGAATCTGTATCATAATCCCGAAGCTCTTGCAGGGTCAACGCATACGCACCATGAGACTCCTTTTGACTCCCCTGCCGATCCGGAGACGACAGATGTAGACACCGGGAGAGAGGGAGGGAGAGGTGTGTATTTGTACGGATACCGCACTTCGACAGTGCGCCTGATAACATCGAGGTTATTCGAAAATTTCTTCCGGGCGCTGCGCTGTTCATGACATGTGATGCGCCGGACCTAGGAACACCGAGAAGGGCGAACGCCGTGCTTTTCCGCGGTAGCGGAACGCCGGGAAGCGCATTTTCCCGTTGATCCGAGCATTTTCTGCGGCGCTGCGCTGCTCATAACATCTTTGGGTGCGGATTTAGGTGCACCGCACTGAACGAACGTGCGAGCTTACGCATAGCCGCAGAGGAAAGGCGCAGGGGAGGGGAATTTAACGCAGAGACGCAAAGGCGCAGAGACGCAGAGGAGAGACGCAGGGGGAGAAGAAATCAACGCTGAGAGGTAGCTAGGAGCGGATGGTGGAGAAGAAATCCAGGTGGAGACCCGTAAGGTCGTGGTAATGTAGATTATGGTCCGTTCCTCTTTATAAAATTTCCCTCTGCGTCTCTGCGTTAAATTCCCCTCCTTGCGGCATGTCACACTCGAAATAAACCCGGAGCGTAGCCCCTGTGGGCGCGCTCAGGTGACAAGATTGGACAAAGCGCGCACGAAACCTATATGTCATCCATATAAGAACGCACACCTCACCGCAGGCATGTCAGCAGACGCTGTGTAACCTCCTGGCCGGTCTGTATGCGTGCGATGTACATACCGGAGGGCAGGCCACTCGCAGAAAACGGCACGCTGTAGCTGCCCGGCTCCACGCGGCCTTCGCGCAGCAACGCCACCTCGCGTCCGAGCATGTCGTGTACGCTGAGACGTACCGGTCCGGCCGCGGCCACAGCGAATGACACTGTCGCCACGCTGACGAATGGATTGGGATAGCTACTCAAGCGCAGTCCGGAAGCGGATGGACGTACTTGTAGTGAGCTATTGACGTGTTCGATGAGCGTCCAGGAGAGCGAATTCAAGAAATTGCCAACCGATATACCGCTTGAAAGTTTTCGAGTAATTCCGATCCCACGTATCGTGGACTGCGCTGATCCGCTTTTTGATGGAGGAGACGCAGCAGTCCAGAATTGTACACTATCGGCATGCGGGTGTGGCAAAATATACGCAGGGAAATACACAGGATGAGGGGAATACGATTCGAAAAATGAGCCTATTTCTCCACATTCAATATTCTCGGTATACTCGAAAATGGAGAGGGAGCCCCTCCCTACTTGCGAGAAATGCGGGATTGATCCACGATGCTCGATCAACAACTCTTTTCTGCTACTGCTCTCGCCCGTCAAGGCGATTTCGGTGACAACAAATGGATGAACGCGCATCCACCGTGTTGAGTCAAATGCTCCCAGATAGCGATACTCGACAATCACGGTTGTATCGGACACAAATTGACCATAGAGGGTGACGGTGTGTTTGAACTCATATCGCAATATCCAATCCTCACCCGGCAGCAACATTTCAAGAAAATTCACATACTCGCCTGGAATCGGTGTAACACTATCAGACACTTGCCGCAGCTCGCCGTCGGGAGTACTCAATGTCACCCGGTAGCGCACCGTACTGGTGTCGAGCAGGGTCTCGTCAGTGAAATACAGATCCGGTGGAAGCACGCTGCCGACCGATGTCCACTGAGAATCCGCTGCGGCCCGCTCGATCACACCGTGCGTAAATTCGCCATCACTCGGATCGGTCCAGGTCAGAGTGACGCGCAGTTTTTCCACCGAACAGGAACTGACTGCGGATACGGTAAACGGCCTGTCCTGCGTCAGCGTCAGCCGCGTCCAAGCTGGCGACAGTACCAGTGCGTGCGTCGCGTCAATCGGTAGCGCATCCCCGATAACGGCATTCATCTCCGTCCTGAACCAGTGTCCCCCACCATCGGTGGTGATGAACACGTCCGTTTTTTCGGCATGGGACTGTTTCGCAAAACACCAGCGATGATCCTCATCGACGTACATGTAATCGAAGGCCGACAGCGTGCTCAGGCCTTCACCCTGCGGGAGCTGCGGTATTTCCAGACTGGTTTGAAATGGCTCGGTGATAAACACCGACGGGGCATTCCCACTACAATGGATGCTGCTTCTTCCGTCTCCATTGATGTTCACAGCACGTACCCGTCCAGAGAGGCTATATTTCGTCCAGCTTCGACCACCGTCAGTTGTCCCCGCAATGTCCTCCGAATAATTCTGCCATACCCAGCCGTAGAGACCGACGAAGTTCATGTTTATTACCTGTACCGGAGAGGAAAATTCGAGATCACTGAAGGTCCTTCCCCTGTCCGTGCTGAGGTATATAGTCTTGTCTATGGCGCAGTACGCCGTCGAATCGTTGATGCGCTCGATGGCATCGAAGGTCCGCCGAACCAGCGGCACCTTCATCCGATCCAGCGTTTTGAAGCGCTGAACGTCCCAGCTCTGTCCGTTGTCGTCCGTCCACGCAAGAGCGATCAGTCCGGTATCGAGGGAGGATTTGTAGTACAAGAGCCCTTTCCCGCTGCCACTCCAGTCCATTCTCATGGAGCTACCCACATCCGGTGGAAGAGGTACTGAGGTTTTCGTGCTCCCATTGTCATCAGTAAAATTGATGCTTGCACCATTGATCCAGTAGATGCCACCGTCGGCCATTTGCTTTGTCTGGCTGCGGTCGGACGATATCGGCAGCGCTTCTTCCACGATCTGCGCAGCGAGGTGAACTCCCGGCCTCGGAAACACAAAGAAGATGAGCACGATGATAGAAATCCGGACAATTCGTTCGCGGAAACCATCGGTGGAATGAGACATCACGATCCTCCTCCAGATAAAGAACAGCTTGAACCCAAAACATACGCATTTCCGATACTAATGTCAAAATAACGAACCGTCACGTTGGGGAGATTCGAATGTGTAGTGCGACATCTCGACTTTCGGCAATCCTAAACGCGACACGCCTACAAAATCACAGTTATCCTTCGAACAATTCAGACACCGGACCAACGCGTCATAGAGAGGACACATGAGAGAGCCAAAAATTCCCATTTCTGAAAAAATATTTTTCACCGGGGCAAGGGGCGGCTCGAAGAACGGTGGAATTCGGTGAAACGGCTTCAACAGCATCGATGCCAGCAACCCGGGCGTTTGTTACTTCTTCACCTTCAACAATAATCAGGGTGCGCATTGAGGCGCTGGTCGTTAGCAATTCCGGAACCTACACCCCCGGAGAGAGTGCCAGCGCATCGAGCATCTTGGATTCCAGGCGACCACAGGCCAGACCGAAATCAACATCCGCGCGTACACATCCCGAAGCCCTTTCCGGGTCAACGCATACGCACCATGCGGCTCGTTTTGACTTCATTGCCGACACGCAGACGACAGATGTAGACACCGGAAGAGAGGTCCCGTGGTTGGAACGTGAACGCATACTTGCCGGCTTCGCAGGGACCGTCCTTGAGCGTGGCAACCGTGCGGCCGAGCATGTCGTGCACGGTGAGCTGTACCGGAGCGGTCCGTGTTATCTGAATGTTGATAGTAACGTCGCTTCGGAAAGGATTGGGGTACGCCGGGGAGAGTACGACCGACTCCGCGGCGGACATGGGTTCGCCGACGGATAATCCGGATGATATCAGCCGAAGATGCATTTCCATTCCACCGTGCGAACTGGGCTGTTCATATCCATCGATGGATGTGATGTATCCGGAAGGAGATCGGCATATATATCGATATATCTGCTCATTTCCGATTGCTAAGTAGTATGAGGTCTCGATCAGAAGGGAGTCGAAGAGCTGTAGGCCCAGGGTTCCGGCGGGGAGTAGACTTTCTTTCCTTACACGACCCACAGTACTTATTTGCGAGTGAAGAGCCCAGGATAATAATCCCGACTCTCCGAGGCCGCCGTCGTAGCCGGGCGAGACGTTGTAAAACTGGAAAGAGCGGAGGCTGTCGGCATATTCGATGATCCCTCCATAAATCGTATCGATCTCACCGGTCTCGCCGCGCGCGATGTTGCGGATGGGATGCAGGGTCTCCCACGGCGAAGTCTTTTTCGGAACATAGAAGGTATAGGTCACGATGATTGTCGTGTCATCGCTCCATCCTTCCCTCTGCTTCCATTTTTTACTTAGATGCTCATAGGTCAGCACATTCGCTTCATCGGGATCAGGGAGAATAGCATCCAGAATTTCCACAAAACGTCCCATCTGAACACTGACGCTGTCGCTCGCGGCAACAAGCGTATCGCCGGAGAGCGTCGCCAGTGAGAGACGGTAGCGGAATGGGCCCCAGTCATCCTCCGCAAGGCCGTTGTCTATGAAAAATTGCGCGGGAGGCTCGGGTGGCGCGATAAGTTCAGTCCACGCGCTATCCCCCCCCGCGCGCTCCAGCCTGTACCCCGCGACTGGTCCGTATCCCGGATCGCTCCAATCGAGCTTGATCATGGGGTGCGTCAAGCTTGAATAATTGACCACCTGTAATCCGAATGGTCGACGAGAAGGGATGGTCAGACTGTACACACCGTCCGCGTGAACAAGGGCTCGTTCGGCATCGAGACGCTGAACGGCTTTGACGCCGAGCCCCTGCACGGACGACCAGTGCATGCCGCGGTCCTGCGTCAGGTACACGGTTCGATTGGTCCCCAACGGAGAGGATTCGGGAAATGCCCAGATATCATTCCTATCGAAAATCGCGAAGCCCATCCAATTCGGATTGTTAGCGATGAGATGTCCATCCACAGGTGGAGACAATGTATCCCAATCGGTTCCATACGGATCCGAAATATACACGAGTCCGGGAAACATCAGGATGGACCGGCCATCGAGATCCACCATCAGTCGAACGGCACGGTCGATGAGGGATTGCGACTCCCATGTCAGTCCGCCGTCCCTGGTCACCGCCGCTCGCTTATCGGATGATCGTATCCAGCCATAGTTGTCGCCCATGAATGTCAACGTTTTCGCCGGGATATCCAGCGGCTGATGCGTGAAAGAATTGCCGCCGTCCCGACTGCGGAACAAACTGTCGGCTACGCAGAGCAGCAATCCGGAATCCTCAGCCAATGCGATATCCTCCGGCAGCTCGTAGATAGGAACAGCCAAACGATCCGCCGTCTTGAACTCGTGAATGGTCCAAGTGCCTCCATTATCCGTCGTCAAAGCAAGACTGCACCTGCTGCTGTCTCGCCACGCACTCCCCTCTGAAGACTGCAGCAGCATGCCGCGCCCGTCCTCCTTCCAGTCCCAGAGCAGTTTGGAGTTCACGGCGAACTCGAGTGGCACGACAATGCGTATCCAGCTCGCGCCGGCATTGGTCGTTCGCTTCAGTGTATCGCGTTCGAGTATCACCCAATGGGTTTTACTGAGCGTCAGCAGTGTCTGCACACTATCCGTTTCCGAGAGGCGCTCCCACCGTACCTGCGCCGAAACCGGCAGAACAAACATCGTCAGCAACACGAAAAGTAGAAGCCTCATGATCCACACCTCAGGCATGCGTGATTGAAAAAACTCGTGTAAAAAAACTGCCTGGAATCTATTTCAGTGTGTATACAATCTCACTCCAGCACCAGGACAGGAAAAGATATACGTTCAATGTTCTTCATGATTGTAAATCCTGAATGAGAAGGTGCGATGAGGAAACCGAATGACAGCATCATGATCCTCCTCCAGATAAATAACAGCTCGGGTACAAAACATACACGTTTCCGATACTAATGTCAAAATAACAAGAGAGCACGTTGCGGCGATTCGAATGTGGAGTACGAGATCTCGCCATTCGGCAAGCTTCGGTGCGACAATCCTGCGACATCACATTTTACATCAAACAATTCAGACACCTAACAATTGTATCACTGAGATGACACATGAGAGAGCCAAAAATTCCCATTTCTGAAAAAATCTTTTTCACCGGGGCATATCGCGGGTCGCATAGCGCTGGAATTCGGGGAGCAACCTTCAAAAGCATCGATGCGAGCAATCCGGGGGGCTGGCAATTATTCACCTTCAACAACATTCAGGGTGCGCATTGAGGCGCTGTGCATAACCAATTCCAGAAAATACCCCTCCGGAGAGAGAACCTGCGCATCGAGCATCGTCGATTCCAGGAGACCACTCGCCACACCGAGATCAACGTTCGCGCACACACGTCCGAGGATGTCGTACACGTTCCCTGTTTCCACTGATCGCTGGATTTCGTAGGTTACGCAGACATCCACAAACGCGAGAGTGTTATGAGGCGTTGCGTTTCGATTTCCGCCCTGCTGGTTTTCTGTTGCTTTTCGTCGGTACAGGCGCAAACGCTGTTGCACACGCTCCACCCGCAGCCGCGGCAGGCCTATCAGCGATTCTTCAGCGCGGTGTTCGTGCCTACACCGGGACACATCATATTTCTGGATCCGCAAAAACCTGCGTGGGATGAAGCCGCCCGCATCAATGCCTTTCTGCGGGAAAAAGGACACGACACGCTGGAAGCCAGGATCTGGACCGACATCGACACTCTGCAATCAGGCATCTTCCTTGGTGTGTGCGCCGACCTGATCAACGGCATGTTGGCATCGTACCCGGATCAGCCCATTAAAGCTACGAGCGTCTATCCCGGTCCCGAAGGCTACGTTTTCGACGCCATGCCTATGCGGGTGCTGATCAACGGTTGCGACCCTTCTGGTCTGCGTTACGGCGTGCAGACGCTGCTCCAACTGCTTTTTCCGACGCCTGATTGGTGGGGACTCGAGCCGTGCCGGATAATCGATGCGCCCGAATTTCCAGTACGCTGGATGTATCATTCGACCAACATCCAGGTTGGCGGCAACGTCACCGAGGCGAAGGCTCTCTGGGATGAGGCTCTCAAGCATCGGCTCAACGGGGTGCAGCTCAACGATTCCAAATTCGCGCGTCCCACAACGCTGCCACAACGCTATCTCGATTCTCTTGCGGCGCTGCGCGACTACGCAGCCGATCGCGGATTGAGTATCATTCCCGGCGTCATGCCTTTCGGGTACTCGAACGATCTGCTTTTTCACAATCCCAACCTCGCCTCGGGGTTGCCCGTGCGCGATCAGCGCTTCGTGTTCGAAGCGGATACAGCGAGGCTGGTACGGGACGTTCCGGTACAGCTTCCCAATGGAGGATTCGAGCAATACAACGGGGATCAGTTCTCAGGATTCCGCTTCATCGATCAGCCTGGTCTCGTCAGCTTCGCGGACACGCAGATCAAGCACTCGGGAAATGCCAGCATACGCTTCGAGAACTTCGCGCAGCAGTCACCGCAGTACGGGCACGGTCGCATTTCGTACTGGACCCGCGTCAAACCGTTCACGCTCTACCATGTGCGTGGATGGGTACGAACCGAGTCACTTACGCCGGCTTCCTCCATCACCATATCCGTACTGAGCAATGCCGGTTACAGTCTCGCCTTCAACGAATTTTCCATTCCGTCGACGACCGACTGGAGGGCTGTAGATTTCACCTTCAATTCTCTCGAAGCGGATACCGTCGGCATTTACTGGGGCACATGGGGTGCGAAAACGGGCCGCATCTGGTGGGACGATCTGTTGTTCGAAGAGGCGGGCTTCGTCAATCTGATTCGGCGCGAGGGTGCGCCGCTGAGCCTGAGCCGCTCCGTTGAAGGTCCGACGCTTACGGAAGGTGTTGACTTCGACACGCTCCGCGACGTTCGGATGGGGAATCGGTCCTATCCCGGTGATTACGATAAGTGGCACACCGCACCGACCCTTCGTCGTCGGACAGGCGGCAGCCTCAGTAACGGCGATACATTCATCGCATCATATTACCATGCCATCCTCATTTATTCCGATCAGGTTGCGGCCACGATGTCGGATCCCGAGGTGTACGACGTCCTCAACCGCGAATTTGCGATGCTCGACAGTATTGTTCATACCGGAAGATATTTCATGAATCACGATGAAATCCGAACGATGAATTGGGATGCGGGAGACGAGCAACGCGGTTTGCGGCCGGCCGAAATCCTGGCCGACAACGTTGACCAATGCCTGAATATCATCGATCGTCACAGCCCCGAGGCGGACGTCTGGGTGTGGAGCGATATGTTCGACGAATTCCATAATGCGGTGGAGGGTCCCTACTATCTTGTTCATGGCGATTTGCGCGGAAGCGCCGACATGCTTCCGAAGAGACTCGGCATCGTGAACTGGAACGGTCGCGCAAATGTCGTACAACAAAGTCTCAATTATTTCGCAAACCTCGGTTTCAGGCAGATCTCGGCGCCATTTTACGATCAGGACGAGCAGCAGATCCGAAAATGGAAGGAATGGACGCGCGACGTGCCGAATTTCCATGGCATGATGTACACGACCTGGTCACGAAACTATAACTACCTCGAAGCCTTCGGTGACTATGCCTGGAATCACGCGCCCTACATTTACCACTACCCACCGAGTGTGCTGCGCGCGGGAGAAGACCTGTATTTTTCTCTGCGTGTGGAAGGTGACAGGTGGGATCCGGACTGGCAGCTCCAGAACATGAGCATTCAATACCGAACGCACCCTGGCGATGCCTTCACCCTGCATCCGGTGCAGTTGCAGCCGGGTGTGGACGACATGCTACCGGTGCTGATGCCTCCCGATGCGAAATGGCTGCAGTGGTACGTTACCGCAACCGACAATCGGGGATGGACGACCCGTGTACCTCTCGGTGATACGGTGTTTTACGAACTCGGCAGCATCGCAACCGCGCTGGAGCAACCGCCGGCGCCTACGGACCTGTTTATCTCGGCGGCGCCCAATCCGGCGCGTTCCGGCAGCCGTGTTCGCGTTAGCTGGTCGGCTCCGGTGCATTCAGGCGCCTCCCTGCTTATGTACGACATCCTCGGACGTGTGCGCGCGAACCTTGATCTCGGTATGGCCAATGGTCATCTGGAATCGACGATGTTCGATCTGCAGGCGCTCTCTCCGGGGCTGTACATGCTGGAATTGCTAACGCGAAGCGCCTCAATACGCACCACGACTATTGTGGTAGGCGAGTAATACACCAGCGACCTGGGTGCTCGCATCGTTGTTTTTGACGGTTTTTCACCGAATTTCAGCGTTTTCGAGCAGTGGTCTGCTCTGGTGAAAAATATTTTTTCAGAAATGGGAATTTTTGGCTCTTTCATGTGTCATCTTTGTGACACAAAAGTACGGTGTCTGAATTGTACGAAGGCAAAACGTGTACGAAGAAGTGAGTCAAACAGTATCGCAGGACCAGGAGCTACAGCGACGTATCCAGGAAGGCGACGGCAGCGCCTTCAATGAGCTGTATGCCCGGTACAAGCAGAGCGTTTATTCGTACTGCACGCTTTTCGTGGGACGCAGCGCCTCGACCGACGACATTTTTCAGGAAGTCTTCCTCGGCACACTCGAGAAAATCCGCAACGGGCAGGAAATTTTGAATATTGAGGGATATCTCCTGCGTAGCGCGAGAAACCGCTGTCTGAACGTGATTCGAGATTACAGATATGCCAAGGACGTGTACGAAATGGAGGATGTCCTTCCCGAACAGACAGTGGAACCCGACGTATTGCGCGACCGGCTCCACGATGCGGTGCAATCGCTGCCCGCGGAATTGCGCGAGCCTCTGGTGCTTCGCGAATATCAAGGGTACACGTACGAGGAAATCTCGAACATAACGGATTTGCCCGTCAGCACATTGCGAAAAAGACTTTTCAGAGCGCGGAACAAGCTGCGCACCATGCTCAACTCAGGCAAGAACAGGCAATGACAGTCATGCACTTCGAAGAACAAATATCGGCTTTCATGGACGGCGCTCTCGGAGCGAACGAGGAAACGGAATTTCTGCATATCCTTTCCGTCTCACCTGAAAAACGCGCCCTCCTGCACGAGTATATGTCCCTGCGATCCATGATCGCGGCGGATGCCCGCGCCGTCACCGTCCCGGCACATCTCGACGCAGCCGTCCTTGGCGCCGCGGGACTCACTATGGCGGGAGGTCTCGCCACCGGTGGTGCGGCTGCAGGAACTGCCGCGGGCGCCGCGGCCGGCAGCGCAGTGGTGGGTGGAGCCACAGCCGTGGGTAGCGCCGCCACTACTGGTGCTACATCTGCCGCCGGTGTGCTCGCAGCCACTGGATGGTGGACAACCGGACGCATTCTCAGCGCAGTGCTGCTGGGGCTTTCCCTGTTCACGGCCGGATATTTCATCGACGACGTCACGAATTCGCGTAACACCGATTCTACACCACCGGTTACCGAGCTATCCATACCGGCACCACCTGTTACCGAGACATCCATACCGACACCGACTGCGACTGGAACGGACGCGGGTGGTGACGCAGTCAACGGAGTCGCCAATCAGGCCGGCGGCAAAAGCTACCGCACTGTGTACATCACGAGGATAGACACGGTGTACCTCCCGGCTTCCGGGGCGATTGTCGCGGCGGAGCCAATAGTACGCTTCGATACCCTGTACGTGGCGCTTTCCCGACCCGTGCACAGCGATCGCCCCATCACGATTACTGAAGCAGCGAAGGCGCCGCTGCACCTTTCACTTCCCGGACGATTTGACGTAGAAGTACAGCGCGAGCATCTCACCACATGGCCGTATATTGACTATCAGCGCGCTGGCGTTGAACGAGAGCAGCAGCATTTTTCCATAATTGCCGGCTATGCCTTCAATGCCAACCATGCGGTCGGGATCATGCTCGGTCAGAAATCTTTCGCGATGGAATACTACCGGATTGACAACGATTCGTTGTACATTTTCCAGCGCCAACCGGTGCTGTTTCAGGGCGCGGGATTTTATCGCTTTTCGCTCCCGCTTACGTCGGGCATTACGCCCGAAGCCATGCTGCAAATCGGCGGTACGGATCTCGGTCCGGTTATCGGCGGACGACTCGCCGTGCGACTGTCGCCGTTCCCTCTGTTGAGTGTCGTCATCGGCGCGGACGGATCGTTGCTTGCTTACAAGTACAAAGATAAACTGTTTACCAGTCACAGTCTCGGACTCACATACGGCTTGCGCTATCAGTTCTGACCCACGATTATTCGGACCCGGCCGTCCCGCCTGGCCACTCCCGCATACACGGTGGAGAGGGGGACGTCTCATCGCAGTGACGATGATGGTTGCTTTGTATGTAGCGCTTCCTGCATGTTCTCCCCCGGACGACAGCGATCCGAGCCGCGTGATCGGCGCCGATCCGTGCAGCGACCCTTGGCGGACAGACACGGCGCACGTCCGGACCACGATACGATTCGAGGCGATTGTGGATACGACAGTTTTTCCAATACGGCAATTCGCCGGGAGCGGTTTGCGGATTTCGCTGGTATTGATTCCGCCGCCGGCATCCACGGCTGTTCAGCTTCCCTGCCTGAGCGTGTACTCGGTGTCCGCGAATTATCTCGACATTCCCGCCGCGAGTCTTCCATTGAAGGCGGAGATTCCCCCGGAGTATTTTCGACAATACAATTGCGCCCGTCTCGCGGCCGCAATCATCCTTCTGCACCACGATGAAGACGACGACGAAACATACGGAAGCGGAGAAACCATTGTCGGCGCCGGCGAGCAGAGTCTCTACGCCTTCGCGCAGGGCGATATGCGTACCGTATCCAGGAGTCCGTTCGAAAGCGTGTTCGACGGCAGCAACGTCATGATTCGCAGCGACGCGAGTCCATATCCACCTCTCAGGTCATCACCGGATTATCATGCGACGATATTCATCCTCAACGTCCGCGGTGAGGAAAGCACGTACAACATTCCATATCCCTGGCCAAGCCCCGCTCTCCCAATACGGTGAGTTACGGAGGTATATACCATGAAACAGCTCGTTTTTCTTTTCTGCCTGTTCGCGGCCCTACCGGTAGCTGCGCAACCGCGTCTTGATTTGAGATTGTTGGTTCCCAATTCCCCAGACTACTACTACTATCAGTTGTATTTCGCGGCCTACTGTGGCGAATCACCGATATACGATCTCGAAAAAAGGCAATTGATCCTCAAGGAATATCTCGGATTAATCGATTCCTCTAAATATATCCTGGACCGCATTCCTTCCGCCGATGCGGACAATTGTTACGACATCGCACTTTTGATTGATAATTCCTCTTCGATTTCCGTACCGACGTTGAGTCGGGTCAGCGACGCGGGTAAAGCATTCATCGACAGCATGGGACGGGAGTGTCAGAGCGCGAGCATCATTTCGTTCGCCGACCATCCCATCGTGCATACATTTCTCGGGAATGATCGCGATCTCAGCAAGCAGGCATTCGACGAAATGAAGCCCGGCGGAAAGCGTGTGCTCTACGATGCGCTGTACGCAGGAATGGTGGAATTGGAGACGAACGGACGCCAGGGACAAGCCACCGTCGTGGCCTTGACGACCGGCGCGGATAACGGAAGCACGATTACAGAGGAAGAACTCCTCAGCAAAGCGCGCCGCTGGCGTATCCGTCTGTTTCTGTTCGCTCTGGGATCACCTTCTGTCGACAGCGGTCTGGCGACGCTGTGTCGTGAGACCGGAGGCCTTTATTTTTCCATTCCGAACGAAGATACGCTCACTGCGATGTTCACCGCGTTCGAGGGATTCGTCCAGAGATCATTCGACGAATACAGACTCGTCCGACAAACGAAGAACCCCGATATGCGGGAGGTCACGATTCGAATGCGGCTTGAAGCCTGTAACGATAGCGTCTGGGTCGAACGCGTCTTCAGATTCGGTGATCTGGTTGACATAGAAGCAGAGCCTGCTCCCGTGAGTCTGATGCTGGGTCATGGATATCCCGATCCCGTATCCGCAAACCAGGAACTGCAAATTCCCTTTGCTGTCGACAGTCGGGCGGCGCGGCGCGGTGTGTCACTGCGAATTTTCGATGTGTTAGGCAGGGAGAAGGCAACAGTGATAGAAGGGGATATCGCTCCGGGCCGGCATATCGCACGCTTTTCCCCCTCGGCTTTTCCTCCGGGAGTGTATGTGTTTCGCCTCTCATCGGGCGGTGAAATGCGGAGTGGAAAATTCCAGGTTGTGAGGTAATGGACTGATCGAGTTGCCTGAGAGATACATCGTACCCTGAGCCCTGAACACGAAGGGAAGTTGGAGGGGATGTCCGCATAGCGATAACAATGATGCTTCCGAGATCCGAAGACGTAAACAGGTCGTTGTATCGGAAGCTGATGGTACCGAACGACATGAAGATAATGAGAGGGTGTACTGGATCGTCCACACTCGGAAATGGATATGGATTGTGGGCGATACATGAAACGCCCACTTATCGTGAAGCGGGATACAACCGGGGCGATACATGAAACGTCCACTGCTCGTGAAGCGGGATGCAACCGGGGCGATACATGAAACACCCACTGCTCGTGAAGCGGGATGCAACCGGGGCGATACATGAAACGCCCACTTATCGTGAAGCGGGATGCAAC
>CAYJMN010000098.1:0-19909 GCA_964371045.1 uncultured Chromatiales bacterium | reverse complement strand
TTTCGCTCTGATCCTCAGACAATCGACGGCTGCGCTGACGAGCTTCGGCGGACAGATAAAGAAGAATATCACGAGCGAGAGGATGCTGTTGCGCGAACTGCCGCTGGCGTAGCTGAGATAGGCGAAGAGAGCGGGGAGATTTAGTTAAGCACAGCTCGAATTATTTTGCGAGGGCTCTTCCTCCATGGATTCGCGTGCTCACAGATCCCGACCATCACATATCATGCACAGCGATATCGGGCAACAATCATCACGTCTGTATCTCCGCGCCTTTGCAGCTCTGCGATACTTTCTTCGAGACCTTTCAGAAATGATTCGCATTGGCGTGGAGTAGTATGTAACACAAAAACGGTGAGAGGAGGCAACGCTGCTATGATTGATCCTGCAGATACGACGCGGGCCCTCCCGCAGTTCTGTCTGGAGCACGAAGAGGTAGCCTTGATACGGCAATGGTCAGCGGGTCACCGACGTCTTGCTGACGTACACGTTCCGCAATAATTCGTAATCTGCGTCAACCGCCATGTCGTACACTGTGCGATCGTCGCTTGATGATAGGCCATACAGAAGGCCGATGCCCGTGCCGGCTATGGCGCCGAGGGCGGAGACAAAACCTAAGGCCATTGCATCCGTCGCTTCGCTGAACGATTTTTGCTCGTCTCCTGCCGTCAGCACAAGCCCCGTCGCGAGTGCGGACACCGCACCGCCCAAGAAGCCGAATAGCGCATACGTGAGCAGGCTGGGCTTGCCGCCGATGCTTACTATGCGTACCTGATTGCGGGAAAAGGAGCGCATTGGTACAACTTCCGTCTGGTCGGCATAATGGAGAAGCTGAGGCTGCGCGAGATATACGCTATCCCTTGTGACGGACACGATGACGCCGATGACTTCATTCCCGTCGTGTAACGCTAATGTCGCTTCCCTCTGCGCGGAGGCGCTCCCGACAAGAATAACAATCCAAAGCAGGCCAAGATACCGATTCATACTGACACCAAAAGATTGTATGCCCGTAATATACGATACTATGGACAGAAAAGGGTGTGAAAATCCGTCCTATACTACGCGAGTCGCGCCGGACGAGTGAACCCCGTCACCTCACCGCGGCGAGTCTACGACCTGAGTGTGCCCACCAGCGCCGCGCACCGGTCCATTTCGTGGAGGACAGATGGGTTCGTACGCGCGTTTTTAAGCTCGTCATCCTGAGGGCCGCCACGGTATGATCGTTCGTAATTGCATTGAGTGTCATCTGGCGGCGTCTCGAAGGATGATTGGTTCCGTAACGTACGAGGAGACTAGGTACGTCCAAGATGTCATAGGAAGCAGCCGCCACAGCCAAGTCGTTCATCATCGCATGTTGTGAGCATGGCGGCGTCTCGAAGGATAATTGGTTTCGTAATGCACAATGGGACTCGACAGCACTTGCCAACGCGTCACTCCGCCGCGGCGAGTCTACGACCTTCGAGACGCAGCCGACACGAGATCCCGGAACCATGGACAATCCTACTGCGGCGGCCCTTCTTATGACAACTTGTAAAATGGGCATGAATCCGTCTGATCTCATAAACTCACCGCCCCGACCCCGGCGTCTGTAGGGTATCGAACAACTCACCCCCCATGCCCCCTCTCTTGGAAGAGAGGGGGAGGAAGAGGTATTATTCAGTGTATATTTCACACATTCGAATGACTGTGCGGCGGTTACCCGGATCTATTATCATGTCATCCACGAAATGGACCGGTGCGTAGCGCTGGTGGGTACACTCAGGGTGACGGCGTTTGCTTGGCGTCTCTATAACCTCATGTCATCCAAGAAATGGACCGGTGCGCAGCGCTGGTGGGCACACTCAGCATGACGTGCTTGGCTGACGCGGATAAGGCAGACCACCTCAGACACCCGGAGTATTGAGTCTAGCTTCGAGGATATCGCGGTCTTCTTCCGCGCGCTTGATGTTGACGAAAAACAGTAACACGAGACCGACAACGAAGAATATCACGAGCGAGAGGATGCTGTTGCGCGAACTGCCGCTGGCGTAGCTGAGATAGGCGAAGAGAGCGGGACCGAGGATGGCGGAAAATTTTTCAAACACGGAGAAAAAACCGAAGAACTCGGCCGACGCGGACGGGGGAATGATGCGGCTGTAGAGCGAACGCGACAACGCCTGGCTTCCTCCCAGCACGAGCCCCACGACGGCGCCGAGCACCCAGAATTCGATCGCTTTGGTCATATAAAACGCGTATACCACGACGGCGGTCCAGACGACGAGGGAGACCATCACCATCGGTTTCGCTCCGAAGCGCCGGGCCGCGGTTCCAAAAAGCTGTGAACCGAGTATCCCGACAAACTGAATCATGAGCAGACTGCCCATGAGCGTGAGCGTGTCGAACTGCAATTCCTCCTTGCCATAGATCGTCGCCATGGCGATGACGGTTTGGATACCGTCGTTGTAGATCATGAAGGCGAGGAGGAAAATACCGAGATGTTTAAGCGAGCGGACGGTACGAATCGTCAGGAGAATGCGACGAAAGCCTCCGATGAAGAGCCGCAGCACCGGTTCGGGCCTGCTATCGATACGCGGTTCCTCGAGTCGAAAAAATGTGATCATCGAAAAGCCGCCCCACCACAAGCCCACGCTGCCGAGCGCGATGCGTATCGCGAGACCGACATCGATGCCTATCGCTTCGTGAAATGTTACCAGCAGCACCTGCAGTACGAATAACGTGCCACCTCCTGCGTATCCGTACGCGTAGCCCTTGCCGGAAACGGTGTCCTGCTCATCACGCGTGGCGATATGCGGAAGGAACGCGTCGTAAAAGACGTTCGCGGACACGAAGCTGAAATTGCCGATGAAGAACAGGAGCATCGCCGGCCATACGTCGCCTGGTCCGACGAAGAACATGAGCAGCGAACTCAGGCTCCCCATCCAGCAGAAGAAAAACAGAAAGGTGCGTTTTGCCGATGTGTGATCCGCGATCGCGCCGAGCACGGGCATGCTGAGCATCACCAGCAGCGCGCTGAGACTGAGCGTGTAGCCGTACAGTGTCGTGGCCTTGACTGCCGTCAGTCCGAATAATGGAACTTCGATCCCGCCTGCGGGAACGACGACGGAGGCGAGATACGGACCGAACAGCGCGGAGAGGATGGTGACGGCGAAGGCTGAATTCGCCCAGTCGTACATGTACCAGGCATGCAACACACGCCTCCGACTGTCGTGCGTCGAAACAGCGGTGGCGATTGCGGTCATACGAGGCCTTTCCGATTGAGGAGATTCAGGAGTTGTGGAGCCCGCGCCCAGCTTTATGGATGCGGTCGGTGTCCTGCAGTTCGGTGAGTATTCCGTCAAGCAATCCGTTGATGAAGCGCCCGCTCTGCTCAGTGCTGTAGCGTTTGGCGATTTCCACGCATTCGTTGATGGAGACCTTCGCGGGAATATCGGGGAAGTACAGAAATTCGACAACACCCATACGAAGGAGTACACGGTCCAGTACGGCGATGCGATCAAACGACCAATGGGTCGACATGTCAGTAATCAGCTTGTCGGCTTCGGCCTTGTGCTTCAGAACCGCGTAAACGAGTCCCTGGGCGAAGCGGTATTCCTCTTCCACGGCGTTGAGTTCTTCACCGGCGATTGTCTCAAGGAGCATTTCTATCGGGCCCTGCGACACCTCGTAAGCATAGAGGACCTGCATCGCCTTTTCACGTATTTCTCTTCGGGTCTTGATCATACTCTCAAGATAGACAAATGCGGGATAGGAGAGAAGAGGCTCGCGCGGAGGAGGGTGGGGGAAAGGCGCAAAGATGCAAAGAGAAAGGGGAAGGTAACGCAAAGGCGGAAAGGCGCAAAGACGCAAAGAGAATTTTGGTTGGGGGGAGGGGCCGGGGGGAGAGGTCAGGGAGAGGACGTAGATAAATTTAGATTTTCGAATCAGACAAGCTCATTTGATTAGTTCCCCCCTCTCCGCAGCGGCGAAAAGCTATGAGGCCGTAAGCGGAGAGGGGGGACAGGGGGGAGAGGTCGCGAAAAGATATGAGGCCGTAAGCGGAGAGGGGGACAGGGGGGAGAGGTCGGGGGAGAGGTCGGCTCAAGCCAGGTTTCCGGAAATTATTTGCTCCGCAGCAGACGGATATGTGGAATGGAATCCTCGATGTTTACGGCGACGGTTACGCTGAAATGCCGCTGAATCCGCTCAGGAGTAAGAACCTCCACGGGGGCGCCGTCCGCGACAAGCCGACCGTCGTCGAGCAGAAGCAACCGTTCGCAGTAGCGCGCGGCGAGATTGAGATCGTGCGTAATACAGAGGATCGTGCGACCATCCGCATGGAGACGGGAGAGTAGTTCAAAAAGCTCCACCTGGAAATGAAGATCGAGATGCGCGTTGGGTTCGTCGAGCAGCAAAATCGGCGCTTCCTGAGCGAGCGCGCGGGCGATAAGCACCCTGTGCAGTTCTCCGCCGGAGAGGTCCGTCACCAGCCGGTCGGCGAAATCCAGGACGCCTGCGTTCTCCATCGCCCGTTGCGCCGCTGCGAGGTCGTCATCGGTCTCGTATCCCATGAATCCGACATGCGGCGCTCTTCCAAGCAGGACCATGGCGCGAACGCTAAAAGGAAAGACCATGTCCTCGGTCTGCGGCACGACGGCGCACTGCCTGGCCCGCTCACGGGGAGGAATTTCGCGAATGCCGCGTCCCGAACAGCGCACTTCGCCGAGACGGGCGCGATGGGCCCCGGTAAACAGCCGGAACAGCGTGGTCTTGCCCGCGCCGTTTCGTCCGATGATGCCGGTAAAGCTCCCTGCGTGGATCTCGAGATCCACGTTGCTGAGCACGTCCGTTTTGCCGTACGCGCAGGAAACGCCCTTCAATGAAAAAACGCTATGGTCGGTGTCGCTCATTTCAACAGGAATCCAGTCTCACGCTGCCAGAGCAGAAGATCGAGTTCATCGGGCGGAATGCCAAGTTCGTGCGAAAGATCCTCAAATTTGCGCTCTATCTCAAGATAGCGGCGGCGCGGGATGCTCGAGGGCCAACTGTCGAGAGCGCCGAGCCTGATCATGTTGCGAAGGATGTGGCGGTCCACGATGGTGAGATCGGTTTTGCCGATGTTGCGCAGAAAATGACTCGCCTCCTTCATGCCAAGGCCGTCAATTTCCGTCGCCAGGACATCGCGGAGTTCCTTATCGGAAATTTTGCGGGATAACAAGTCCCGGAGATCGTGTTCTCGATGCCGCAGCGCGACAAGACGCCGCGCCTTGGTGTTGTGAAAACGCACATACCCGCCCTGAAAGGAGCGAAGCAGGGAGGTGGGATCGAATTCCGTGAGCAGGAAATTCCGGCGCTCGAGTTCCTCCGCTACCAGCGCGCATTGAGCGGCGCTGGACTGGGGCGTCATGATGCAGAAAAACAGTTCGTATATATGGCGCTTGGGCGGAACAGCGCGAAACTCGCTCAACCGTGCACGAATGGAAGTGCGGTGTTCGCTCCAGGTTTCCAACAGTTCCTTTCGATGTTGCGGATCGATGGTCATTCCACCAGCCTCACGAGCAAGGTGTTTAGCGTCGTTTCCGGATTACCCGGATGAAGGGTGATCATTCGGTCGGTATGCAATGTGGCGAGAATGTCGCGAAGCCTTGCCTCCTCGTCGGGATCGCCGTTGAACAACCGGTCGAGCAAATCCGATCCGTGCAGTTCGTATGTTTCAGCGTTGCGGAGCAGTTCCACGACGCGTCCGCGATACAATCGGCGTGGCGTTTCGCGCACGGCCATGGGTGCGGAACGTTCCGCACGAATCATGCGACCTGCCGACGCGCAGTTCGTTCGAATGGGGCAACGGTCGCAATCGGGTTGGCGGGCTGTGCAGACCAGCGCTCCGAGGTCCATCAACGCCTGGTTCCAGTTGTAATAGCTGCGCCGTGGCAGCAGCACTTCCGCAGCTTCCCAGGCCGCGCTTTCCGCCATCATCGTCGATTCGTCAATCTGTCTCTCAAGCAGCCTTGAGAACGCTCTCCTGATATTCACGTCGACCATCGGAACGCGTTTTCGGTGTCCAAAGCATGTGATGGCGTGTGCGGTGTACCTGCCGATGCCGGGAAGGGTTTGCAGTATCAGGGGATCGTCGGGAATCCGGCCGCCGTGCAGCTGGACAATAGCCGCCGCGGTTTCGTGGAGCGCGATGGCTCGACGATTGTATCCCATGCCGGTCCAGGCAAGCAGCACCCTGCGCCGGGAGGCCGAGGCGAGCGCGTTCAAATCCGGAAATTCCTCCAGCCAGCCGGGCAGACGTTCGATGACGCGTGCGGCCTGGGTCTGTTGAAGCATGAATTCGCTGACGAGAATCGCGTACACATCGTCACGATTTCTCCATGGCAGGACGCGGGCGTTGCGCTTGTACCAGCGTAGAAGCGAACGACGGATCGTATTGATTGAGTCGAGGTCGGGAAAAGGGACGGTGTCCGGGGCCGGCGGCTTCATTTCAATGTGGGAAGAATCGGGAGCGAGCCTTCGAGCAGTGTATAGTTCGAGATGTCGTCGAGCGTGACCCAGCGTATATCCTCGAAGACCCGGTTTAAAAGTTCTCCGCTAAACTCTTGGACGAGGAAGAAGGTGATGAGAAAACTCCCGCCATCCTCGTACGTGGTTTGGATGGTTTTCAGCTCCACAGGTTTCACCGGTTCGATATTGAGTTCTTCCCACAACTCGCGTTCCAGACATTCGGTGAGGGTTTCGCCCGGGAAGAGCTTTCCCCCTGGAAATTCCCATTTGAGACCGTACCTGTGATTGATTCCTCGCTGACAGATCAGGACCTCTTGGCCATTGCGAATAACGGCTGCGGCTACTCGTACTATTTCTTCGCGGTCGTACATGTTCGTACCTGTGATGCTTGATCGATGACGTGACGGGCGGGCGAACGCCCGTTCGGCAACAGTCCCATGACCGTGCAGGATAGAGGGCAATATACGAAAATGCGTGCGAGAAAAAACAGGAGCGGCCAGCCTTTAATCGGGATGCGGGAGAATGAAGGCGGGGGGACGGAAAGGAAAAAAAACAGGTGATTCAGTAAAAATAATTCGAAGGATATGTTTCATTTATTCTATGAAATGGCTACTTTAAAAATGCTTGACACTAGCATCATTTTCCCACTTCACTGCAATTCAAACAAGAGGAAGCACCATGCCTACTATCCAGGACAAGCTGGCGGCCGTAATCCCTCCCCTGCGCGATGAGATCAAGGCCATCGTAGCGGAACAGGGCGACAACATCGTATCCCAGGTTTCCATCAAGCAAGTGTACGGAGGCATGCGCGGAGTCAAAGGCCTCGTGTGCGACACGTCCGAAGTGCCGCCCGACAAAGGATTGATCATCCGCGGAATCGAACTCAAGCACCTTGGGGACAAGATCCCCGAAGAAATCCTTTATTTGCTTCTCGTGGGCGAACTTCCCGATGCCGACGCACTAGCGGATATCCAGGCCCAGCTCCGTGCCCGCATGGAAGTGCCGAAATACGTATGGGACGTGATGAACGCCATGCCTGCCGACTCGCACCCGATGGCGATGTTCAACACCGCTATCCTGATCATGCAGAAGGAATCGGTGTTCGCACGCCGGTACAATGAAGGCATGAAGAAGGACCAGTATTGGGAAGCGACTCTTGAGGACGCTCTGTCCATCATCGCGAAGCTCCCGACCATCGCGGCATGGATTTACCGCAAGCGTTTCGGGAAGGGCGATCCCATCGCACCGCTCCCCGATGCGGACTGGTCACAGAACTACGTGCACATGCTTGGTCTTGGCGATCCCAACGGCGAGTTCACCAAGCTCATGCGTCTGTATCTCGTGCTGCACAGCGATCACGAGGGTGGAAACGTCAGCGCGTTCTCGGCTGCCACGGTCAGCTCCGCGTTGTCGGATTTGTACTATGCGCTCAGCGCAGGTCTCAACGGGCTCGCGGGTCCTCTGCACGGCCTCGCCAATCAGGAATGCCTGAAGTGGGTCATTGAAGTCAACGCACAGTTTGGCGGCGCGCCGTCGAAAGAGCAGCTCCAGAAATTCGCGTGGGATACGCTGAATTCAGGCAAGGTGATTCCGGGTTACGGCCATGCCGTGCTTCGCATCACCGACCCCCGTTTCGACGCGTTCCTGGCTTTCGGAAAGCAATACTGCGCCGGCGATCCGGTGTTCGAAACCGTCTCGAACGTATTCGATGTCGTGCCGGATGTTCTCCGTCAGATCCAGAAGATCGCCGATCCGTGGCCGAACGTGGATGCTGGTTCGGGCGCATTGCTGTATCACTATGGCCTCACCGAATTCGATTACTACACGGTTCTCTTCAGCGTGAGCCGCGCTCTCGGTATCGCCTCGCAGGCGGTTGTCGCCCGCGCCATGGGTATGCCCATCACGCGTCCGAAGTCCGTGACCACCACGTGGATCAAGGCACAGAAAAAATAGCCGACCTCGGCCCCCAGGTTTTTTTCAAGTCCCGCTTCGGCGGGACTTTTTTTTGTATTCGGGAGTAGCAGGGCGGATGTTGTTTTCCTGAGAATTCTGGATGATGATGCAGCAATAGAGCTCGACAGATGAGTGGCATCGAAGTCGATTTGATCATGGGTACAATAGTTGCTACGTTTAATCTCGAATACTTACGATACCCAAACTCCCAATGGAGGCTGCCATGGTCTTATCCCGATACATCGGCATATGCATCATGCTTGTGACTGCGGCCACACCGGCAACAGCGCAATGGACGAATGGACAGGCTGCCGATCTCGTCCTTGGCCAAAGCAACTTCACAACGAACACTCCTGGCGGAGGAGCGACGTCCTTATATGCGCCGACTTCGGTCGCGATCGATCCGCGAACAGGGAAATTGTTTGTGGCCGATATCGCGAACAATCGCGTTCTTCGCTGGGCGGCCTCCGCATCGCTGACCTCGGGAGCACCCGCGGAAGCGGTATTGGGACAAACAAATTTCGATACGATCTCCACAGCGGTCGCACGCAATCGAATGAATTTTCCGACTGCTGTCGTGATTGACGCCGCGGGGCGACTCTGGGTAGCGGATGCGTCCAACAACCGCGTACTGCGCTTCGATAATGCCGCCGTAAAGCCTACAGGCGCCGACGCGGATGGGGTTCTCGGACAGCCCGATTTCGATTCGAACACAATGAACATCACACGAAATGGTATGTATTACGTCCGCGGGCTCGCGATCGATAAGAATGGGACCCTGTACGTTTCCGATCAGGCGAACAACCGCGTCCTTCGTTTCGACAATGCGGCCCTGAAAACGAACGGAGCGGACGCGGACGGCGTGCTTGGGCAGCTGGATTTCATATCCAATAAAGATACCGTGCTGCAAAACGGACTGAAGTGGCCGCGCGGACTTGTCGTCGATCCGCAAGGGCACCTTTACGTATCGTCGAGCGCTCAGCATCGCGTGCTACGTTTCGACAATGCGGCGACGAAAGCGAACGGCGCCGACGCCGATGCCGTGCTGGGGCAGGGCGATTTCACCTCCGCATCACTTGCGACCACACGAAATGGATTGAACGAACCAACCGGCCTCGCGATCGACGCCACAGGTCGGTTGTATGTTGCCGATTACAGCAATCATCGTGTACTCTGGTTCAACCACGCGGCATCGAAAGCCAACGGGGCAGATGCTGACGGTGTGCTTGGGCAGCAGGATTTCGTTTCGGATACGGCAATGGCCGGTCCAACCGGGATGGAAAATCCTTGGGGTTTGGAACTCGAAAATGAACGAGGCAAGCTCTGGGTTGCGGATGCGAGCAACAACAGGGTTCTGCGGTTCACCGCGACCTCATCACTTCTTTCCGTCGGGGATGTGACATCAGCCGAAAACGGATTCGCGCTCTCGCAGAACTATCCCAATCCGGTACGGCGACAGGCGATGTTCGAATACACACTGCCGCATCCAGCATCGATACGATTGGAGATTTACAGCATGCTCGGCCGGAGGCTTGAGACGCTCGTGGACGCCGACAAGCAACAGGGTACGCACCGCGTCAACTGGACAAACGAGGCACTGCCGACCGGCCAGTACGCAGTCATCCTCAGGGTGGGCGGCAAGACCGCATTCCGCATCATGAGCGTTTTACGGTAAGACGAGCCGGGGGACGCCGAATCGATATTGACTCCCAGGACAGTTAGCCATTTGCGAATGCGCCCATGCCTTCCCGTCGGACATGCTTCATCAGGCAGCTGAAGCAGGCTGGGAGGTTTGCTGTCGGAGGGTAAACATTGTTCGTCAATCAGGAGGTGAATAATGGCGTTACGAATTGTACGATTGGGAAGCGAGAGAGCGCCGGACGAGGGGTTGCGTATCGGTACCGTGCGACGGCCCCCACGAGGTGTGCCGAAAGCGGAATTCGCATCACGCAATTTCTACGACGTGTGGTTTCCAAACCTGGCGCCCAGCGCTGAGACGATGAAGCTGGGTCAGGATGCCGCAACACCAGCGCAGTGGGCGGCATTCAGCAAAAAATACCGGGCCGAGATGGCCGAGCCCGCAAACAGCCGTACGTTGGAACTACTCGCCGCGCTATCGCATCACAGCAATTTCTCCGTCGGCTGCTACTGCGAAGACGAAACACATTGCCACCGATCGATACTGAAAGAGTTGCTGGCCGGGAAGGGGGCGGAACTGGCATAGCCTATGCAACGGGAATGCATCGTGATTGCGCATGAATGGAAAGGGGAGCACGCCTGATCCTCGCTTGGTGATGCTGCCCGCACGTCCTGTTGAATAAAAGAAAAATTATCCTATATTCACCGTGTCGATGTAATAACAACAACAGCTCAACGGAAAGGATAGAGACCATGGCAACAGGCACAGTGCAGCTTCATCGGGTGCTCCGCGCAACCCCGACTAAGGTCTATCGCGCGTTTCTTGAAGCCGAGGCGATATCCAAATGGATTCCGCCGTACGGTTTCACCTGCGAGGTTCACCACATGGACGTGAGAGTGGGCGGCACATACAAAATGTCATTCCGGAATTTTTCTACCGGGAATGCTCATTCATTCGGCGGGGAATATCTCGAGTTGGTGCAGGATGAACGCCTCCGATACGTCGACCGCTTCGATGACCCGAATCTGCCCGGGAATATGCAGGTAACGGTATCGTTAAAGCAGGTCTCCTGTGGAACCGAACTGACCATCGTGCAGGAAGGAATTCCCGAGGTGATTCCGCTGGAAATGTGCTATCTCGGCTGGCAGGAATCGCTCGCGCAACTCGCCAATCTCGTCGATCCTGAGATTCCGGATTGAGTCCTGCCCTGAATACGTACGCGGATTCACGCGGATTATTGCGGATGAATGCGGATAAAGACGTGCGCGGATTCACGCGGATTCTTGCGGATGTACGCGGATAAGAAAGTCTTTGACTCCATATCCGCAAATCTTTCGTATATGGGGCTGCAATAACTCATATCCGCGCCAATCCGTCCCAATCCGCGAAAATCCCACGGAGTGACAAGCGTGCACGTATTCCTTGTTGATCCAATTTCCTGACTTTCCGTTCGACGGAGCGGGATTGATACATGTTCATGACCATTCAACCAAATTGATATTCAGTCTTTTCGCCCTGATTTAATTCTTCGATACCGGTCAGGATTCCTTTTATCAAATCGTAGGTCAAGTCAGGATTCTCCTCGACACATTTACCGATTCGGGCCCAATGTTCAATCTGACCGGTCAATGACCGATGATCAATCCTGCTGTATTTCCTGGCTTCGCCGAGCAATTTCTCCGATATCCGGACCGCTGGAGGCATGACGACACCTCGATATTGTTTTTTCGGAATATATCACGAGCAGTCGCATAATGAAACATCATGATTCATAATGAAAGGGATCCGATCGCATGGCGAGGAGAGTCGCGGCTCCAGACAATCCACAATCAGCGCCGGAAGGCCACTTCAGCAACTCGTTTTTTCTGCCAGCATGAGCTTCCTGAAGCTTTGTGGATTGGTTATACCGTTACGCGATCCGCATTCGGGATGCATGGGTACTGACCCGGTTCGATCGAAACAAGTGAAGGGGGTGATGCCGGGAAACTCAACCGAGCTGTTCCCGTGCAGTCTACAATTTGCTGAACGGCTTTACGGAATTATTCGCCATGAAGAAGTACATCCCACCAGGCCAGCCTGCGGTGTCGATCTGCAGCGAATCCGCGTTCATTCCCGTCCACATAAGCCGTCCGAGCGCATCGTATAATCGTACCGGACCTTGCGCATTTCCGATTGTGATGATGCCGGTGGCGGGGTTTGGATAGATTTGCCATGCTGAGTCCGGCGGTTGCTCATTCACGACGGACGTGACGGTGCCGTTCACAAGTTCGCCAAGCAGCAGCTGCGCGATCAACGCTGCTGGGGCAGGTGTCTCATTGGTCAAGACACAGATCACCGCGTGCATCGTCGTATCGTAAAGCATCTGCGAGGTGTAGCCGCGGATGCTGCCGCCGTGCATCCAGAGAAGACGACCGTCGAGTACTTTTTCACTGATTCCAAAACCATAGCTGCCTGTGCCGACGAATTTCGTCATCTCGCGGAAGGACTCGGGACGGAGCACGCGGCCTTCCATCAGTGCCGCGTACCACTGCGCCATCTCGCTCGAAGTGGAGTACATCGCACCCGCGCACCAGGCGGCGCTGTTGATGGAGGCGCGAGGGATCGCGCTGATGTCTGCGTTGTTGGCCCAGGGATGCGCGATGATACCGGTGAGCGCTTCGTCAATCGGCAGGAAGGAGCTATCGAGCTGCAACGGACTGAGTACGCTGTCCCTGAGGAAAGCTGCGAACGGGCGGCCAACCGCTCTCTCGACAATCATGCCCGCGAGGATGTAATTGGTATTGGAGTACTCCCATGAAGATCCTGCGGGGAAATGAGACGGTCCGACCCAACTCAGCACCTCCTCGCGTGTGAACACCCGATTCGGATCGCTGAGTATGGAGTCCGGGTAGCCGGGAATCTCGTTGACATCGGCGATGCCGCTGGTGTGATTGAGCAATTGGCGTATAGCGATGTTCGAGTCGATGTTCCTGTACGACGGCAGCCATGCGTACAGCGAATCGTCAAGACCAAGCCGGTTATTCTCCACGCATTTCAGAGCCGCCGCAGCCGTGAACAGCTTGCTGTTGCTGCCGATGCCGAACAGCATGTCGCGTGTTATCGGCGTCCCCGCGTGTGAGCCGCCACTGCTTCCCTGCCAGAGGTCGTGCCCAGGCAGCAGCACACTCGCGCCGATGCCCGGGATACCATGAGCGGAGCGCATGCTGTCGATGGTGCGCTGTAGCCTGATCGCAGTGGAGGGATCGATGGATTGCGGGCGTGCGATGCTCGGGAGCCAGAGCAGAGAAGACAGAACAAGGCAGGTTGTGAACAGGGATTTCATGAGATGATCCGGTAGGCTGGACGGGTGAATGGCATCCGCGATTCTGCTACATATATAACGTACTTCCTGTGATGGAAATGGTCAACTCGCCATGGTGTTGCGTAGTGCTCCAAGCCGGGAAGGTGTAATTGACTGATCGTGACCGCATCAATGGTTCCGGGTCTGCACTTGTTGCTCGCGGCTGCGATGACATGTCAACGGCATCGAAAAAAAGGAAGTTTTGGGCACACGGACCGAGACGCCGTTATGAGCACTACTGTGCACTGTCACGATGGAACTCTGCAGCCGGGAAGCGTGGGAAATTTGTTGCAGGAAACGCGTTCCGTCCGTATGCTCGTGGACGCGTTCCTGCTTTCCTCGCGAGACGTATTGCAGTATCTTATTTCTTTGATCACTTACTCTGGAATCTCTCATGCAAATCGGCATCGTCGGCCTTCCCTTCAGCGGGAAATCAACCCTGTTTCAGACAATGACCCGTACGCATCTGGACGAAGCGGCGCTGATGAGGAAACAGACCAATATCGCCGTCGTCAAGGTTCCCGATGTACGCGTGGACAAGCTCGCGGAATATTACTCTCCAAAAAAACTGGTCTATACGTCCGTGGAGTTTGTCGACGTGGTGGGACTCAAGAAGGGCGATCAGTCTTCGACGCAATTCACCGGCAACTTCCTTGCGGGTGTGAAGACCAACGACGCGCTGATTCATGTGGTGCGCCTGTTCGACGATCCCCTGTATCCCCATCCCGAGGGCTCGATCAACGTCGCGCGGGATATCGACATTCTCGAAACGGAGTTTATTCTCGCGGATATGGCGATGATTGAAGCGCGACTTGAAAAGCTCCGCAAACAGGTCTTGAAGGCGCCGGACGATAAAACGAAGGCGGAGTTGCGCATACTGCAGCGATTCCTGGAAGCTCTCGAGCAGGAAAAGCCGCTCAGAACACTCGAACTTGACAACAATGATCGTGCGGCGGTGAAGGGATTTCAGTTTCTCAGCCTCAAGCCTCTGCTCGTCGTGCTGAATTTGGCCGAAGAGCAGCTTGCCGACCTCGCATCACTTGTCGCGGAGGCTCAGGAGCATGTGCGTCTGAAGGGCATGGCGGTGGATGCCTTCGCCGGGAAAATCGAGATGGAACTCGCGCAGCTCTCCGATGAGGAAGCCGGGGAGTTCATGAAAGATTACGGCATCGCCGAGTCCGCGCTGATGCGCATCATCCGCTCAGCATACGAAATGCTCGGTCTCATTTCCTTTCTCACCTTCGGCGAAGACGAGTGCCGGGCCTGGACCATCCGCCGCGACACCCCTGCGCACGAAGCCGCCGGCACGATTCATACGGATCTCATGACCAGATTCATCCGCGCCGAGGTCGTCCACTTCAACGACTTCATCCTGCATGGATCGATCCAGGCGTGCAAGGACGCCGGTCACTGGCGTCTGGAGGGCAAGGAATATATCGTGAAAGATGGCGACATGATCACCGTACGACACGGATAGGGGAAATACGGAAATATGCGACTCGAGTGAGGATACGTACGCGGATTATCGCGGATGAATACGGATATACGCGGATAAGAAAGTCCTTGACTCCATATCCGCAAGTCTTTTATATACGGGGTTGAAAAAATTCTTATCCGCGCCAATCCGCCTCATCCGCGAAAATCCGCGTACGTATTCACGATTCACTGCGTTCTTCGAATCTCCAGCTTCTTCATGTCAATCGCGGTTTCCCCGGCCTTGCCGCGAATGGTGAGGATTCCGCTGCCTTTGAATGAATGGAGGCGGGGACTACTGAACAACACATCACCCGAGGGAGGCAGGAATGGCGCGCCGTTCACGAGTTTTTCACCTCCGAACGCCATGCTGAGCGTGTCGCCGAACATTGTGATATAGCTGATCCGCGTATCCGAGTCAAAGCTGCTCAAATCAGCCTTCGTCGCCTTGATGCGTTTGACGAATTGTTCGTAAGAGCCTGCGACATCGCGTCCCACGACCTGCAAAATCGCGCCGTTCCTCTTATCGTACGAGATGAAACCCTTGCCGTATGTTCCATCGGCGATGCGAAAACGCTTGAAGGGGAGCAGGCCGATGTACACGTCACCGGTATTCAGGGTGATCCAGCCCGATTTCGCGCTGTCGATATCCATTTGCACAGGATTCGGAGGTAAAAATCCTGCGATGACGGGAAAACGGCTGATGGCGCCAATGTCGTACAACGCGATCAAGGTGTTCCGGTACTGAAAGACGTCTTCGAACGGCGAACCTCCCACTATTTTCGTGACCGTACCATGATAAGAATCGAGCATGCCGGTGGTGCGGAGAGCCAGCTCTTCGGAGTGGGGCATGAATGGCGTCAGGCTGGCTGCGTCCGAATATGGCTGCATGAGGAAGAGCGTGGCCGGATGCTGCAGATCCTCAGGGATCCAGGTCACATCCCAGGTGTGCTGTTCGCGCGGCTGTATCAATCCTCCGGGGATGGATCCGATGGCGTACAGCGGATCCATGTAGGTGTATTTCCACAATGTACCACGTTTTGCGAGTCCGTTGTCACGAATCACGGGAGCAGCCTGCTTCTGTTCCCAGGCTTCGTAGTGCTCGGTCCGTACCGTAGCCAGATCGATGATTTCAGGGAGAGCTTCGAAATCGCTGAGTGCGGCAAAATATTGATCGCGGGAGTACACTTGTGGGCCGTCGCCAAAATACAACCAGGCGAGAGCGGACATATCGGAGGTGATCGGCTTCATGGCGGAAAACAAGTGCTCACGTGCATGCGCTCCGGCATAAGCCCCGGCCAGATAATCGTGCGCAAAATCGGCGAGCAGCCATTGCGCCATCAGGTCGCCCCGCTTGCGCAAACCTTCATCGGTCGCGTGATCCCGGATCAACAGCATGGCGTAAAACATTACCGAACCGTAGATCGGGGAATCGAATTCCTCCTGTCCGTCTTCGGTCGTTTGCACGAACCAATGGAGAAGGAAGGCGCGGCTGTCGCGCTCGTTTTCCTCTCTGGATTTTCCATTGAACCACGCAGCTTCGGGAGGGAACGCGACTGTCGTGAGGTACAGCGCCGTGTAATATGCGACACGCTCATGCTCGGTTTCGAGCGGACGTACCGGAAGTGTCGACCAAACGACCTCGATATCCGATTTTAGATCGGCCGGCAAGCGGTCGCGGAGCAGAATGTAAGCTGTGGTGAGGTGGAACCGTTCGATGGCGTCGGGGGTGGCCTGGTCCGTGAGCAGCCGCAGCATATCCCAACGCGACTCGGCGGTGTCGTTGGCGAGCCCATGCGCCACTGCCGCGGCATGATTGTTGCCGGTTTCGTTTGCCGTGTAAAAAGCGATGATGGAATCGCGGCGGGCTGATGGGGTGATCTGAGCGCAGGTGCTTTGCGCGAATAGGATTGTAAGAAGTACAAGGATGCGTACGTTCATGTGCTATCTCAGGAGAATGGTGCTGACATAACCGAGCCGAATGGAGAAGGACTGCCATGTCGATCCCCTGGTGTTCGACACGAACGAACCATTCTCGGCCCCCGCATACATGCGGTCCGGAATATCGGGGTCGTACGTGATCGCAGTGATGTTGAAATTTGTCAGACCTCCGCCTGCGATGGCCCATTGCAATCCGAGATTGCCGGACCGGAACATGCCGACGTCACGAGTGCCGACAAATACCACGTCCTTTTCGTGCGGACTGAACGCCAGGCATTTCACGTTCGTGGAGCGCAGACCGTTGTTGCGTTCCGCCCAGTTCCACCCGCCGTCCGTGGATATCCAGATGCCCTTGGACGAGCTGATCGCGGCTACCGTGGTCGCGATGGAGGGATGGACGATCACATTGGAGATCTCCTGACCTTCAAGTCCTGTGCGAATCCACGTGCCGCCTTTGTCTGAAGTCCGGAACAATCCGTCCGCAGTTGCGATGAAGATTTCGCGCTCGGTGATGGCGATATCACTCACATAGGTCGCGTTGACTCCGCGGAGCGATCTGCCTCGGGATACCCACCGGTCGCCGCCGTCGGTGGATTGGAACACACCGCGCGCCGTGGCGATCCATACATCCTGACCGTCGTTCGCGATGCCGGTAACGGGCGACATATCCCAATCCGTCACGAGCTTCCAGTTGAGGCCGTCGTCCCTGCTGCGCAGCACGCCATAATCGGTGGCCAGAAACAGGATGCGCCGATCGGAAATCATAAGGAAGGTGGCGTCGCTCACGCTGCTGGTGACCCATCCCCGATTCGCCCAGGTGGCACCGCGGTCGGTGCTCACAGCGAGGCCCTGATATACCGGCGCCGCTCGGGATACATCCACGGGCGGCGGGGCATAATAAAAGCCTACCGCCATGAAACGCAGGGGCTGTGCGTGCACCGTTTCAAACGCCAGGAAACCGATGATGCAACTCAGTAGAACGAGATGTGCGTATCTCATCAATACTCCTCGCTGTCGACGCGGTGAATGTCCGCGCCGAGGTCGCGCAGTTTCAGTTCAATAGCCTCATATCCTCGATCGATGTGATACACCCGCAGCACCTCCGTTGTACCGCTTGCCACCAGGCCCGCGATAATGAGCGATGCGCTGGCGCGGAGGTCAGTGGACATCACGGTCGCACCCTTGAGCGAGGGAGCGCCGTGAACAACAGCGGTGTTGCTGCCCACGTCGATGTGCGCGCCGAGCCGCTGCAATTCAGCGACGTGGTTGAAGCGATCGAAATACACCGTATCCGTGATAATGGAACTTCCGTTGGCGCCCGTCATCAGCGCCATCCATTGGGCTTGCATGTCGGTGGGGAAGCCGGGATAGATGGCCGTCGTGACGTTGACGGCCTGGAGCTGTTCCGGTGCGCGCAGTGTGATGCGGTGGCTGTCGAGAATGATCTCGCAGCCGGCTTCGCGAAATTTCGAGAGCAGGGACGTGAGGTGGAACGGATCGACATTTTCGAGAGTCACCTCGCCGCCGGTAGCCGCCGCCGCCGCGAGAAAGGTTCCCGCCTCGATGCGATCGGGGATGTTGGTGTCATCGGCCTCATGCAGCTCGTCCACTCCTTCGATCGACAGACAGTTCGATCCGATGCCGTGTATGTTCGCGCCCATGCGCACAAGAAACTCCGCCAGCTGCGTGATCTCCGGTTCTGTCGCGGCATTGCGTATGGTAGTGACGCCCTCGGCCAATACGGCGGCCATAAGCGTATTCCCGGTGGCGCCCACGCTCGAAATATCGAACGAGATATCCGCGCCGCGCAGTCGTTTCGCCCGCGCGACCACATAGCCGCTGTCGATGTCGATCTCGGCTCCGAGCTGCTGCAGCGCTTTGAGATGCAGGTCCACGGGACGCGGTCCCCACGCGCAGCCACCCGGATAGGAAACGCGCGCCTGGCCGTAGCGACCGACGAGCGGACCAAGCACATAAAACGAAGCACGCATTTTCTTGACGAGGTCGTACGGCGCTTCCCAGCTGTTGACGCCGCTCGTATCGAGTTCCAGCGTCGTACCCGGATGCTTGATGACCACGCCCATCGTCTCGAGCAGGTTCGACATCGTCGCGATATCGCGCAGTCGCGGCGTGTTTCCAAGTCGGCATACACCGCGGCACAGCAATGTCGCCGGCATAAGGGCGAGGGAAGCGTTCTTCGCTCCGGAAATCGTTACAGATCCCTTGAGCGGGTTTCCGCCTCTGATGATGAATTTGTCCATGATCCGCGATTAGTGAGAAACTCCATGCACACACGCAACCTTCAATGTACATTCGGAGCGCCATGGATGCAATGGATCGACGAGTGACCCAGCTACATCAACGTGTTCGGGACCTTAAGGCAAGCGCGTCGTCGCGTGCGCGTAACGCGTCCGCGGAGAGAGACGGCTTATGGCCGGGGAGGTCGTCGCTTTTTCTTCATGTTCTCCTGTTTCTCCTGTCGATGACTCAGGATCATCAGCTCCGCATTGGCGGTGAGGACTTCACGCACCGCATGCTGAAAGCGTTTACCGGCTTCAACACGCTCGCGTACATGCTCGACGTGCGCTTCGGGGATATGGACAACCCGTCGTTCTCCATCGGACATGAACGTCAGCGTGTAGTGCGGATGCCCTTCACCGGTGGCGCAGTGACAGGTGGGCTTGCCGCAGGTGACGGTGCTATAGCTCAGGGATCCGGGGAGGAAATCTTCCGGAATGTCGTAGCGTCTGAGTTGGTCGCGCTTGCGTTTGCGCCAGCGTGCGGCGTCGGGGCCTGTGGGTAGAGTCTTCATAGTACTGTAAAAAAAAACAAGAAGAAATCCCACATGCAAATCATTCTCGCGAATGTAAAAACAGACGCTGATATCATGGACCGGGCAGAACCATCGCTCGTGCCCACAAGGACTGAGTATTTGTGGGAATCTCAAATAACGGTTCCGAAACAGCTGCGGGGAATTGAAAGAGCGAGGCATAATCGAGAAGGATTATGCACCATCCCGCCGTATGATTGAATCGCCGACTGTTCCTGTACCGACGAGCCGACCGCGGCGATACATGAATCGC
>CAYJMN010000097.1:0-19938 GCA_964371045.1 uncultured Chromatiales bacterium | reverse complement strand
AAATTTCTTCTCCGTGCATATCCGTGTTCATCCGTGTAATCCGCGCACGTATTCATGTCCGACTTCGCTTTTATCCTCAAACAATCGACGGCTGCGCTGACGAGCTTCGGCGGACAGGCAAAGCGGAGTTTCGTGGATTTTTACAAAAACGCGCTTCTCCCTCCGAGGGGTACAAGAAATATCCACACCATCCACGTGTCATCCCCGAAATGGACCGGCGCGAAGCGATGGTAATCAGCCTCAGGCTGATCAGGATGACGATCTTGGCTGACGCGGATCCGACGCCGGACAGCGCGTCCTGCGCCAGGCGTCGCCCGCCCATGGAATCGGAACGTTCCGTATGCAGTCGGTGATGCGGCGGGTGCCGCGTGCGCAGACGTTACGACACCCGAGCAATCCCCGCTCCGGCAGATCCGGGCTTGGGAAACGACAGCGTCACTGCGGTGCCGAATCCTGTCTCGCTCGAGACTTCAATAGTACCGTTGTTCAATTCCACATATCGCTGCGTGAGGGCCAGATCCAGCCCCGGACCGTCGTATGGCCGCGCATTGCCCGAAATTTCCTGTGTGAACGGTTTGAATCATATTTCGAGATATTCTCCTCCGATTCCAACGTCCGTGTCGCGAACCACGATGCGCACCGTCGTTTCATCGCCGTTCATTTCTACGCGAACGAAGCCCTCTTTGGTGTATTGTATCGCGTTGTCGACCAGATTCGACACGGTCTGGTGCGTCCCCTGCGATCAATCGCGCGATACGATCGAATTCACGCTCCAGTCGTGCTTGGCGGGGATCAGCTTCAACGAAGTTTTTAACATCGTACAGCAGCGATATCCGGCTGTTCATGGACGTCGCGAGCAGATCCGCCTTTTCGCCGAGACGCGGCTGGACATTTCTGATGATACGACTGAGCACCCAACCGGTGTGCATGGAATCAACGATATAGAATATCCCGGGTAGGCACAGGAACATCATGGTAACAGTCGTGATTTAGCGCAACCTGAGGTACATAACAGTCAAGACAATTGCTGTTATGGCTGAAAGCTACCGCTAACGAGACATTCACCGCATGCAATGTCATGCGGACAGCGAAAACCAGCACATCGTTTCCATTTTTTTTTGTAAATTTTTCCTCTGCATATCTTCGATTCCGCGTCAACCGGCGCATCTGGTCCGTCGGAGCGGCGTGGGGTCTGTAACATATAGCCGCGTTGGATTGTCTTTTCCAGATAGGACGTTTTCTACAATAAATTGAGGCGATAACATGAAACGAGTCGTACTGTTGAGCGCCCTCTTGATGATCGGTTTCAGCCTGATCGCGATATCGCAAAATCGTTATTCGGTTGAAATCACTCCATTGGGTAATTCCGTCAATCCCGTGATTGTGACGCTCGGCACGCCCGTCCAGTTCACAGCGCACGTTTACGAATACACCTCGGCAGGCACCAAGGTACCCGTTCAGTTCAATGCCCTGCAGTGGACCGTTGACCCCGCATCACTCGGCACGATCACCTCAAGCGGCGAATTTCGACTTATGCCCGCCAATTCATCCGCCAACAGCGGACGGGTAATCGCGTCGGTGGCCATGGCGGGTTTAGCGCTTCAGGGCTCTTCTTACATCGCGACTGGACAGACCAACACCGGACCCTACACGTTCACGGGTATGGTGACGGACGCAAGCAACCTCCCGGTCCAGAACGCGAAGGTTTCCGTGATGAGCACCGGTACGACTACTTTCATGGTCGACGGCTTCACCAATGCGCAAGGGATTTTTTCGATACACGTCCCGGTTGGCACATACGCCGTTCGTGCGGAGGCCGCGGGGTACCTACCGGAGTTCTTTGACGATGTCGCGACAATTACTCTCGCCACCACATTCACGACGGATCCCGCAAAACTGGTATACGACAACATCAATTTCGTGCTCGGGAGCGGCGGGAGCATCTCCGGTACGGTTACCGACGCCGCAACAAATGCCCCCCTTCCGGGCATAAACGTGGCCCTCGATTACCCGTCGAACACAAGGCCTCCAATACCTTTCAACTGGGTCGTCGTAACCGATCATAACGGCAACTACCGCATTTCCGGCATCCCGGACGGACAATATCACGTTTCCGCCCACGGGCAGGATTATGTGCTTGAGTATTACAACGACCAGAAGGACCGCACCAACGCCAATCCTGTTGCCGTCGCGCAGGCCGCTCAGGTTACAGGTATCGACTTCGCCTTGGATCAGCGGCAGAAAGACCCCGTATACACGATTAGCGGCACTGTCGTTACCGCGTCAACCGTTAGCATGGCTAATGCCACCGTCTTCGCGCAAATGGGCAACAGCGGGCCGAATCAACCGACCATGACCTCTCGCACCGATAATCACGGGAACTACACAATGACCGTTCCCGCAGGCACGTGGATATTATGGGCAAGCAGTCCGGGCTACGTGACCGAATGGTTCGATAATGCCGTAAGCGCCACGACGGCGACACCGGTCACGGTTGACGCCAATACACCTGATCGTACAGGTATTGATTTCTCCCTCGGCACAGGCGGAGCCATTGAAGGCTACGTCCTCGATGCAGCTACGAACTTGCCGATTCAGGGCGCCAATGTCTCCGTCCCTGGTCAAAGCAGTACCAACCCGGCCGGGGTTATCGGCGGCCATGCAGTGACCGATCACAATGGCTTCTATCGGATCACCGGACTGGCAACAGGCGACTACACCGTTGTCGCCCACGCCAACGGCTTCATGGCACAGTATTTTGACATGGTTGCCGATGTGACGCTTGCCACCAAGGTCGGCGTCACCGACGGGCAAACCACCTCGAACATCGACTTCGCGCTCGGAGTGATGCCCGGAATTTCGGGAAACGTCACAAACGAAACCACGGGCCTTCCAATTCAGGGCGCGCATGTCCTCCTGGATGGACCAAATGTTCGCGCCGTCGCTTTGACCGATGTTCATGGCAATTACCATTTAGCCACGACGCCGGGTACATACAAGGTTAGAGCCGAAGCGCAGGGCTATGCAGCGGAATGGTACGACGAACAATCCGACCCGCTTCTGGCTGACAATGTTGTCGTACCCCAGGTCGGCGACGCAACCGGGATCGATTTCACGCTCACGCGTCATGGCGGATCCATCGCTGGTGTCGTGCTCGATGCCAACGCGCAGCCGATAGCCGGCGCCGATGTGAGCGTCTGGATCAACGCACCGGCGCAGACCAATGTGGGTGTTATCGGATACGGCAAAGCAGTATCCGCTGCTGACGGGAGTTATCTGATAGACGGACTGCCGGCAGGATCATACATTGCCCGCGCGCACGCTGCCGGATTCATTCCCGAGCATTACGACAATGCGGCCACTTTCCAGGCCGCTACGGTCATACCTCTCGCAGCAAACCAGGCTGTAACCGGAATTGACTTCTCGCTTGAGCATGGCGGCACCATAACGGGCACGGTAACAGATGCGGCTACCGCCGCGCCCATACCACATGCCTATGTGCATGCCCGCAGTACGCAACGGAATGTTGAAATCGGCGCCAGGACCGACGCTCAAGGCAACTATCGCCTTGAAGGACTCCCCAGTGGAAATTATACCGTCTTTTTCGCTGCTCAAATGTATATCGGCGAATTTTATGACGATGTCCAGGATCCGGCACTTGCCACAATCGTCACCGTGTCGGCCCCCGCGACGCTAAGCGATATCGATGCCGCGCTCGTCCGCGCGCCAGTTGGACCACGCAATTACCGGGGCACAGTAACGACCGGCAATCAGGCCATGTCTTCGTTCATACTCGTGGAAGCGATCAATCCCCTGAATGGTCTCAGTATCGTGACTACCACCGATTCGCGCAACGGTTTCGACTTCGACGCGTGGGACAACGCTATCGTGCGTGTCCGCGCGATCGGGCATGTAGGCGCCTACGCAGGCAATACGCACAATTGGAAGGAAAGCCAGTGGAACGGTTTCAGCGGCGGCATGAGTTTCGTGCTTGAACCTGTCGCCGAGACCGGATTCGCCGAAGTCACGGGTACGGTGACGGATGCCGGATCCGGCGCCCCTCTTGCGAACGCGTGGGTGTACGGCATCGATGCTTCGGGTGCGACGTGGTTTGCTGTCACTGGCCGGAACGGTGGCTTCCTGATGCCGAACGCCAACAATGGCGAACTCGATATCATGGTGTCTGAACCACGTTACGAACCGACGAACGGAACTGCAGGCATCAGCGAGGCTCGCGGCTCGGCCGACATCGCTGCTCAGCGCAGCGGCGTCACATCCGTTTCTCCCGTCAAGGCCGTCCCGCTTCAGCTCTCCCTGGAGCAGAACTATCCGAATCCATTCAATCCATCAACAACCATCGCCTTCACCATCCCGAGAGACGCGAAGGTGAAACTGCGCGTGTTCAACCTGCTCGGCAAGGAAATCGCCACGTTGATCGATGGAAGCATGAAAGCCGGTTCGCATACCAAAACCTGGAATGCCGCATCGCTGCCCTCCGGAGTCTATTTTTATCGACTCGAAACCGGCGGTACGATACTGACCCGGCGCATGGCGCTTAGCAAATAATTCTCCCCCTAACACGACGCGAGACGGCCGGGCTCATTTCGAGACCGGCCGTTTCGTTTTCAGATGAATCGGGTGTTATTCCTTCAGCCCGAGTTTTTTTAATTTGGGCCTGATTACAACCTGGCAGTAAGGTGCGTCGGGGTTGCTGCGGTAGTAATCCTGATGGTAATTCTCGGCGGGATAGAATTCCGGCAGAGCCGAGATTTCCGTGACGATCGGGTCTTCAAATAATTCCGCAGCTTTGCGTTTTGAATCGAGCGCGCGTTCCCGCTGCTCCTCGTCCATGTAAAAAATCACCGAACGGTATTGCGTTCCCGCATCGGCGCCTTGCCGATTGAGCGTCGTGGGGTCGTGCGCATGCCAGAACGTTTCGAGCAGCTGATCGAAGGTGACGACCTCCGGATCGAAGGTGATGCGGGCCACCTCGGCATGACCGGTCGATCCTGTACATACGTCATGATAGGTGGGATTCGCAGTGCGTCCGCCGGTATACCCCGCTTCCACCGAAATGACGCCGTCGAGCTGTTCGAAAACAGCCTCGACGCACCAGAAGCACCCGGCACCGAACACGGCGGTATCCGTACGCTCAGGCGCACGTGCTTCGACTCGATCAGTGTGTCCGGGCATCGCATCGTCTCCTTTATCCGAGTGTCGTTGATTCCGCCATTCCTCCGCGCTCCCACCCTGCCCGCAGGAAGCGGCGAGGAACGCTATAAGCGGCAGGATGTGCCTCAAGTACGTATTCAAAAGTACCTCCTGGGCTTGTGTACTGGTCAATAACACGACATCCGCACAAAAGGTGCGGATGCGCGGAAAAATAATAAAAGCTGATTTTTCTGAAATTGGCTCCGGACTGCGCCTATCGTGCCGACAGGACGCGATCGAGAACGACGGTACCCTGATCGTCCCACGTCTGATATCTTCCGGTCGCTTCACCGTTTACGTAATGCGCATCGACAGCGAGGACGCCGTTGTTGTGCCAACGCATGTGACGACCGTGCAGCACTCCATGCTGATATTCGACAAGCGCGGCGCCCATCCCGTTTTCGAACCACTCCCAAGCGGTGCCGTGCTCTTTCCCGTCCACTATGGTGACTAGGCGTTTCAACTGTCCATTCTCGAACCATTCACGCGCCTCACCTGTTTCACGCCCTCGCGTCCAGGTGATCTCGCCGGCGAGCTTCCCGTTGCGATGCACACGCCTGTCGGTTCCAACCGGCAGCCCCTCGATAAAGACGCACTCGCGCTTCGTCGTTCCTGATGGCCAGAACTCGTTGTACGTTCCCTCGATCTTTCCCGCCTTATACATGCAGGTCGCATACCAGCCATCCTGCTGCGCGGACGCGGCCTCGGCGCCTTTCGCATCAAAGAAGATGGTCCACTTGCCCGAACGCAATCCATTCACTGTCGCGTTTGGCGCTGCAGGATTCTGTGCGAACACCGGAGCGGCGATCGCAATCATCATTGTTAGTATCGAAAGGGAAACACATCGCATCTTGACAGCCTCCTCGCGGCTTCAATGCCGAGAAAAATCCATGGATCAGATTGGAGGAGAAATATCGCAATTCGTCGTACAACATGCCAGCATGTTCGACGAATTCAGAAGTTTTTTTTTTTACCACCCAAATTGATTGACGATTGACGATTTGTGGATTGTCGTGAAAAAAGACAATACCGAGAAGAGGCAGGGAGGAGATTATCGGAAGAGATTAGATGCCCGCTATCCGAAATCGTCAATCGTAAATCGTAAGCGTTCCCCGTGCTTCACCCTTCCATATTGCGCTTCAGTCCGTCCCGCAAAAAACGGACAAATTCCTCCGTGTTTCTCGTCATGCCGGGGAACGTGATGAGTTGCCGGTCGTCGCTGGACATCGTGACGTAGAGCGGCAGCGCGACCGTGCCGAATCGTTGTTCCTGGAACATCCGGTTGCTCTCGTAGACCTTTCCCTGTCCGTCCGTGTAAAGTTTGACGAGAACATATTCTCCGAGAAGAGCTTTCACGTCGGCTCGTGGAAAAATATTACTCTCCATCCACCGGCAATTCGTACAAGCGAAGCCTGTAAAGTCAATGAATAACGGACGCGATGTGGCCTTCGCTACTTTCAGCGCCTCGTCGTAGTTGGAATACCAGCGTTCCTGACCCTCCGCCGCGGATTTCGAGCCGGTAACTATGGAACCCACGGTCGCCGCCTCTATCGCTTCCCGATACTGCATCGGTGGAAGAAAGGCGTCGAGTTCCCCCAACGGTTTGTCGTTGAGCCCCGTGTAGATGTAGATGGAAATGCCGAGGAAAAACATGCTCCACATCATACGGAATACACCGATTTTTTCGATCTTCGTATCGTGAGGAAGCAGGAAGAATCCGAGAAGGTACGTGGTGACAAGAATGCCGATCCCGACCCAGAAACTCAGGAACAGATCGCGGCTGAGGATACCGAGTCCCCAGATCAGATCCACATTGGACATGAACTTCATCGCGGCGGCGAGTTCAAGAAAACCCATGACCACTTTCACGGAATTGAGCCACCCGCCGCTCTTCGGCATGGATTTGAGCCAGGACGGGAACAGCGCAAGCAGGAAAAACGGCAGCGCGAACACGGATGAAAATGCGAGCATACCGACGATCGACCACCAGATTTCGCCTTCCGCCGCGGCGACCATGACCGTACCGACGAAGGGCACCGTGCACGTGAAGCTTGTCAGCGTGAAGGTGAGGCCCATCAACAGCAGACTTGCGATACCCTGACCGCTCCCCGATGCGATGGTCAGTTTCGTGAGAATGCCGGAAGGCACCATAATCTCGAAAAGCCCGAAGAGATTCAACGCGAACACGACGAACACCACGGCGATCAGAATGTTCATCCATGGATTGGCGGCGAATTGATTGATGCCCGAGGCGCCGAACAACAGCGCCAACAGAATACCCAATCCGGTAAAGGTGAAGATGATGCCGAAAGAGTATATCAATGCGTCGCGGATGGAATGCCACCGCGTTGCCGCTTCGCGTTTCGTAAAAAAGGATACGGTGATCGGAATCATCGGGAAAACGCAGGGCGTCAGCAAAGCGAGGGCACCGACGGACATCGCGAGACCGATGTAGGCCCACAGACCTTCCTCGCGCGCGCGGTCTACGTCGCGTTCGTCTCCGTAACCGCTGGGACCATCGTCCGCCGATGTCAGATTCGATCGCCTGCCGCTGGTGGTGCCGCTGTCGTCGGATGCTGTTTGCCCCGCGGCGGCCTCGTCCGTCGCTCCCTGCGTGGGCTCATCCGCTACGATGGAAAGCTCGAACGGCACCTCGATCGTCTTTGGCGGCAAGCACATCCGGTCGTTGCACGCCATGAACGTCACTTCCACCTTCTGCTTGCCGCCCTTCGCATTGTCCTTCACGACTCCGGGAACGGTAAACGTGACGTCCGCGTCGTAATACTCGGTATTGATCTCGAAATTCTCGTCGAACTTCACGATTGGTTTGGGCTGGCGAATCTTTCCGGATTTCTTGAGGGAAGACGCGGCGCTGAACTCGATCTCCGTCGGAACCGGCCCTTCCTCCACCGGCGAGGTGGAGTAGATATGCCAGCCCGTGTTGATCTTCGCGGTGACCTTGACGTCCAGTTTGTCGCCCGGTTTCGCGGTCGTGGTCGCGGATTTCGCGGTCCATGTCGCCGCCTCCTGAGCCATACCCGGGGTGGCGATGAGTAGAAATGCGAAAAAGAGAGTGGAGAGTGTGATGTGTGCTTTCATGGTATGCCGATTTTCTGCAGTCAATCAGAGCAATAGTTTTATAAAGTACGAAAGTGGGTGTTGTACGGCAATGTCACGTACAGTGCCCTGCCGCGTTTGATAGGATGTTGGAGGACGGAGAAGGGTTCAGGTACAAAGGACCAGAATTCTGGATCGTGAGAATCAAGCAGGGATTTTGACCGAATCCTGATGTAAGCCAGAGATGGAGCCGACTGAACCATCACATACGATCGCGTGGACGAGGAGCGAAGGCAACCTTCGACCGCTACAAGCTTCGTTCATCCCTACCCTGTCAAGGCGTCGCGTTCAACGGCATCCATTCTGCACAGAATGAATCCGACGATGGCCTCAACCGCGAGCGGATTGTCGCCGCCACGGGGAACAACGATATCCGCGTACTGTCGGCTTGGGGCGACGAATTGGTCGTACATCGGACGTACCGTGCCGTAATACTGCTCGCGTACCGAGTCAATGGTGCGCCCTCGTTCGCTCACGTCGCGTACCACCCGGCGGAGTATCCTGACATCCGCATCGGCATCGACAAATACGCGGAGGTCCATCAGTTCACGCAGGGTTGGTTCAGCCAGGACAAGGATGCCCTCAAGCAGGATGACAGGACGAGGGGCGATTGTCCGGAGGTCATTCAATCGTCGATGTGTACTGAAATCGTAAACAGGCTGTTGTATCGATGCGCCGGAGCGCAATTCACGCAGGTGCGCGGCGCACAGCGACGTCTCCAGAGAATCCGGGTGATCGTAATTGATACACGAGGGATCGGGTACAGGCATGCGTTCGAGATCGTGATAATACGCATCGTGCTGAAACAGCATGACCTGCGCGTCGCCCAGACGGGACATGATTCTTTCGCACAGCGTGGTTTTGCCGGAGCCGCTGCCGCCCGCGATACCGATGACGATGCTGTTCATTCCTTCCTCGGACTTTACTCCGGTAATGATAGACAATCGCCGTATAATACGAAACACCGTTTCGGCTAACGATGACAGTCATCTTGTCGGTGCGCCTCAAGAGACGCGTCCACCGCAGCGGATCACTGCTGAATCGTCCACTCACGCACCATAAAAAAAGCCCCGAGTTGTTGCTTCGGGGCTTGTGCCTGGAACAGGAATCGAACCTGCACGTCCGTTTGGACACTACATCCTGAATGTAGCGCGTCTGCCAATTCCGCCATCCAGGCGACAGAGCAGTAATATAGCACCTTCAGGAGGGAAAATCAACCACCGCCCACGCATCGACGATTTGCGATTTGCGGATTGACGATTTGCGGATTGACGATTGACGATTTTGGATTCCCTCTCCCCTCTCCTTTCTGGGAGAGGGGCCGGGGGTGAGGGCCAGGGCCGGGGCCGGGGGTGGGGGTGAGGGCGGGGACGCCGGAGTCCGGTCCGGAACAATACCCTGGAACAGCCCGTGCAAGGCAGGTTGACAATCCTCGTGGTGTACGGTATATTGTCAGTGCCTGTAACGAGGGCTTTTTACAACCGAAGTACGACAGGATACTACGATGGCTATCGAAAAAACCGGAAATGCCGACATCAGGTCGAAAACCCGACGCTGGTTCGAAATTTCCCTGATCGCATCCCTGCTTCTGATTACCGGCGCCTTCAAGTTTTTCCCTTCACTCGAGAAGGAAAGGGTCGCCATACAGGCGTCCGATGAAATCGTCAAGGTGCAGGACATAGACAATACCCGACAGGAAAACCGGCCGCCTCCTCCGCCGCGTCCTCCCATTCCCATCGAAGCTCCGAACGCCGACGTGATGGACGATATCGACATCACCTCGGAGATCGATCTCGACCGGCAGATGGAAGCGCCGAAAGCTCCTCCCGCAAAGAAGGAAGAAGTACAGGAAGAGGAAGATTATTTTGAAGTCGTCGAGGATCCCCCGACCATCATCGGCGGACTCGACGCGGTGAAAAAACATCTCGTCTATCCCGATCTCGCGGTGCGCGCAGGCGTTGAGGGCACCGTCACCGTTCTGGCATACGTCAACAAGGAAGGCGTCGTGACGCAAACCAACGTCCTCCGCGGCATTGGCGGAGGCTGCGACGAAGCTGCCATGGACGCGGTTAAAAAAGTACGCTTCAAACCCGGCATGCAACGCGGCAAACCGGTGAACGTGAAAGTCTCGGTGCCGGTCCGGTTCCGACTGAACTAACCTCCTCATTTCATACGTGGGCATTTCATGAAAGCACGCTTTGTCATGATCCTCGCAGTTCTGCCGTTGGCGCTTGTTGTTTTCAGCGGCTGCACGGCAGATGCGGTCACGGATTCCCTATTCATCACGTACGGCGCTGTCACCATCGCGACGGAAAAAGCCGGTGGGCAGACCACGATGAACGGCAACATCACCATTCGGTTGGTCAACAGAACCGAAAAACAGATGAATGTCGGCTTCCTTGAAGGTGAAATCCTCGACGCCAATTCCGGCGAGGCGCTCATCCGTTTCAGACCCATCATTCCCGATTCCTACGGTTCCATCTCCACCGTTCGCCTTCTGCCGAAAGAGGTTCGCGACATACCCGTCGTCATGCCGCTCGGCCTCTCCGCGTTCGATGTGTCCAGACACCCTATGGTCGTGGTCGGCATGTCGTTCCAGACGACGGATGGATACCGCGCGGATGCGAAGAGCTTGCCTGTTGTCGTCACATCGAAGTAACGCACTCCTGTTGAGCATGGCGCTCGCCCTCGCGGCGGGCGCCTGTTCTGTTTTCAGCCCGTCCGATCCCGGGAGTCGGCTTGACGTGAAGGAAACGGAGGTACAGGTCTGGAATGATTCCATGCCCGGCTCCCGCCCCCGCTGCAACGTCACCCTCGGATTGATGGTGAAGAACACCTCGGGCGATACTGTGCGGCTGCGTGATCCCGAGGTGAGGATTCTCGATGCTGTGTCGGGCGAGCCGGTGCGCCGCTTCCCTCCATCGCTGCTCGCGGAGACGATTCCGGCCAAACGTATCGCGCTCGCACCTCGCGACAGTATCGCGTTGCTCTTCCGCTCACCCTCCTGGGGCGTAGATCCGATCAATCGGGAGCAGCATCCATCGGTGCGTATATCCATACGCATGCTCAGCGATTCGGAACAACCGTGGCTGTTCACCAGCACTCCTACTCTGATTTTCGCAACACAGTAACACCGCCATGCGACATCTTCCGATTACGCTCATGCTTCTGTGTGCCGCGTTCACCGCGCACGCGCAGGATGTGCTTGTCGAGGACTATCGCTTCGGTGACTTCCAATCCGCGCATTCCGTCGCTGTAGATCAGTTCGGCCATGTGTACATCAGCGACGCCGGCAATGCCCTGCTGCGCAAATTCACGCTGAAAGGCGAGCTTCTCGCGGAGATGGGAGGACCCGGGTGGAGCACCGGCCAATTTGACCAGCTTCGCGGGATCGACGCATCGCTGGGCATCGCGATCTATGCGGCGGACAGGGGCAACAGGCGAATCGTGCGACTTGACCGCGACCTCAACGTCGTAGGCAGTCTCTCGGGTGAAACGCTCACCGACGGCTTCGGCTTTCCAGTGGATGTGACTGCTTCCTCGTTCGAGACGCTGTACATTCTCGACAGCGAGAATTCCCGCGTGGTCGCGGTCAACGGATTCACCAGCGTGCAATTGACCTTTGGCGGCATCGAAGCCGGTCCGGGACGCCTGCGCGAGCCTCTGGCGATGGCGCAGGGGGCCGGTGATCGGTTGTATGTTCTTGAAAGCGGACGCGTCGTTGTATTCGATCTTTTCGGCGGATACCGTTTCCAATTCGGCGAACAAATCCTTCACGAGGCACGCGGAATCGCCGCGACATCCGAGCGTGTCGCCGTAGTGACCACAACCGCACTGCATCTCTTTTCCGCGGCGGGTGAACTGCTCGCAACCTACGACCGTGAGCGGTTTGTACTGGCCGGAATAGGGCAAGAATTTAGGGATGTGGCATTTTCACCCGGTTTTCTCTTGCTTCTGACTCATCGATCCTGTATTATTATCCCCGTAAATTAATTTTTTAGGGAACATTTTAAGGAGATTCTCTCATGGCGTACGGTCTGAATAAGGTGCAGCTCATCGGTCACCTGGGTGGTGATCCCGAGCTAAAATTCACCGACAGCAACATCGCTGTCGCGAACTTCCGGCTCGCTACGAACGAATCGTACAAGGACCAGAACGGTAATCTTGTCGAGCGGACGGAGTGGCACAACATTGTCGCTTGGCGTAAAGCAGCGGAGGTTATGCACGAATACCTGAAGAAGGGTTCGAAAGTGTACCTCGAAGGCAAGCTGCAGACGCGGAGTTGGGAGGACAAGGAAGGCAACAAGCGGTACACCACCGAGGTAGTCGTGTCGGAGTTCATGTTTCTCGATAGCCGCGGGAGCGGCGGCGATCGTCAAACGGACGTTCCGCCTCCCACCGCGCCTCCCGATGCCGGCGGCAAATCCGAAGGTGCCGAGAAGGACGACCTCCCGTTCTAGTCCCCTCGCCGGGAGCGCACCGCTCCCGATGTCAGCATTCGAAAACAACACTCCCACGTTCCGCGTGGGAGTGTTGTTTTTCGGCGTGTTTCAGTTTCACGAAACGGTAAGCAAGACCTTGCGGAAGTGGTAGCCATAAATGGAGAAGCGAATCGCCAGGGAAAACAACTGCGGCTTGCGGAAGAGGGACCAGAAAAAGAGTTTCCAGTAGTACGCGCGTTCCTTGCCGATTACCCCGAGCACCACAATCGACCGCAGCAGGGCCAGAATGTTATGCCCGTTGAATTGGAGCCTGTTCTGACGGGGTTCGAAATCCTTGAGGAATTTGGTTACCCGCCTGTAGTAGCCGGCCGGTGAGTAAATGGCGTCGAGAACGACCCGGTATCCTTCGACGAGAGCCTCGATGCCCATCCTCGGAATAAAGTTCGTGGCCAGGTCGGTGTTATTGCCGTTGAAATCGTGCAGTAAACGGTCTTCAGCAAGAAGACGCTTGTGCAGCCTTGTCCCGGTCGGCGCATTGAGCAAGCCAACCATGGCTGTGACGATACCGCTTTCGTGAATGAACTGCGCCATGCGTTCGAAGATCGCTGGAGGATCCTCGTCAAAGCCGACGATGAAGCCTCCCTGCACCTCCAGGCCATGCCGCTGGATTTCTTTCACGCTCGAAACCAGATCCCTATTGCCGTTGACCCTTTTACCGCAAGAATGAAGGCTTTCTTCGTTAGGCGTTTCGATACCCACGAACACCGCCTCGAATCCCGCATCGACCATCAGCTCCATCAATTCGTGATCGTCGGAAAGATTGATCGAGGCTTCCGTGTTCAGATAAAAGGGGTGTCCGCGCGATGCGATCCACTCCGCGATAGCGGGAAGGATATCGCGTTTCAGCTTTAATTTGTTTCCGATAAAGTTGTCGTCCACAAAGAACAGCGGCCCGCGCCAACCCGTCGCGTACAAGGCTGCCATTTCGGCGAGCACCTGCTCTCTCGTTTTCGTTCGTGGCGTTCGCCCATACAGCACGGTGATATCGCAGAAATCGCAGTCGAACGGGCATCCTCGCGAATACTGGATGTTCATCGACGAGTAGTATTTCGAGGAGACCAGGCTCCACAGTGGAAGCGGCGTTGTGGTGATGTCCGCCCACTCCCCGGAGGTATAGATATGCCGCGCACGTCCATCCTGCAGATCGCGCAGAAACGGGAGCAGCGTGATTTCCGCCTCGTTGAGCACGAGATGCTCGACATGCGGATAATCTTGCGGGCTACTGGTGAAGTGCGGTCCCCCAGCCACCACAGGGACGTGCAGGCGGTTGCATCGCGCGATCACCTCCTCCGCCGATGCGGCTTGCACGGACATCGCGCCAAGAAAGACATAATCCGCCCACGCGATATCGGAATCGCGGAGAGATTCGACGTTCATATCCACGAGTTTTTTGTTCCAATCGGAGGGCAGCATCGCCGCCACCGTCATCAGGCCGAGCGGTGGAAAGCTTGACTTCTTCGAAACGAACTTCAGAGCATGCCGAAAACTCCAGAACGTATCGGGGTAGACCGGATAAACGAGTAAAATATTCATATCGCCGCCATTTGCAGAGGTAGAAGGAGCGGGACACTATAGATTAGTGACGGGTTTCCTTGAACGTACCGAAGATTCCGCTCGGATGCAAGCAGGATGAATCAGATGAACAGGAATGCCCGTTGTGTCATAAATACGGTTACCCGGGACCTTCCGGAAATCATGTCGTTGTCGCAAAAAAAAAATCTCACCCTGAGCCTTTCGACAGGAATGCGATTTCCGCGGAAACCCGTAGCCCGAGATGCATCCAGGGAATTTGTTTCCTCCCACCTGTTATTCGTCACCGCAGCCGGCGTTTCACTTTTGCACACCGGAAACGTATATTGCCATTTATGCAGACGAATTGTCCGCGCTCATGCCTCCGGTACAACCGCGGCGACGGGCGGTACAATCCGGGGAGTGGATCGCAATCAAGGCAGCACATCCCCGCATTCAATGCGGAACATAGAGGATCAAAGACTACATATCTCTCACCCATGTCACATGAATTTTGCATCGCGATTTGGAACTTGCTATGCGATTATCATTTGGCCTTCAATTTTCTGGAGCATCAATGAAAGGTATTATTTTCTCCGGCGATCCCATTTTCGGGGATACCGTCAAGGTGCTCATGCTTTCGCCGCCGGGAGTACAGTTCGATGCACATTCGCTCGGCGACCATTTCTACGGCGTCAACACATGGCATTTCAACGAACCACCCTTGAGGCAACGCGCACCGCGCAGACTCAGCGTGGAGCTTCTGGCCACGCCTTTCTTTCGCTTCTCCAGTGCAGGCATGGAGTGGGAGGATTTTCTGGATGACGTGTATGATTCCGTGGATTTTGTCCTGTTTTTCAACAATGAAACCCGGCGGCTCCATGAGGTATCGCAAGCGACGTTGGCGGACCGAAATCCGGTCAATTACTCATTCACGTTTTTCGACATTTCACGGAATAAACCTATGAACGCAAGGAGAAGGACCATGGCAGAAGACAAGGTGGCGCTGGCGGTACAGATGCTCAATAATTTGCTGGCGGACGGCTGGTCGGTGGCGGCGATAGCGAGGGGCTGCGACGTTAATCAGATAACGCTCAATAAAATAAAGCACTTGAAGGCAACCAGGATCAGCGAAAAAGTGTTCGATAAAATCGACGAATTCCGCATAAAGGCGGCCGCCGGCGAAGTGGAAAAACCGATCCGCGGAAGAGCCGCCTCCGGCGCTGGCCGTCGGGAGAGCAAAGCGGGCCCGGTTAAAAAATCCTCGACGGCTTCACAGCAATCGATGTCACTCATCAACACGAATTACGTCTCGGTGGACATCACCCAGTTGCAGAGCGTCATCGATCGCCTTATCGAGAATTTCTCCGACGCCATCACGGAACTGCAGTCGCTCCGAGGTATGCTGAAACGGTAGGAGTGGAGCGCGGAGAGCGGAGAGCGGGGGACGAAGAACGGAGAGTAGAGAGCGGAAAAAACGATTTGTTGAGTGCCGCTCTCTGTTCTCCCTCTCTGCTTCGAGCGATTTCGGGGTTACCGATTTACATTGCTCCACGTTCATTCGAGGGATATATTGATATGTTGATTCCGGGCACGACTTTAGCCCGGGCATTCCGTGCCGCGTTAGCAGATACAGACTCAGCTCACCTTCACACGCCACGGCCCAGCGGATCATCCCCGCTCCTTCGCAACTCCCGCACTCAAGCGACGGACCGGCAACGCCGAGTTTTTGTTTACTGCAAGGAAAGGCCCTTCTCATGGCATCAGAGCATACATTCCATATACCGGTCCTCGGGATCGCATTCTCCGTCGACGCGCCGCTTAAAGTCGCGCGTTACGGCATTTCGTCGGTGCTCTCGCTTGTGGATGATTCGCTGATGGAGGAATTGCGCAAGCATTACCTCGAACGCGACGGTCATCCTTACGAAGCGATCTCGGAGAAAGAGCCCGATGCGCGTGCAAAGAGAATAACCGCGTATTTGAACATGATTCATCGCATGGTACGCGAGCAGTTTAATGCGCTGCGCGATTCCGCTTTCGGATCGGACGGCGATTTGCACAAATACTTCGACATGCTTCCCGATTTTTCGGAATTGAAACACCGCTATCAGGAAATGCTGTCCAGCACCGACGGCAGCGTCGTGCACAAGCTGCAGCATTGGCTGCGCGAACATCTCGCACCGGGTTCGATCGACGTCAATATCATGACGAAGGTCGACAAGCCCAATCTCGGACCGAAGAACGAAGCACTCCCCGTAGAATACAACGACGCTCACGCTGCGCTTCGCGGATTCGCACAGAGCGATCTTGAGAGCGGCATCGTATTTTCGGCGGGAATGAATCCGAGACTGTACAGCTATATGAGCACGTTCAAGGATTTCTATCCCGGCGAGGACGGCACATTCCGCAAGCGCATCATCGTCAAGGTGAGCGATTTCCGTTCCGCGCTCATCCAGGGAAAATACCTCGCGAAAAAAGGATTGTGGGTCTCGGAGTTTCGCGTCGAGTCGGGTTTGAATTGCGGTGGCCACGCGTTCGCTACGGACGGGTTGTTGATGGGTCCTATTCTGGAGGAATTCCGCAACCGGCGCCTTGAGCTGCATCAGGAAATTCTCGCTCTCTACACAGATGCGCTCCGCGCACGGGACATCGCGTTTGACGAGCATGCGCTTCGTATCGCCATCACCGCTCAGGGTGGCGTAGGGACGGTACGCGAGCACACCTTCCTCCTTCGCCGCTACGGACTGCAATCCATAGGCTGGGGCAGTCCGTTCCTTCTCGTGCCCGAAGTGATGAACGTCCCCGAAGAAACTCTTGAACGCCTCCGCGTCGCGCGGAAGGAAGATCTGTATCTCAGCGACGTGTCCCCTCTCGGCGTGCCGTTCAATAATCTTCGCGGAAACGAGAAAGATACCGAAAAGGATCAGCTCGCGGCCTCCGGCAAACCCGGGAGTCCTTGCATAAAAAAATTCCTGGCCTTCAATACCGAATACGGCGAGAAACCACTTTGCACAGCCTCCATCACCTACCTCAAGCACAAAATGCGGGATTTACGCGCCGCGAATGAGGACGATACGGATTACGAGGAAGCACGCGGGATGGCGCTGGAGAAATCCTGCCTTTGTGAAGGACTTACGGTGTCCGCATTGAATATTCACGACATTCGTCCCCCCAAACTGAGCAAAGCCGTCGCCGTGTGTCCCGGACCGAATCTCGCCTACTATTCGCGCATATCGACGTTGCGTCAGATGGTCGATCATATTTACGGACGGCTCAATCTCGTCACCGATCCCGAGCGGCCGCACATGTTCGTCAAGGAACTGGAACTGTACATCGATTACTACTACCGGCTTCTCAAAAACAGCATCGCTACTGTGCCGGCAAAAACCGAGGAATACCTCCAGAACTTTGCGAACAACCTCATGGAAGGCATCCGGTATTACCGCGGAATCCTGCCGGACCTTCAGGAAGAATCCGCATCGATGCGTCGGCGTATTTCCGAAGAACTGGAACTGCTTGAGGAACGTCTGTACCAGCTGTTCCCCGTCATCGCATAAGAGAAACCGCGGAGTGATTTCTCGGGGATATTCGTGTTCGTCCAGCGAAACGCGGATTGCCCGATTTCCTTCGCGCCGTGCACCTGAACGGTTCCGTGCGTTCACCCACCCACCCACCTGTCTCCGGCAAGCATCCATGATTCCTGAAACCCCTCCTTTTCTCAACGGACTTCCCGTCGCTATCACCGTCTGCGACCGTGAAGGATTGATTCTGTATATGAACGACAAAGCCGCGGAGATCTTCGCAGCCGATGGCGGAGCGAAGCTGATCGGGAGCAATGTGCTCGCGTGTCATCCGGAGCCATCGCGGAGCATACTTGAGGGAATGCTGCGGAGCGGCGAGCGAAACGTGTACACCATTGAAAAAGCCGGCACGAAAAAGCTGATCTACCAGACTCCCTGGTTCGACGGCGAAGGCGCAACAGCGGGTATCGTGGAATTCTCGATGGAGTTGCCGGAAGAGATGCCGCATTTTGTGCGGGATGTAGCAGAATAATCTCTCTTTCAGGGAACCGAAACCGCAGCGCTCGATGAAGTGAGCGCCTACCTGCCCATTTTCACGTACTCTCAAAGCATCTCCTCTCTGCTCACGTGCAGGTAAGTATGTTCTGCTGATCATGGATGCGCCTCCATGCCGCATCCACTGATGCAAGCTCGATCGACACCCTTCTCCATTCTCAGATCCACACCTCGTCCGATATCCAAAGCGTTCCGCTACAGTGCACATTCCAGATTCCGCGAGACAGAACACAACGCGGGATGTTCAAACAGAGAGAACGATTATAAAAAGATTTTTCCTCTTTTTTGGTGCTTGATTTGCACGGGAAAATCAGCTAACTTCACGCGAAGATCCTTTATGCCCCGGAGGTTCCCCCGCAGCTTTTTTCAGTGCCGGTCCTGTAGCCGATCACGTATTTCCGGCATGACCACATTGATCGCCTGAGCTGCCGGAGAATTACCCGGTTTCGGTTCCGACAGTCCGTTGCACATACAAGCTTGATAGTACGCCAAAGCACCTTTCAGCATTCCGGAGGAGGTAATTATGGACGCCTTCCCAACGATGTTCCTTCGCTTCCACACGTTTACATGGCCGCTGTCGCTCGCATTTCTCGCTGTGCTTGCTGCTGGCGGCGTGGCACCCTCCACTCCCCGCGGAATACTCTCATTTCCAAATACGCTCTGGTCATCCAACTCCGCACGTCCTCGCATGGTGCTTCCTGCCTTTCGGGACGCCGAGCGACGCGATGCGGCAAATAGCGACAGCACGGATCAATCAACCGCGAACAATCAGACGCATGCCGCCGGCTTGATTCAGTCGCTCGGAATCCGCTTCCAGGAGAATCGCGGGCAGTTCGCGGATGCGGACGGCAACGCGCGCGACGAGATTTTGTATCGCGCGGATGTACCCGGAGCGCAGATCTATGTGCGTGCGGACGGCATCAGCACCGTGTTCACGAGGACATCAGGTGAGCCAGATCGCGAGACAGATCCGATGGATGTTGGAGAAGCACCGGACATCATCGTGGGAACATATCGCATGGACATGACGCTTGTGGGAGGCAATCCCGGCGTGCGTGTGCGGGCGTATGACGAAGCTGCAGGCAAGGTGATTGTTTACACTGACCGGCATCCCGACGGACTACACGGCGTACGCGAGTTCCACCGCATCGTGTACCAAGAAATATATCCGCACGTCGATCTCGAACTGCTCTCCAACGATGGCCGACTGAAGTACAACTTCATCGTGCGTCCCGGAGGCAGGCCAAACGATATTCGCATGCGCTATGACAATGCAAAGGATGTGCTCGTTGACAGTGATGGATCGCTGTCGATCAGCACGCCGTTGGGGAGCATGCGAGAGGATGCGCCCGTGTGCTGGACGGAGGATGAGGGTGTAGCAGTCCCCGCGGTATTTTCATTGCGGGGCACGACGGTAGGTTTCGAGGTCGGCGAGTATGACGAGAGCATCACGCTGATCATCGATCCATGGGCGACGTATTATGGGGGGAGCGAGGAGGACTGGGGACACGACATCGTGGTTG
>CAYJMN010000096.1:7866-20418 GCA_964371045.1 uncultured Chromatiales bacterium | reverse complement strand
GTCTCCTCGTGCGTCACGGAACCAATCATCCCGCCGCGTCGAGTCTACGCCCTTCTCCGAGGTAGCGGAGCCGCCATGCACATCGAGCTTTTCGAGCAGTCAGACTGCGGCGGCCCTGCTTATGACATCAAGACGGAGCTTAGTTTCCTCGTGCGTTTCGGAACGAATCATCCTTCGAGACGCCGCCATGTGACGCTCAATGCAATTACGAACGTTCTCAGCGTGGCGGCCCTCAGGATGACGAGCTTGATAACGCGCGTAAGAACCCCATATGTCACCCACGAAATGGACCGGTATCAGACTGAGGTACCTAGTGAGTGCGGGCGGGTGTCATGAGATCGCGAGAGCGGAGCGGAGCCATTCGCCGGTCTTGCGCAGCAACGACTCCAGAGCCGACGTCGGCCCTGCGAAAGGATGCATAGTGCCGAAGGTATGGTCGGTATTGTGAATGGTGTGCAAATTCGTCAGTGATGGATCGGCAGCGGCGGCGATGCGCAGGGATTCCTCCATGGGGACGGACACATCCTGATCTCCATGCACCAGCAGCAACGGACGCCCGAGGCGCGCGGCTGCGGCCGGGATGTCGAACTCGCGCTCATGGGTCTCAAGGTCCTCGAGCATGGCAAGACCCATGGGCATCATCTGGCCGGTCCGGACATTCAATATTTCCATCCTCCCCTGTTCACGCCACTGTTTTTTGAATTTCGGACCCCAACGGTCGAAATCCGCCACTCCGGCCCAGGATACCGCTGCGCGGATGCGTGCGTCTCCGGCGGTTTTAACGATACTCACCCCCGCTCCGAGCGAATGTCCGATCACCGCGATACGCCCCGTGTCGGCGCCATGCAGCGTCAGCGCGCCTCCCGTCACCGCGTCCAGCAGATCACCCAGGTCATCGAGTTCCCTGCTGATCGTATTCTGTTCGAAACGATCGAGCGCAGTGAACTCTTGATCATCGTCTCCGATGCCGTTGAGAGAAAAATTGAAGCGAAGCACGAAGAATCCCTGTCCCGCTAAATCGGACGCCGCGTGCGGAAACATGCCCCAATCCTTGAATCCCTTGAAACCGTGACAAACGATGATTACGGGCGCGCCCTGCCCGGTCGCGTGTTCCGAGCCTGCCCCGGGTTCATGAATATTCCCTCGGAGCACATCGCCATACCGGTTCGTGATAGTGAATGCTGTGCTGTTCATGGCTATGCAGTGTTGTAAGTGTTTTCTATCTTGTTTCGATAAAGTACCTCCTTCCATCATGCAGGACAACATGCCCTCCACACCCCGCACCGCATTGATCCACGACTGGCTTACGGGCATGCGCGGCGGCGAGAAAGTACTCGAAGCGCTTTGTGAACTGTTTCCCGGCGCTCCTGTGTATACCCTGATCGCGACTCCGGAGAAGATCAGCAGCGTGATCGCGTCCCACGAACTGCGATGCAGTTTTCTCCAACGTCTCCCGGGAGTGGAGAGATACTATCGCAACCTGCTGCCGCTGTACCCCGCCGCCATCGAACGTTGCGACCTCTCCGAATTCGATCTCGTGATTTCATCCTCGCATGCCGTGGCCAAGGGTGTCCGTCCGGCTCCCGGCGCGCTGCATATCAGCTATGTGCACACACCGATGCGTTACGTGTGGGACATGTTCGACCAGTACTTCAACGCCGCCACTGTCGGGAGCCTCAAGCTTGGTCTGATCCGGCTCATCGCCGCGAGATTACGACGCTGGGATGTACGGACCTGTACGCGCGTGGACCATTTCATTGCGAATTCCGCCTATGTGGCGGACCGCATCAAACGCCATTACAAACGCGACTCTACCGTCATTCACCCTCCGGTAGATACAAATCGCTTCAGAATCGGCAGGGAGCACGACGGTAGTTTCCTCGTCGTTTCCGCTCTCGTACCCTACAAGCGTGTGGACATCGCGATTGAAGCGGCGAATGAACTTGGCACGCCTCTTCGGATTATCGGTGACGGTCCCGAGATGGAGAAACTTCGGGCGATGGCCGGACCAGGTATTCGCTTCGATGGCTGGGTGTCTGACGATGCGATCGCGGATGCGTACGCCTCCTGCAAAGCTCTGCTCTTTCCGGGCGAAGAAGATTTCGGCATCGTGCCCGTCGAAGCGATGGCGTCCGGCAAACCCGTTATCGCATTCGGTCGCGGTGGCGCGACGGAGACCGTGCAAAACGGACGCACGGGCATGCTTTTCGAGGAACAGACATCCGCGTCCCTGGCAGCCGCGATGCGGAGTTTCGAGGTCATGGATTTCAATCCCGACGACATCCGCCGCCATGCGGAACGCTTCGACAAGCGCGTGTTCGCCTCCGCCATGCAGTCGTTCATCCAGAAGGCGTGGGAGACTCGATCGCACAAACGTTGATCGGTCCCGACACATCGAAGCATTATGAACGTAAGCGCGAATTATGCATCCTCCATGCCTTAAAACATCCGCGACGAATCGCAGACGTCTGAGGATTTTTGCGCAGCTTCTAGCGGCTGTTTGATCCCCCGTGACTCGTACGCCGCGATCGCGGCCGCGGTCGGGTCAGGCAGCTGTGATCGAAAAACCCGCGGCATGATTCTTTTCCGCGACCCGATGTTCGCGCCACAACATCAACGGTACGACATTTTGCGTATCCCGGTTCTTATAGTATATTCAGCGATGGATCTTCAGTCGCTTCAGAAGGATATTTGACCATACTGATGAGGAACAAAAGGGATGAACGACTTCAAAGCACCACCACCGATACTTTTTGACCTGACGACAGTCGGGGATGCCTTCGTGGAACTCCATGCCGAGGAGACCACTCTGCCGGAGGCCAAAACCTTCGAGCGCCGGATTTCCGGTTCAGCGGCCTTGACGGCGATTTATTATGCGATGCTGGGGGGAAAGGTGAACTGCGTTTCCTGCGTCGGCGCCGACGCACTCGGGACCTTCGTACAGAACACGCTGCGCAGCTACAAGGTCGACGCGACGACGATGCAGTTTTCACGGGATAATCCGACGAGCCTGTTGTTCACGTCGCAGGTCGGCCGCATTGTCCAATCGTCGTACTACCGTCTGGCGGATTGGCAGCTGCACAACACGAAGGAGCATGTCGCGCAAGCGCAGAGTTCGCGCATCGTTTTCGGATGCGGTTTCATCCTGATCAAGCATCCAGCGCGGCACAGTCTGTTCGAGATGCTCCGCCTGGCGAAAAAATGGGACAGCTTGACCGTATTCCAACCCTACTACGATATCGCGCAGTGGCCCAACCGCGGGGAGGCGCAGGCCACGATCAAAAAAACGCTGCAATTCGCGGATATTCTGACGCCTTCATTGGCTGATGCCGAGGCACTTTTCGGGAAAGGCACTCGCGAGGACTTCCTCAAGCAATACCACGACATGGGTGCGAAAATCGTCATCATGAGCCTGGGCAAACAAGGTTCGCTTCTGTCGGATGGAGTGAAGGTGGTGCGCGTCCCCGCTGTTGAGGCGGAGGTAGTGGACCCCAACGGCGTGAACGAAGCCTGGCATGCCGCGCTTTTCTATGCCATAAACAAACAGAAATCGCAACCGAACGCCGTGTATTTCGCGAACACGGTCGCGGCATGGGTGCTCTCCCAACAGGGACCGCTGGTCGACCTCCCCGCAGCCGGCGAAATCACACAACAACTCCTTGGCAAACCCTTCGAGGATGTATAAGCGACGACGACAAGAGAGCAGGTAAAACGGAGACACCAGTCTCCGTTTTTTTTCACCTCAGATCCGGCGTCTCCTGCGTCGGGATGCGAACGTGCACGAAATGACGCGGATTTTCACAGCGTGCCCCGCCGAAGCCGCGCTTGTTCTGTCGCGGAAATCAAAACAATGGAGGACGAAGGTGGGAGGAGAACGGACAATGAGTTTTTTTGGGTAGTATGTCAAGCTCTACCTCCCCGGGAGACGTTCTTCAATCGAAACAAAAACTCTTATCCGCGGAATCCGCACCCTCCGTGGATATCCGTGCATGTATTTACTCCCGGTCACAGCGCGAGACAACCGACGGGAGGTAACGATACTGGATCGAAAATATCACACGACAGTACAAACCTGCGCGATCCGGCGCGGATGTTGCCGAGGCGGGGCGATTCGGAGCTATCTACTCACATCATCCAGGAAACTCACCGGTGCGGTGATGGCGGCTTCGAGCAGGCGAAGGTACTCGTCTCGGGGAACCTCGCGAGCGCCGAACAACGAGAGGTGCGGAGTGCTGTACTGGACGTCGAGCAACGTCATTCCCTGTTCGCGCATGCGTTCCACGAGAGCAACGAGTGCGATTTTGGAGGCGTCCCGCTCTATATGAAACATGGATTCGCCGAAGAACGCTCCTCCGAGCGACACGCCGTAGAGCCCGCCGGCCAGTCGTCCTTCCCTCCACGCCTCGATGCTGTGCGCATGGCCCTGTTCGTGAAGCAGCACATAGGACCGGATCAGGTCATCCGATATCCAGGTTTCCTCTCGCAAGGCGCACGCACGCATGACCTCCTCGAATCCTGCGTTGATACGAATCGCGAAGCGTCCGGAACGCCAGGTCTTGGCGAGGGAATGAGGTACGTGCAATTCCTCAGGCAGGATAATGGTCCGTGGATCCGGACTGAACAGCATAATGCGTCCCTCGCGGCCGTCGGCCATGGGAAACACACCGGCCGCGTACATGCCCAACAGTCTGTCTGGAGGAATGAGGCTCATGCGCCCTCCGGTTCCTCGTCGAGATGTTCCTTCAAACGCTGGATGGATTTCAGGGACGCCACTCCCATGCTCAGAGCTACGGAATCGGGTGCGACGCCGTTCTGCAATTGGTTGGCGGCATAGGTATTCCGAAGCATCGACGGTGTGATGTCCGCCATGCCAATGAGCTTGCCGATGCGTTTCACCACCTGATCCACCGCTTGCTGGGTCAACGGCGCGCCTTCGTAGCTGAGGAACAGCGGCTCCATGCGCAAGCGCTTCGCGAGGACGCTGATACCTCGCCACCGCATGTACTGCCGCAGCGCATTCTGCGCGCGGGTGCTTAAATACACGAAGCGGGTCGTCTTTCCGCGCTGTCCCTTGATGAAGAGTCTGCCCTCCCTCGGCGTCAAATGGACGTTGCCTACGGTGAGCGCGCAAAGCTCACTGCTCCGCAATCCCGCGTGGAGCAGCAGCAGGATGATCGAGGCGTCGAACGCGCCCTGCTGCTTCTCGGCTGTGCGCACCAGCAGCAAGGCATCCTTGCGCATCAGCACGGTCGGAGGTTTCGGATCGGCGTTGATGCCGCTGATGTTCGCCGCGGGATTGGTGTTCACGAAATTCCGTTGAAGACAGAATTCGAAAAACTGCCGCAACGCGGTCACCTTACGATTCACGGAGGCCGGCGAAGCGTTTCGTGTCAGTAGAAAACTCCGAAAATCCTGTATATCGCTCCGGGATAGCTCCACAACCTCGAATCCCTCGCCGAAGGAATTCCGACACCAGGAAAAAAATTGCTTGAGATCGTTCCCATAGGAACGAATCGTGTTGAGATGCTTCCCCTGTTCCCCGAGAAAGGACTGAAACGATAATGCGATGGCCTGTATGTTCTTTTCTGTCATGCTGATCGTAGGTGTCCCGCTACAGAAGCGATTCGAAAGATTCAATTCTTGAAATATTGCTTGAACCTGCGAGAAATCAAAGATGTGGTATATACGAGATTTATTTTTGGACTATATCCTGCCGGTACGCCCAAGCTGTGAATCGCCGCTTCAGCGACGAATTCCATCCTTCAGCCCATTCAGACGTTTACCCGAAACACCTTTCAGCAAGCAACCAGAGCCCGATGTAGCATAACGGCGTGCTATGGATGGGAGCGGATCATTTGCTGGAATCCCTCTGCACGGCATCACGTGCGGCGTGGCGCTACATTTCGGCGCCACTTTTATTCACGATATTTGTGCCCTATATTGCAGCAGTACCTCTCTTCATTCACCTACCGGGGCCAACATGCTTGTATTTCAGCGCACCTTCCTTGCCCTTGCGGCGCTACTTCTCCTTGCCGTCCAAATCACGCACGCACAGTATTTTAGCCCACGATTCAGCCGCTCCATCGGTCTTGGGGATGCGTATACAGGTGTCGCCGAGGGAATAGAGACGACGTACAGCAACGACGCGGGGCTAGCCGCTATCGATTATTACGGCACCGCGTATTCTTCAGGGCAGGGATCCTATATTGCCGTCTACGACGAGGGTAGCGCCAACGCCTACGACCTTGCGGTAGTTGTACCTCTGGATCCGCGCATCGGTACCGTCGCGATTTCGTATCACACACTGAACATCAACTATAGGACGAACACCTATTGGCATCCCTCCCTGACGCAGATCCACTTCGGACGCGCGTTCGGCGAGGAGTTGGCACTCGGGGCGAGTCTGAACTACCACCGCCTCGCGACCAACGTCGAAGTGCGCGACGAAGGAAACAATCCCATCCGCAGCGGCGATCAGGTCTGGGATGCCGTCGATTTCGGTCTTTCCGGTCTGTACACCGCGAAGGCACTGCTGCTGCCTTCGTGGAACGATGTCCTGAAAGCGGGCGCACGCATAAACAATCTGCTTAAGCCGGAATCGCAGCAACGGTACTCGTGGCTCGTGATTCTTCAGGAAATCTCGATGGGTGCATCCTACCGTTTCAGTCCCATACGTGGAAATGCCACCGCGCGCGTCCCCGTCACCCTTCTGCTCGCCGCAGCGCTGCATTACGACAATAGCATCATGTACAGGCGGTACACCTACGATGCCGCCCGCACCTCGCTGGGCTTCGAAATTCAGTTGTACGAATTGCTGCATGTTCGCTACGGGAAAGAAAATCGGCGCTTCCTCGACAACCTTATTGTCGACGATCCTCAGCACCCAGTCACGCGTCTCGGAGCGGGAATTGTCGTACCGGTCGGCGAACTGATAGGTGCACAAAGTGAATACCGTCTCCGCCTGGATTATTCGCATTCGATCAGGAAGGATGAGGACGCGATCGCAAGAGAGTTGCTGCAAAATGGCTTCAAAGAACCCTGGAAAGACACCTTCACGTTGCAGCTCGAATTCAAGCCCTGAGGCTGATGGAGGGCACACAATGCCAAATAAGAAATTGCGCTGCTGATTCGGTGTCAATTTGCGGCCGCGCGCAGAAAATGATAATTACGTGAGATCCAATCCGTATTGCGTAGCGCCGGGCGCCGTTTTCTTCCAAAACACGGAAAACCGTCGGACGTGCGGTATCAGCGCGTCGCCGTACGTGCCTAAAAAAGCAGATGAGCATCGCACCCCTTTCTCCACGGTTGGGCGCCGCCGGGGGTGTGGATAATCCGCCTATGATCGCCCACGTACAGGGTCCCGCGTTCCATGGTGTCTCCCATTCTCGATTACCCGGAATATACCACTTTATTGTCTTTATTGTTAGCCGCAGATCGTGGGCAGTCCGATTCCGCTTTCGATTGACGCCGATTTTTTGTAAATTTCATTGATATATTTATTCTCTGCAACCACCGATCCAGAACCACCGTATGTCCACCCCGAACGAGAAGATCGTCCGCGTCAGTATCGAAGACGAGCTAAAAAACTCCTACATAGATTATTCCATGTCCGTGATCGTCTCGCGCGCCCTTCCCGACGTGCGCGACGGTTTAAAGCCTGTTCATCGCCGTATCCTTTTCGGGATGCACGAGCTTGGCGTCTTCCCGAATCGTTCTTACAAGAAATCCGCGCGTATCGTCGGGGAAGTGCTCGGAAAGTACCATCCGCATGGCGATTCGGCGGTGTACGACACGATGGTGCGCATGGTGCAGGATTTCTCGCTGCGCTATCCTCTCGTGGGGGGACAGGGCAATTACGGATCGGTGGACGGCGACAGCGCGGCCGCCATGCGTTATACCGAAGCGCGACTTGCTCCGATCGCCATGGAACTGCTTCGTGACCTGGAGAAGGACACCGTGGATTTTACGGCGAATTTCGACGAATCGCTGCAGGAACCCCGGGTACTCCCCGCTCTACTGCCGAATCTCCTGGTCAACGGTTCAGGAGGTATCGCGGTCGGCATGGCCACCAACATCCCGCCGCATAATCTTGGCGAAATCGTCTCAGGCTTGCTTGCCATGATCGAAAATCCGGACATCAGTCCTGAAGAAATCATGAAGCACGTCACCGCGCCCGACTTCCCCACCGGCGGCATCATCTTCGGTTACCAGGGAGTGCAGGACGCGTACCTCACAGGTCGCGGAAAGATGCTCGTGCGTGGTCGCGCTTCCATAGAGACGCTCAAGAACGGACGTGAGAACATCATTATCAGCGAACTTCCCTATCAGGTCAACAAGGCGAATCTGATAGAGAAAATCGTCGAACTCGTGAAAGCGGGAAAGATCGACGGCATTGCGAACATTCGCGACGAAAGCGATCGCGACGGGATGCGTATTGTGATCGAGACCAAACGCGACGGAAATCCCGAGGTCGTCCTGAACAACCTGTACAAGCACACGCAGATGCAGGTCACGTTCGGCGCGATCATGCTCGCACTCGTCGACGGACGTCCCAAGGTGCTCTCCCTGCGCGAGATGATGCGCCACTTCCTCGATTTCCGGCACGACGTCGTTGTCCGCCGCACGAAATTCGAACTGGCCGAAGCGGAACGGCGCGCGCACATTCTCGAAGGCTACATCATCGCGCTCGACAACATCGACGAGGTGATCGAGACCATCAAGAAATCGAAAGATGCCGAGAACGCCCGCAACAACCTCATGAAGCGATTCAAGTTGAGCGAGGTGCAGGCCAAAGCTATCCTGGACATGCGTCTGCAGCGGCTCACCGGTCTCGAGCGCAAGAAAATCGACGACGAGTACAAGGAAACCATCCAGACCATTACGAGACTGCGCGGCATTCTCGACAACGCCACGCTCCGCTGGCAGGTAATCGCGGACGAACTCCGCGGAGTACGGGACAAATTCAGCGATGATCGCCGCACCGAGGTTATTTACGATTACGCGGATTTCAAGCTCGAGGATATGATCGCCGAGGAAGACGTGGTGATCACGATCAGTCATCAGGGCTATATCAAGCGCACACCCGTCAGTACGTACCGACGTCAAGGCCGCGGTGGCAAGGGCGTCGCGGGTTCGGCAACGCGGGATGACGACTTCATCGAACACATGTTCATCGCTTCGACGCATCACTACATCCTCTTCTTCACAAATCTTGGCCGATGCTACTGGCTCAAGGTGTTCGAGGTCCCCGAGGGCGGACGCATAGCCCGAGGCCGCGCAATCGTCAATTGCATCAACAAGCAAAAGGACGAGACGATCGCCGCGTTCGTCACGGTGAAGGAATTCACCGAGGATCAGTTCATCATGATGGTGACCAAAAAGGGTACCGTCAAGAAAACGGTGCTCCGCGCGTACGGCAACCCGCGCTCTTCCGGCATCATCGCGATCTCGTTGGACGAGGGCGATCACCTGATCGAGGCAAAGATCACCGATGGCAACAGCGATATTCTGATCGCCACCCGCATGGGGCAGGCCATCCGCTTCGCCGAAACGGACGTTCGCGACATGGGACGCGGCGCGACAGGCGTCCGCGGTATCTCGCTGGGCAAAACGGATATCGTGATCGGCATGATCATCTGCCGTTCGACGAGCAACGTGCTGGTGGTCAGCGAGCACGGTTACGGAAAAAGGAGTGAAGTTTCCGATTATCGTCACACGCGCAGAGGCGGCAAGGGCGTTATCACGATGAACGTCACGCAGAAGACCGGTCCCGTCATCGGACTCAAGGAAGTCGGCGATCAGGACGATCTCGTGATCATCACCGTCAAGGGCTTGGTCATTCGCCAGCACGTACGCAGTCTCCGCATCATGGGGCGCAATACACAGGGTGTGCGGCTTATCAATCTTCGCGATGGCGACAGTATCGCGGACATCGCGCGGGTTTCCTCGGATCAGGATATCGCTCATGACGCCGAGGTTGTCGATCTTTCGGACAACGGTTGAGATGCCGGGATTTCCGGAACAATATTTCCGGCGTGTAGCTTGCCGGCCTTCGAGAACAGATTGAGGAAGAGCACGCTACGAGCATTTATTGGAACGCACACGCTCAACTCGGTTCGAGAACTTTCGGAGCTTTCGGTTGTGAACTATTGACTTTTTAACAGTTCCTGACTACGTTCATACTATTCAGGAATTGAATATATTCAAGAGTCACCCACATCGAGACAAGTAGAGCCTTTTCACATGCCGCCTTTCCCTTGGTCGGAACAGGGAAACAGCGAGATCGCGCGACAGGACAAACACGGATTGCCGTATGAGGTGTTCATGAAAACAGTTTCAGCAACCATCTTCCTTTGCCTTTTATTACTTCCGGCGATAAGCGCAACGCTTCGCGCGCAAGCCCGCAAGGGGACGGTCGAAGCGTCGTGGGACAACGCCGTGTATGGAGATCCCATCAGGACTGCGCCGGCGACACACGAGCGGGACGTACGTCCGCCTCGCATACATGAAGCTCCCGGCCCGACGGCCTGGGATGTGAAGCGCAGCAGCATGGCGAGACCCTGGCCCGTGCTTCCGGCGAATCCCTCACTCAGAGATTACCATTACGCCAACACCATGGTCATCGATTCCCTCAGCCACCTCTATTGCCTCTCCCCCGGATATGTCACGACGCTGCGCTCGCGCAATGACGGCGCCTGGCAAGCCGTACCCGAGGGGAAGGAACGCGATTTCAATTACAATGACAGCGGACGCCAAGCAACACGCGAAGCGAACCGTCCATCCCTCCAGGCGCTCTACAAAGAGCTTTTGCAGCTTCTCGACCGCTGCCTGGCCGGGCGTTGAACGTCCCGTAATTACGAGACTGAACGAGACAACAACTACAAGGAGCCTGCACATGAAACGCACCGCTATCGCATCCTTGCTCATCCTGCTGGGTCTGCCCGTACTGTTCGGATGTCAACCAATCGTCAGTGAAGATGAAAACAACTGGATCACGTACGAGGTCCGTCAGAATCTTGAGTACAACGACGCATGGATGGTCGTGGTCGACGGATTGCTCACACGCGGTTATCAGTTCGAGACTCTCGCCAAAGACGACGGGTACATGAAAACCGAATGGCTGCACGAGACCGTCGAGTCGCAGGGCGTGGAAGTACGCACGCGCATCTCGGTGAAATTCACCTACGGGCGCAAGACCGTGCGCGTGAAAATCGACGAGGATTATATCATCGGGTACAAGGAACCGGGCATCGACATCCCGCGTGTCGCGGATCTGAAGGTGGAACTGCGCGACAGACTTCTCTGATCGTCGCGCCACCCCATCACTCAGGCATGCACCTCAATAAATTCCGGAGGCTCGTATGACATTTCGCAACACACACCTTCCCCGTACCGCGCAGTTTACTCTGGCATTGGTGATTGTTATCGCTTTCGGTGCGGGTACGGAACGCTGTTCAGCGCAGGGCACCCCGCTCATGGACATCGCGAGGCAGTCGATCGTGCAAGTGCCCGCGGGCATGACGAGTCTGAACATGGCCATTTACGGCGTGTCACTCGGAATGCAATGGGGTGAGGCACGCAATGTTCTGGATCGGGCGAATGTGCCGTACATTTTTCAGAAGGGCACGTCGCCGGTGGTGTACATTCCACCGCAGAACTCGACGTATTACATGATCCTCAATCCCAGCTCCTACGCCGTCATCGAGATGGGCATCATCGGCACCGCCGATCTGCCTCTGGACAACCAGTATCTCTTCGACGGTCACAGGTGGAGGCTCACGACGGCGCGTACGCAATTCTTCGGCAACGAAGGCGAGTATATCGTCAACGAGGAAGGCGAACTCTACAATTTTCCGTACCACGGGTTCGTGCTGAAATATATGACGCCGGATAATTTCCGCTTCGTCATCGTCGCTCCGACCAACAGCCCGCTTACAAATTACGGTCAGAATCTTCGCACGGGCGGTCCGCCACCCCAGGCAGTTGCTCCGCCTCCCCCGCCGCAACAGGCGCCGGTCAGCATGAGCAATCCCGATCTCGAGGCATGGTTGCAGAGATTCCAGTTGGCGAGGAATCATTTCGAAGCGCGTCGTTACAGCACCGCTCTGAGTCTCTTCCAGGAGATCGCCGAGCAGGCCCCGGACGCGCTGCTGCAGGTCCGCGCCGCGTACTGGATGGGTGAAACCTATTTTGGAATGAAGCGCTACCGCGATGCCCGCGAGCAATTCGAGCGCGTGCTCAGTCTGACGGACATCGAATCGCTCCGCGGCCCGGCCATGCGCATGATTCAGCGCTGCAACCGCTTCCTTTGATCGGCGAACCATCTCGTTCTCTCGAAAACCGGATCGCACGATCCGGTTTTTTTTGAATACGTACGCGGATGAATACGAACGCGGATCGCGCGCCTGTCCACCGAAGCCGTCCGCAGGGATTTGCTGCGAGGTGAGCGCTACAGGGCGAAGGTGGGGATGAATGCGGATCAATACGAACGCGGATCTCGCGCCTGTCCACCGAAGCCGTCCGCAGGGATTTGCTGCGAGGTGAGCGCTACAG
>CAYJMN010000096.1:0-7766 GCA_964371045.1 uncultured Chromatiales bacterium | reverse complement strand
GGCGAAGGTGGGGATGAATGCGGATCAAAACGAACGCGGATCTCGCGGATGAATGCGGATTGGCGCGGATAAGAGAGTCTTTGACTCAATATCCTCAAGTCTTTCGGGTACGAGATTGAAAAAATTCTTATCCGCGTTTATCCGCACCCATCCGCGCGATCCGCATACGTATTCTCTTATCCGCGCTTATCCGCATTCATCCGCGAAATCCGCGTACGTATTCAGCGGCCACTGATTCGTCTCGGCCAGGCGAGAAGCATGGCTGGATCTCATTTAGGTCAACAGCATGCGCACGTTCATCGCTGGCCCCTCCCCAACGATTTAGGATTGTTTAAGGATCGTTGCTCGGAGGACTTGACATTGAAAGCCTAAATGCTTAAAATCAGTTTGTGATTGGACCTATTCCTGCCTTTTTTAATGTTTTTTACAGTAGTGAGTCTTCGTAGGAGAACCTGTTGCGGAATGAAATTTTTGTGCGTTGGATAAATCGCAAGGTTGCAACAGTACGTTGCACGTCATTCTGTAGATCCAAAAATGGAGGAGACAATGCAACAGCGAAACCCTGAGTCAACCACCAGGAGTCATCCCCGCATTGTGTTTCTTGTATTCCCGTTGATGGTTCTAACCGTTGCTGCGTGCAGTGATGGCGTTGGTACTGATGAGCAAGTGGATCTCTGCACGAAATACTCGCTTTCACGCGGCGACTATGCTAGTACAAATTATGGGACAATCGGGCCGGATAGAACGCTTCACTCTTCGGTCCTACTATTCCGTAGCCCATACAAGGAAATTTATGCAGTTGAAAGTGGGCACATTTATCATTATGTCGATTCTCTTTGCGGATACTATACAATGTCGAGCAGTGATTTTTTCGAAGTTCCGGTATGGATCAATGATCCCAACCTTGGTGGGGTAACCGATGTATCATGGGACGGTAAAAGGCTATTATGTGTGATAGGACGATTTGTTGTCTATACATCGGATCGGGATGGATCCAATCGTCAGTATGTTTTTTCGTATTCGGGATATATGGATTTTCCCTATTTTTCCCCGGATGGAAAAAAAATAGCAGTATCGACGAACGAGCGCGGCTTATTGCTAATGAATATTGATGGGTCAAATGTCCATGAACTTATGACGGGCAGAGATGTCCAATGGCTACCCGACAACACGATGTATTTGCATACCGGAGGCGTTCAAGGCGCCGACATTTTGTCACATCTCGATACAACGGGGAAAGTGCTCGGCGCCGTTGTACTGCCGGGAATGAAACGCTACCAACTCTCGCCTGACGCCAAATGGATTGCAGTCAATAATATCGTCCAACCGTACTCCGAGATATATATTTACCATATAGAGTCGGGTCGTAAAATCACGCTCGAACACGATTCATGGGGCGCGTACGGCTGGACATCGGACAGCAAGTATCTTGTGTACCATAAATGGCACCCGTGCATATTCACGATGGATAACGGACGTCTGTGGGTGGCCGATCTGGACGGCAATAAAAAGCAGATTTCTTTTCAACCGTAAAATTCGCTTATGGGCGTATTATACTACACGAACGCGGATTGCGCGGATGAATGCGGATATACGCGTATATCCGCAATAATCCGCGAAATCCGCGCACGTATTAGCGGAGCACGATAAACTTTCTTGTCAGCTGCTCGTCACCGGCATAGAGTCGGTAGAAGTACGTGCCCGACGGGAGATCTCCCACCATCACATCCGATTTGTAGGAGCCGGATTCAAGGACGGCGTCGGCGACGTTTTTCAATGTTCGTCCCAGCGCATCCGTGACAAGCAGGAGTACGTGCCGCGATGTCGGGATGGAGAAACGGATCGCCATGACCGTATTCGCAGGATTGGGATAATTCTGCTCGAGAACGATTGTGGAAGGTGCGGATGCAGCGAACCGTTCAACGGACGTGGAGAGGATTTTTTTCTCATACCAGAAGCCGAGGGCTGCCTGCTGCGTTGTGTTTTTTACAGATCCGATTATTGTCTGTCCAATCGTGCCATTGATGGTGTGCGTGGTGTTGCTCGCGCGGGTCGCACCGCCTGCAAGGACGCTACGTTCCATCCGTATCTGCGCCGAACAGAGACCCGCGCTCACTACCAACACAAGGAAGGTGTGCGATATCGAAGCGTATTTCATCATGTTTCCTTTCGGGGATTGCGTCATTCATGTAATCTTGCCGATTGATCTGGGAGTCAGCGCTGCGAATGCACTGGATCGTCGCGCTTCAATTCATCGAGGGATTGACGGACGGTGGCAAGTTCCGAACGGAGAACTGCGACTGTTTCGAGGACTTGGGCAAGTTCCCGCGTCCTTTTCTCCAGCGCCTGGATCGCCGCCAGGTTCACTCCATCCGCAATGATGCTGTTGATGCCCAGGCTGTCGGTCCCGCCCAGATGGAAGGCCTCGTGAAAATCCTGCGCCATCGGACCGATATAGCGGATGCCCGGATCCGAATGTTTGTAGCTCCATTCGCTTATGGGAAGGGTGCGGATTCTGTCCAGGAGTTTTTCGCCGTCGATGGACGTGACATGCTCCTTCAGATTGCGATCGCAGATGTTCGTCCAGCCGCTGACACCCGCAGCCATGGACACACCGGTGGTGAACGCCGCGTTGCTGAAGAGTCTGTAGCCGCCGACAAAGCGCATACTGCACTGATTGCCTGCGCTGGATGTGAGCGTTGTGGTGTTGGCGTCTCCGAACACGAACGATCCGCCATTGGCCGCGGTGACGAAGTTCCCGATCGCATGCGCTCGGACCCCGCTCGCCAAAGCGCTGACCCCAACGGCGACGGCGCCGTTCGAACTCGCCGTCGACCCCGCCCCTATGGCGACGGTATTCGAACCGCTCGCGGAACACTGAGATCCCAACGAAAGGCCATTATCCCCCGCCGCGGTGCACTGAAATCCCAAGGCGATCCTGGTGTTGCTTCCCGCAGTTACTGTGTAGTTCGCATCGCTGGTCAGCGAGCCCGTTCCGTTCCAGAACGCAAGGCGGTTGGCGACTCCCGTTCCGCTAACTCCCGCTGGTGACTGCCACACCACGTCGCTCCCGTTGTAGGTGATCACCTGTCCGCTTGTCGCTCCCGCTTCGCCGATCTTCGCGACAGTCACGGCATTGTTCGCGATATCGGCGGTCGCGATCGTGCCATCGACAATCTGCGCGGTGGTGACGCTGTTGGCAGCGAGGTCGGCGGTCGCGATCGTGCCATCGACAATCTGCGCGGTGGTGACGCTGTTGGCAGCAAGGTCGGTGGTCGAGATCGTTCCATCCGCTATGTGCGCTGTGTTGACGCTGTTGGCAGCGAGGTCGGCGGTCGAGATCGTTCCATCCGCTATCTGCGCCGTGGTGACGCTGTTGGCAGCGAGGTCGGTGGTCGCGATCGTTCCATCAAGGATCTTCCCGCTGGTCACCGCATTGGCGGCTATTACCGGATTCGGATAGGAACCCGTCAGATCGCCTCCCGCGGAACCGTTCGGAGGAAGCGACACCGGAATGGTCCCAGGTGCGAGCTTCGCAGTCGTCACCGCTCCATCCGCGATATGTTCGGCTTTCACGCCGCTCGTTTTGACGTTGATGGTCGCGGCCGGACCGCTTCCGTTGAGCACGTCAAGAGTGTTATTGGTATTCTGTATGTTTTGAACACCGTTTTCTTTGGCTTCTATGGTGAGCACGTTTCCATTCGGTGTGATGGTGATGTTCGGGCCGGCCGCAAGCGTGACCTCATCCCTCATATCGTTCACACTCTTCACCACCTGAAATGGCGCTATTTTTTGAGCGGTGACGGCGTCATCCGCGATTTTCGATGTCGAGATGGCATTGCCCGATATCTTGCCCCCGGTAATCGTGTTGTTCGCGACAAGTGGATTGGGGTAGTTCCCTGTCAGATCACCCCCTGCGGCAGACCCGTTGGCGATAAAGTTGGATGTGTTCGGCAGGACCCCGGGAGCGATGTCCGCGGCGGTGATGGAAGCGTCGGCGATCCTGCTGCTTGTGACGGCATTCGCCGCGATGCTCAGGCTAGCGACAGGGCCGTTGGGATTCGCGATGGAGAGTGATCCATCGGTCGACTGCACGCCTTGTATGCCCGTCGCACCCGATCCCGTCGACGATATCGTAAACGCGCCGCCGGTATTCGTCACCGTCGTGCCGCCCGCGCCTTGCATCGTAATCGCGCCAGACTGATTGTTCACGCTCGTCACGGCGCCCGCCGCACCGGGCGAAAGCGCGTCCGCAATTCCGGCGGTGGCCGCACGCAACGCATACGGCACCGCGGTGAGCGCCGTCCGGGGCGAAAGTTCGTTCCCTCCGTCCACACTCACTGCGAGAAAATACGCGCGATCGAACGCCAGAGATGCCGGCAGCGGCGTCACCGAACCGATGATCGCATTGAACATACCGTTCACCACAGGTACGGTTTGCGTCTCCGTGAAGAGCAAGTTTCCGTTCGCTGCGTTATCGAAGAGTTTAAGTAACAGCTGGTGGTTCCCGTCGGGGACGAGATTTCCCTGCTCATCGGTGAGCACACCCTGGAAGCTGAGGGTCCGGGGGATTTGGGCGTGGAGAGAAGCAACCGAGAGGAGAAGTATAGTCATAAGTGAGAAATACGTCTTCATGATATGAGCCTTTCAAGTCAAATTCCATTGAGATCAATTGGCGTCGCGCATTGATGTAAGATTTACCTGTCCCGTTCTCCTATTCACCACTTTTTCCACGTGCAGTAATCTCTCATGAAAAGCCTGAATGGCGAGATTCTGCGAGATAATCTTCTTGGTTTGCTCATCGATCATGTGCTGCTGCTCTTTGATTGCTTCGAGGAGGATCGGGGTGAGTTTCGTGTAATCGACCGACTTGTATCCTTTCGAATCCGTGACAACCAGTTCCGGATAAAGCGGCTCCACTTCCTGGGCAATCACACCGATTTGACGCGTCGGGTAAAAGTTCTCCTCCGGGAATTCGTCCGTCCTCCAGTAATAATACACACCACGAATGTTGAGTAGATTCGAAACCGCATCTTTCAGCGGAGAGATGTCTTTTTTCATCCGCAGGTCCGAGCAATTTGTCCACGATCCGGTATAACATCCATTCCCCATGCATTCAACACCGAATCCAAAATTGCTGAAGCCAAGTACGCCCGTGCCGTTGGGACTCCAGCCATACACGCCCTTGCCGGTTGTACTGAAACCGAATACACCGGGGCCGCCCGTGCTTAAACCGTACACTCCCTCCCCATCCACCGATTCACCCTTCACACCTACGAACGTGCCGTTGGTTACTGCATGCAATCTCGCGGCTGGGTTGTTTGTGCCGATGCCGACGTTTCCGCTGCCGTTGATGAGCATGCGATAGGCACTTGCTGTTTGGCTGTAGAATATTAATGAAGCGTTTGGCGCCAATCCTCCATCTGATTGTATTCTCCAGCTACTTGGCGTTCCACCGGTATTCTCAAGCTGCAAGTCGGAGACCACACCCGTACTTTTCACGTGTAGCCGTACCATCGGGCTTGTCGTGCCGATCCCGACATTGCCGATGTTTGTATTTGCGATATCACCTCCGTTCGCATTCCAGTAGCTCGTTGCTCCGCCTGTCGATGCAATGCTGAGCGTATTCCCGACCGGTGTGATCGTCACGTTGTTTCCCGCTGCAAGCATCACGTCATCCCTGAGCGTATTAATGCTTTTCACCACTTGTGCAACGGGAATTTTTGACGAGATGATGGCATTGTCCGCCACGTCGCTTGTCTGTACCTGCCCATCCTGAATCTTCGCGCTGTTCACGGAATTGTCCGCCAACTTCGCAGCGGTGATGCCTTGATCTTTTATATTGATCGTTGCGGTTGGTCCGTTTGGATTCATGATGTCGAGCGTGTTGTCGGTGTTCTGCACCCCTTGAATGCCTGATCCAGCCGATCCGCTCCCGGCGTTGATGGTAATCGTGTTCCCGACGGTAGAGATAGTCGCGCCTCCCGACGCGGCGAGTGTTAGGTGGTCAGACAACGCATTGAGGCTCCTGACCGCGCTGCCGTTCGCGATCTTGCCGCTTGTGATCGAGCCGTCGGTGATGGCGAGAGCTGCCACGGGGCCAGTCGGATTCTGAATATCGATGATGCCGTCGATACTTTGCAGACTCTGCAGCCCGCCTCCCGACACGGACTGCCATTCGACGTTCGATCCGTTGAATACGATTGCCTGTCCGGCTGCCGCCCCGGTGGAATTGATCTTCTGTGTGGATATGGCATCATCGGGTATCCCGATAGTGGCCACTGGGCCGCTGGGGTTCTGCACCGCGATCGTTCCGTCTGTATTCTGCACACCCTGGATTCCCGTTGCGCCAGACCCCGTCGAGGATATCGTGAACGCCCCGCCGGAGTTGGTCACCGTCGTTCCACCCGCGCCTTGTAGTGTGAGCGTTCCCGCTTGTCCGTTGACGCTGCGTACCGCCCCGGTCGCCGTAGCCGTGAGCGCCTGCGCGAGGTCTGCGGTAGCCGCACGCAGTGCGTAGGGTGCAGCGGTCAGGGGCGCGCGGGGTGAAAGTTCCGTGCCGCCGTCGACATTCACTGCGAGAAAATACGCCCGATCGAACGCGAGAGAAGCCGGGAGCGGCGTCACCGAACCGATGATCGCATTGAACATACCGTTCACCACAGGTACGGTTTGCGTCTCCGTGAAGAGCAAGTTTCCGTTCGCTGCGTTATCGAAGAGTTTAAGTAACAGCTGGTGGTTCCCGTCGGGGACGAGATTTCCCTGCTCATCGGTGAGCACACCCTGGAAACTGACGCTTCGAGGGATTTGTGCATACGCCGTGCAGGACAGCACGAGCAGTACTGCGATGAAAAAACGCATGGCGAGGTCTTTCTGCTATTTTCGGAAAAGGGGAATTAAACTGTGCGAAATGTAGAACGAAACGAAACACAATGCAAGAATAAAACCCGAAATCGATTCTGAAACGATTCTGAACGGTCGCGAACATAAACCCCGTCACCTCGCCGCGGAGAGTCTGGTCGCATACGAATACGTGCGCGGATTTTCGCGGATCCGCCTTCGCCCTGATCCTCAGACACTCGTACGGCTGCGCTGTCAGACTTCGGCGGACAGGTGAGACGGATTAACGCGGATAAGAGTTTTTGAAACCCGGATACGAGAGACTTCAGGATTTGGAGACAGAATATTTCTTCTCCGTGCATATCCGTGTTCATCCGTGTAATCCGCGCACGTCTTTATCCGCGCACATCCGTTTAATCTCACGGAGCGACAAGCGCGCACGTATTCACACTCAGGTCGCGGACTCGCCGCAGCGAGGTGACGATGTTGACTAAACCAATCGGAATCATGCGCATCGGCTTGAATCTCGACGAAGAGGTGGTCTCGCTCCGGAAAGTGCTTGCCAGCCCGATTTTTAATTTATTCGAGAATTCCATTTGATTTTGTAGCAAAAGGCCGTTCAACGAACTCCTTCAGTACTATGCCATGGAACGATTTCTGAACCGCTTGTCCCAATCGGTACATGCAGACCGTTTCATCCTCAAAGGTGCTTTGATGTTGAGTGCTTGGCATTCTCCTCAATTCCGGCCAACAATGGACATCGACATGCTGGGAGAACCAACAACGAAGACGCAAACATTATCGTTCAGATTCTGGAGATCATGGCTGTGGATGTGGTGTTTCATGTATCGCCCACTTTTGCAACCTCGGGCGCGGGATGTGGTGTTTCATGAATCGCCCACTTTTGCAACCTCGGGCGCGGGATG
>CAYJMN010000095.1:0-20651 GCA_964371045.1 uncultured Chromatiales bacterium | reverse complement strand
GTCATCCACGAAATGGACCGGTGCGCGGCGCTGGTGGGCTCACTCAGGATGACGATCAGATAGTCTATTGTAAATCGATACAAATCGTCAATCGTAAATCGTAAATCGTAAATTCTCCCCCTCTCTTTTCACCAAAAACATCGTACCTTTATAGTTTATTCCCATTTCGGGAATCTTCACCATCATCTTGCGTCGCTTTGTGGAAATTTCTGTATAACGTACTGGTTCTGCCGGTGTTATGGATAGCGTTTCGCGTGCTGTGGCTCGTGAACCGGAAGGTGCGGCGTGGATTACGGGGCAGACATACGTCCATGCAGCGGTTGCGCGTGTACATGCGTGGAAATCCGCCTGAGCGCCGGCTCTGGGTGCACGCTTCCTCGATGGGCGAGTTCGAGCAGGCGAAGCCGATCATCGAAGCACTGAAGCGCGAGGATCCGGGCATCGCGGTCATCGCCTCGTTTTTCTCTCCGTCGGGGTACGAAAACAACCTACGCTACACCTTCATCGACGCGGTGGTGTACCTGCCGTTCGACACCGCGAAACGCGCCCGGGCTTTTCTCGAATTGCTCAAGCCGGCCGCCGCGGTATTCATCCGCTATGACGTGTGGCCGAATCATATCTGGGCGTGCAGGGATCTGGGCATTCCCGTGATGCTCGCAAACGCCACGCTGCGCGAAAATTCCGCGCGCCTGTTTCCCGGTTTGCGTTCCTTCCACCGGAAGCTGTTCGACTGCATGTCCGTCATTCTCACCGTGTCGGAGGAGGATGCCGCGAATTTCCGGCGCTTCCATTTGTCCATACCGGAAATCACGGCGGTGGGCGACACGCGCTATGATCGCGTGGCAGGCAAGGCCGCGCTGTCCCGCAACAACTCTCCCCTTCCCCCGCATGTGCGCGAAGGCCGACGCGTCATAGTATTCGGCAGCAGCTGGACGGAAGATGAGGAAGTGTTTCTCCCCGCCATAATCAAGCTGCTCGAAATCGATCCAACGTTGTTGTTCATCATCGTTCCACACGAACCGACCATCGACCGCCTGGAGTGGCTGGAATACCGGTTCAAGGATATCACACCGACGCGTCGTTTTTCCTGGATCAGCTCATGGTCCGATGAGCGCGTGCTGCTTGTGGACAGCGTCGGCATTCTCCTGCCGCTCTACGCATCCGCCGATATCGCCTTTGTGGGTGGCGGATTCCGCAGCAACGTGCACAATACGCTTGAACCCGCTGCCTACGGCATTCCCGTCCTCTACGGCCCCAAAATCGGTAACAGTCGCGAGGCCGCCGAACTCTCTGAAAGTGGCGGCGGTTTTGTTGTTCGCTCACGCCAGGAAGTATACCGCATGCTCCGCCGACTCCTGAGCGACGATGAGTTTCACGCCACCGCAGGCCTCGCCGCCGGCAATTTCGTCGCCTCCCGCGCCGGCTCTACCCGGCACATCCTCGATGCCCTGCGCCCGCTTCTGGGGAAGCGGAGAGCTGAGAGCTAAGAGCTGAGAGCTAAGAGCTGAGAGCTAAGAGCTGAGAGCTGAGAGCTAAGAGCTGAGAGCTAAGAGCTGAGAACTGAAAGCTAAGAGCATAGGGCGTGGAGCGTAGGGCGGAGCGTGGAACATAGAGCGCCTGCCGCCAAAGCCATCGCACGGAGCTGAAATCCGTGCAGAATTCAGTAGGGAAAGAGTGTAAAGAGAATAAAGAGGATAAGGAGGATAATGTATGAGACCTATCTCCTTACCCTCCTCACCCTCCTCATTCTCTTTCTTTACTGGCTTCATCACCAGACGGAACCATACCATTCGAATGTATCGTGAATCGCAGAAGGTGAAAGGAGCGCGGAGCGCGGGGCGCGGGGACATAGCGCAAAGAGTACGTCCGTGCATAATGATACGGCCGGTACAACTACCGGGCTTCGGTGGAGGTGTCAACCACGGAGCAGAATCCACATGATAAAGAGAGCGATGAGAGTCCCGGGAGCACGGAATGCACCGAGAGCGCATAATGCGCCGAGAGCACGGAGAGCACAGAAGATTTTTTGAACGCTTCAATCGGAAGATCGGCTCTGACGACTGCTGAATACTGAAGGATCGACCAAGCACGGAACGGCATATAGTGTAAAACTATGCCCTCTAAAAAGCCTCTGTGCCCTCTGCGATCTCTGCGATCTCGGTGCAACATGCTCTTCGCTCCATGCTCTTCGCTCTTCAAAACGCGAAAAGCCCCGCTTTCACAGGGCTTTTCTGTCAGCTGTGATGCTCGACTTACAGATCGTCGAAATTCAGATCTTCGGGTTTCACTTCGAGGCTTTCGGCGGCGGGGGCGTTCATCAGGCCGTGGGAGGCGAGATAGGCGTCCACTACTTCCTGCTCCTTGCCCTTGAGATATTCGACGACGGAACAAACGATTTTCTTGTTCTCCTTGTCGAACTCGATCACGCGCAACGGCAGGGTGTCGCCTTCGCGGAAGTTCTCGGGGATGTTCTTCACCTGCTTGGTCGCAAGCTGCGAGGCGGGAACGAAGCCGTCCACACCGGCGGGAAGCTCGACGATCACGCCCTTCTCGATCAGGCGCACGATCTTGCCGTCGGCATCGGTGCCCACGGAATACATGGTGGCGAATTGCTCCCAGGGATTGTCCTGGACCTGCTTGTGACCGAGGGAAATCCGGCGCTGGTCGGTGTCGATGCCGAGAATGACGACGTCGATGCGGTCGCCCTTCTTGACGATTTCTCCCGGATGACGGATTTTCTTGGTCCATGACAGATCGGAAATGTGCACGAGACCGTCGACGCCGGGTTCGAGTTCCACGAATACGCCGAAGTTGGTCAGGTTGCGCACGGTGCCGTTATGCTGGGAACCGACGGGATACTTGGCGATCAGATTCGACCAGGGATCCGGCTCGAGCTGCTTCATGCCAAGGGAGATCTTCTTGTCCTGCACATCCAGATTCAGGATCACCGCGTCGACCATCTGGCCCATGCTGACGACCTGCGACGGATGCTTGATATGTTGCGTCCAGCTCATCTCGGAAATGTGAATGAGACCTTCGATGCCCTTTTCAATTTCGATGAATGCACCGTAATCGGCGAGCGAGACAACCTTGCCGCGCACCTGCGTGCCGGAAGGATATTTCTGGTCGATGTTCTCCCAGGGATGCGGCTGAAGCTGCTTCATGCCGAGAGAAATGCGGCGCTTCTCTTCGTCGAAGTCGAGTACAACCACGTTGACCGTCTGATCGAGTTTGACGATTTCGGTCGGGTGATTGACGCGGCCCCATGAGAGGTCGGTGATGTGCACGAGACCGTCGACGCCGCCAAGATCGATGAACACACCGAAGTCGGCGATGGCCTTGACGATACCTTCGAGAATCTGGCCCTTCTCGAGGCTGTCGAGAATGGCTTTGCGCTGGCCGGCGATCTGCTCTTCGATGATCGCCTTGCGGCTGACAACGATGTTCTCGGCGGGCTGATTGATCTTCACGACGCGAACGTCGAGAGAGCGGCCAAGATACGCGTCGAAATCGCGCACGGGACGGATGTCGATCTGCGATCCCGGAAGGAAGGCGTCGACGCCCAGCAAATCCATGACGATACCGCCCTTGATGCGGCGGATGCAGCGGCCTTGCAGGATTTCGTCGTTGTCGTATGCTTTCTGGATGCGTTCCCAGATACGGACGAAATCGGCGCGCTTGCGGGACAGCGTGATGTTGCCGTCCTTGTTCTCAACCGACTCAAGGAACACCTCCACGTCGTCCCCAACCTTCAGCTCGGAGGCGTTGGCGAATTCGGCGGCATCGACGACGCCTTCGGATTTGAAGCCGATGTCGATCGTGATGTGATCCTTGGTTACATGAATGATTCTCCCAGTGATAATTTCACCCTGCTTCAGCGTGTTCAGAGTGTTTTCATACATTGCACGAAACAGATCGAATTCCTGTGCACCGTACTCTTTTTTCTCGATAATCGTGCCGACAGTCCTGTAGATGGTGTCGTCCTGCGGGGTGATAACCGCTTCCGGAGCGGTCTGGGTAAGTTCTTCGGACATGAAGTCTCCTTTGTTGAACATCACTTCTCGAGGTTGTCGCGCGGGGCCACCGTGCCGGGCGCCATCGTCGGAAGCGTGAATTATTCGTTAGTTAGTGACAGGATTGAATTATCGGTGGCGTCCGTTTCAATATCCATTGCGACGTCGGGCGTGTTGCCCGACATCGTTGTTTGCTCTATAAATTCCTTTACCTCTTGCATGAGCCACTGCGGCGTGCTGGTGGCGCCGCTGATGCCCACATTCTCCGCGCCGGTAAGCCACGCCGGATCGATGCCCGAGGCGTCTTCGACGAAGTGGGTTTCGGGATTCGCGTCACGGCAAATCTCGAACAGCACGTGACCGTTCGAGCTTTTTTTACCTGCGACAAAAATCATCACGTCCTGCTGACGCGCGAACTCGCGCAATTTTTTCTCGCGTCCGGACACCTGCCCGCAGATGGTATCCTTGGCATGGAAGTCCGTCGCGATTTCTTCCATGGTGCCGACCTGGAATTCCGCGATACGCTCCCGCAGAAAACCGCGGATTTCGTAAAACACGTTTTTGTCCATGGTCGTCTGGGAAAACAGCACCGTCCGCCTGGCGAGATCGACGAATTCGCGGGCCTCGTCCATGGTCCTGATCACGAGACATTCGTCGTTGCACACGCCGCGGAGTCCGATAACTTCCGCATGATCGCGCTTGCCGAAAATCACCACCTGCCATCCTTCGTCGTAATACTTTCGCACACGTTCCTGGAGTTTGGTGACGATCGGGCAGGTCGCGTCCACGAGTTCGATGCCTCGATCGCGCGCTGTGCGGTACGTCGAGGCGGGTTCCCCATGCGCGCGGATGAGCACTTTCGTGCCGTCCGGTAGCGTATCGAGCTGCGCATGGTCGATGGTGTTCATACCGAGGTCGTCGAGCCGTTCGATTTCCTTCGGATTATGTATGATGTCGCCAAGGGATACAAGGCGGCTGCCAGCCTTGAGTTCGGCTTCGGCGATATCAATGGTCCTCACGACGCCCCAGCAGAAGCCCGCGGAGGGATCGATGGTGACGTTCATACGTGCATTCCTTTCCGGAATTGATCCAGTCGCTTCTGTACCAAACCAAAAATCATCGTAACCTGTTCATCGATCGAGGTATTTGTCGTTTCCACCTCGATGGCGTCCTGCGCCTTCCGCAAGGGTGAATGCTCGCGACTCGCGTCGTTGCGATCGCGTTCCTCAATTTCGTATCGAATGACCTCCAGATCGGCGGTCAGGCCTTTTTCTTCCAGTTGCAGCTTCCTGCGCAGAGCGCGCGTCTGAACGTCGGCGACCAGGAAAATCTTGCAGGGAGAATCCGGGAACACCACGGTGCCGATGTCGCGCCCTTCCAGAACCGCGCCTTCAGCTCCGTCCGCCGCCCGGCGCTGCAGCGTGACCATCGCCTCGCGTACGCAAGGGATGCCGCTGATACCGCTCGCCGCCATGGACATCTCCTGCGTGCGGATGTGATCTTCCACATCTTCGCCGTTCAACAGCGTCCGCTGCACTCCGTCGACAAGTTCGAGCCGGATGTCGATATCGGAAAGAAGTGCGCACACGCGTGCGGTTTCCTGTGTCCCGATTTCATTCCTCCGGGCGCAAAGCGCTACCGCGCGGTACATCGCGCCAGTGTCGATATAGATGAAACCGAGCAGCCTCGCCAGTGCCTTGGCAGTGGTGGTCTTTCCAGCCCCCGCGGGGCCGTCAATGGCAATGATAAAAGGCTTCGATTTCTGATCAAAGGTCATAAGAGATTAAAAATACTACACTTACAGGCGGGAAGCAACAATAATTTGGACGGGTGCTTTGGAGCTTGGAGCAGAAGCCATAGTTAAAGAGAGCGAAGAGAGCAGGGAGAGCGGGGAGATTTTTTAAAGGTCCTTGCACGGAAGTCCTTCCGTGATTTGACGTAGAGCGGTTTCTATGAGAGAAGTAAATAACGCTCGCACGACCATTCGAGCTGCGCTCTAAAAAATTCTCTCCGCTCTCCTCGCTTTACCAATGGATACTGCTTGGAACTCGCAACCCACGCACGACCATTCGAGCTGCGCTCTAAAAATCTCTCTCCGCTCTCCTCGCTCTCATCGCTCTCTTTAACTATGGATTCTGCTCCGAACCCATACCCTCTGCTCCGAGCCCACATCCGCGCACACATCAAATACCGACAATCACCAATCTGCTTTCAACGCCCGAAGCGGAACTCAATCGCAGCATGTACGTCGCGGCGGGAAGCCCCGCAGACGGAATAGCGAGCGATACGGGCACTTCACTCTTCGCACGATGATCGGCGGTATGGATCCGCCTGCCCAGGACGTCGAATAGTTCAAGCGTCCAGGTTTCCCGGGTGGCACCGATAGTGACGTGTATCCATGCCGCGGCGGGCTGTGGCCACACCGCAAGGATTCGGGGATCCGCCGCCGCCACGCTCACATCTTCGACGCTCGTGCCGATGTCGATCGTACGGAAATACCAGGGGTCGCTCCAGCGGCTTGTCCCGCGTCCCGTGGTCACGTTCATCCGCCAGTAATACGTCGTGTAACTGCCGAGCCCGAACAGTCGCAGACTGCTTGCGTTAATCGTTGTATCGCAGACGATCGCGGTAAATCCGTGGTCGCGAGCCAACTGTATGCGATAAATGCGTGCGTCGATGACGGGATACCACTGAAGGATCGGCGAGATGGGGATGTCCGGCATTCCGTCAAATGGCGCGAGATGCCTCGGTTGTGAGGGCGCGGTGCTGAACCTGAAAACCGTGCTCCAGTTTCCGAAGGCGGTGGACCCGATGTCTCCGCCACGCACCCGCCAGAAGAAATCGCCATTTTCCGCAAAGCCACTGACGGGATGCAGCATGCCCGTGAGTCCGTACTGATCTTCGAGCAGACTGGAAAAATTCGGGAACTCGGAAACCTGCAGGTGCCAGGTAGCCGACGTGTCGGAAGCCGTCCAGCTGAACTGGATGCTGGTCATGAGTCCCAGCGCTCCGTCGAATGGGAGCAGCAAGGTCGGCGTCGCGAAAATCGATGCGCCGGTGGTGAACGACCATACCGAAGACCATTCCGTGTACCCGGAAGCCTTCCTTGCCCTGACGCGCCAGAAATACCTGGTGGTCACGGCAAGCTCCGGCGAGAGGTGATTTATGGTGGCAAGGTCCTGTCGTTCGAACGTAAAATGTCCGAATGCCGGATCGTTGCTCACTTGTAAATGATAGTTCACCGCGCCGAAAAACGGACGCCAGATGAAATTCGGACGCGTGGATGATCCAACGGATGCATCCGCGGGAGCGAACAGCGTTGGACGCGTCAGCGATTCACTTATACTGAATACCGCGGGCGACATACTTACCCTGCTGCTTTCGAAAGTGTCCCGGATACGGACTCTGGCGATATCCGTTGGCTCGACCGGGATGTTCCAGACGAACGTGCTGTCATCCGCGCGCAGATTTACCGCGATGGTCTTCCATGATCCGCCGTTGTCCGTGGAATATTCAATATCCACGCGCTCGATTCCGGCGCTTTCCCAACGGATGGTTTCCCTCGACGATATTTCCCAGAACTCACCGCCGACCGGCGCCAGCAACCGCAACCGGGGAATCGGAATGATGGAGAATGTCCGGTCGCTCATATCGGTCAGAGACGGCTGAATAGTCGAAGTCGCACGCACGCGGCACCTGTCGGATGGCGTCAGCGGAACTGTCCACGGCGCGATACCGGCCGACGCTTCGAACACGCCGATGTGCCGCCAGCTCGATCCGTCGTCGATACTGTATTCGAAAACGATGCTGTCGATCGCCGCGCTCTGCCAACGAAGCTGCTGCACACTGCCTTCCTGCCAGCGCTCGCGTCCGTTCGGAGAAAGGAGCGTCACTGCGGGAGTCGGCGTGATACTGAACACCGTGGGCGATACGCCGAACACGGTGTTGTCGGCGATGCTGTTCATCCGCACGAGACAGGAGTCCGATGGGGTAACGGGGATGGACCACAGCCACGAGCCGGTTCGGGCGTATATGTTGGACGCGATCGGGATCCAGTCTTTGCCTGAATTAATGGAATAGGCGATTTCCAGATCCTCTACCGCGATCGACGTCCAGCGGATTTCATGGACCGATTCGACCTGCCAGCGTTCTCCGCCAACGGGAGACAGCACTGTTATTCCTGCACGTTCATAGATCGTGAACAACCCGTCGGACGTATCCGCCCTCCAGCCGTCGGCGTCCGCGATGCGTAGCAGACACCGGATCGAAGTGATATCCGGGATGAGCCAAGCGTAGCGTCCGCTGTCGGCGGGATATCGAGCTTCAATCGGCGTCCAGGTCGCGCCACCGTCGAAGCTGCAAGCGATCGAGATGTGCGAAGGCCCGTCGCCGTGCCAGAGAATATTGTGCGTCGTCCCTGCTTGCCACTCCACTCCGCCCTGTGGTGCGAGTAGTTCCAGTCCGGTACGAACATTGAGCGCTCGAGTGGCATGCCGTTCGATGGCGCATCCTCCTGCGTCCGCTGTGAGCAGGGCTTCCACTCTGTAGCTTCCAGCATGCCGCGGAATGAAGTAGCCTGCGAATTCGCCGTCCGATGCGGCGGTATCCGGCGTGATCCCGTCGTCACGCAGCGTCACGTGGGTGATGATGCCCATGCTGTCCACCACTGCACAGGAAAACACGGGCGATTGCGGTGGCGGGACGGGGAGACCCGCGATGCGTACGGTCGCGACCAAGGTATCTCCCACCAGCATGTCGGCACGGGATGCGTGCAGATCGAGTTCAACTGTTCCCCCGGTTGAGACAGCCAGACGGCACCCCTCCGGAACCGCATTGTAGCCGTCCAGTTCGAGGCGCCATGTACCTTGCATCGGTCCAAGTACCGAGATCATGAGGACGGCGAGTGTTGGGTTTCCCGTAAAAAACACGGTGCTGTCGTTGGCCGAGAATGCGTCGATAACGCTGCTGTCCGGGGCTACGAGGCGCAGTGTCGGCGCTGTGCGCCCGGCGTGATTGATCAGCAGACTCAGGGAAGTGGTGAGGCAGTCCGCGGTGAAATCCAGCGCGCCCCGCGTGATGCCGCGCAGACGTTCCGGACGGCTCGCGATCAGCGCGGCCTGGGTGGAGAGCTGCAAATCGCTGACGGTGGCGCGCGACCAGTGCATATCGAGATCGCCGCTCAGCGATTCAACGTCCAGAACACGACCCAGATCGTCGCGCATGGAAAGCACAGGATTCGCGATGAAAGATTCCGTCGGCATCGCAAGCTGCCAGCCGAAACCGTCGTGCACGATCGGCAGCTGCAGCAGCGGATTTGTTTGTCCACTTTTCGAGACGGCATACAGAGCGGGACGACCTTGAACCAGCGCGCGCTGGATAGCGGCGCCGAAACAGAGGTCGGTGGGATACAGGAACATTCCCGGGTCGTCGAGGCTCGCTCTGTCGTCGATCACCTCCATGAGCAATCGCGCCACCGCCTGCACCGACAACCGAAGACGCCACGACGCCGCCGGATCGAGCACACCGCCCTGTTGCGAACTCAACCGAAGCTGAGGCACACCGATGTCCGCTCGCATGGTCGTAAAGGATGGAGCAACGTATTCCCTCTTTGTAAAGCGGATGCTGTCCGGCGGATGGAGCAGCAGGAAGTTGGTCCACAACGGTGTGAAGGTGGTATCACTGAGGAGAAAGCCGTAGCTCAACCGCGGGACGAGATTGGGATCAGGAACCATGGTCCCTGCTCGATCCGCATCGGGAGCGTGCAGCATCGATGAGGAATACCCGGCGATCACTCCATTCCAGACGGTTGGTCTGTCGAGCATGGCCGACGAGATCGCGACCTCGTCGTCGTCGTGCCGCGACGCTTCAGGCAGCACCAACGGGGTGGGTCGTGTGGGCCCGCTCCCCGCAAGTGAGAGCAGCGAAACTCCCGACGGCAAGGGTGCATCCGCGAGGCGAAGAAGCGCGGGCGAACCCGGCGTCAATTCACGAAGCGCGGGGGCGGCGGGATCCATGAATCCGGGAAGCAGCGGTGTCGATCCGTAAGCGAGCGCCGCGCGCAACTGTCCCGCATGCGGCGTGCCGAGGAACACCGCGCGGGAAATGTCTCCACGGAATTGCATGGTGTCGGTCGCGGGTCCGAAGAAGAGGAAATTCCGCGCGGTTCCCTGGAGATACGAGCGCAACACAAGGCCTCCCATCCCGTGAGCAACCGCCACGGCGTTGGCGCTGTCGTACTCCGCAAGCACCACTTCGAGGTCGCGTGCGAAAAGATAGCCGCTTTCCTCCCAGGACTGGTCCGGAGGATACGAGTACTGCCAGACGTCGAATACATCTTCGGCCGCCCGGTCCATCTGTTGGATTCGTCCAGCGTAGCTTGTCCAGACATGATCGGTCTTTCCGTTGAAATTCGGATGTGCGAGGTCTTCAGCAGCCAGAAGATCACCGTCATCGCCCCACGCGGCGTCGCGGAGGCCGAGCCCATGCAGCATCACCATCGGCGTACGCGACGGTCGGATGTTCATGAACCTGTATTGCGCGAGCCCCGCGGAGGAGCTGTCAAGACCGGCCGGAGGAACGAACATCGTCGTCTGGTACAGTGGTCCGGTCACCGGATCGCCTCCCTGGACGAACGGGAGGGCCGGCTGGCCTGGTATCCATGGAAAACGCACGGCCGAAGGATATTTCCATCCGGAAGCCGTCGTCTGTTCAAATGGATGCGACCAGGCGGCGACCAGATCGCGATGCAGTATCACGATGGCCTCTTTCCTTCGCTGCGCGCTGAGTTCCTTCAATGGAAAGTGAAATCCCGTTTTCCCTATCACCTGACCCGCGGCATTCAGCACATGCAGATCGGTGATATTCTGCGTCATCATGGGGATGAACTTCGCCCGGTAAAACGTCGCGTAGCCCAGACTGTCGAGCCCGATGCGGATGGATATCGGAGAAAAAGGAGATGGGAAACCGATTCCGGTGTAGCCCCACAGCTCGATGCCCGCGGCCACAGGTCCTCCCCTGTCGATGACGCGGATCCTCACAACGATTTCGCCCTCCTCGACGGGCGCCACGTTCACAAACGCGGATCGGCGCAACGTGTCGTACCCCGCGCTGTCGGCTACGACCAATGTGACCGTATACAATCCGGAGACCTCGTAGGTCCATCTGGGATTCTTGTCCTGCGAATCCATGACGCCGTCACCGTTCAGATCCCAGGCCCGGAATATCACCGAATCCTGCGGTGTGCTGAGATCGAAGAACTGCACGGACAACGGCGCCGCGCCCGAATCGACATCGACGGAAAAATCCGCCTGTACCTGCGCGTAGGCGGGTGCCACCGCGAACGCAAGCGCAAGAATAATGGCGATGGAAAAGATGTTGCGGCTGGACTGCCGCCCGGAGTGAGAACGTCGTGTCATGACCGGTCTCCGGAGTTGTGAGGCGAATATAACGTAGTTGCGTATGACGGATTACGCCATTCGACGCAAGTTACGGGTAATGAGGCAGTCATACAATATTTGAGGATTCCCCGATTGCGGATTGCGCTGGCGAGAACGATAGCGCAGCCGGTATTCACACCACCAGGCACACAAAGCCCATAAAGGTTTGCGGAAGAATGCGACGTGCGTCCGAACAGGATAACAAAGAGGTCTGAGGACAGGAATTTTTCCTGGATGCGCCGAACGCAAAAGCAGAGGAACCCATGCTCCTCTGCTTTGGTTGGCTCTCGACTTTTAGCTCTTGGCGCTTTGCTCTTCGCTCTTGGCTCTTCGCTCTTGGCTCTTGGCTCTTCGCGCTTCGCTCTTAGCTCTTAGCTCTTCGCTCTTAGCTCCCGGCTTGTGGCGCTTGGCGCTCCGCGCTCCGCTCCGCGCTCCTCTACGGCCTCACCACCGCCACCTTGGTGACGCCGGCTTGCTTGCCGTTGGCTGCGGCGGCGACGACGAAGTACACGCCCGAAGCTGCGAAGGAACCGTCGCTCGTGCGGCCGTCCCAGAAGCCGATGCGTCCGCCGGGAGACGGGACTTCCGCGACCAGATCACCGGAAACGCTGAGGATCTTGATGACGGACGCCTCGACCAGACCGTCGATCAAAAGACGATCGTCGATGCCTGGGCGGAAGGGATTCGGAGAGACCCTCAGCTCGCCGAAGACTTGCGTGGGCTCCACATACGGCGTGGAGAGACTAGACAACCCGCGACGCGTGGCGATGTAGGCGACACCGGTGGAGGGATGCACTAATATGCTGATGATCTCGTTGTCCAGCAGATCGCTGTTCTCCTTGGTGTATTGCGCGATAATTTCGCTGCCGTCGGGTGTAAGCACGAACACGCCATCCTTGGTTCCAAGCCATTTGTTGTTGACCGGGTCGATCGCCACGGAGGAAATGAAAAGACCCTCGATGTTGCAGCGCGTATTGAAACAGGTCTTGGATACCCGATCGGACGTGCGTGGATTGAAAATGGTACGCAAGCCGCGGTCGGTGCCGATCCAGATATCGCCAAGCAGATCCACCGCGATGGCGGTCACGTCGTTTTCGGCGTTGATACCGCTCGCATCTTTCGCGAGGAAACGCGTCCATGTATCGTCAGTGATATTTCCCGGCGTCCCCTTGTCGTCGAACACCAGCAATCCGTGGAAGGCGTCGATAATCATCATCCAGACGCGGCCGTATTGGTCAGCGGTCAAACCCCTGGTTTTCAGTCCGATCGGCAACGACGGATCGGAGTAAAAATACCAGGTGGAATCCGCAGTGCGACAGCTCAGCAGCGCGCCACCGCTCAGCTCATGCAGACTCCAGATGTTCCCTCTGCTATCACTCTCCACGCCTTCGACGGCAGCATACGACGCATCGTTGTCAATACCGGGGAACCCCGGAGTATTAGCGGGTCCGTATTGGAAAAACTTCCCTTGTCCGCGATGTTCGACGACGCCGCCACCGCGTGAAACGAACCATGCGCTTCCATTTGGTCCACCGGTGATGTCCATGACGGTGTTCGACATAATTTCGGGATTGGTCCGGGTGTCGTAATTCCGCCAGCGCGTTCCGTCGAAACTGTACACACCGTACCCGCCCTCGGTCAAACCCGATGAGGCCCACAGCATTCCATCGTCATCAACAGCGAAGGACTTGAAAAAATTGGACCCGGGACCGTTGGGGTAGCTGAATGTCCAGGAAGACCCCGCGATCAACGTCGCTACTCCGGCCGTGGATGCGACGGTGATGACGCCATCCGCAACCTCGACGTCGGTGAAGCGCTGATTTGCCGGATATGATCCGTTGTCGAGCCTGTCGCCAATGGGCGTAGCCTGACCTGCCTGCTCCATTTCGAACAATCCAAGTTCGGTCAGGACCAGGAGCCGCGAACCGTCAGCGACGATTTTCCTCAGCGATCCCGCGCCGAATCCGGATGCGTATGGCGTCCAGCTTCCCGCGTCGAAAGCGGCAAGCGCGTTTGCGCCGGCGGCGAGGATCAGGCCACCGAAGGAGGCAAGGGAAAACACCTTGACGTCGTCAATCCCGGGGATGGTGGAATAGGATGTCCAGTTTGCCGGATCTTTCAAATTCGGTGTGCGGAGGTCAGCCCCGGCGACGCCGCTCTCGGTTGCGACCCATATCCGGTTTCCGGAAAACAGAATGTCGTTGACGCGGCTCTGGGCCGGAAGATATCCGAATTTCATGTACGTATCCCCGAATTCCTGGCGAGCGGGATCGTACACCGCGATACCGAATTCGGTTCCGATGTACAGCTTCCCTTCCAGTTCGTGGATGCAGGTGATGCCGCGCTTCGTATGCTGCGTCGCGCGGGTGATGTCCGATATCTCCAGCCAGGTCCCACCGGGAGTGCGAATATTGATATACCCGGTCGAAGCGCCTGCGACGATTCGTCCGTCGGCCAGAACCGTGATGGCCGTGTAATCGATATCGGAAAGTCCGTCGACATTCGTGTACTGCGTGGTTTCAGTCCCTCGCAGCACAAACACGCCGCCGCTCGTGGCGGCGACCACTGCCTCGTCACTGAGAGCAGCGTCACGGACGTTCTGCATATTGGTGAGTGTCCGCCAGGTTCCGGTCTGTGCCGACACCGTAACCGCACCGACAAGCAGCGCCGCGAGCAGCAGGAAAAATGATGTTCGTTTCACTCGCCGGATCCGCTGTCGATGGCCTTGAAAAGGTTGAGCATCTCGATGGCGCTCATCGCGGCATCCCAGCCCTTGTTGCCGTGTTTGAGTCCTGCGCGTTCCAGCGCCTGCCCGGTGCTGTCCGTCGTCAAAACACCGAAAGCGATGGGGATGCCGCTTTCCATCGAAAGATTGGCGATGCCCTTGGTGACCTCGGCGGCGATGTAATCGAAATGCGGGGTTTCTCCGCGGATCACCGCGCCGAGACAGATGACGGCATCGTGGGCGCCCGCCTTGACGATTTTGCGTGCGACGATCGGGAGTTCGAAGGATCCGGGACACAGGTAGACGTCGTACTGGCCGTCATCCGCTCCATGCCGGTTAAGGCAGTCGATGGCCCCTTCCACGAGGCGGCGGGTGATAACGTCGTTGAATCTGCTGGCGATGATGGCGAAGCGGTGAGATCCGGCTTTCAGATCTCCCTGGATGGGCGTGTACATGCGGTTCCTCGAAATTATTGGATGAACAGCCGGCGTTTCATTGCCTGGACGGTATCGTGTGCTACGGTATAGGTTCCGAAGTTGGGATAGTCGTTGCGTTTGCCGCCGTGGAAATCGGATCCACCGCTCTCAAGGAGAAAATATTCCGAAGCTATCCCGCGGTAGTACCGCATACGATGCTCGTCGTGGGCGGGATGCACAACCTCCACGCCGTCGATGCCGGCGTGAATGAGATAGGAAAGATCGTGCTCGTTCACGTACCAGCCGGGATGGGCGACAATGGAGATCCCCCCGGCGTTCGCCACGATCTCTACGGCGTCTTCGGGAGAAATCTTGTATTTGGGTTCGAACGCCGGTCCCGATTCTCCGATATAATTTTCGAACGCTTCCGCGTAATCCTTCGTAAGCCCTTCGTCGAGCATCGCGGCGGCGATATGCGGCCGACCCACCGCGCCTTGGCCGGCGTATTCGAGCACAATGTCAAAATCGAGCGGGAGGTCGAGATTGTTGAGCTTGCGTACGATGCGCTCGGCCCGGATGAAGCGCTCTTTCTTGAGAAACGTGAGCGTATCGCGGAGTTTTTTATTGGAGGGATCGAACATATACCCGAGAATGTGGATGTCTTTTGTTCCAAGAGTGGAACTTAACTCCACGCCGGGGACGATTTCAATGCCAAAATCCTCCGCTACTCCAAGGGCTTCCTCGATTCCGTCGGTATTGTCGTGATCGGTGATACTCAAGGCGGTGATGCCGACCTCATGCGCACGCAGTACCAGCTCCCGGGGCGAAAGCGCTCCGTCCGAGTAGTACGTATGTGTATGGAGATCGACTTTCCCGGCCATGATGTTCAAACGGTCATTGCTGCAATGGAGAAAATGAAGTGATTCACGCGGATTTCATTCCTCGAACAGTCGAACAACGAAATATCCCAGTCCTAACTGCAATACCGCGAGCGATATACCGGCATAAATATCGTACTTTTTCGCTTCAGATAACAGTTTCTCGTCCCTGGTCGCAAGATAGTCGTCGTAACGGGCATCCGCATACTGCTTGAGGATAACCGCCACGATTCCGGCGGCAAGGCCGACGCCGGCTGGGAGCAGAATGTCGGCGCCCGGCAAGGATATGACGTCGCTTCGGACCTCGAATTCCGCCGGCCGGGAATACGAGACCGCTTCAAGCCGAACAAGCACGGCATCGTTCTCCACATCCGATGGACGCAGTGCTTCCGTGCTGTAACCGACCGCCTGGATAGTCAGCGTCGCGGTATCAGCGGGAAGATCGATAGGCGTGCGACCGAGCAGGCTGTCGCCGCGAAAAACGGCTGCGCCGTGAGGAAGGCTGCGTACCCTGATCGTCCGTTGGAAACGCACAAGCATGACGCCGAGATGCTCGGGAAGCGGCGACGCGCCCAGTTCCTTGCGTTGAGCGTTCCACGAAATCCGCTCAGGGTAATACAGGACGATCCCTGCGGCGTCCGCGAGCGGGATGCGCAGCGGCGTCCGCCCCAAGAGTGAATCTCCACGATACACCTCCGCTCCTGCCGGATCGCTTTCAATGCGGACCAGATGCGATAGAGCAGGTTGGATATCCTGCGCTTCAACACGCGCGATGCCACACATCGCGAGCAGAAGTACACAGCACCCGAAGGCGCGAATTTCAGTCGCCCGCATTCGACAGCCCTCCATCCTTTTTCCAGCGGTACATCCGGGCGTTCCCCTCCTCATCGACCAGCAGCACGCCATGTTCAGTCACCAATGGCCGTACCGCGCTCCGATACTCAAGCTTGGCAAGCTCGACGGGGGAGGAAGCATCGTCGGGGATAAACATCAGAGTCCCGTCGCGCGCCAACAGCACCACGCCGTTGTCCGCGACGATGGGCTGTGATCCCGGCAAACGGTCCGTGGCTACTCTCCGCGCGTCCTTGCCATCGATGGCGGACAGCCACAGCACATCCCCGCCGGACAGTGCGACAATCACCGTACCCCCGGAAATAGCGGGCGCGACGTACACAGGCTCACCCAAATCGACGGTCGCACCGGGTACGCCGGTGTGAACATCCGCAGTGATGAAATGTCCGTTTCTGTTCACGGCCGCCACACGGCGCCCTTCAATCGCCGGACCGGCAAGAAACGCCGCTCCCGTGGCATGCCTCCAGAGTACGTGGCCGTCGCGAACGGACAGCCCCGTCACATCGCCATTCTCCCCGGCCAACACAAGCACGCTGTCCGTCGCGACGGGACCGGCACGAAAATTCCCGGGCAACCGTCGGGTCCAACGCGGAACAGAGTCGTTGACACCGAAACACATCACGTTTCCTTTGCTACCGGCGATAAAAACCGCATCCTCGTGCAGGCAGACGGCGCCCTCGACAGGTTCGGTCTTCGCGGTCCACCGCACCGTGCAATCTTCGAGATGAATGGCTTGCAGCAGCGATTCCGGACCCACCGTCGGGAGGAAGAGCCTGCCTCCGCTGACCGCGGGCGATCCGTGACTGAACATTTCCACATTGATCCTGCCCACGCCTTCGCCGGTCCGCAGATCGAGGATATCGACAATACCGCCGACCAGGGGGATCAGCGCGTTGTCGCCGAGGCGGAGGATGGCGGCGCTTCCCGCGGGACCTTGCAGCGATGCGTCCCATGCATGAACGAGCGCGGAGACGCGTATCCCGACGGGAGCGGAACGTCCCGCATTCCCGCCATCCTGGGTGAGATCATGTTCACCAGGAGTCAAACGCGTGTCCAGGTAACTGCCGCCGCATCCCGATATGAGCAAAGCGAGCGCTATGATCCGTGCATGTCTCATCAAAAATCCCATCCGAAAAAGAACTGTTGAAAGATGTCCCCTTGAAGACTGGTGAAGTTGTTTTCGATGCGCTTTCCGATATCGTAGCGCAGGACGAGAATGCCGAAAAGATTGAAGCGCAATCCCATGCCGATACTGCCCAGGGTTTCTCCGTAGGTTCGATCCCAGCTGTTTCCCGCATCGACGAAGACTGCCCCGCGCATGATGCCGAGATTGATCGATCCGAACGGGAAATCGAACCCCACCCTGTCGAGCAAAGGAAAACGCAGTTCGGCGCTCGTCAGCCAGCGCTTGGTTCCCCTGATGGACCAGCGCGGCCAGCCTCGCAAATCCCAGCTGCCGCCAAGAAAATACCTCCGCGCCTCCTTGCCATGATTGTAGAGAAACTCGAAGCGCGTCGCCACGGCGGACCGCAGGCCGATGCGGAAATATCTCCGATAATCGAACATGGCGGAATAGTAATTGACATTCGAATACCTGATGTCGGTCGTGTACGACAGCGTGACGTTCCACCGGTTGCCGTCGATCGGGCCTGTCCAATAATACAGGGCGTTGTCTTTGATGTACGAGATGGAATTCGTGAGCAGAAGAGCTTTCCTCTGCCTGATTTCGGCAATGGCCTCCTTGTCCGAACTGCTGAAGCTGACGGCGCCCTCGATGCGGCGGAACTTCGACAAGGGATACGCCGCGGCGAAATACCCTCCGAATGCGCGCTCGTAAAAATACCGATCCGGATCCAGCAGGTCGTATCGCCTCCCGCTGTAGTGAAAAATGCCATAGCTGTAGGGATACTTCCGTCCGAGCGAGACCCTCGAAATGGCGATGTTGAAACTGCTCAACAGTTCGCTCGATGTCTGTGCCGTGTTGTACAGCAGGAAGTAGTATCTGTCGTCGCCGAGCATATCGCTGATGCTCAATGCCGCGCCGCCCATCGTCCCGAATACGGGATCGGTCGTAATCGCGCTCTGCGCGATGTCCAGTTGATACGATTTCTCATAAGTCAGGCCGGATTCCTCGGTCGTGCCGATATGCGCGGGGACCATCCATCCCGGGCTGCTGTTGAAGGGACGCAGCGGCGCGACAATCGGGAACGAGTCCGCATGCGCGCTCACGTCGTGCAATGTGTTGATGGTGAAGGAGTACCGGTCAAACACGGAAAACAGCAGCGAACCCGACGGCGTCCACTCGGGATCGAACGCGGCCGTGGTGAAATACGACACCTGCCGGACGGGGGGAAGCATCCCCTCCGTTGAATCGACGCTCACGAGATGGAGGTTCTGCGTGCCGTCGCGATCGCTCGTACATGCTATCAAGCTCCCATCCGGTGACCACGACGGCGAAAGAAACCGGCAGCTGTCCTGGGTCAGCGCGCGAATCCGTCCACGTTCGACGTCGAATGTGTACAGGTTGTATAAACCTTCATGGCCGAGCGCGCCACGATCGGAAATGAATGCGATGCGCGCACCGTCGGGCGACCAGCTTGCATCGCGGTCGTCGTAAAAATCTTCGGTGAGGCGATCGAGCGTCCGCGATGCGATATCAGCGATATAAAGGTCCTGTTTCCCCGCTATATCGAGCGCGGAAAACGCGATGCGCGATCCATCGGGCGACCATGAGGGCGAGCCTATCATGACGAGGCCATCGAAAGCGAGTGTGGCGCGAAGATCGCGAGCATCGATATCGTACAGATGCAGCACATCGCTCTCGCCGCTCTTGGTGACGAAGGCCAGCATGCCGTCTGCGCTCACATCCATGCGGCTGCCAAAAAGATGGAATGCCTCGAAAGCGTCCGTTTTTTCTCCCTGTAGCAGCTGCTCCACGTGTCCCCCGGCGAGGGAACTCATGTACACGCCGGTATAGCCGTCGTTGTTGGCGATATAAATCACGCTCGCTGAATCTCCGTCGCGATAGTACACCGGTTTCGCGTTGAAGCCCTCGCGCACGATGCCGACGCTCGCGTCCGAAGGAGCGTCGTGCGTTTCGACCAACGGAAAGTAGCGCTTCCGTAGCCACCGGCTCCACTCGCCGTCGAATTCCTCATAGGTTTTGTCAAGCGTGTATTTCATCACCGAGCTGAAATCTTCCGCCACCCAGAAATTCTCGATCAATCGAACGATGTTCTCTTCACCGTATTCCTGTTTGATGAATTCCAGCGCCGACTGCCCTTCCTTGTACATCAGGAAACTGCCGCTGATCGTCCAGATACGTGAAAGCGGAGCAAAATACCCGTTGAGCACCGCGTCGCGCAGCATCATCTCGGCCTGGCTGTCCCAGCGCGTGGAATAGTACTCCGCCAGACCTTCGACGAACCACAGCGGCAGGTACCGATCCATGCGGAGTCCCCTGCTCCTGAGCACCATCTCGAGTTTGTTGTGCATGAATACGTGCACGAGTTCGTGATTTATCACATGCCTGAATTGCTCGAGCGAGCCAGACGACGGGATCACCACGCGCCCTTTCAGAAATTCAAAGAACCCGCCGACACCGTCCGGTATGAATCCCGGTGTGATGTTGGTCTGCTGAAAATGGATCGGTGAGCTGTAGAATATCAGCGGGATCCGGTGCGTGATCGTGAAATCGAACTGTCGTTCGAGCCGCTTGTAGCTCTCCTCGGCCATGGTCGCGCCTTTGCCGGCAAGTTCGGCCATTTCGGGATAGTAATAAATGTCGAAATGCTCCGTTTTGAGAACGCGCCAGTCAAAATTCGTATACGCGATTTTATTTCGCCCGAAAGGCAAGAATTGAGCGGAGAGCTGAACGGAAAAAATGGGAAGCACAGAACCGAGAACAAGCAGCAGGCACAGCCGAAGAACAAGCGTCCGAACACGTGTCCACACACATCCCGTCCTCATAAGCGCGTTGTTCTTCGTGAGCATACTCCGGGTTTCCTTTATTCGATTTCGCTTATTGACTAACGTCCGCCGTCGGATGGATACTTGCGCGGGGTAGCCACGCTCGTCACCCTGAGTGAGCCAACCAGCGCTGCGCACCGGTCCATTTCAAGGATGACAACAGGTTGGATCTATGTATCGGCGATCATGTTTAATCCGCCTCGTCTACGGAAATCACTGATTTTCCCCTCTTCCTCCCCCCTCTCTACCAGGGGGCCGGGGGGGTGAGTTGATGAAGGCGAAAATGAGGATTCCGCCCATTTTGCATGATGTCATTAGCAGGAGCAGCCGCGCACAAAGTCCAGATCGAAGCGTTGATCCAG
>CAYJMN010000094.1:0-20709 GCA_964371045.1 uncultured Chromatiales bacterium | reverse complement strand
CTGTCAGAAGTCAAGAGCTTAAGTTAGCGCCTATGCCCAGTAGGGAGAGGGGAGAAGAAATCGTGATGAGTGAAGAGGTAGACGGGGGAGAGAATTCCAACCCCTTTACCCTTTACTCTTCACCCTTTACTTCTTTACCTCTTTACCCTTACCCTTTTCCTGTCCGCCTTGTGTTTCACGGCGGTCCTGTGTAATTTCAAATGTTCCAGTTGGCCAGGAACATCGGATACTGGAACATGAGTCGCTGTGAGCCACACCATCGAACCGTACCCGCCGACAGCGCAGATCCACAACAGCGCGGACCGTCCGTTACCGCGAGAATAAAGATATCGCGGTGATTACATGAGTCTCGAAACAAAAAGAAGTGTTGTCGCGCTCATAATGCAGTCATTTCACATGATTCCATATCTTTACTTGCTGTTCATTTAGGAGACTTCTATGGCTGAGACGAAACATGTTCCGTTCGTCCCCGCGGACACGGATATGAAGGAGTTCACTCTCCGTGCCTTGCTCATTGGTCTCGTTCTCGCCGTCGTGCTGGGCGCCGCGAACGCATATCTAGGCTTGAAAGCCGGTATGACGATCGCCGCAACCTATCCAGCCGCAGTCATCGGCATGGCCTTGCTGAAGGCCGTAAAGGGAACGATTCTCGAAGAGAACATGGCGCGTACCGTTGGCTCCATCGGAGAGTCCGTGGCGGCCGGCGCGATATTCACGCTGCCTGCGTTCTTCGTTGCCGGTATCTGGCCGGAGTTCTTCACCGTGTCGAACTACATCACCTCAACGCTGATCCTGATTTCAGGCGGTGTGCTGGGCATCATGTTCGTCGCGCTTCTGCGTCGCGTGATGGTTGAGGATCCCGACCTTCCGTATCCCGAATCCGTAGCGGCGGCGGAAATCCACAAAGCCGGTCGCAACAGCGGCGGCGGCTCGAAATACCTTTTCGGCGCAATGATTGGCGGCGCGCTCGTCAAAACCCTCGGTGATTTCAACCTCTTCCTCCCGTTGTGGGAGAAATTCATCACCTTCAGCAAGACCGGTATTACGGGCCTCGAAAAAGTGCCGCTGGCTACCGGCGGAACAGGCGTGGCCGGTACGGGCGGCATGCTCTTGACTTCGTTCAAGATCAGCCCGGCATACGTTGGCGTCGGCTACATCATCGGACCGAAGCTCGCTTCGCTCAATTTCTCGGGCGGCCTCCTCGCTTGGGGATTACTTACTCCGATTATCCTATACTTTATCGCGCCATATCTCAATATCGACGCCATGGTCGCGGCGCTCGTGGCCGCCGATCCCGGTATGTCGCAGAATGCGGCGACTGAAAAGGCCTGGATTGATTCGGCATACGCTGTGTGGAAATTCATCGTGCGACCGATCGCCATTGGCGGGATGCTCGTCGGAGCTAGTTTCACGCTGTTCAGAATGCGCAAAAGCCTGACGGCCGGCATCGCCCGATCGATCAGCGACGTGAAGAAAGCAGCCTCCGGACATGCTAGCGATATCGAGCGTACCGAAAAGGACATTCCCTTCACATGGACGATTGTCGGTATTTTCGGTGTGGCGGTTGCGACCTTCCTGATCACCTTCTATCTGTTCAACACGACCTTCCTCGTAGCGTTTGTTGCCGCGACGGTGATGATCATCCTCGCATTTTTCTTTGCTGCTGTTTCCGGTTTTCTCGTTGGTATCATGGGCTCGTCGAACAATCCGATCAGCGGTCTGACCCTCACCGCGCTGGTGGTGACGGCACTCATCATGGTGTTGCTCGGGGTTGAAGAAGCTCACGGCGTTGCCGCGGTGCTCGGCGTGGCGGCAATCGTCTGTGTCGCGGCCGCGGTAGCGGGCGAGATGCTGCAGGACCTCAAAGCCGGTCATATCCTTGGCGGTACGCCGTGGAAGATGCAGGTTGGCGATATCATTGGCGTCGTACTAGCCGGTGTCGTGATGTTCGGCGTACTGGTCTTCCTCAACAACGGGGACATCGCAAACGGCGTAAGGGAAGGCTACACCGGCGGATTCGGCAGCCGCGAGCTTTCCGCTCCGCAAGCCAGCCTCATGGCCATTCTTTCGCGAGGTATAGTCGAGCAGCACATGGCCTGGCCGCTGATCATCGTAGGCATGCTTATGGGCGTGGCGTTTATCCTCATGCAGGTGAAGAGCCCGATGCTCGTCAGCGTCGGCATGTACCTTCCGCTCGAAACAACCTTCGCCATTTTCATTGGCGGTCTTATGAAAGGACTCGTCGATATGATCAAGGCGAAGCGCAAACTCAACGAGGCACAGGATGCACGCGTCGAGAACACGGGCGTGCTGCTTGCTTCCGGTCTCATCGCCGGTGAAGCGCTCGTGGGACTTGTTTTCGCGGGTTTCGCGGCCTTCGACATGTTCCCGGGCTCGATATTCGAGGATCCGTCCTTCCTTGTCAGTCTCGTCGTCATGGGCATCATCGGTTGGGTGCTCGTCCGTCTCCCGGTGGCTAATGCCGGAAATCCGGACGAACCCGCACCACCGAAAGCGGCGTTCTGATCAGACGAAGCTCTTGCAATAAGGAATCTCCCGCGTCCGCGGGAGATTCCTTATTGTGAGGCAGGTGTGCGCTGCGGGACCCGTCCAAACCATTCACCATGGGAAATCAAATGTTTGCAACGAAAACGAAACCAGCGCACAATCTTTTGGAGCTTGTGCCCCGGCGGTTCCCCAAGTATGATGTGGACAGCGAAGGGATTGTCACCATACGTGTACCGCGCTTCAAGTACGCATGGATGGCAACGCGTTTCGTTCCGAAATGGAAGAATCCGGATATTCTCACCCGCCTCGATTCCTTCGGATCCTTCGTCTGGCAGCAGATTGACGGCGTCCGTACAGTCGCAGACATCGCCGACGCGCTGAACGCGCGATTCGGGGAGGAGATCAACCCTGTATACGAACGGCTGTCCACGTTTATTCATCAACTCCTGCGCCGAGGATTTATCACTCTGAGCGATGCGCAGGGAATGAAATGCTGAAGGTGGGAGGTATGAGGGTGAAGGGTTGGTAAAGAGTAAAGGGTAACGGGTCTGACAAGGTCCAATCGGTACGGTCACGACGCTTTTGGGTTTCAATCGTGCGTCCGGTGCTCCGCCATCCCATCCACATCATGTAGAGACGTTGCATATGAGATCATGTAGAAGCGAGTTTCGGCGTGCATTTCGAAACGAATCATCAGGCCACGGGGAGTCTTCGCCCTTCTCCACGGTAGCGAAGGCCGAACAGAGCGTTTCCTGCTTCCCTTTGAACACAGCCTCTCCCGCAACGCTTCGCTGCTCATGGATACACGGGGACCGGTATCTATGAACGCCGTGGAAAACTGGATGCCGCCCCTTCGACTCCGCTCAGGGGCCGGCATTCCGGTGCACAGGGGTCACTCCTGGTAGTTGAGCGGCCCCTCGACTTCGCTCAGGGTCCGAAACCACCGGACGCGCCCTTTGGCTTCGCTGCTCATGCCAACAACATGGAAGCGAGCCTCCGTGTGCGTTTCGGAGTCAATCACCCCGCCGCGGTGAGTCTTCGACCGTCGAGACGCCGCCGAAGTAAGACTGCACAATTACCGGACTTCTTTTCGCGGCGGCTCCTGCATATGACGTCAGGGAGGTACCTAGTCTCCTCGAGTGTTACGGAACCAATCATCCCGCCGCGGCGAGTCTTCGACCTTCGAGACGCCGCCAGGTGACGCTCAATGCAATTGCGAACGACCATACCGTGGCGGCCCTGCTAATGACATCTTATAAAATCGGTTTAAATCCGCCTGATCTCATAAACTCATCCCTCCGGACCTAGCTTCTGTGGTTCTCAATCAACTCACCCCCCTCGCCCCCTCTCTTGGAAGAGAGGGGGAGGAAGAGGTTTTATTCAGTATTTATTTCATACATGAGGATGCATGCTCGAAGGGTTACATGGAACCTACATCGTGTCATCCACGAAATGGACCGGTGCGCGGCGCTGGTGGGCACACTCAGGATGACGAGCTTGGTTGACGCTGCTGAGACCAACCTTATGTCACTAATGAAATGGACTGGCGAGCAGCGCTGGTGGGCACACTTCTTATGACATCAGGGAGGTACCTAGTCTCCTCGTGCGGTACGGAACGAATCATCCTTCGAGACGCCGCCATCTGACACTCAATGCAATTACGAACGATCATACCGTGGCGGCCCTCAGGATGACGAGCTTGATAACGCGTGTCAGAAAACCGGATGTCATCCACGAAATGGACCGGTGCGCGGCGCTGGTGGGCACACTCAGGATGACGAGCTTGGTTGACGCTGCTGAGACCAACCTTATGTCACTAATGAAATGGACTGGCGGGCAGCGCTGGTGGGCACACTTCTTATGACATCAGGGAGGTACCTAGTCTCCGAGTGCGGTACGGAACGAATCATCCTTCGAGAAGCCGCCGAAGAGGGTTTTCACAATTGCTGGACTTTTTTTCGCGGCGGCTCCTCAGGATGACGATGTTGACTCAAATCGTAAATCGTAAATCGTAAATCGTAAATCGTACTTCCTCACGCTCCCGTTTTCGTAGTGATGGTCTCCAGACCATGGCCATGGGGGCCAAGTTCGCGGCGACGGAGGAGGAAGGCGAAGAAGAAACCGGCGAAGCCGAGGATGGAAAAGATCCACATGCCGAGACCGTATCCGCCGGGATTCGCGGCGCTGGCCGAGGAGACGTCGTTGGCCCAGCCGATCATGAAATTAAAGCCCGCAAGTCCGATATTCTGAATCATCGTCATCATGCCGTAGGCGGTACCGAGACGCGATCCATCGACGAGGTAGGTGACGGATGGCCACATCACCGCCGGGACGAGCGAGAACGCGATGCCCATCATCGCCATCGGCACGTACAGCGAGATGCCCGTGTATGCCATGATGAGGTACACGGGAATCAACAACAGGGAACCGTACATCATCATCTGCGCGCGTCGACCGACCTTGTCTGCGAGGAGACCGAACAGCGGTGTGGCGATCATCGCGAATAATGTGAGCATGCTGGAGAGGAAGCCGCCAAGTTCGCGTGAAACGCCGTGCGCGTCCTGGAAAAATTTTACCGCGAAGGTCTGAAAGGGAAAAATCGCGGAATAAAATGTGATGCACAGAGCAACCACCAGCCAGTACGATGTGCTGAAACGGAAGATGTCCTTGAGCGCGACCTTGTCCGTGTCGCCCTCGCTTCCAAGCCGATACCGCTTCGAAGCATATCCGTCCTGCGCGAAATACAGGAGACCGGCGGCGACGCAGATCACACCTGCGCCGACAGAAATCAGCAGTGGATATTGCCAGTACTCATATGCGGGCTTTGCCCATGACGGCGAATTCAACGCCGCGAAGGAACCCAGGCGCGCGATGGTGAGATTGAGGCCGAACGCGAAGCTGAGTTCCTTGCCCTTGAACCACTTCGCCAGCGTGGTGGTTACAGCGACGATCAGCGATTCGGCGCCGAGTCCGAAAATCAGCCGCCCCGTGGCCATGACCGTCAAATTTCCCGCAGAGGCCGTCACTGCTGCGCCGACGAGGCACAGCACCGAAAATATCAGAATCGAACGTCTCGTCCCGATGCGATCGATGATGATGCCGCCGATGAGCACCATGATGATGTTGGGGACGCTGTAAATGGCATTGAGCAATCCGATGCCGGAATCCGAAAATCCGAGCTGCGATACGAGCACATCGGCCAGGGGGCTGATGCTGTCGTAGATATAGTAATTGCCGAACATCGCGAAACTGATGATGATAAGCACCAGCCAGCGGAACAGCGGCGGCGGCTCGGGCAGCGATATGGGATTCTGTTGTGCGATATCCGACATGAAAACTCCGGAATTTTGCGAAAGGAATAAGGAAGGTGCGAAGGGGGTGTGACGGCTCCGCGTCACTCGGTTCGTTTGGCGACAAGCATGGTGATGTCGTCGCTTTGCGGCGCACCGCGGGCGTACTCCACGATCTCGTCCCGTACGCGTGTGATGGTGCTCAACGCGTCCAGGTCGCGGCAATCTTCGAGGAGTTCCAGGAAGCGGTCGTCGCCGAACTCCACCATCTCGCTCGACATGGCTTCGTTCACGCCGTCCGTGTACCCGACAATGGTATCACCGGGTTCGAGGAGCACGATACCGGAAGAGTAGGGCGGTGGCGGATCGAGGATGCCCAGAATCAGGCCGCCTTCCGAGAGCGTCTCGACGGTGCCGTCGTTTCTGAGCAGATAGGGTGGATTGTGTCCGGCATTGACGTACTCGAATGTGTGCGTCTCCGTATCCAGCAATCCCCAGAAAAAAGTGATGAACTTGTCGATATCCGTGTTGCCGTAGATCAGGCTGTTGATGCGCGTGGTGGCGTCGGGTAATTGCAGGCGGAGCGGCGCGATGGTTCGCAGCGCGGCCTGGACGTTGGCCATGAGCAACGCGGCGGGAATTCCTTTGCCTGCTACATCCCCGATAGCCAGTACGTATTCATGCGGCGAGAGCGGAATGATGTCGTAGTAATCCCCGCCAACCTGCTGCGAGCTTTCGTTGATCGCGCTGATGTCGTAGCAGGGGATTGTGGGAATGAGTTTGGGCAACAGGCCCTGCTGGATGGTTTTCGCGAGCGTCAGCTCTTTTTCGATGCGCTGCTTTTCCACCATTTCACCGAACAGGCGTGCGTTCTCGATTTCGGATATCGTGATTTTCGCGAGCGCGCTGAGGTATTCAAGTTCGGAACGATCGAAGCTCTCGCCGCCGACCCGGTCCCCGAGGCAGAGCACTCCGCGCAGTTCATTCTGCGACAGCATGGGGACGATGCAGTGAATGCCAAGCCCTTGAAGCCACAGCTCAGCGTCGTTTTCCGCGGGACGTCGCGGCGAGAACTGAATCGTTTCGCGCAGCTTCGTCATGGGCGATTGCATGTCTTCCCGCTCTTCGAAACCCGGCAGCCGCACGCTGACAGGGCGGAGAGCGCTGCCATTCCAACCGTAGACCACAAAGCGAAGCACGCGGAGCTGGCCCATCAACGCATAGCCGAGAATGCGCAGGATGATGGCGGTGTCGAACGTCGTATTCATCTCGCGGCTGAGTTCGAACAGGGTGTTCATCTCCTGGACTTTCTTATCCAGCCGCCGGTTGACCAGCCGAAGCTCCTCGATGGTCACGGCGCTGCGTACCGCGGTCGCGGCCACTGCGGCCACCGATTCAAGAAAGGTGATGTCGGAGGATTCGAACTGCTGACCGGTGATTTTGCCTCCGAGCGCGAGAATCCCGACCATGCGGTCTTCTAGGCGCATGGGGATGACGAGACGCAGGTCGCAATCCGCGCAGCAGCGGGCGAACTCACGCACAAGCTGATTCTGGTCGTCAACCAGCGTGCTTACCTGCTGCACGTGTTCCCATTGCACCGGGATGTCGAACTGCTTGTCCAGATCGAAGCCGTGTATCCCCTTGGTGGACCGCAACTTGTACGAGCGTTCGCCCAGCTCGACGAACACCGCGCTGCGTGTGACCAACAGTTTGCCCATCGACGACAGCAGGACGTTCCCCAGAATGAAATCCAGGTCCGTGGAGGCATTGAGCACGGAACTCAGTTCGAGCAGCGCGCCGCTGTCCGAAATGATGTCGCGAGCGGTTGTATCCAAGGGAGTTCCAGCCAACGGACAGTCCTTTACTGATTTACGATTGACGACTGACGATTGACGATTGACGATTTGACTGTAGCAGCTGACCTCATGCGTCGGGGCATTCCCCATCACTTCATCAGTTTTCGTCGTGAATCGTCAGTCGCAAGCCGTAAATCGTCAGTCGTAATTCGTAAATTGTAAGGCGTTAGTCGAAAATCGTAAGTCGTCAATCGTAAATCGTAAATCGTCATTCGTAAATCGTCATTCGTAAATCGTAAATCGTCAATCGTAAATCGGCCTAGGCGGGGAGTTTTTTCACGAGGCGGATGGTGTTGCGCTGGCCGGGAGTCTGGCGGTACTCGACTTCGTCCATGAGTTTTTTCATGAGGACAATTCCGAGTCCGCCGTGGCGCAGTTTGCGGAAATATTCTTTCATGTCGGGAGTGGAGTATTTATTGGTGTCGAACGAGATGCCGTTGTCGGCGATTTCCACGATGAACCGGGGCGAGGCGTCCTGGTCGCGTTGACTGGAGATGCGGATCTCGATCATGCCCTCCGGATTGTAACGGTAGGCGTGCTTGATGATGTTCGTACAGGCTTCGTCGATCGCGAGTTCGATTTTGCCGACGTCGACTTCGTTGAAGCCGAACATGCGGGCGGCTTCCGAGACGAAGGTTCGAATCTCGGAGAGCAGCTCCGTCCGGCTTTGAATGCGGAGCGATTGGGTTGTATTGTCAGTAGGATTTGCCACGAAATGGTTTCTCGCTAGTCCCGGTGGCCGTGCTTTTTGGTCTTACGGAAGATTTGTGGATTTGTTCAGAAATTTTCCCACCGCTTCCTCTTCCTCGGGAAAAATTTCATACAGCATGGGGAAACCGAGCAGGTCGAAGACGTTGTAGACACGCGCGGACATGTTGCTCAGCTTGATGTCGCCTTCGTTTTTACGCACATCCTCGATGAACTGCATCAGCACACCCAGCCCCGCGCTGCTGATGTAGGACAAGTCCTTGAAATTGACCACGATGTCGAAGCGCCGGTCCTCCAATTGTTTCTGGAAGGCACGCTCGAGTTCCGGGGCGGTATGGGCATCGAGGTACCCTTTGAGGTCGAAGACCGCAACGCGTTCCCTCTGCCTGACACCAACCGAAAATTCACTCATACCATTCTCCTCACATCCAGTAGAATTCTGACAGGATAATTTACTTCGAATCGCTCCCCATATCAAACTGTTCCGTCCAGCGAAGTACGACGACGGTCATGTCGTCTTCCGCGCGCTCGCGGCTGCTGTGCTTGCGTACCTCACCCAGAATGGATGCGAGGATGCTCTGTGCGCTTTCCGATCGTCGCTCCTGCACAACCTCCGCGAGACGAGCATATTCGAACTCGACATCCTGCGCGTTACGGGCCTCCGTGACGCCGTCAGTATACATGACAATGACGTCTCCATTTTCCAATTGAAGCCGCTCCTCCTCAAGCGAATCGGCGAAGCGCTCGCTGCCATCGAGCCCAAGAGCCATGCCGGTCGGCTGAAGAAAGCGGCTTTCGCTTCCATGCTCGTAAAGCAGGGGACAGTGGCCGGCCCTGGAAAAGGTGAGCACGCCGCTGGCGGTGTCGAGAATCGCGTAGAGGAGACTGATGAACGACCGCCGCTCCATGCTCTTGCACAGCGCGGCATTCATACGGATGAGAATGTCGCGCGCGGACAGATCGTGCCGGCTGAACGACTGGAACACGCCCTTGAGCTGCGCCATGTACAGCGCGGCGGACACCCCTTTGCCGCTGACGTCCCCGATGACGATACCGAGCCGGTGTTCGTCGAGCTGCAGGAGATCGTAGTAATCTCCACCAACTTCATAGGCGGGAATGGAGCGCGCGGCGATCTCGAAACTCGCCGAGGCCGGAAGATCCTGAGGAAGCAGACTCTGCTGCATTTGCTGCGCGACCAGCAGTTCCTGCTCCATGCGCTCCTTGACGAACGACTCGCGGATCAGACGATTGTTTTCGATCGCCACGGACACGATGTCCGCGAAGGCGTACAGAATGTTCAGTACGTCCTTGTCGTATTCATACGGATTACGCTTGGTGACGCACAGCAGTCCGATGATTTCGCCGCGGCTGCTGAGGGGAACCATGGCGAGCGTGCCGATGATCTTCGTGTCGCGGGTGGAAGGATGCACGCGCCGATCTTCTGCGATGTCCTGGATCAGTACCGGTTTTTCCGTCTCGATCGCGAGCCGCTGCAGGCGTGTTCCGTCCGCGAGCTTGAGAGTGTCGATTTGCTCGACTGTGATATTCCGAAGGCTGTTGGTGAGGATAGACGTGGGAGTCTCCCTGCGGTGGGATATGCCCACATCGCTCGATTCCGAACCGTTGTTCCGGACCAATTCAAGCCACGCCGCATCGCTTTCGCTCACCCCCAACGCGAGCTGCGTTGTCGTCGCCACGAGTTCGTCGAAATCGAACACCTGCGTCGTGAGGCGGCTGAGATTCTGCAATGAAGAAATTTCCGTTTTTTTCCGGTCGAATTCCTTCGCCGTAGGGAGGTGCAGCAGCGTACTGGTAAAGCCGATACCCATGTATACGGTCCCGAACAGGTACGTGACGGTCGTCAAACCGGCGACCAGAGGGTGGTAGAAGAGCAGCGCACTGGAAAGATTGTCGTCTCCGGTTGCGTAAATCGTCAGAATGAGGAAAAACAGAAAACCGAAGAGCGAAAGCACCAGGTGAAGCAGCTTTTCCCGACGATTGAGAATAAGGATCCAGGAAAAGCGGAACGAGTTGATCAGGATCGCGACGGTTGTCAGACCGAAGAGGACGTTGGCGAGGGTTTCGAGCGAGCGCATGGACGCGCCATTCGGACTGCTCAGATAATGTACGAGGAGGTACAGCGTCATCACTACAAGGAACGAGATGAAATTCCGTCGCGTGGTTTTTCGCCGCTTGACGAAAATCAGCCGCGCGAGCGAAATGAACATCAGCATTGCTCCCACGGTCAGGAATATCGCGAGTGCGGCGGAGGCGACCAGAGAGGCGTAGGTTGCGGGGGTCACCACGTGTTCCGTCGTAGAAAAACGCAGTAGCGAGGTAAGCTGAAGCAGGCCGACAAGCAGAAGACTCAGTGTGACGGTTACCATCACGCGCCAGATGGTCTGAATAGGCTTCTGCTCCTCGTCAGTTCCCTGTGCGCGTGCGAGCCCCATGAATGCAGTCGAGGCAGCGATCAATACGAGAATCGTGTGTGGAACGTCGCCTCCCGCAGCCCCATTCCCGCTGAGCGATCGGAGGATGACGAGATAAAAAAAATCCGCTGTGGCGACCAGCAGCGCTGCAGTCAGATACATGTTTCGGTATGCTGTCATTCCTGTGACGAGCCACTGTTGGTGAAACAATACCTCCGGCGGCGTAAGCCGGAGTGTACGGGCGATAGGGCAGTCAGTTGCATAATATACGACGAAGAATTTACGATTTACGATTGACGATTTACGATTTGTCAATCGACAATCGTCCGGTCTTCGCTGCTCATGACAACCTCAGGACTGTACTTGCGAACACCGGGAAAGCCAAACGCCGCCTTTCGACTCCACGACCGTGAAGGGCGGTGCCTCAAGCTCACGCTGCGCCGCGGTCGTTGCGCTCAGGATGACGAGCTTTATAAGCATTTATAAAAAGGTCACACTCGATATCAACCTGCATGCAGCCATGGTAGCCTGACTCGGCATGACGATTATTTTTATCGGGAGGATGAAATTCGTGATTCGTCATTCGAAAATCGTCGCCCTCATCTCGCCGCGGCGAGTCTACGGCCTGCGGTCTTCGACCTCGCCACAGCGAGTCTACGGCCTGCGGTCTTCGACCTCGCCCCTTTCTGCCGGAGGCATCCCTCCGGGACCAGTAGGGAGAGGGGAGAAATCGTAAATCGTAAATCGTAAATCGTAAATCGTAAATCGTAAATCGGAGGATGGTTGTAGCAAGCCGCGCTTCTGCCTATTTTTCCATAATGGCATCGATCATCGAATCTGAAGATATTCCCCAGCCGCTTGTCGACGTCCGTGACCTGAAAAAATGGTTCCCGGTTCGTCGTGGCATGTTTTCCAGGATGCTCGGGTATGTACGCGCGGTGGATGGTGTGACGTTCACGATACGCAAGGGGGAAGTACTTGGCCTGGTCGGCGAATCGGGCTGCGGTAAAAGCACGCTGGGTCGATTGATCCTCCACCTGCTTCCGGCAACCGACGGCGTGGTGTACGTGGAAGGAAAGGATGTGACACGCACACCGGCGCGCGAGCTGAAACGGTTTCGACAACGTGCGCAACTCGTGTTTCAGGACCCATATTCCTCTCTCAATCCACGCCTGACGGTCGGATCGGCTTTGCGGGAAGTGCTGCTCGTTCACGATATCGTACCGAAAGCGGAGGTCTCGGAGAAAGTCTCGTCACTGCTGCGCATGGTAGGATTGAACGATTTTCATGCAAGACGCTATCCGCATGAATTCAGCAGCGGACAGCGTCAGCGCATCGGCATCGCACGCGCGCTGGCCGTTGGTCCGGCCTTCCTCGTATGCGACGAACCGGTATCGGCTCTGGACGTCTCCATTCAGGCGCAGATTCTCAACCTTCTTTCGGATCTTCGGGCGCAACTGCAATTGACGTATCTTTTCATCTCCCATGATCTCACTGTCGTCCAGCATATGTCGGACAGAATTGCGATCATGTACCTCGGCCGCATCGTAGAGATGGGTCCGGTGGACGATGTGATGAACGCTCCGCTGCACCCGTACACGCAAGCGTTGCTCGCATCCGCTCCGATCGCCGATCCGGAAGCCATACGGAGACCCCCTCCTCTCGGCAAGGAACTCCCCAATCCCCTGGATCTTCCCCGGGGTTGCACATTTCACCCACGCTGCCCGGTGGCGACCCTGGATTGTCGCGTCGTGGTTCCGGAACTTGCGACGTGTCAACACGAGCGAGCCGTGAGCTGTATACGTTTCGCGTGCTCCTGGCCCAAAGATCAGGTCCCTACTTCGACAGCGGTATTCACCTCGGAGGCGGTATGAATGAGGTGTTTTCATCTCTCGAGGCGCCCGTTCCGCGTCTGAGGCATGATCTCGACATACAGATGATCAAGGATGACGGTGAGGATCTGCTGCTTCTTCGCGATCCATCCGGATATTCCGAGGAGATGCTCGCATTCAAACCGCAAGCCTGGGCACTGCTTTCGCTGTTCGACGGGATCCGAAGTATCGGCATCCTTCAACAGGAGATCTTCGAAGCGACGCACTCGCATGTCGACGCCGATCAGTTGCTCGGCATCGTGGCCGCTCTTGACGAGTATCTTTTCCTGGATAATACACGCTACCGCGAGATCCGCGAACAGCAGGATGTGGCATACGCCGCAGAGACCGTGCGTACAGCTGCGCATGCCGGAGCTTCCTATCCTGATGATCCGGAAGAACTGCGAGCCTTTTTTACGGATCTCTTCGCTGCGGACGCGACACCGGCAGCCGAGGAAACGCCCATCGGCATACTCACTCCGCATATCGATCTGAAAATAGGTCCGCAGGTGTATGTGCCCGCGTTCAAGCAGCTTGAGACGAGTGATATCGATACCGTCGTCATACTCGGAACCAGCCATTACTCCGACGAGGATTTGTTCATCCTCACATCGAAGGACTTCGAGACGCCGTTCGGAACCATGCCCACGGATGGCGAATTTGTTCGCACGCTTCGGGAACGCTGCGGGGGTATATTCACTGAGCGCGACATCGCGCACCGCGCCGAGCACAGCATCGAATTTCCCGTGCTCTTTCTCCAGCACATGTTCGGCAACGAGAAGCTGCGCATTGTTCCAATTCTCGTCACGAACTTCGAGGAATTTCTTGTGGAAGGGCGGCCGGTAGATTCAGACGAGCGTTATGCCACTTTTATCAAAGCCTTTCAGGACACGGTGAACGAGCTGCATCGCAAGGTGGTGTTCGTCCTGAGCGTGGACTGGTCGCATGTCGGCCGGAAATTCGGCGACGCGGTGGATGCCTCCGACGTGCTCGACACCGTACGCATTTCGGATCTGGAGCAGCTTCGCACGCTTGAGCGCTGCGATTACGGGCAGTTTTATGAATTGCTACGCGCAGGAACGAACGCGACGCATATCGACGGCTTCTCCTGCATCACTACTTTTTTCGATTTGGTTTCGCCGAAACGCGGCGAACTGCTGGATTACCGCCAATGGCATGAGGTCGAGCGAGCTTCGGCGGTGTCCTTCGCCAGCATGGCATTCCATTCCGTGTAATGCTGCGACCACACGCGCGCTGCATAACAGAACTGTGATTTATTAATCAACCATGGAATTCATCGATACACATTGTCACCTCTACTGGCCTGATTTCGCGGGCGATCTCGCAGAGGTGCTTTATCGTGCCCGGTTGGCGGGTGTGCATCGCTGCATCATCCCCTCCACGGATTTACCGACGTTCGAACAGGCTGCGGCCATCGCCAACGTCGAGAAGGGCGTGTATCTCGCCGCCGGAGTGCATCCTCATGACGCCGCCGCAGCGGACGGAGATGTCATGGAAGAGCTTCGCAAGGCCGCGGCGCATCCTCGCGTGGTGGCGATCGGAGAAATCGGTCTCGATTATCACTATGATTTCTCGCCACGCGATGTGCAGCAGAAGTTGCTCCACCAACAGCTGGAACTGGCTCTCTCGCTTGGTTTGCCGGTAATACTGCATAACCGCGAATCCGACGATGACCTGCTTGCCGTAGTAAAGGAACATCAGGACGGCTCGCTGGAAGGGCAGTTCCACTGCTTCAGTTCGGATGCCGTGTACGCAATGCGTGTGCTGGATGCGGGATTTCACATTTCGTTCACCGGAAACGTGACGTACAAGAAATCCACACTCGATCCCCTGATTTCTCTTGTACCGGATGACCGACTCCTGATTGAAACGGACGCACCGTTCATGACGCCGCACCCGTTTCGGGGCAAACGCAACGAACCTTCCCATATCCCTCTCATCGCGGCGCGATTCGCGCAGGCGCGTCATCAAAGCGCAGAGTATGTCGCGGCAATAACGACGCGAAACGCGGAGCGATTGTTTCTCCTCAACGATACCGGAGCAAACACATGATGTCGCGAAACACAGCTGAACCTCACAAAACCATATCTCCACTCGCTACACGAGAGGGCAATCGCGTTCTCCGATCGGAAAACCTCCAGAAACGTTACAAGAAACGCTACGTCGTCAAAGGCGCGAGTGTATCCGTGAAACAGGGTGAAATCGTCGGTTTGCTCGGTCCCAACGGCGCGGGAAAGACGACCACATTTTACATGATTACCGGCATGATCCGACCTACTGAAGGTCGTGTATTCATCGACGACAAGGATATTACGGGTCTGCCGATGTACCGTCGGGCCCGGCTCGGCGTCGGATACTTGCCGCAGGAAGCGTCGATTTTTCGACAGCTTTCAGTGGAAGACAATCTCCTCGCAACCTTGGAGGTGATGGGGTACGCGAGAAAAGAGAGACAGGCGCGTGCGGATGAGCTATTACGCGATTTCAATATTGAAAATATCCGACGCAGCAAGGGCTACATGCTCTCCGGCGGTGAGCGCCGGCGTACGGAAATCGCACGCGCTTTGACGACCAACCCGAGCTTCATTCTGCTAGACGAGCCCTTCGCCGGGGTTGATCCCATCGCGGTCGAGGATATCATGCGTATCGTGACAGCGCTCAAAGCGAGAAATATCGGCGTACTCATCACAGACCATAATGTGCATGAAACGCTTTCGATCGTGGACCGGGCATATCTGTTGTTTGACGGCAACATCCTTATGGAGGGCGATTCCGAAATGCTCGCCAACGATCCGGAGGCAAAAAAAATGTATCTCGGGGAGACGTTCAAACTCGATCGGTATTGATTCCACAACCCGTCGCTGCCTGAATTTCATGAATGAACTCTTAGCCGGACCATTACGTTATTACAGAATCGGGGAACCACACTTCGGCTTTGTAATGACCAAGGACCCTCTCATGCTGATGTACACGAAATCGACCAGTGGACTCACGATCTCGGTTCAGACACACTTCCTTGAAGAGAGATCGAATATTCTGCAGAAGAGTTTTTTCTTCGTGTATTTTATCGGTATCACGAACAACAGTCCTGAGCCCGTCACCTTGCTGCGTCGGCACTGGTACATTCATGATTCCATGGCTGCGGATTACGAGGTCGAGGGGGACGGTGTTGTAGGGGAGCAACCGATTATCGCTCCCGGTGCGACATATCGGTATAACAGCTTTTGCGTGCTGAAATCGTTTGAAGGCTCGATGGAAGGCACCTACACCATGCAGCGCGAGGACGGCCAGACCTTCGACGTTCAGATTCCCCTGTTCCATCTCCGCGCGCGGCTCAACTAACGTACTATTCGACGCTATTAGAGACATGCGTCTCTGATAATACGTTAAAACGATTCGTCATCCTGAGGAGCCGCCACAGTATGTGCATTCGTCATAGCACTGACTGTGCGTGGCGGCGTCTCGAAGGATGATTCGTTCCGTAACCCGCATTAGCCACCATCGCCATTCACCCGCGGCGAGTCTGCGACCTTCGAGACTCCGCCGTGTTCGCGTAGTGCATAACCGAATCGAATTCCCGCGGCGGCCCTTCTTATGACATAGGTGCTCATGTGTCCGAAAGGTCCCGTCAACATCGTCACCCTGAGGAGTCACGACAAGACAAACTTCAATTGAAGCTCTATACTTGGCAGAGTGACGTCTCGAAGGGTGATTGGCCAACAAGTGCTCTCGAGTCTCACTGTGCGTTACGGAACCAATCATCCTTCGAGACGCCGCCGAATAAGGTTTCCACAATTATCGGACTTTTTTTCGTGGCGGCTCCTCAGGATGACGAAGTATGCTAAAACGGATAAGAAACCCTCATCTTATCCAAATTAGTACGAAGGCGATACCAAATAATCAGCAAAAAAAAAGCGGCCGAAGCCGCTTTTTTCGTTGATAGCCCGCCCTTATAGGGGAGCCGCGTCATCGCCGTTGACGATGGAATGCTCTTCTTCCGGATCTGACGGCAGAGATGAATCTGCGGGCGGTGCGATATAGATATCGAAGATGAAACCGGACTTCTCCTCGTTCATTTCTACGAGAATGGCGCTGCCGTTCGGGAAGCGTCCCTTGAGAATCTCCTCCGCCAGCGGATCCTCGACATAATTCTGCAGCGCGCGGCGAAGAGGACGGGCGCCGTAATTCTGATCGAAGCCCTTGTCCGCGAGGAAATCCCTCGCGTCCACCGTGAAATGCAGGGAGAGTCCCATGTGTCCGAGGCGGGCGAAAAGCTTCTTCGTCGTAATGTCGATAATCTGCTTGATGTGCTCCTTCGTCAGCGAGTGGAACACGATGCTCTCGTCGATACGGTTGAGGAACTCGGGGTTGAAAAGTTTCTTGAGGGATTCCTCGAGAATTTTTTTCATGTCGCGATAAGCATTTTTCTCGATCGGCTCCTCTCCGAATCCAAAATGACCATCCTTGCGGATTTCACGCGCTCCGATATTGGAGGTCATGATGAGGATGGTATTCTTGAAATCCACTCTTCGGCCGAGACCATCGGTGATGATGCCATCGTCGAGCACCTGCAAGAGGATGTTGAACACATCGGGATGGGCTTTCTCGATTTCGTCAAGCAGTACAACCGAATACGGTTTGCGGCGGATTTTCTCGGTAAGCTGGCCGCCTTCCTCGTAGCCAACGTATCCCGGGGGGGCGCCGACGAGACGGGAAACGGAGAACTTCTCCATGTATTCGCTCATATCGATACGAACGAGCGCATCCTCGCTGTCGAACAGGTAGCGGGCGAGCACCTTTGCGAGTTCCGTTTTGCCGACGCCGGTCGGACCAAGGAAGATGAACGAGCCGATGGGACGCGAAGGATCCTTCAATCCGGCGCGCGTTCTCCGGATGGCCCTGGCGAGACTGTCGATCGCGTCATCCTGCCCAACGATTTCCTGCTTCAGTTCGTCCGCCATACGGAGGAGTTTCTGCGATTCGGACTGCGCGATGCGGTTGACGGGAATGCCGGTCATCATGGATACAACGTCCGAAATAACATCGTCGTCGACTTCGTGAATGATGGCCTGGGATTCGACTTCCCATTCGCGCTTCGCGTCATCGAGGTCGTGAAGCAGGCGTTTCTCGATATCGCGAAGACGGGCGGCTTCCTCGAAGTTCTGATTCCGCACGACGGAATTCTTTTCCGATTTGATTTTTTCGATTTCCTCTTCAAGCACGACGATGTTTTTCGGGACCACGATATTCTGGAGGTGAACGCGCGCGCCCGCCTCGTCCATGACGTCAATAGCCTTGTCGGGCAGGAAGCGGTCCGTGATGTAGCGGTCGCTGAGGCGCACGCATTCCTGGATCGCCTTCGATGTATAGCGCACGTTGTGATGTTCTTCGTACTTGTGCTTGATGTTGTCGAGGATTTGTATCGTTTCCTCGACAGAGGTCGGATCGACCATGATTTTCTGGAAGCGCCGGTCCAACGCGCCGTCCTTCTCGATATTCTGCCGGTACTCGTCCAGCGTCGTAGCGCCGATACACTGGATTTCGCCACGGGCGAGCGCCGGTTTGAACATATTCGAGGCATCCAGAGAACCCGAGGCGCCGCCCGCACCGACGATGGTGTGGAGTTCGTCGATAAAGAGGATGATATCACGAGCTTTTTCCAACTCGTTCATCACCGCCTTCATGCGCTCTTCAAACTGACCGCGATACTTCGTACCCGCGACAAGTGCGGCGAGATCAAGGGTGACGACGCGTTTGTTGTGGAGGACCCGAGACACTTTTTTCTCAATAATGCGGACTGCGAGACCCTCGGCGATGGCGGTTTTCCCGACGCCTGGTTCTCCGATAAGGACGGGGTTGTTTTTTTTCCTGCGGGAGAGCACCTGAGCGACGCGTTCAATTTCTTTGTCACGGCCAATAATCGGATCGAGTTTGTCCTCTATCGCCATCTTGGTCAGGTCTCGTCCGAAATTGTCGAGGACGGGAGTCTTGACGCGTTCCTGACGTTTCTCGGCAGTATGTCCCGGGTCGCCGCGTTCGGCGCCGGATTTGAGATCATGCGGCGCCGGCGTGGAAGGTCGACCGCTGATAATGTTATCGAGTTCATTGCGCACGAGATCGTATTGCACGGTGAACTGGTTCAGTATTTGTGCGGCGATGTTATCGTCGTCACGAAGGAGAGAGAGCAGGAGATGTTCGGTACCGATCACCTCGGACTTATACAGCTTGGCCTCCAGGTACGTGATTTTCAGCACCTTCTCGGCCTGCTTGGTAAGCGGGATGTTGCCGATTGTGATCGTGCCTCCGGAGGAACGCACGGTATCCTCGATGCTCTTTTTGAGCTGGTAGAGATCACACCCCAGATTGCGAAGGATTTTTACAGCGATACCCTCGCCTTCGCGGATAATCCCGAGGAGCAGATGCTCCGTACCGATGTAGTCATGACCGAGACGCAACGCCTCTTCACGGCTCAGTCGTATGACTTCCTGGACCCTGTTTGAAAAATTGCCTTCCATTGTATGTCCGTTCTGATTGTCCGCGAAAAGAGGATGCGTTGAATGCGGTCCTGAGATTTTCCGGTTTACAAGAAGCCTTCAGAAACGCACTAGTAACAACTGTACAAGATAGCTTGAGGGTTCCCGACGATCAAGGCAGTTCGAAAGGTGCTTTTTATGGCGTTGACGGATCAGAAAATGATGGTCCAGAGCGAATAATCGAGAATCAGAATCATCGCGGATGACAAAACGAAGGAACGGATGGTGGATTTCCCGACACCCTCCGCGCCTCCCGAGGTCTGGAATCCGATGTGGCAGCCAAGCAGCGCCGTAACGCCGCCAAAGGCCACGGCCTTGACAAGTCCGGAAATGATGTCTTTTGTCTGAAAAAATCGTTCGACACTGGTGAAAAACACCTGCGATGTAAGATCAAGGAAGAAATTGGCTACGAGAAACGCGCCGCAGAGCGCGATGGCGTTCGCGAACACGACAAGTATCGGCATCATGAACACGGCGCCGAGGAACCGCGGCATCGCCAGGTAGCGCACCGGGTTGATCGCCATGCTCTCCAGCGCGTCGATCTGTTCGGTCACCTTCATCGTGCCGATCTCGGCCGCGATGGATGCTCCAACCCTTCCAGCGATGACGATAGCGGTCAGTACCGGTCCAAGTTCGATGAAGATTGCCCTGCTTACCGCGCCCCCGATGAGGGAGAAGCTGATCATGCCTTTGAATTGATATGCAGCCTGCCACGAGGAAACCATTCCGGTGAACAGCCCGATGATCAGAACGAGCGGGAGTGAGCCGACACCGATATGCGCCATTTGTTCGAGCACGAGTTTGCGGTCGCGATACAGTCGATGTGTGCTCCGGAGAATGCGCCAGAACAACGAGGAGATATCCCCAACCTCGGAGAGAAAGCTCAATGTGCGACGGCCAAGCCGATCAATGCCGAAAGTAATCATTGCTGAATTTAGCACAATCCGGTGTGAGCGAAAAGAAAAATCCTGCAGGGAGGCGGAGCGCGGAGCGGAGCGCAGAGGGCAGAGGGCCTAGCCATGCACGTCATCCTGAGTGAGCCCACCAGCGCTTCGCGTCGGTCCATTTCTTGGATGACATCTGGGTTTGTATCGTAAACAAGTACCGTCACCCTGAGCGCAACGACCGCGGCACAACGTGAGCTCAAGGCACAGCCGTTCACGGTCGTGGAGTCGAAGGGCGGCGTTCGGACTTCTACAAGTTTAACCAGTACAGACTCCTCGATGTCATTAGCAGTGTGTCCACCGGCGCTGCGCACCGGTCCATTTCGTGGAAGACATGTGGTTATTGAGACGCCAAGCAAACGTCGTCACCCTGAGGGCCGCCGCGATGTGAGTGTCCGTGGTTCCCGAAGCGTGGGTCGGCGGCGTCTCGAAGGGTGATTCGTTTCGTAACGCACGATGAGACTCGAGATAACTTGCTCACCAATCACCCTTCGAGACGTCACTCTGCAAGGTACTGAGCTTCGATCGTAGATTATCTTGTCGTGACTC
>CAYJMN010000093.1:19600-20949 GCA_964371045.1 uncultured Chromatiales bacterium | reverse complement strand
GTCTGTTCGGAAATGTTCGGACTTGAACCCGATGTATTCCCCGCACGTGCGGGGATGAACCGTACGCGGACCTGTTCAGCTTCGATGTCATGGAGTATTCCCCGCACGTGCGGGGATGAACCGTACGCGGACCTGTTCAGCTTCGATGTCATGGAGTATTCCCCGCACGTGCGGGGATGAACCGTCATCGACTCTACAATACGAGATGTACGACAAGTATTCCCCGCACGTGCGGGGATGAACCGTAAGTTATCGCGCTATTGACTTTAGGCCCGTTGTATTCCCCGCACGTGCGGGGATGAACCGAACGACAGTAGATCGGTCTACTACGATCAACAGTATTCCCCGCACGTGCGGGGATGAACCGGCTGGACATCGGCACCTACCTGCCGCAATCTCGTATTCCCCGCACGTGCGGGGATGAACCGGACCTCGGTATTGTGGGTACCGCCTACAACACGTATTCCCCGCACGTGCGGGGATGAACCGAAAATGGGCAAGGTGCAAAACGACGACAACGCGTATTCCCCGCACGTGCGGGGATGAACCGGACCTCGGTATTGTGGGTACCGCCTACAACACGTATTCCCCGCACGTGCGGGGATGAACCGAAAATGGGCAAGGTGCAAAACGACGACAACGCGTATTCCCCGCACGTGCGGGGATGAACCGGATCGGATTTTTCGGGCGGAGTAGTCGAGATTGTATTCCCCGCACGTGCGGGGATGAACCGACGATGCCGGACAACCTTTCATGCAACCCGATGTATTCCCCGCACGTGCGGGGATGAACCGGGCAACGGCGGACGCCGCGCCGCAAGAAAACCGTATTCCCCGCGCGTGCGGGGATGAACCGGCCTGACGTGGTGGCAGTCATTGCAGAGGTAGGTATTCCCCGCACGTGCGGGGATGAACCGATAAAGAGGAATAATCTTTTAATCGCTTATATGTATTCCCCGCACGTGCGGGGATGAACCGATGGAAAGGATTTTCTTAACAAATTGCTTTCCGTATTCCCCGCACGTGCGGGGATGAACCGAACTTGGGGACGCTTCTCGATAGAGTCCCCTGGTATTCCCCGCACGTGCGGGGATGAACCGTGCGGCACCATTCCCGGTGAGACGGCGCTGTCGTATTCCCCGCACGTGCGGGGATGAACCGGACACGAGCCTTCAGGAGATCATCGATGAGTAGTATTCCCCGCACGTGCGGGGATGAACCGCTGGCCGTGCTCGCCGGTCCGATCTCCAACGAGTATTCCCCGCACGTGCGGGGATGAACCGTTCGGCGAACGGTACGACTATGGACGCGACGTGTATTCCCCGCACGTGCGGGGATGAACCGGTTCTC
>CAYJMN010000093.1:0-19500 GCA_964371045.1 uncultured Chromatiales bacterium | reverse complement strand
CCGTCCCGAGATTGTGTACGTCACTTGTATTCCCCGCACGTGCGGGGATGAACCGGTTCTCCCGTCCCGAGATTGTGTACGTCACTTGTATTCCCCGCACGTGCGGGGATGAACCGCGGATTGAAACCTGGTGGAATCATCCGGAGGTGTATTCCCCGCACGTGCGGGGATGAACCGGACGGCGCAATGAAAATCAGGATGCACGACTCGTATTCCCCGCACGTGCGGGGATGAACCGGACGGCGCAATGAAAATCAGGATGCACGACTCGTATTCCCCGCACGTGCGGGGATGAACCGCACCTGTATTATGCTATACCGGAAAGATTGCTGTATTCCCCGCACGTGCGGGGATGAACCGAACCTTTGCGGGTGGCGATCCGAACCAGGCAGGTATTCCCCGCACGTGCGGGGATGAACCGGTCCCAACATTGCTCGGTCGCGATGCGATTATGTATTCCCCGCACGTGCGGGGATGAACCGCCACCACCAAGGGTACGCTCCTTGATAATCATGTATTCCCCGCACGCGCGGGGATGAACCGATGGTGTAGCCGTTCTGGTCCCAAATGGATGCGTATTCCCCGCACGCGCGGGGATGAACCGCTGCTGACGGATGTCAAGGTCCGGGGCTATACGTATTCCCCGCACGCGCGGGGATGAACCCGTTGCAGGAGTTGAAAAACGAGCGTGATGCACGTATTCCCCGCACGCGCGGGGATGAACCGAACACATGCTTTAATGGAGCATCTGAGGCTGGGTATTCCCCGCACGCGCGGGGATGAACCGCTTAACGTGCATCTGCGCACTATTGATTGCATGTATTCCCCGCACGCGCGGGGATGAACCGTCAGAGTCGAACGAATGAAACAACGGGCCACGGTATTCCCCGCACGTGCGGGGATGAACCGTACCAATCGCGCACCATGCCCACGAGCATGGGGTATTCCTCGCACGTGCGGGGATGAACCGGTGTCCACGTTCCGTGCGCGCGGTCGCGAAGCGTGTTCCTACCGTGTATTGTTGGGGGGCGGAGACCACAGGTCGGAGGTTCGCCGCGGCGAGGTGAGGAATTTTAAATCTCCTCATCCACCATACGGAAGATCCCGTGTTTCAGCGTGACAGCGAACACCCGCACGGGATAGCCCGGCGCGATCCTGACACGCATCACATCCATGGTCGGAAGGCCTTCAACGATACGAGTCCAGGTCGCACCACCATCCCGGCTGCGCCACGCACCGGTGCCGATTGCGGTAATATAGATCAGTTTGGGGTCGTCGGGATGAATCGCGATTTCCGAGATCTCCGCAGTTTGGTTCAATCGCGTCCAGTTGACGCCCGCATCGGTGGAGCGATGCAATCCGCAGCCCGCCCCTGTGACCCCGGCATAGACCAGATCCGGATTCGACGGATCGAATGAGATTGATCTCACACCTGTAAACTCGCCTATCGAAGTCATCCCGTTTATGGACTGCGTCCACGAGCCTCCGGCATCGACCGAGCGCAGCAATTTACGTCCGCGCGAGCTTCCCGCAAGAAGTACCGTCGGCCTCAAGGGATGGCTGTTGATGGTCTGTATGCCATCGCTCTGGAGCTCCTGTTCCCAGGCGCTTCCGTCGTTCGTGCTCAGGTAAATCCCCTGGGACCAGCCCAAACCGCAAACAAGGCGAACAGGATTTGTTTTCAAGCGGAGGATGTGAAGGATCCCTCGCTGTTTCCATATCGCCGGGGTCGAAACGATCGACCAGGTCCGTCCCCGATCGATGCTTTTAAACAGATTCTTCTCGCTGTGCCTTCCGCCAAAACCGGCATACAGTACCCGGGTGTCGGTTTTATCCAGATACAGGGCGCTCACGTACTCCTGGTTGTAGTCGGAGGGGATACCTTCCCTGCTTAAGGCCCAGTTGAAGCCGCCGTCCGTCGATGTATAAATGTTGCCGTAATCCGTCCCGCAATACATGCGGAGCGAATCCACAGGATCGATTTCAATGGTGTAGACCAGCGTGTGCAGCAGTCCGCGATTCATCGGTTCCCAGGGAGAAGTCTGTGCAGAAACATGAGAAGCGACGAAGAACAGCAGGATAATTGAAATGCGTTTCATGGCTATGGCTCCTGTCATTTGGTCAATGTCATCGAAATGCTTTGCCGCTCGCCGTTCCAGTACATGACGCAGTGATACACGCCGCTCGGTAACGGATGGCCGTTGTCGTCGCTGCCGTCCCACAGAATCGAGGTAGTCCCGGCTAGTGCGGCACCGCTCCATAATGTGCGCACACAACGTCCGAGCGCATCGAACACGCGGATCGATACGGGATGCCGCGAGGCGTGACTGGAAAGCGTAAACCGGATTGTCGTCGAGGGATTGAAGGGATTGGGATAATTCCGATGCAGCGTCCATTGCCGCGGCGCCGGAATTTCCCCGATGGCGTTGACGTCGGGGGGTTTCTGCTTGTAAACGAGAAAGGCCGTGAAGGGACTCAGCACCATGTACTTTTCGCTGAGCCGAATGACCTCTTCCCGGATTTCGGTCGAATCGGTGACGTCAGCCAGACGCGCCACTTGCTGCGCGATGCGCTTCGATGCCCAGTAACGAGCTATCTGAACAGGTGTGGTGGTATCCGGGAACAGCCGCATGAATCGTTGGTGAATCACCGGCAAGGTGGACCCGGGCAATTGCATTGTGAGAATACAGTCGCCCTCACCCGCTTCGGTGTACAGTCCGGAAGCGGTAACGCTTGCATTCGAGCCGTTTAAAATGCTCGCCTTCTTGAACGGATCCTTCACCACCGCGGGCAAATCCATGATGAGTCCGCGAATGTCCTGGTTGCCGAACGAAAACGTTATCCGTGTCAGCGCATCGTTGATATCGTCGCCTTGCTCTAAAGCGGTGTAGATACCGTCGGAAACATTGGCCAACGATTCAAGCATCGCGGACGGCACGGACCATGCGGTGACGGGAAAAACTCGCACCAGGCCTGCCGGTATCTGAAGCAGTTGAAGAAGCTCACTTGCTTTCTGCTCGCCGGTTATCGGAAGTCCGTCGGTCACGAGAATGCAGCGGAGATCCGAACCGATGCGAAACGCTGTGCTTGCAAGAGATTGCAACACCTGGTCGTAACGCGTGATGCCTCTTGGCCTGTACACGGCATGTAAAAACGCGCGTGCGAACCCCATCATTTCCGGCGTGGCGAAGAGCATCGCGGTATCGGCCGGAAATGTGACCAGGGTACTGTTGAAAAAAACGATCCTGAACCGATCATCCGGCCGCAACGCGGTCAGAAGTGTATCGAGTGCTTGCAGCACGACCTCTGACCGCAGCCCCGTCATCGAAGCGGATGCATCAACCGCGAATACGACGTCCATGGAACCACCGGACCGCTGTTCGAGCGTGTCCGGGAACCACATCATGAAAAAACTGCTGTCCGTCACGGTTTCCGTATGTCGGAGAACGAAGAGCGAGTCCTGCCATCCTGTGAGTTCCACTTCGAGCCAGAAGTCTGTATTCTCCAGGAGCTGCTCGCCACCGAAATTCACCTGCATGCGCTTGTCCGAAACCGGGATGCGTGAACATATCGTCGGGCGATCGTCCGCACAGGTACGCAGCACTGCGAGAGGAGCGTCCATATCGATGTCGACCGTGAGATGAAGCTGATCGACCGGGACGCTCTGATACCCGCTCATGTTCAGCGGATAGACATAGCGGATAATTCCGCCCACGGCGACGGGCATCTCAAGAAAGTACTGCAGTTCGATGCGTCGGGAGTCGCCCGGTTTGATGTTCGCCACGCGCAATTGGAAGCGGTTCGCCCCGACGCTTTCGAGTATCGCAGGATCGGCGTAGCTGGTGTGGGAAAGGGAGTCATAGATTTGCTGCGCCACCTCCTTTCGCTTCACGACGAAGGTCTGCCTCTCGCCATCCAGCCAGAGCCAGAGCCCATCCACCACCGCTCCTTCGGGGAGTTGGAACACATACCATGCTTCAACCTCCACAGTTTCGGTGTTGAGAAAAACCTCATCCACGTGGGTGATTGCCAACAGATTTCGTATCCGCACGTCGGTATTGACGCTGATCTGCCGCAAATTATAGATCGGTGAATATGTGGCGGGCCGCCTGGCATACAGTCTGCCGGCTTCCGCGCCGGAAGCGCACAACAGGGCGAGCAATACGAATAGCGATAGCGTGTTCCGCATGGTGGCCTCCTCTGAAGAAATAGAGTTACGTTAGGGAGACACATCAGAGGTGGAGAAAATTCCCATTTCGAAAAATTTTTCTTCTCAGAGGATTCGCTTCTATATTGCGCATATCACCTGCCCGAGTCGCTCATGACACCTGTTTCGATGATACTCGCTCAACTGTCGCTCGAAAGCGCGGCGGTAGATGTTTCACTGCCCGGACTTTTTCAAAAAGCCGCGCTCAGCCTGCTGGTCGGGGCGCTGGTGGGACTCGAGCGCGAACGCTCGCTCAATGAGAATCGGCTGCTCTTCGCCGGCATCCGCACCTTTCCTCTCATCGGTCTCCTGGGCTGCCTGTCGTCGCTCCTGGGACATGCGGCAGGGGCGTGGATGTTGGGAGTGCTGAGCGGAGGATTCATGGCGCTCGTGGTGAGTTCCTACATCCTCGAAGCGCGGCGCGGACATCACGGAGCGACGAGCGAAGTAGCGGCGATTACCGTGTTTATCCTGGGAGCGTTGAGTTTTTACGAGTACTACATCGTCGCCATCGCGAGCAGCGTGGTGCTGACGCTGTTCCTTTCGCTCAAGCAGCCACTCAAGACGCTCATCGCGCATGTGTCGGAAGAGGATATTTATGCCACGCTGAAATTCGCCATCATCACGGCCATTGTTCTCCCGGTACTGCCGAATCAGACGATGGGTCCGCTGGACGTGCTGAATCCACGTCAGATCTGGTACATGGTCGTGCTGATCGCGGGCATCAGCTTCGCTGGCTATGTGCTGGTGAAGGTCTTCGGCTCGAAGCGCGGGTTGGCGCTCACCGGTATGATGGGCGGGCTCGTATCCAGCACGGCGGTGACCTTGTCATTTTCTCAAAAAAGCCGTGAAACTCCGGATCTCAGCCGCACCTTCGCCTCGGCCATCATTCTGGCGTGCAGCATCATGTACCCGCGCATTCTGATCGAAATAGCCGTCGTCAACCGGGCGTTGCTTTCGTTCATGTGGCCGCTGCTGGCGATACTTACTGCGGCCGGCGTCGCGGCGAGTCTGCTTCTGCTTTTTGGAAAAAAGAATGATTCGACAACAAGCGTCGCGCTGAGCAATCCATTTGAACTGATGTCCGCGATCAAGTTCGGGCTCGTGTTCGCCCTCATCATTTTCGTGTCCCGTGCCGCCCAGCAGTACCTCGGGAATAGCGGTGTGTATCTGGCCGCCGGTCTCGCCGGCTTGACGGACGTGGATGCGATCACGCTGTCCATGGCGAATCTCTCCCACACCGGCGAAGTGTCCGAGACGACGGCGGCGATCTCCATCCTCATAGCCATCGTGATGAATACCGTGGTCAAGGCGGGCATCGCGATTTCCTTGGGGGCCATGGCGCTTCGTCGCTACACTATCCCCGGATTCGGTCTGGTACTGGTGACGGGGATCTCGCTGATCGCCTGGCTGCTGCTGTGACGGACAGGCCTTATCGCATCATGCTCGTGGACGATCATCGGTCGTGGCGCGAAGCAGTGGAACAGGCGCTATCCATGGCGGAAGGGTACGATGTTCGCGGCGGTTTTGGTGATGTCGAGTCGTTTCTTGCGGCCTTCGCCCTGGTGCCGTGCGATCTGGTGATCATGGACATCAATCTTCCGGGAGCTTCGGGCATCGAAGGCGTGATTCGTGTAAAGGAAATTTCGGCTGGCACCGATGTGATCATGTGCACATCCTTCGACGACGACGACAGGGTTTTTTCATCGCTGCAGGCCGGTGCGTGCGGGTATCTGTTGAAACGATCCTCCCTCGACGACATCCTCTCCGCCGTGGAACAGGTACGTCAGGGAGGCGCTCCCATGACGCCCTCTATCGCGCGGCGCATACTCACATCGCTTCATCGCCCGTCGCTGCAGGTCGAGGAAGCCACCCTGACGAAACGCGAACAGGAAATCCTCGATCTACTCGGAGAAGGCCACTCGTACAAGCATATCGCGGCGACCCTGTGCCTTTCCCTCAGCACCATCCAATCGCACGTCAAAATCATTTACGGCAAACTGCAGATCCACTCGCGCGGCGAAATCATGCAGCGCGGCGGGAGACGAAAAGGGTAAGGTGGAGCCGCGTAGTGAGGTACCGATCTTGAATAGAGTTGCCGGACCTTTCCCCCTGTTACCGAATACCGATCGCGATTTCCCGTTCAGGTGGGGTAGCTTGCATTGATGCAAATATTAACATACTTTAATCCTGCATATTTGAGTTTCTGAGTTCGCCGCGAAACAACCTGCCCGATGGCCCATGCCGAGTGCAGGTCGACGCCTGACTTGATACATAGCAATGGACGTGTAGCTGCGCTTCAACCCGCTTCAGAAAAGAAAGTCGACCTCCGGCACTGAATGGGTTGATGCACTATACCGGTGCACCTGGAAGCAATTCATCCGCTTCGCAGTCATAAGGTCTGCAGAACGGAGAAAAGGTGGTCCCGGATTCGAATTCGCCTGATCGTTGATATCCTGTTACATATAATCGAGGAGACGGAAATGAAGGCGACGAATGAGTCAGTGCCGCGGTGTCCTGAAATTTCGAGTGTTGTCTGGCTGTTTCTGTTTATTTTCCTGCCTGCGTCCCTGACGGCGCAACAGCATATCTATACTGTCACCATCACTTCCGACAATGCCTATATGTTCGGTTTCGGTGATGAGAACGGGGTCGCACCGGGATCATTATACGGCGGCGTTCGGAATATCTCTACGGGTGATATCTTCTCGGATCTGATATGGGATGTCGATGCACATGGTGGCGCCCTCCCCCCGCCGCCGTCAATACCACCGACACCAACTTACGGACCAGAGCGCTATACCATTCGGGAGGACATCACCGGCAAGTACATCTATATCGTCGCCTGGAGCGACAATAGGGTGTACCAGGGTACTGTCGCAGTATTTCAGCGTTCCGGTAGCAATAAACGCTACATCACCGGACCGAATTCGGCATGGGAGGTGTATGCGACGGGGAAGGATCTGAACTCGGGGGAGGACGTGTATCCCACGCGCGCGGAAATCAACGGGCATATTGCTCTTGCCAACAACAAGACAGGATTACCTCCCGGCAGCATCGGATGGGTAAACATCAACGGCTGCAGCGATGCGGCTCCCGGGTGTCGCGGCACAATACACTTTTGTCCGGATTTCACGACAAGAATGTTTGATGAGTTCACCGGGCTTAAACCGATTTTCGCGGATGCGAACTTTATGTGGTACCACAACCCCGACTTTCCGCGCGGCGACTGCGAGAATGCTATAGAGAGCGCCGATTCGAGTGGTGAATATCTGATTTTCCGACTCGGACCGCTGGAAGAACATGTGCTGGGGGTCTGCGATTCAATCAGGACGCAGTTACGCACGGACGAGATAGATGGATGCTGTTCCCACATCGCACTCAGCAACGGCAAACCGGATTATTGGACCGGCATCAGACTACGGGTGCTGGCAGGGAATGCCCGGATGGATGGAGTCGTTGGGGAAGTCGGATGGACGGTTGTACCGCAAGGAAATCCGGGATCCGAAGTCATGCTTCTTCCCCCGGCAGGCACCATCCCCATCTGTTCCGGTGAAGAATATGTTCGCCTCTGTCTCGATGGCACGGGAGAACGCAACGCAAGTATCGAGGTGATCTGGATTGCCGTGGATTCAACGCTATGTCGCGATACCCTTCGATTGAATTGTCGACGACCTACGGTCTGCGAGAAACTTATCGTGAATGGCGTGCTCACCAGTGCCGACAGCTGCACGTTCGATATCTCGGTTCTGAACGCGAGCGGCGAGCATATCCTCGGCGTGGATTATCGCGTCACTGGCGGCCGTGTCGATGGCCTGTCGGCATCAGGTACCTGTCTGCTCGACAACCCTGCGTCTGTTATCGGGCCTTTTTCGGGGTCGCTTCGGTTCGAGGGTCTTTGTTCTTCTTCGTTCACGCTGTCGTTCAATACAACTCACGATGGTGGCGATGACCCTGTAACCATCTATCTGGATATTCTGACCGACAGTGTGATTTGTTATCGTCGCTTCTCTTTCCATTGTGATACCACTTCTACCTGGCTGGGCGCCTGCTGCGATGACGTTGACGTCTTCTCGTATATTCGCGGGGAGGAGGGGCTGTCCGAGCGTCGGTTCATAGTGCGCAACATGCTGGGTGACGATAATCCGATCTCGTTTATCGAGATCGATGCCTGGCCTTCACGCTGCGAGCAGAGTGGGGGCGACGCTGCTGCCGCACGAGTTGGCGGGCCTCTTATGCCGGTCGAGTTTTCCGCTCCGTATGAGCGCATACCTGCGGAGGGAAGCTTCGCATCGATCGGTTACGCGGGGGAAGTGCAATTCCGTCGTGCTGTTCCGTACGACTGCATCCCGATATGGCTGCAGGGGCGATGCACCGTGACCGTACATCACAAATATGGTGATATATGCACGGTGGAGTACTCGCCGTGGGATGCGATTCTGGCGAGGGATGCGGACGAGGACATGGTTGTGGCGCCTATACAGGAGCGCGTGTACGCCGGGCGGTGCGATCTCGCTCCGATCATGATCGCGGCAGACTGTTGCGAAAAGAGTATCGCATTCATTCTGACGGACGATACGTATCGTTTCCTGGCGGGAACGGGCAGCTGGCTGTCACCTGACGCATTGAACGCGGAGGGACGTACTGTGCACCACTACATGAATGATCGGGAAACAGTGTTCCGGCGCGACCTTCCCTTACCCACTGGTATAGCGTGGCCGAGCTTCCGTCTCTTTGTCGCTTCTGATCCTTCAGTAACTTCGCCACCCGAAGTGTGCTGGACTACCTTCGATCAGGACGGGAATGCCGTGCGTCAAGGCTGCTTCCATTTGAGTGTAACATCTGTGGAGGCCATTGGACAACGCGTTGATGCAAGTATTCACCCCGATGTTCCGGAATTGATACACTACTATCCGAATCCATCGAACCAGCAAGTCACAATCACATACAAACTTGAAAAAGATCAGAACATCCAGATAGCGCTCTATAGCATTACCGGGGTCCTGGTACGAACAGTGTCAAGTGGCTGGCAATCGTCCGGCATACATGACGCAATTCTCGATACCAGGGGCCTGGCGGCAGGTAATTACGTGCTACGACTTTCTTCCGGCAGCGGCATGCGAACCAGGACCATCGTCATCGTTCGCTAATCCCGGACACGCATGTTCCGCCGTTTCCTGCTTATGACATCATTCACGATGTGAGTTGTCCTGGCGTCAGTCAATTTCGTTATGCTGATCAGCCTCAGGCTGATCAGCATGACGAGCTTGACTGGCGCGTACGGGTACAATGATTTCACGGACGAAATGGACCGGAGCGCGGTCAGCCTCAGGCTGAGTAAGCACACTCAGCACCATCCAATCGCACGTCAAAATCATGTACGGCAAGTTGCAGATCCACTCGCGCGGCGAAATTGTACAGCGCGGAAGGAGACCAGGGTAAAGACCTAACGATCTCGTGCGGAGTTGCTGCCCTCTGTATCCCTTCCTTAAAGCTTCGCGACATCCTCTCTCGAAACGAGGTTCGGGCGATTCATGCGCAGGAGTGGGGGGATCACTGAGAGTTCCCCGATGAACAACCCCGCGTTAACGACTGCGGCACTGGCTGTGCATGCAAATAGAAACAGGCGAGGAGCGGGTAACCTCCTCCTCCGATTGATTCAGCAAGGTGATAAGCCAAACTGCGAATACGACTATCGTCAGAATCAGCACGACGATAAATACGTTGAATAAAATCGCAAGAAGCTTTTGTCTGCGTTCGATGTCTTCAAGTGCCGTCATTTGTTCCTCAAATCATTTAATAACCGGGATGCGACGTCTCTCATCCACCTCAACCTGCGTCGGCCGCATCCCGGGCCCCATGAGATTCCTATATAGGAATACATCCACGGAAGGCCTCTGCGGAAAATTTCAGGCGATTTGCTTGTTTTTTTTTAAGGACCGGATTCACGAACGCCCAAAACAGGCCGTATTGAGCACAATTGGTGATTTTACGATTCCGTCCATTGACCACGGTGCGTGACTGAGTGCGGATGCGTGACGCCAGGCGGGTCATGACGCGGCTACAACGAAGAAGCGGGTGGAGCAAACTCGTGCTCCACCCGCCGATCGGTTGAACGATGCTCGACGAACGTTGGCTATCGGAGGATCTGCACCGCAGTCGTGTGCTGGAGTCCCTGGCCTTCTGCTCGAAGGAAATACAATCCGCCCGGAAGAAGGGGAAGCTCGATCCTTCGCATGCTGGTGCCCGGCAGCAACTCCACCTTGCCGAATTCCGCGCGCACCCTGCCGAGAATGTCGTACAGTCTGAGATCGAAGGCGGTTGAACGGGCGACGCCGAAGCCGACAGTGACGGATCGGATTCCACCACGCAGCAGGTTCGGAGAGACGCTCATCGAGAATCCTTCAGGATTGACAAACGCCGGACCTTCGACAAATGTAGGGTCAAAGGGATTGGACAGTGTGTCCCACATCTTCCGCGCGGCGGGAATTGAAGCCAACACCTCCGTCACGGATTCTCCGGCGAGCAGAGCGAAGCCGACAACCACCGAATCGCCCGAAGGCAGATCCCCCAGCGCGCTCGCGATGGTGAAGGAAATATCCGTTATCTGAGTCACTGGCCGAATGATTCCCTTCGACAGCGCCTTCCACTTTTCGGTTTTGGAGAAACCGTTGTAAATGCCGATGGTAAGCGAATCGTCGTTGTCGCGGTTGTTGATGCCCCAATACGTCACCGGATACTCGGTCGAGAGCGGGAGTACGCCGATGTATGTTTGGGTGCGCGGGGCACCCGTGCTATCGTACGCGATGGCGATGGAAAGCGAATCGATGTAACGGGCGAAGTCAGTCTGGGAGTTCGGGCCGATGTCCCAGTCGAAGAACAGTCCCGCGTGCAGACGCTCGTGCGTGTTGCTTGAATTGTTATGCAGGGTGTATTTCAGGAATACCATGTTTCGAATTTCAGCCCGCGTAAACGCGTAGCTTTCCAGACCTATGCGCGTTTGGAGGCGATTCGCCAGCGTGGCGCCAAGATCCTCGAATACGCCTTCGCCCTGCTGATCCGCTCTGCCGCCGGGAGTGGCCATATTGTACAGATATTCGGCCTGAAAGTCGCGCGACTGCGCCGTGGCCGAGGATCGCGCGACATCGACAACCAGCGGCGTCATGTTCACGATGGCGCCTGCAAGGAAGGCTCCTTCAAAGAGTACGTTCTCCTGGCCTCTGAACCGGAATCCCGACCCGGTTACGCCGGACATGTCGTCGAAACCGATATTCCCATCGCTCGACAGCGTCACCTGGATGTCGTTGATGTTGTGATCGCGATAGCTGGGCTGCTGTATGAAGAATACTCCGCCGCGATCCACATACTCGCCGTCCTGGACCGTGTACACGAGATCCACCTGATTGTTGGGCGAGTAAACGTCGGCAAGCAGGATCACGAACGGCTCGGCGTCGTTGGCTACTTCGCCCATGGTTGCGATGCTTCCCGCGACGAACTCGCCCTGCTCGACGGTGACCAGGGTATTTGCCGACGAAAGCCGTATGGTCGCGTTGTTCGTCGGAGCGAGATAATTCTTCCAGCGCATGCGCACGGCAATGCGCTCGCCGCGCTCCGCAATACCGTTGCCGTTGCCGAATTCCGTATCGCTCCACGACCAGTCGATGAGCCGCACGCCTGGCCATTGCTCGGTAAGCGCGCGATAGGCATTGACCCGGCCGCGACCGATTTTCTCGCGCAGCCAGCGGTTCTGCAGATTGTCGATGGTGTCGGAGGTAACCCGGATCTGTTCGCGAACCTGCTCGGGCGTGAAGTCGGGGAACACGCTGCAGACGAGTCCCGCGAGACCGGCGACCAGCGGAGAGGCCATGGAGGTTCCCGTATAGGCCGCATAGCTGACATTGCTTGTGCTGATGCTGCTCATGATATCCACACCCGGCGCGGAGACGCTGACCCAGCTTCCGAACGTGGAGGAGCTATGGACTTTATCTCCCTGTCCGACGTTGGCCACGGACAGGACGTTGGGATAGGCGCCCGGAGTGCTTATGGATTCGTCGCCGGAATTACCGGCTGCGGCGACAACCACGGCGCCTTTGGAAATTGCGTAGGCGATGCGTTCCTCCTGGCTCAACATGTACCCGCCGCCGCCCCAGCTGCAGTTGATCACATCCGCTCCGTTATCCGCCGCGTACACGATACCGTCGTAGCCACGAAGGATCGACGGTGTGTATCGATCGGGTGCGCATTTGATGGGCATGATGCGGCAATTGTAGGCGAGACCGGCGACTCCCTTGCCGTTGTCGCCGGCGGCCGCGGCGATGCCGGATACGTGTGTCCCATGCGGATTGCCCGTGGACGTCGGTGAGGGATCGTGGTCGTAGTAGGTTCCACCGGAAAGACCGGTGGGACCGACAAAATCGATACCCATAATGTCGTCGATGTATCCATTGCCGTCGTTGTCGATGCTGTCGAGGTCCGCGGGTGTAAACTTGTCGTCACTGTCTATATCTTCGCCCGGGTTGATCCAGATATTACTCGCCAAATCCTCATGCGTCCAGCGGACGCCGCTGTCGACGATGGCGATGACGACATCCCTGCTTCCGGTGCTGATATCCCATGCCTGGCGTGCTTGCACGGCGTTTATCGAGTATTGCTGCGCGAGCATCGGATCGTTCGGATTGTAGCAGAGGCGTTGCACGATTTCCGGCTCGGCGTATTCAACCTCGGGCAGTCCGCACATGGCTCGGGCCACGGATATCGGATCCGCTTCTTCGCTGAATTCGATCACGAACATGCGCTGCAACGCGATTTCCTTGCCGTCGGTCATGAACGCCGAGGCATGCTTCGGGTACATGCGCGTCGTGCGGAACACTCCGTAGCGCGCCAGCAGCGGATCGAGCGAACTCACCGCCGTCTGATGATCGCCGAGCAGATGCTCCGCTTCGCGACGAAACTTGACGATTACGCGCCCAGGCACGACCTCGATGTTCCTGGGCAGACGGTCGAGGGCTTCGATCGCGGTTCGCGGTGCAAGCTGGCGCGCCTGCGTCTGTTGCGAAAAGACAACGTACTGCGGCACCAACAAGAGCGCCGCCGCACAGAGGAGGATGAGCTTGTGCATGAATAGTGTTTCTCTATATGTTCAGGAATCGCGGGGGTGTAATTCGCCGCCGGGACGTCAATCAGATACTAAACAAGATACGAAATAGCACCGCCATCTGAAATGGGAAGGGACTGAACCCGCCGGACTCTGGAATTTTCATTGGAGCGGGCTTATAACCAAGCGCGGCGAACACGATCACGAAGGCGACATCGGAGGAAAACGGTCAGGCTGGCGGAGAATTCCGGAAGGAATCCCTGCTCGGTCGCACGTCAAGGGGCCAGGTGATGGCGAAGTAGATGCGGAATCGCGCGGATTTAATCCGTGCGAATCCGCATCGTCCGTGTTTTCCGCTGACAAGCGTCAGCGTGGTATGAACAGGGTTGGATTGTGCGAGGGCCTACCTCTTCACCACCATCGGATGGATCCGTTGCTCTCCCTTGTCGGTGGTAACGGCAAGCAGATAATAGCCGTCGGGGATTCCCGCCAGCGAGATGGTTTCCTTCCAATTGCCGGGATCGCGCTGATCGGTGACGGCGACATTTTTCACTCGTTCACCCGTGATGTCGTACACCGAAACAGCCACCCGGCGTACTTCACGTAGCGTGTAGTCGATTGTTGCAACGTCCTGCGTGATGGGATTGGGATGCAGGTTGCTGGTGGCGAGTGCACCCATGGGCTGTGCGCTGTTCACCGCCACCGTGCCGCGCGTTTCCCGCCTCTGCGAGATTTTCTCCCGCACCCGCAGCGGTATCAGAGACAGGAGCTCTTCCGATGGCTCATACCAGTAGATGTAGAAGTACTCCGCAGTGTCGGCGGGCAGGGTGGGTCCCTTGTAGGGCACGCGGATGGCAACGAGTTCCTGACCTTTGTACTTTCCCGATCCAATTGCCGAAGGACCACCCGGATTACTTATGTCGCACGTATGCGAGAAGGTGTATCCTCTCGAGTTCGTCACGAGCACCGGCTCAACATTGATTTCTTCCGTCACCTGAATCGGATGATTCACCCCGTGGAGTTTCGCATAAGGTTCACCTTTCTGGAATTGCTTGGCGAGCCAGGCGCTGTCCGCGGGATTTGTCGCCTTGAACACACCCTGTACGAACCATAGTGTCGATTCTCGTCGATCCACTTCCTGCATCCCTTCCGCCGTGTTTCTCTGCGTTCTCCACACGGTACCGTTGTCCGCTACGACGAGTCCGATGCGGCGCAGCTCGAGGGAATCGAGTTCGTGAAGATTGTAGCCCTGCACGCGCTCCCTGGTCCAGGAAGCAAACATGTTGCGGCTTGCCCTTCTGGATTCGGGATCGCACGGATCCATGGCTGTGGGTGCGGTGGCGCCTTTGTCCGGCGCAGGGGTTTCCGCTTTCCTGACGGTTTGCAGCGAGTCGTCGGGAGATGGGGCTTTCGTTTGCACTTCGATCTTCTGAACCGATAGTGGAGCTTTCGGAGTCGGCTGCTCTTCAAAAAACAGTCCGAAAACGAAAGCGACGACCATAATGATTGCCATGACGCCTCCAATGAATATAAAGCTGCGAAGGGATTTTCTTTTTCTATCGGCAGCGCCGCCCTGCATCGATGAGGCATGCGCGATCATAAAACGTTTGGCCGATGCGGGTGAAATGAACGGTGGAGCGCTGCGCGCTTCGTCAAGAAGTTGATCCAGCCTTGTCCTGCTCTGCTCCATCATTTCATATCCTTTTCATCGGCATTGGCCGTTGCTTGCCCTGCCTGCGTTCTGTCATGTTCGTCCTCTCCGAGCATTTCCGCGAGTTTTGTCCTCGCCCTTGCGATCCGGGATTTGACGCCTGAAAGGGATCCGCCCTGCAGTGCGTGAACTTCATTCAGGCTCAATCCGGACAACTCGAACAGCACCAGGGCTTCCCGCTGCTTTCCGGGCAACTTCGCGATAGCGGCGTGCATCAGATCTACATCGTGCGAGAGTCCGGGCGGGGCGCCGCCATCGATAACAAGATCCTCGTGCACCGTTTCCAGGCGATTGAACAATCTGCCCCAGCGGCTCATTTTCCAGTACGTTCTCCGCGCGATTGCAATGAGGAAGAACCGAAACGACGCGGGATCGCGCAGTGTCCCGAAGTTTTCGTATGCCGCCAGCAGCGTCTCGCCTACGATATCCCGCGCCAGCTCGGTGTCCTTCGTCATCGCCCGCACATAGCGCACGAACGCCGCATGATGCACATCCAGCAGGGACATGAATTCATCCTGTCGAGGATTCGACGAGCGCTTTGACGAAGGATTGGTTGTTGGCATCAGGTAACGGCAATGATCCGGATTATCGGCTCTTTATGCTGCACATAGTAATAGAGGCGGATGGAAGAAAAAAGTTGCATCCCCGGAATTTTTTTTGTGTACACCCTTGGGACAAGCGGTCACATTGGATCGGATTCAGTGGTCGCTTTCGATCGGAATGCATGGTTGCTTAAGATCGGAATACACTGCTGAGGGATGGATGACGGCGACGGGGGCGGGGGAGAGGGTGGAGAGGGGTTCCGGTCGTGATAATTTCGCAAGGATTTCGCTTCAGCCCTCCCCGGGCTGTTAGATCTCTCGTGTCTTGACACTTGCGTATCCGATTTGTACCTTTTGTCATCAGTTCAGATGACACCGTTCGACGACTCGAGATCTCGTCATAGCTCCTCAGAGGATGTAATGAAGTTATTTTGTACTCTACTCGTGGTGCTATTCCTCAATGCTTGCGGTAGCCGCTCGCAGGATTACAGCGCCTTCCATCCTGTACGATCAATTGATCCGGAAAACACCGAATATTCCGACCTCGAGTTTCTTAAGGGCGTGATTGGTGACTCCCGTATCGTACTGCTTGGAGAACAATCTCATGGCGAAGGAGCTGTATTCCTGGCCAAAACCAGGCTTATCAAACTCCTGCATGAGCAAATGGACTACGATATTCTCGCCTTCGAGAGCGGCATCTTTGATTGCGCAATCCTCTGGGATAGCCTGCAAGTTTTTACCGGAGATGCTGACCCCCTTTTAACCGCACAAAAAGCAGTATTCGGGATTTGGACGCGATCAAAGCAGCTCCGGGATATCTTTCGGTACCTCATTGAGCAGACGAAAACGGATACGCCGCTCAGAGTATGTGGATTTGATTCGCAATTCACCGGTGAATTTTCTGAATCGTACGTAATACCGGAATTGCGACGCATCTGTAACCGATATGACATCCAGTACAAAGACACTCTGGCGGGGTCGAAATTTGAGAAGATACTGCTACGTCTCTCCTATGATTTTGAATATGTTCCGCATGCCGGTCGCAGCAAACTATTTTTCACCCAGCTCCACGATCTTGAACAGAGTTTCCGTGAAAAGGAGCATTTACTCGACGAGCGGGGACGCATCATGCAGCAGACATTAAGGAGCGCGAACGCTCTCGCTCTCGAACAATTCAATGATGGTGGTTTCGCCCTTCGTGAGGCTCAAATGGCAAAGAATCTCCAGTTCTTGTGCGATCTATATCCGGATAAGAAAATAATAGTTTGGGCGGCATCATCACATATCATGACAGACAATACAAGTGTGGATGATGACCGGTATAAACAATTTGTTCCGATGGGGACGCTATTCAGAGATTCGAGCGATGTAACTACAACAACAGTGGGATTCACGTCATACGGTGGAGAAACGTACGATCATTATAAGAAGGCTCCTGTGTAGTTAAGCGCCCCACCTTCTCATTCGCTTGAGCAGATTGCTCACGATTATGGTCAGCCATACTCTATCCTCGTGTTCACTGATTGGAAGGACAGGGAAATCCCGATTTCCAGCCGGCCGTTCGGGAACGTCGACATGACGGGGTACTGGTGGAGATGCTTTGATATGATGTTCTTCATCGATCAATGTTCAGCAAAAACTGTTATATATGAACGAAAAGAGCGCAAACACTGAGCGACCAATTATATTTCAAGTCACTGCCGAAATCCATCACGGAGAGTTCAGCAAAACCTGGGTATGTCACAACGTAGATGTCCCCGGACGTGAAGCAGGGGTATTCCGCGATAACGCGTACAGCAAGATAGAGCGACGGATCAGACTTCTCACTGTTGGCGTAGGCGTATTGCATGTCCTTCACGAATGACTTGAACCTCCCCTTGATTTACTGTACGTGGAGCGAATGAACTACGACGCGATTATCACCATTGAACCCGGAAGCGCGGCGGCAAACCGTGCATTTGCAGCATGCATGCCGCCGAGTCCCTCAATTTGACCATGAATTGCCCATAGGAGGTGAAACGATGCGTACCGTTCGTGCAGACAGGGCCCTTCAAAGCTCAATGAGATTTCTGTTCTCAGCGGTCTCACTGATCTACCTGATGTTCCCGCTCCAATTCGGGTATGCCCAGTCACCACCTGAGGTAAGTGTACATTTTCAGGGTGGGTTCACCTCTAATGCCGTCCTACTGTATGTAAACGATAGCGGAGTATTGATCGATGTTGGTTGTGAGTACTGGGATGACCGACATCTCCCATCATCGCTGGAGAACGTCCGCTTTTTCAGTCACTCCCTAATCGATTCAGTGGTGATTCCGGGAAAAAGCGGTATGCCAAGGGGGCGTACACTCATTGGAGGAATCTTTGGATTTTTTGCGGGCTTCCTGACCGGAGCACTGATTGCGGGACTTGATAATCCGAAGGAAGTAACCGGGCCTTCACCTCTTACAGGGCTGCTCTTGGGTATGGGCGGTGGTACTGTTCTCGGCATCTATCTAGCATCGAGCATACCTCACGACCCGGACATCCCCAGCGTTTCCTGCAATCCAGCGGACAGGCACTCACGCGAGAAATTGCGCGGACTGTGTGTCTACCCTGTTGAACTCCCCGACGCACTCCGGGCGAGAGTGCCGGAACAATGAAAGCAAGGTGAGAAGATTCTCATGATTAATGGGAGATCAAATCCGCTGCGAAAGGATTTCGCACGTTCGAGAACAATCGGTAGGCCTTACTGTTTGTTTGCGAAAAGCCTGATATAAGGCCGCAAATGAGTTTACAAATTCATCCAATACTATCCCATACGAATCTCAGAAGAACCAAGTCTATTTCCCGAGGAGGTGCCTTCGCATCACCCTCGATCCGGATTATGATCTATATGTTGACACCCGCGCGAATGAATTCTCTTTGCGACTATGCGCCTTTCCGCCTTTGCGTTACCTTCCCCTCCCCTTACCGAAATCAATCCCGGCAGGTCCTTCACGAACGACTTGAACCTTCCCTTGATTTCCTGAACGTTGAGTAGATGAACTACGATGCGATTATAACTATTGAATCCGGAAAGCGCGGCGGCAAACCGTGCATTCGCGGCATGCGCATTACAGTATCGGATGTGCTGGACTATCTCGCTTCCGGAATGACCGAGCAGGACATCATCTCCGATTTCCCTGAATTAACCCGTGAAGACATCCGGGCTTGCCTCGCCTTCGCTGCGGACAGGGAGCGACGCCTCTCCATCGCCGCAGCATGAAGTTGCTATTACAATTCCAGCTTGGGTAGAGCGCATGTAGTCTTCGAACAATGCATGTGCGCGATTACCACCGCTCATCAGTCCGGATCTACACCCCTCTCCGCCGCCGATTGTATATGCTGAGCGATGCTGGCCAGCACTTCCTGCATTCGTTCGTATATCTGCTCATTTGAGAACCTGAGCACGGTGACCCCGTATTCGTTCAATATTGCATCGCGGACCTGATCCCGAAGTTTCTGCGCCTCTTCGTTGTGATACCCACCATCACACTCTATTGCCAGCAAGACCTCGTGACAGTAACAATCGCAGATATAGGGTCCGAATTGATGCTGCCGACGGAACTTCAGCCCTTTCATTCCTTTTCTGCGTAGATGTCGCCAGAGAAGCTCCTCCGCGCCGGTCTGCCGTTGCCGCAGCTCCCGCGCGCGTTTCAGTAGGGTGGTGACCATATCGCCGCCGCGGTAATGGGGCTCACGCGATGCAGGGTTGAATATCAGGACGTCCGGCTGAAATTCGGATGGATGAGCTGGTGATGAATAACGGTATGTAGAGCGCGGCGAGAAATGGATGATGGTGCTCGGGCCGGTGTGAGTTTTCGAGGAGGTGTACATGGTGGTTCCCTGGAAATTGTGTGATAATGATGAGGATAGTGCGTACTTGCTTGCCCTCTCCCCTGCCCCTCTCCCAGAGGGAGAGGGGTTC
>CAYJMN010000092.1:0-21432 GCA_964371045.1 uncultured Chromatiales bacterium | reverse complement strand
GGACGTCAGGGTGACGAGGTTGGCTGGCGCTGCCCGGACCAACCTGATGTCATCCTTGAAATGGACCGGTGTGCGGCGCTGGTTGGCACACTCAGGATGACGAACTTGGTTGACGCTGCTGAGACCAACCTTATGTCACCCATGAAATGGACCGGCGCGAAGCGATGGTAGTCAGCCTCAGGCTGAGTAAACACACGCTGTATCACACGGCTGATCGTGCGAATCTATTGTGCCGCGGCGTCAAGCTCGACGCGCACAAGCTGAATGTTCGAATACTCCAACAGAGGCTCGATGCGGTGGATCTTGTATGGTTTGTTGTAATACACTGCCCGGATACCGGTGTTCATGAGCGTTTTCAGGCAATGGTAGCAGGGGCTGGCGGTGATGTAGATGTCGGCGCCGTCGATTTCGACGCCGTGCTTCGCCGCTTGCGCGATGGCGTTGATTTCGGCGTGAATGGTGCGGAAGCAGTTTTCTTCCTCCTCCCCGTCAGGGTTGCGCGATACGTACACGAGGCAACCGACCTCCGAACAATGCGGGTGACCTGCCGGAGCGCCGTTGTATCCCGTCGCCACGATGGTTTTATCTTTGACGATCACGGCGCCGATGCTGGCGCGTGTGCAGGTGGCGCGCTCGGCTACGATCATTGCGATTTTCATGAAGTACTGGTCCCATGTATCGCGACTTTCCATGCTTCCTCCGTATGGATCGAATGGTGACAAGGGATGGCGGGCATCCCTGATGGATGTGATTCCGGGCATGGAATATAGCCGATTCAACATTCAGATGCATCACGACGGCGGGCTTGTCGTTGCAGAATTTCATCGTTACTTTCCGCAAGCCACCACTTGAAACCATGGAGCTACAATGGCAAAACGCGCCGTCAAAAAAATTTTCGTCATAGATACCAACGTCATACTCCACGACAGTTCCTGCATCTACAATTTCGAGGAGCACGATATCGTCATTTCCATCGCCGTGCTTGAGGAGCTGGACCATTTCAAGAAGGGCAATGAAACGCTGAACTTCCACACGCGGGAATTCGTACGCGAACTCGACGCGCTGAGCGGCGACCGGGTGTTCGACGGCGGCGTTCCGATAGGCTCCAAAAAAGGGAAAATCAGCATCAGGCTCGACAAGGAATGGGGGAAGGAATTTCCGCTGGGCTTCTCCGAACGCACACCCGATCACCGCATCCTCCACTGTGCATTTGTTCTGGGGCGAGAAAATCCCACGCGTCCGGTCATCCTCGTGACCAAGGACGTCAACCTCCGCATGAAAGCCAAGGGGATAGGACTCCTCGCGGAGGATTACGTCACCGACCAGGTAAAGGACCTCGACACGCTCTATACGGGCCGGCGTGTCGTAGAAAATGTCGACGACCAGGCGATCGACAGGCTGTATCAACCCCCGTTTGAAATCGACGTGGCCATACTTCCGGACGCGAAGGATTTCAATCCCAACGAATATTTCATCCTGCGTTGCGGGAAAAAATCCGTTCTGGCCTCGTTCGACGCAGGGACCGGCATGATGAAGCGCGTGGACAAAGGACAGGCGTACGGCATCACCCCGCGCAATTCGGAACAGACGTTCGCGCTCGACGCCCTGATGAATCCCGATATTCCTCTCGTGTCGGTCAGCGGAAAGGCGGGAACCGGCAAGACGCTGCTCGCATTGGCCGCCGCGCTGGAAAAACGGAGTCTCTATCGTCAGGTGTTCCTCGCGCGCCCCATCGTTCCCTTGAGCAACAAGGACCTCGGTTTCCTTCCGGGCGATATCATGTCGAAGCTGGATCCTTACATGCAACCGCTGTTCGACAATCTCGGCGTGATCCAGCATCAATTTCCAGAATCCGACAGCAAACACCGGCGCATTCAGGAGATGTTGAAGGAAGAAAAGCTGGTGCTGTCCCCCCTCGCCTACATCCGCGGACGAAGTTTCGTCAACATTTACTTCATCGTGGACGAGGCGCAGAATCTTACGCCGCACGAAGTCAAGACCATCATCACACGAGCCGGCGAAGGAACGAAGTTCGTGTTCACGGGTGATATTTTCCAGATCGATCATCCCTACCTCGATAGCCGTTCCAACGGTCTCAGCTATCTGATCGACAAGATGCGCGGCCAAAAGCTCTACGCCCACGTCACACTCGAGAAGGGCGAGCGGTCCGAGTTGGCGGAACTTGCAAGCGACCTGTTGTGAGATCACGATGCGAAATATTCAGCGATTGATCGTCGTAGGGGACCGCGTGCTTGTCACACCGGAAGATCCTGCCTCCATGACAAAATCCGGTCTTTACCTTCCACCCGGCGTCCAGGAATTGGAGAAAATACAAAGCGGGTATGTGGTGAAAACCGGCCCTGGGTATGCGATTCCCAATCCCGATTTCGACGAGAACCAGCCGTGGTCGGGAAACGGAACGTCTATCCGTTACATCCCTCTGCAGGTGGAAGAAGGCGATTATGTACTGTTCGTCAAAACCCAGGGAATAGAAGTGGAATTTGAGCAGCAGAAATACCTGATCGTTCCCCATGCGGCCATTTTGTTGATAGTGAGAAATGAGGTTGTGACGACGTAGGGAGATAATTGATAATTGATAATTGACAATGGATAATTTTCGATTGACCGCCCGCCGAAGCATCAAAGATAGATGGCACAGCCGTCGGAGAACGGGAGCGAAGGGCCTGCCCGCCGAAGCATCAAAGATAGATGGCACAGCCGTCGGAGAACGGGAGCGAAGGCGGGACGATTTTCGATCAACAATCCCCTCCCCCTCGACAATTCCGATTCTTGCCTTTCTTACGCCTGCATGATAGATTGAGACGAGAAGTTTTTCCCGATTTTCGAGCAATATTTCTCGAATTAATGGGATTTAACAGGCAATTTTCCATCCAGACCTTCCGGCGTCCACTGCAATCGTGGAATTATAATGAATATAACATCGACTGAGAAGGGCAAGGCGGCGGACAGCAGGTACAAACACCTCGATCGCGCTTTGACCCGTCATCAGTATCGAGGTGATGCCCTGATTGAAATCCTGCACACGGCGCAGGAACTTTTCGGGTTTATTTCACGCGATTTGCTGATGTTCATCGCGCGCAGCCTCAAACTTCCGCCCAGCAAAGTCTATGGCGTGGCGACATTTTACAGTTTTTTCTCGCTCGAGCCGAAAGGCGACCATACCGTGACGCTCTGCATGGGAACGGCCTGCTACGTACGCGGCGCCGCGAATTTGCAGCAAACGCTGGAACGAACCTGCGCTTGCGCCATAGGTGAAACCACGGCCGACCGCAAAATATCGCTTCAGACGGCGCGTTGTTTCGGATGTTGCGGCATCGCCCCGGTTACGGTGTACGATAACGATGTCGTCGGGTATGATACGGCGGATAAGGTGACGCTCCGCCTTCGCGCATGGATGGAGGAAAAAAATGACGCTTGAAGAACTCTACGAAACAGGCCAGGACTTCCGGATGCGGCTTGCCACATTCAAGGCCGAGATCCACATCTGCGCAAGCGGAAGTTGCATCGCCTCCGGCTCGCTTCAGCTCAAGGCGGCTTTCGACAAGGCCTGCGAGACGAGAAAACTCACATCGGATGTCCGCGTCATCACCACCGGCTGCATGGGGCTCTGCGGCGCCGGACCATTGATCAGACTGTACCCTTCCGACACGCTGTACGTGCGCGTGAAACCCGAGGATGTCGATCGCATCGTAGACAGTCATGTCGTGAAAGACAAGCCTGTAAAGGATTTGCTCTTCCCGAATTCCGCCGCGTTTTTCAATAAACAGGTTCAAATCGCTCTCAAGAACATGGGACGCATCGATCCTGAATCCATCGACGACTATATCGCGCATGGGGGGTACGAAGCCCTCGCCAAGGCCATCACGTATCACACACGGGAAAGCGTGGTGCTTGAAATTCGCAACAGCGGGTTGCGAGGTCGTGGAGGCGGGGGCTATCCGACCGGCCTGAAATGGGATATCGTGCGACGCGTTCCTTCTTCAGAAAAATACGTCGTCTGCAATGCCGACGAGGGCGATCCCGGCGCGTTCATGGATCGTGCGATGCTTGAAGGGAATCCGCATGCGATACTCGAAGGCATGGCCATCGCGGGCTTCGCCGTCGGAGCGAACCAGGGATATATATACGTCCGGGGCGAATATCCCCTCGCCATCGAGCGGCTGAAAAAGGCGATCAGGCAGAGCGAACGCGCGCAGACTCTCGGGAATCGCATTTTCGATTCGGGATTCAACTTCCGCATCGATCTGCGCATCGGCGCGGGCGCGTTCGTCTGCGGCGAGGAAACAGCCCTGCTGCAATCCATCGAGGGTCAGCGTGGCCAACCGCGGCCGCGACCTCCCTATCCCTCGCAATCCGGGCTCTGGGGCAAACCCACGCTGCTCAATAATGTCGAGACGTTCGCCAACATTCCGGCTATCGTCCTCAACGGCGGCAAGTGGTTCTCCAAAATCGGCACGGAAAAAAGCAAGGGCACCAAGGTCTTCTCCCTCGCGGGCCGCATCGCCAACACTGGCCTCATCGAAGTGCCCATGGGTATTTCGCTCCGTGAGATCATTTTCGACATCGGAGGCGGTATTCCTGATGGAGGCGAATTCAAAGCCGCACAAACCGGCGGTCCCTCTGGAGGGTGCATTCCAGCGCAGCACCTCGACACACCGGTCGATTACGAATCGCTTACGCATGTCGGCTCGATAATGGGTTCCGGTGGATTGATCGTGATGGATCAGACGTCCTGCATGGTGGACATCGCGAGGTATTTCATGAAATTCTGCCGCGATGAATCCTGCGGTAAATGCATCCCCTGCCGCGTCGGCACCGTCCAACTGTACAAGCTGCTCGACCGGGTAACCACGGGCATCGCGACGGAACAGGATATGGACACGCTGGAAGAATTGTGCGTCATGGTCAAGGACACCAGCCTCTGCGGACTCGGTCAAACTGCGCCCAATCCCGTGGTCTCCACCTTGCACTTCTTCCGGCGCGAATACGAGCAGCACATGAACGAGCAATTTTGCGCAGCCGGTGTTTGTCGGTTCGCAACGGGCGCCGACAAACCTGAAGCGTCTGTACGGATTCCTGAAACGGGGCAACAACCGGGGCAGCAGACGAGTGAAGGAGAGGGCCATGATTGAAGAGATAAAGACACTGACGATAGATGGCGAACTCATTAGCGCCGCCGGTTCGAGCACCATTCTCGAAGCCTCGCGCGAGCACGGCATATTCATCCCGACGCTCTGCCATCTCGACGGCCTGTCGGAGATCGGCGCATGCAGACTGTGCCTGGTGGAAATAGATGGAAACAACAAGCTGTCGCCAGCCTGCGTAACGCGCGTGGAAGAGAATATGGTCGTAAAAACCACCTCGCCCCGTCTGAAAAAATACCGCCGCATGATCGTTGAGCTGCTGTTCGCCGAAGGGAACCACGTCTGTTCGGTCTGCGCCGTCAATGGCCATTGTGAATTGCAGGAACTCGGGTACAGTGTCGGAATGGATTTCGTCCGCTTCGAATATCTGAATCAGGACAAGAAGGTTGATGCCTCGCACGATCGCTTCGTGCTAGATCACAACCGCTGCGTGCTCTGCCAACGCTGCGTGCGGGTGTGCGACGAGATCGAAGGCGCTCACACCTGGGATGTGGCGGGCAGAGGCATCGAGTCCTTCGTCATCACCGACCTCGCGGCGGAGTGGGGCGCGTCGTCGTCATGCACATCCTGCGGCAAATGCACGATGGTGTGTCCCACGGGCGCGCTCTTCGAAAAAGGAAAGCCCGTCACTTCCCTTTCAAAAAACCGCGACTTCCTGCAGTACATCGTCAACGCGAGAGAGAAGCACGAATGGATAAAAAAATAAGATTGGCCACCGCCTGGCTGGGCGGCTGTTCCGGTTGTCACATGTCCTTCTTCGATCTCGACGAGCGTTTGTTGGAACTGCATGCGAACGCCGATCTCGTGTTCAGTCCGATCCTGGACGTGAAAGTATTTCCCGACGACGTTGACGCTACTCTGGTCGAAGGTGCCGTGGCGAACGAGCACAACAGGGAACTTCTGCTCGCCATCAGGCGCAACTCGCGTTTGGTGATCGCGTTCGGTGATTGCGCCGTGACCGGCAACGTGACGGCCATGCGCAACACGTTGGACCGCGACGCCATGCTGAAGGAGATTTACGGACCGACGAGTCTGGTATTTGGACACTCGCCATATTCCCCGCTGCCCATACTCGAAAAGACCGTCGTTCCGATTCATCGTGTCGTGAAGGTGGATTTCCATCTTCCCGGTTGTCCGCCGCATGCGGATTTGATCTGGGATGTCGTTTCGCAATTACTGGAGGGTCGCACCCCCACTCTCTCCGAGGAAAAACTGAAGTATGGATAAGCCTGTGCGCAGCATTGTCATCGATCCCGTCAGCCGCATCGAAGGGCACGCGAAGATCACGCTTCACTTCAACGAGCAGGGCGCCGTTGAGGACGCGCGATTTCACGTGACGGAATTCCGCGGCTTCGAAAAATTCTGCGAAGGCCGCCTGATCTGGGAAATGCCCGCGATCACCTCACGCGTTTGCGGGATCTGCCCCGTCAGCCATCTCCTTACTTCGGCCAAAGCCGGAGACGACATCCTCGCCGTGGAAATTCCGAAAACCGCCGAAAATCTGCGCCGCGTGCTCAATCTCGCTCAGTGGGTGCAGTCGCACGCGCTCAGTTTCTTCCATTTTTCGCTGCCCGATCTGTTGCTCGGCATGGATTCCGATCCCGCGAAGCGCAACATCTTCGGCGTCGCGGAACAGAATCCCGACCTCGCCCGCAGGGGTATACGGCTTCGCAAATGGGGGCAGGAAGCAATCGAAAAACTTGGCGGCAGAAAAATCCATCCCACGCTCGCTCTGCCGGGCGGTGTACGCGAAGCGCTGAGCCTGGAAAAACGGGATGCGATTCTGGAGGGACTTCCCGAAGCGCATCAAACCGTACGGATCGGCCTCGATTTCATCAAAGCTTTCACGGAAACGAATCACGGCGAACTCGAAGTGTTCGGCAACTTCCCCACGTTGTTCCTCGGACACGTAACGCAGGACGGCGCGCTCGAATACTACGACGGGTATCTGCGCATTGTGGACAGCGGCGGGAATATCGTGGCCGACATGCTCAATCCAAAAAAATACCGTGATTACATCGGCGAAGCCATCGAGGATTGGTCGTTCCTGAAATTTCCCTACTACCTCCCTCTCGGATATCCGCAGGGAAACTATCGCGTCGGTCCCCTCGCACGCCTCAACATCTGTTCGCACACAGGTTCTCCCAAATCGGACAAGGAACTCATCGAATTCAAGCAGATGGCCGGAACGCGGAACGTCGTGCTGAATTCCTTTTACTACCATTACGCACGGCTCATCGAAATACTGTTCGCGCTTGAACGCATGGAGGAATTGCTCACCGATCCCGACACCGTGAATCAATTCGAGTTGCGTTCCCGCGCCTACTCGAACAAGGCGCAGGGCGTCGGCGCCTCCGAAGCTCCGCGCGGCACGTTGTTTCACAACTACACGGCCGGTCACGACGGCGTCATTCGTCACGTCGACATGCTGATCGCCACGGGACAGAACAATCTTTCCATGAACCGCGCCATCCGCCAGATCGCCATGCATTACATCAACGATCCCGAACAGGAAATCACGGAAGGCATTCTCAACCGCATCGAAGCCGGTATCCGTTGCTTCGATCCCTGCCTTTCCTGTTCCACCCACGCGCTCGGACGCATGCCTCTGGTCGTTTCGTATGTGGATGCCGCCGGACGGGTGATGAGGTCGTTTACGCGGTAGGGAGCGGTGCGCGCCTGCCCGCCGAAGCCATTGTACAGAGCTGCCGGATATCGGTGAGCCACTGGGGCGCAGGCGGGGAGGGCGGAGTGCAAAGACCACGTCTGTGCATGATGATACGGCCGGTACAACAACCGGGCTTCGGTGGAGGCGTCAACCACGGAGCAGAATCCATTTGATAAAGAGAGCGATGAGAGCCCCGGGAGCACGGAGATCGCAGAGAGCACGGAGATCGCAGAGAGCACAGAGGATTTTTTTAACACTGAAATGGGAAAATCGGCATTGACGACTGCCGAAGGATCGACCAAACACGGAACGGCATACAATGCAAAACTCTGCCCTCTAAAAAGCCTCTGCGCTCTCTGTGCCCTCTGTGCCCTCTGCGATCTCTGTGCAACATGCTTCGGCGAGGCGAGCGCCATCCGAAATCCAACGATCCAACGACGCCCGGTTTTTTCCTGAGACGGGAAATCGTAAGTTGCATCATTCATCATGAACGCATCACCAATGTCTATGGAGGTCACATGAGGAAGGGTAATATCCTCTTTCTGTTTTTGCTCGTCGCAGCATTCTCGATTCAGGCGCTCGCGCAGACCACAATCGTGGTTCGTGACAATGAAGAGGAAGACGATATGTTCATCAAGATCGGCGCGTTGGCCGGTCTGACGCTGTCGATGAATACCACCGATTACAACGTCAGTGGCGTGTCGCGCACGCTCGGCATCGGTTCTCACTTCGGTGTGCGCGCCAGTATTCCACTGGGACGCAAGACGCGCGTCGTGGGCGGACTCGGCTATCACACGCTCGCGTTCACCGACGAGAACGAACGCATTTCCTTCAGCGACGCCATCGAGGATCACAGCGCGAACATACCGGGCAAACTCAAGACCGAAGGAACGTTCCAATATACCGTCATCGTCGCGATGCTGCAGTTCAGTCAGTTCTACATTGGACTGAGCTATGGAATTCCCACCGCGAGCGAGGTGACGAACACCGGGGACGGTTTCGTCATTCCGGAAAACGGGATCGATCCCGCCGCGGAATGGTCCGGTAACGCGGAATTGAATCCCGACGGTCGACGCATCATGCCGGATATCTCCGCGGAGACCGAGGATATGAGCGCTTTGCTCGAACTGCGCGTGGGTGGTGAATTTCCGATTGCCAAATCACGCATCGGCGATCTGAATTTCGGTATCAGTCTCGCGTATCCGTTCAACAACATCATCGAGAATTCACGGACAAATCTTCCCAATTACGACGATCAATTCCATCTTCCGAACGTGATGTTCCATCTCGCCTGGCTCTTCAATATTTGACGAAATCGTTACGACGACATGCAAGGGCCGCACTGCGGCCCTTTTTTTACATCGTCTTCTCCGTAACACCGTGTAACATCCGCAGTGTAGTGCATCGGCTCGAAAGAGAAGACATGTAAGACACCGATGCGACGAAGCTTCATGGATTGTGTCGCACGCTTCCGTGGAAAGTTGAGCCGCCGTCGCAATGCCATGCAAGAAGATACGTGGAAGACGGCGACTCGAGGATTGTTCACAGAGTATGTCGCCACTCCATTCTACAGATTAGCGACCAAATCGGGCGACAGGCAGTTTCTCTTGCGTACGATTTTGCGTACATTATTTGTTCTATCAGACCAGAGGCTTTCATGCGTTCGACCGCCGCCGTCGAGGACATATACCGCGTCATTTACACCGAGCATTACGATCCGTACAGGGTTCTCGGCATTCACAAGGTTACGATCGATGGCACCGCCGCGACAGCAGTGCGGGCATTTCTGCCGGTGGCGTCGGAGGCGTTCGTTGTGCGGGAGTTCGAAGATGGACGACGAACGGAACATGCTATGGATCGCGTGCATGACGAGGGATTTTTTGAATGCGTCTTTCCCGACGAAGCGGAACCCTTCCCCTACAAACTCAAGACGATCACACGCGATCATGTCGAACACACGTTTTTCGATTCCTATGCCTTCTTCCCGCAGCTGACCAATTTCGACCTGTATCTGTTCGGCGAAGGCAACCACTACCGCGTGTACGACAAACTGGGTGCGCATTTCCGCGAAATCAACGGAATCTCCGGCGTGGAATTCGCCGTATGGGCGCCCAACGCGCGCAGCGTGAGCGTGATAGGCACATTCAACGACTGGGACCGCAGGCGGCACGCCATGCGCGTTCTGGGATCCTCGGGCGTGTGGGAGATCTTCATTCCAGGTATTAGTGATGGAGAACTCTACAAATTCGAGATCAAGACGAGCGACGGCCACATTCTCGACAAGGCCGATCCTTTCGCGACTAGAATGGAAGTGCGGCCGCGTTCCGCCTCCGTCATCAACACTGCGGGCACGCATGAGTGGACGGATCGGGAATGGCTTGAACGGCGACGAACACATGATCCGCTGCACAGCGCCGTGTCCATTTACGAAGTGCACCTCGGATCGTGGAAACGTTCCGTCGCCGATCCGGATCAGGACATGGGGTATCGGGAACTGGCGGACCATCTTGTCCCCTACGTCCGTAATTGCGGCTTCACGCATGTCGAGCTGATGCCCATCATGGAGCATCCCTTCGACGGCAGCTGGGGTTACCAGGTGACCGGCTACTACGCTCCGACCAGCCGGTTGGGAACGCCCGAGGATTTCATGTACCTAATCGACAGCTTTCACAAAGCAGGCATCGGCGTCATCCTCGATTGGGTACCGGCGCATTTCCCCAAGGACGGACACGCGCTGGGGTATTTCGACGGCAGTCATCTGTTCGAGCATGCGGACCCGCGCAAGGGCGAGCACATGGACTGGGGCACGTTGATTTTTAATTTCGGCCGGAACGAAGTTCGTAATTTCCTCCTCGCCAACGCGCTGTTCTGGGTGGATCATTTCCATATCGACGGATTGCGCATCGACGCGGTAGCTTCCATGCTCTACCTCGATTACTCGCGCAAGGAAGGCGAGTGGATTCCCAATGAATTCGGCGGGCGAGAAAACCTTGAGGCGATCAACTTCCTGCGGCAGTTGAATTTCGCCGTTCACGCCAATCACCCCGGTGTGATGATCATGGCGGAGGAATCGACCGCGTTCCCCGGTGTGACGCATCCCGTCGACAACGACGGCCTGGGCTTCGACCTCAAATGGAACATGGGCTGGATGCACGACACGCTGCAATATTTTGAAAAAGATCCGTTGTTCCGGAAATATCACCACAGCAATCTGACGTTCAGCCTGCTCTACGCCTTTACCGAGCGTTTCCTGCTGCCCGTTTCCCACGATGAAGTCGTGCACGGCAAACGGTCGCTGATCAGCAAAATGCCAGGCGATTACTGGCAGCAATTCGCGAATCTGCGCCTGTTCCTGGGCTTCATGTACGCGCACCCCGGGAAAAAACTGTTGTTCATGGGACAGGAATTCGGACAATGGAATGAATGGAATCACGACGGGCAACTGGACTGGGAACTGCTCGATTTCGAGGCCCATCGTCAGCTCACGGTCTGGATGCGCGACATCAATGCGCTCTACAGAACCGAGCGCGCCTTGTACGAGGACGATTTTTCCTGGAAAGGATTTCAGTGGATCGATTTCGACGACGCCGAGCGCAGTCTGCTCTCCTTCGAACGCATTTCGAATGACGGGCGCGAGCGGCTCGTGTTCATCTGCAATTTCACGCCGCAAGTGCAACATCACTATCGCCTCGGCGTCACAGAGCCCGGAGAGTACCGCGAACTCCTGAACAGCGATTCCGACATTTACGGCGGGAGCGGCGTAGGTAATTTCGGACACGTGCAGTCATCTCCCTTTCCGCAACACAACCGCGAACATTCGCTTCTGATCGGCGTTCCTCCTCTCGGACTTGTGGTATTCAAGCGGGAATGACCGGTCCTGCTCCGGCGGAAACGAAGCCGGACACACGCCGATAACGCGCCGTCATCCCGGTGCCGATGCATCCCGTTGTTCATGAACGCGCTTCAGCACCATGCCGCTACACGGGGGAACGGTGATAACCTCGCCATCGACAGTCCGGAGCGGCGCCACCGAAGCACGCTCGGCATCCACAAGCACCTCCCAACCGCCTCCGGCGCCAAGGTCGTATCGCGCCGGTTGATGGTGATTGGCGTTTATCAGGACGGCGATATCTTCATTCCCAGCCTTGTCGAGGATAATGAACCCTCCCGCCACGGCCGCATCCGGTTCAAGGAAGCGGTAGTGTTCGACCGCTGAACATCGCAGCCGGGGATTCTTCGCACGTATCGCGATCAGTCCCCTGTAGTATTCCAGCAGCGAAGCGTTCACGTCCGCATAGCCGTAATCGATCCAGTTGGTTTCGTCATCTTTTTCGTAGCTGTTCCGATCGATCACACGCGGCACGACGTCGGGGATCCCTCTGTCCGCTACGACTTTGCCCCGGCCAAATTCCTGTCCGGCATGCAGCATCACCGCTCCCCTGCTGGTCATCAGCATCAACGCGGCGAGTTTGCTGATATCGAGAGCGCGATCCTTCAGTTTCCTGTAGGCGTCCATATCGCCGATAGGCTGGCCTGGTCGCGCGGCCCCGGTGGCGATGCGGATAAAATCCGCAAGGGTGTATCCGTCGTGCGATTCGAGATAGTTCACGCTGTGCGCATGCGAGAGGAACGGCCCTCCCCTTTCGGTGATCGATCCGAGCATCCACATACCGAACGCCTCCGATGGATTTCCTCCCCAACTCCCGAAAATATACCCTGTGTGATGCATGGGATCGACGCCCTTGACGCCGTTCCGGAACTGATCGTTCCAGGACAGATATTCCAGCGCAGAAAATCCGGCCGGATTGTACAGGTTGGCGCCCCAGGGTTCGGCGATGAGCACGACCCCGGGAAATCGCCTTCCCGCTTCATCGCGAACCGCCTCGAGCGTCCTGGTATCGATCATGGCGGCGAGATCGAAACGAAAGCCGTCGATGTGAAACTCTTCGATCCAGTACGCGATGCAATCCACGATGAGCTTGCGCGTCGCCGGCCCTCGCGTACTCACATCATTGCCGCAACCGCTGTCACCCCTGAAGCCGCCATGCTCATCGAGACGATAATAGTATTTCTTGTCGATGTATTTGAGAGGCTGATAATCGTACTGGGAAGTGTGATTGAATACAACGTCGAGGATCACCGCCAGGCCCTCCCGATGCAGGCGCTTCACCATCTCCCGGAACTCGTTCAGATGGCGGGCCTGAACGTCATTCCATATTCCTTCCTCCAGGTTCGCACCGGTGGCATAGCGCGGTTCGGGAGCGAAATAATACGAGGTCATGTAGCCCCAGTGATTCCTCTCCCAGGGATTCCAGTGGTTGTAGATGTCCTCTCCGGCGTGATGCAGGTACGGCGGCTCCATCCAGGCATAATGCTGGCACGGCATGAGTTCAAGCGCGTTGACGCCGAGGGACCGGATATGAGCCAGACCCCCGCGGGCGGTTCCGTCGGCGAGACCGAGGTACGTACCTGCGCGATCACTACCAATGCCGCTCGAAGGATGCGCCGTCATGTCCTTGACGTGAAGTTCGTAAATCACCAGATCTTCGGGTGCGACAAGCACATGCCGATCATCCTCCCAGTCGAACGCCGGCAGCGACGATGGAACTATCGTTTTCGAAGCATGACGATATGTATTCTGCGAAACCACGGCTCTGCCGTATGGGTCCGCGACGGGAACCTGGGAATTGAACGATTCCCCTTCTCCCCTTGGCCCCTCGATGCGGTAGGTATACAGCACTTCCTTCTGATCCAGCGGTACCGCGATTTCCCACACGCCATCGGCGCGACGCTCCATATCCCAGGAATCGCTCGTCGTGTCGATCACGGCATCGTACAGCTGCAGACGCACCGCGGAGGCTCGCGGTGCGAACAACCGGAACACATTCACACCGTTCTCGGTCACACATCCCAGCGGTCCGTCGGGACATTGTTTTTCCAGCCAGGGATCCGGATCGATCGCTATCATGCCCACGCCGCGGATAAGCAACGCGTAGCTGCGGGACATCCGCAGTCCCCGCACTTCGATCAGGAGCGAGGAGTCCTCCACGGTAACGGAGATGACCTCGGCGACAGGGGCCAACAGCACATCGGCCGGAACGATATCGGAGAGCGCTCCGGAGAGATCGGCGCGGATGAGGTCGGAACGTTCGAAACGAGCTGTGAGAATACGCATTCGAATCCGGGAGGGTGCTTCAACACGGAACCGCGACACGCGGCGACAAAGGAAAATAGAACGTCGAGCATTGCGGATCAATTTGCTTTGACTCCTCCCTCCCGATAAATTGATTTGATGAAGTTGAGCGATCCCATCCAGCATTACACCCTCGATGCCGTGCACTTCGATTATTTCGAGGAGCGCTCCGCAGCAGACAGGGACTCGACCGAGCGCATCCAGCAGGCGGTGTTTCATGCCGCACGCCTGACGGCAGCCGATCGTGTGCTGGACGTCGGCAGCGGCAACGGCTGGCTTGCCGTCGCCTGCGCGCGCCGTTCGTTGCGAACGCCTGTGCTCGTGGATATCGGTCTCGCCAATCTGAAGAACATCCGCGCGTTTCATGGAAACGTCGCCCACACTGTGGTCGCGGACGCTTCCCGGCTTCCATTCCGCGACACGACGTTCACCTGTGTTGTCGCTTCCGAGGTGCTTGAGCATGTCAATGAACCGGCCGCGGTGCTGCGGGAAGCGCGCAGAGTCCTGGACGACAGCGGCCGTTTTATCGCAAGCACACCCTACCGCGAAAAGTTGAGGTATTCGCTGTGCATCCACTGCAATCACGTGACGCCGGTCAACGCGCATCTTCACAGTTTCGACGAACGCCGTCACGAGGAGCTGCTACAGAGCGAGGGATTCACGGCGATCCGCCATCATCTGCACATGAACAAGCTTTTCATGTATTCGCGGCTATCGCGGTTGCTGAATTTCCTCCCCTTTTCTCTCTGGCGAATCGTCGATTCTTTGCTTACTTTGTTGATACGAAAGTGTGCGACGATCGTCGTGCACGCCGCACCTCGCTGACAAAGCAACGCATCCGGACGGTTTCATTCATCGCTTCGCACCTTGACACCCATTTTACGACTGTCCATCTCTCTAACAATCCTTTCGCTCATGCTCACTCCCCGGCACGTTTTGGCGCAGGAGGATCTTTGCGGTATGCAACCGGCCGATCATGGTATCACCACGCTGGGTAAAGGAATTTCGCCCCATAAAGGCGCTTATTTGCCTACCAAGGGTGTTATTCGCGGCAAGGTGGTGTTTGTGCAGACTCTCAACGACGAGCTTCAGCACGAATCCTGGCCTCTCGGTCAATTGCCCGTGTGGTCCGAGGCGTATGTGTCGCGTGTGCGGCAGTACTTTCTGGACATGTCGTCCGGAGAACTCGAATTCGACCTTGATGTTCATCCGGTTTGCGCGATAACCAGCAACACGGAAGAGGGGTACCTGGACTGGGGTCGGAAATTCGGCGACGCGATCAAGGAAATAATCGATTCGATCGATGTCGCGTCCGATTTTTCGGTCTATGACACCTGGGCTTCGCAGTCAAGGGTGTACGATGTGCGGCCGGAGCCCGACGGACAGGTGGATCTGTTTATCTTTGTGTTCAGGCGCATCACAAACAGCAAGTTCATGTCGTTCACCGGGGTTTCCGATTTAGGTTTCAAGGGATACAAATTCGTCGATGGATCCCTCGACCGATTTTTCTACGGCGGGAGCGGCTCGTTCAACGATGCGTCCGCTTCGGGTGTGTCGCTGTGCCGCCGACCGGGGTATGGCGTCGTGATCGATCCCGATTTCGCGTTTGGCGTTACCGTACACGAGATCGGTCACAAACTTCTCGGGGATGGGCATCCCACGGAACTTTTTGGCGGTCTTGGTCTGATGGCGAATGCCGGGAACGGCCTGGCGATGAACAGTTTCGAGAAACATCTCGCCGGCTACATTTCCTTCCGCGACCTGAATCCCCACAGGGATACGACTGTCGTGTTGCGCGACTACGTCACCACCGGCGACGCGGTGCTTCTTCCTGTGCCGGAAGCGCTGCTGCACTATTACAGTTTTGAATTTCGGGGAAAGTTCTCGGAGTGGGATACCGCTCCGATGAAAGGACTGTACGGTTTTCGCATCTTCGATTCGTACGGATTCACCTCCAAGTCGATACAAGTGCTAAGCGCGGAAGGCCGGTTCGACTGGGCCCTGGATTCGACGACCATGACAATTTACCCTGTGCGACCGAATCCGCTGACCGGATTTACGCGATTGCAGCGCATTCGCATCGACGATAAATATTACGTAGCGGAGGGTTGCGGATACGATTCCCTCACTGCGTTTACGCTTCAGCACCCTGAATTCGCGGTACTGAAAAATCCGACGCCGGATTTCATTTTCAGCTCCGACACCGTACACACCGGGCTTCGCATCACGCTCATCGCCATGGACGACAGCAGCGCGACCTTGCGCATTTCGTACGCGGAGCCCGTGATACTGGATGTCGAGCGACCTTCCGCTCCGGGATTCTCGCTCGGCGCACCCTACCCGCAGCCCGCAGAATCGGGATCGATGCTGCGCATCCCCGTCACAAGCGAACGGGACGGGTACGCACGCGTCGACATGTTTAACATGCTCGGCCGCAGGCTTCTGCATCTCGATCGGGTGGAATTTGGTACACGTGGCGAACTTCTCCTCCCGCTCCACGACATTCCCGCCGGCATACATACGCTGATCGTGCAGGCGGGCGCACAGGTGCGACGTCTCCGGATATCCGTCGTCTCTCGTTAAGGATCTCATGCAGGCACTGGGTATAAAAGATAATTTTCTCGGATTGGAGGAAATCAACTCCGCGTACGATACCTCCTCCATCGTCATCGTACAGGCCCCGTACGAAGCCACCGTCTCTTACGGCAAGGGAACCGGCAAGGGACCCGCCGCCATTCTCGAGGCGTCCCGTTACGTAGAATTTTGGGACCAGGAATTCGGACGCGAACTCTGTTTCGACCTCGGTATCGCCACCCTGCCCGCACCCGATTTCGCCGGCGCTACGGGCCGCGCCATGCTGGACGTACTCGAGGCGGAGGTGAGTCGTCAGCTCGAGCGGGGAAAATTCGTCGTGACGCTTGGAGGCGAACATACGATTTCCGCCGCTCCCATCGCCGCGCATTTCCGGAAGTTTCCCGGCATGAGCATTCTTCAGATCGACGCGCATTCCGATCTCCGCGACGAGTATGAAGGCACGCCGTGGTCGCACGCCTCCGTCATGTCGCGCGTGATAGAGTTTTTTCCTGCCGAACGTATCGTGCAGGTTGGTATCCGCGCGCAGTGCCGCGAGGAATACGACCTTATCATGGATCGCGGCATCACCACCTTTTTCGCCGCCGATATTCGCAGAGGCGTGTATGGACAATCCTGGAAAGAGCGTGTATTCGACTCTCTCGGCGACGAAGTGTACATCACCTTCGATGTGGACGGTCTGGATCCCTCGGTACTTCTCGCCACCGGAACGCCCGAACCCGGCGGTCTGCTCTGGGACGAAACGATCCAGCTTCTCGCCATGATCGGCGCTCACAAGCGCATCGTCGGTTTCGACGTCGTCGAACTCGCCCCCCTCGAAGACCTTCCCTCCTCCTCCTTCGTCGCCGCCAAACTGGTGTACAAGATGATGAACGCGGCCTTCATGGGAAATACGTACGCGGATTTTCGCGGATGAACACGGATTGGCGCGGATAAGAAGTTTATTAGACTTCGTTTTCTGCAAACCTGTGCTTATCGAACAAAAAGCGGAAGCTTGTCAAATCGCGGGATGATGTAACGAAAAATGCAGAAATCGATCGGATCTGAAGTTTAAAAACTCTTATCCGCGAAAATCCGCAATAATCCGCGTACATCCGCGTACGTATTTATCCGTGTGAATACGTACGCGGATGGTCGCGGATCATTGCGGATTTTCGCGGATAAGAGAGTTTTTATTTTACGCACTTTATTTTACGCACCTTTATCTACGCACCGCGTTTAGGTCTGCCCTCGCCGAGTAAGGCAGCGGCCAGCGCGTCCGTTGCGACGGGTTGTCAGGCGTCAACTCCAAAGTTCGGACGAAGAGACGTTGTACATAGTCGCCCAGGATTCTGCCCGCTCGACGCGCTTGTCAGATGTACGAGCCGATCTCACGGCAGAGTTGCCGGAGAGCCAGCGGATCATCGGCTTGCAACCGGAAGCTCATCGAGTACCCGACGATGCGGGCAGTAACTCAGTCGTCGATCGCCTAGACACCGATTCGCCTGAGTCGCTCAATGTTGTCCTTCATGGCCTTGAGCGCTTCGGGGGAATGCCCTTGCCAATCCGTGACCTCGCCCGTGACCCGTAGCGGCTCGCGGGAGCGGTATGACTTCGTTGGATTACCCGAGAATTTCTTGTCCGTCAGATTGGGGTCGTCCATAATCGGGCCGGTTGGTTTCACGATGTAGATTCTGCCGGGGCCTTCGCCGGGATCCAGCTCAGCTCCCCAGGTGGCTGCGTCCAGCGTGCCGGTCAGGTAGACCCAGGTCACCTTCTTACTCTTACCGTAGTTTGAATTGTAGCCGGGCTCGATCAGGTTTCCCGTCTTCAGATCAGCCCGTGTACCAAGGTAGAGCCACTTTGAATTCAGATCGTCGGTGGATGCCAAAAGCACGCTCCTCTCTTATTGCGACGCCGCGCTGCCGTGCGATGCTGTCGCTCACGTGCAATTCGCGCTGTTGGCTCGATGGCATTTGGGAGGTAAGAATCGTCGAAACAGGTTGAAGTGCCTAAACCTGGAATTTAACACATCTGCTTGAGTCGCACCGGATTCATGTTCAAATGAAATCATCATCCAGGCCACCAACCAACGGCCACATTCCAAAATACGATCTCAGGTATCACGATTTCATCATTTGTTTCTTGATTCAATAGATGCAAATTCTGAATCCTGATGGTGACATAGTATATAGTTTCCCGAATCGGATCTCTTTTTGGATTATCTTCAGAAACTGAAAAAGAGAGTATGCCAGAAACAGCTTTATATTTTGTTGTAGTGCCCTTGTTTGGATAAGCGATGTCATTGCAATAATTAAAGTAGATGCTGTCCGGGCTATTGCCGGCTATTTCCAGAACAACAGATACATTTGGAGTTGAGCTGTTCAGATCAATGTCCTGTCGTTTCTTTGTCAAGACAAATTCATTTGCATTTATCCAAACCGTCAATGCTTTCGAACTATCCAAAAATTGGTGAACGAAAATATTACTACACCCGTGACTTTCGACAAGATGCTTCGGTTTAGAAATACCGTCAGGATACTCATATACTATTTCCGATTCTTCACAAGAAACAAAAACTATTGCGAAAATTGAAATCACGAGGTATTTCATAATATTTTCTCCTTATTAAACCGCCTGACTCCCGGCGCTTGAGCCGCACGCGCACTTAACGTCAGCACGAAGGTATTGCCCTGTTCGGAGCCTGCCCTGAGCGTTTGAACTGTCGTCACATCCCGGGGGGCACGTATCCGGCAATGCAAATTCGGCACGTTCTCATCGAGGATGATTATCACGATTGTTCTTGCTCGATAGTGACCAAACGAAGAAACTCTTCATCGTCCTGTCGTTCTACCGACGGCAACTCCTCAAGAAAACCTTCCAGGTTGTTGCCGTCTCGCAGATAATCCAGCAGGGTTCGTGCGGGCACGCGCGTGCCTCGAAAAACCAGTGTGCCACCCATGACTTCCGGATCTGAATGAACAGGGCTGCGGGTGAGTGTAATCATAGTCGGAAAGTCCTCTCTTTCTCGAAAAGTACAAGGTGAAATCCGTCCGCCTGACATCGTATATACCGTTTCCTCCTATCACCCCGGATTCGCACCGCCGCGATAAAACATCCAAACGCACAGACCTGCCTGCGCGGACCGCCCCTGAGTCCAGCGCGTGCGTTGAGATCGGAGGTCAGGCGTCACTCAAAGGCTCGGATGAGTAGCCATTGCACATAGTCGCCTCGGGTTCCGCCGCGAGACGTCAGGGAGCATGCCGGCAGGGGCTCTCCCGCTCGGCGCTCGAACCCGCTTTCGCGAAGCTTGGGCGGACGAGCTAAAATTCCCACCTGCGATTGCTTATCGTAGAACTCGCAAGCGCAATAATTCCAACCGGCTTATTCTGGACACTTATAAACATTACCGGAAATCGTAACACTTGTCTGGCCACCTGCTCCGTATTGACCTGTTGTTTGGCCCGCTCTCTGGGTGATAATAACTACAAGGTTACCACCCATCGCAGCAGCTTTATTCTTGAGATCATTCCTGGCACCGGTTTCAAGATTGGCATTCGATGTGATACCTCCAGTAAGACTACCGCCTTGATTTCCGGTTACTTCGCCAAGAAATTGACACTCTTTTCCAGGTTCGGTATTTGTAACTCGAACGCGCTCAGCACCAGGATTTAACTGGGTTGCCGCACATCCCGCGAATAAAAGTCCGATGAGGATGAAACTGATTTTCATAACTCTTATTCCTCCTTAATCGTGTAAGAAAAAAACAACCAATACCCGGCTTGTGATCCCACCTTCCGGTATCCAATGACGACTCGCTTCCACGGATATTAATTCATTTTCATGTAGTATGTATGTCGCGGTGTCGATTTTCATGGATGGTGCCTGGCAAGAGGCCTGAGAATAAACAGCTTAAGTGCAGATTATACACTTATTTTCTGTAAAGTGCAAACACGTTGTTTTTTTTTGACACGCGCGTTTCGACCTGGCTGCGTTCGCCAATATAATAGTCGGATTGTCCGTTACGTCCACCGGTCGTCAGGCGTCAGCCGCAACGTTCGGATGAGGAGGCGTTGTACATAGTCGCCTCGGGTTCTGGCCCCTCGATGCGCTTGTTAGATGGACGAGCCGAACTTATCGCGGAGTTGGCGAAGGGCCAGCAGATCATCGGCTCGTAACCGGAAACTCATCGAGTGCCCGAGGACGCGGGCAGTACCTCAGTCGTCGATTGCCTCGACACCGAGTCGCTTGAGTCGCTCAATATTGTCCTTCATAGCTTTGAGTGCTTCCGGGGAGTGTCCCTGCCAATCCGTGACCTCGCCCGTGACCCGTAGCGGCTCGCGGGCGCGGTAGGACTTCGTTGGATTACCCGGGAATTTCTTGTCCGTCAGATTGGGGTCGTCCATAATCGGACCGGTTGGTTCCACGATGTAGATTCTGCCGGGACCTTCGCCGAGCGCCAGCTCCGCTCCCCACGTTGCTGCATCCAGTGTGCCGGTCAGGTAGACCCAGGTCGCCTGCTTTCTCTTACCATAGTTGGAGCTGTAGCCCGGCTCGATCAGGTCTCACGGCTTCAGGTCAACCCGTGTGCCATGATAGAGCCGCTGCAAACTGCTAATGACATCTTCGTGTGCTCAGTGATCTGGCTGTGGTGTGAATGAAACTACACAGCAGGAATAGTTGAAATTAAAGACAGTAGCAGCGAACCTCCGCGTATGAATACGTGCACGGATTTTCGCGGATGAGACGGATTGACGCGGATAAGAGTTTTTGAAACCCCGATACGAGAGACTTCAGGATTTGGAGACAGAAAATTTCTTCTCCGTGCATATCCG
>CAYJMN010000091.1:17342-21537 GCA_964371045.1 uncultured Chromatiales bacterium | reverse complement strand
TTCGAGACGCCGCCGACCAACGCTCGCGGAACCAGTGATACACACACCGCGGCGGTCCTCAGGGTGACGGCGTTTGCTTAGCGTCGCCATAATCCGATGTCATCCATGAAATGGACCGGTGCGCAGCGCTGGTGGGCACACTGCTAATGACATCGAGGAGTCTGTACTGGTTAAACTTGTAGAAATCCGAACGCCGCCCTTCGACTCCACGACCGTGAACGGCTGTGCCTTGAGCTCACGTTGTGCCGCGGTCGTTGCGCTCAGGGTGACGGTACTTGTTTACGATACAAACCCAGATGTCATCCACGAAATGGACCGGTGCGCAGCGCTGGTGGGCACACTCAGGATGACGAGTCTGACTAGCATGCGCCAAAGAGTTTCTCCTTAGCTCACTTTTAGCGAACTTACCTAATTGTTCCATTTACGGATTCCTTCATGACCCGATCGCTGCTTCCGCTCACTGCAATTCTTTCCATCATGCTTTTCTCCTGCTCAGGCGACCGGCGCGGCAAGGCCGACGAGCGCTTCGTGGCGCTCACTGCCCGATATATGGAAACCGTGCTCACCCTCCATCCTGAAAAAGCGACCGCGTTGGGCGATCACCGCTTTGATGGCCGAATGAACGACTACAGCCGTGAAGGAGTGGTCGCCGATATCGCACTGTGCGAGGCGTATCTCGATACGCTGAACATGATCAAAGTCGAAGAACTGTCCGCGGAATGTATGATCGATTACGATATCCTTCGTCAGAGTTTGCAATCGGAATTATTTACGCTCAAGGATTTGCGTGAGTGGGAGTGGAATCCGTTGGTGTATAATCCTGGTGAAGCCCTGTACGTGCTGATGGCTCGGGAGGTATCCCCTTTCAACGACAGAATGCAGGCGCTCGCCTCGAGACTCCAGGGATTGCCCAAGGTTCTGGAAGCGGCGAAAACGAATCTGACGCGTCCCCCCGCGATCCATACCGAAACGGCGATTATGCAGAACGAGGGTGTGATATCGATGCTGCGCGAAACACTGCAGCCGTCTATCGACAAGCTGGATAATCCGCTTCGGTTCGAACTCGTCGCAGCCCGCGACAGCGCCGTCGCGGCGCTCACCGCCTACGGTACATGGCTGCGGGAGGATTTGCTTCCACGGTCCGACCGTGATTTTCGAATCGGTGAGGCAATGTACACCCGGAAATTCATGCTGCGTCTCGATACCGAGATGACGCCGGAGCAGCTTCTCGCCCGGGCAAAGCAGGACCTCGAACGCACGCAGGAAGCAATGTACATTACCGCTCTGCCGCTGTTCGCCTCGATGTTTCCCCGTCGCGACCTCGCTGCGCTCGATCACGATCAGGTGATCCGCGATGTGCTCCTGAAACTCAGCGAGCGCCGTCCCGACGATGCCACCATCGTCGAACGCGCCCGGCGTGATCTTGCGGACGCGTCGGAATTCGTTCGTTCCAAAGATTTCGTGACCCTGCCGTCGGAGCCGCTGGATGTGATTGTCATGCCCGAGTTTCAGCGCGGCGTGGCTGTAGCGTACTGCGACTCACCGGGTCCGTTGGAAAAAAACGGCAAAACCTTTTTTGCCATCGCGCCAACACCAGCGAATTGGGCTCCCATGAAGAAGGAATCCTTCTACCGCGAATACAACGATTACATGCTGAAGAATCTCGTCATACATGAAGCGATGCCGGGACATTTCCTGCAGCTCGCGGCGGCGAACAAGGCTGTGGCGCCGACAATGCTTCGCGGCATTATGCCGAGTGGTGTGTTCGCTGAAGGCTGGGCCACCTACTCCGAGCAGATGATGGCCGATGCCGGGTTCGGTGGACCCGAAGTGAAAATGCAGCAGCTGAAAATGCGTCTCCGATTGCTGATCAACGCCATTCTCGATCAGGGCGTTCACCGGACCGGTATGTCGGAAAAGGGTGCGCTTGCGCTGATGATGGTCGAAGGGTATCAAGAGCGGGGCGAAGCGGAAGGGAAGTGGCGTCGTGCCTGCCTGACATCGGCGCAACTGAGCACCTATTACTACGGCAACATCACGATCAACGATATTCGGGCGCGCTATGAAGCGAAGGCCGGCTCGGCGTTCTCGCTGAAGAAGTTTCACGATACGCTGTTGTCGTACGGTTCGATCTCTCCGAAATTCTTTCCGGTGCTGTTCAAACTGCCCGCACCCGCGTCGCCTGTCGCTTCGAGATGAACCGTGTCTGATGGAAGAGCCGCACCCGACCTGTACGGAATGGATCCGCTCACAGGTGAATTGTGCGCGCTCCATACCCGTTTCACAGGCTCGCTCCCATCCTCCGTCATTCCATTGAAAGGAGACGCATCGGACCGCAGACTGTTTCGTCTCGCCTATGGTGACGGTAGCTGTATCGGCGTCATCGGTCCGAATATCGAGGAGAACCGCGCGTTCATAGGTTTCGCCAGAACCTTCCGTGAAGCGGGACTGCGCGTACCTCGCATCGAGATCGTCTCGGACGATCTGCAGATGTATCTTGAGGAAGATCTGGGCGACGTGCTGTTCAGCGATTGGCAGCAAGAGCATCGCGAGGGAGTTGGCGTCGACGGCCTGGCGATGGGCATGTACCGCCGGATATTGGATGAATTGCTCCGTTTCCAGATCGACGCGGCGGACGATATCGATTACTCGCTCTGCTATCAGACGGAGAAATTCGGTACCGAGGCCATGCTGTTCGACATCTGCTACTTTCGCGACAATTTTCTTGCGAGACTGACGCGTGTCCCGTGGGAGAACGATCCCTTCATGCGCGATGCCGCGGAGCTTGTCCGCCTGCTTTGCGAGGAACCCCGAAGCGGATTTCTCTATCGTGATTTTCAGTCGCGCAATGTCATGATCAAGGAGGACGAACCCTGGTTCATCGATTTTCAGTCCGGACGGAGAGGTGCGCCACAGTACGACGTCGCCTCGATGCTCTATGATTCCCGTGGCGGTCTCAGCGATATCCAGCGCGACGATCTGCTCGCGCATTACATCAAAGGACTCGCGCAGCGCAGGCCCGTCGACGAGGATGTGTTCCGGCGGCGGTTTCATGGTTTCGCCATCCTTCGGCTCATGCAGGCTCTGGGCGCGTTCGGCAATCTCGGTCTCAACAAAGGAAAACCCTCCTATCTCGACCTCATTCCTTCGCGGCTGCAAAGCCTTCACACGCTTGCGTCCACGGCGGACATCCTCGATGAGACTCCGTATCTGCGGGAGTTGTTGATTGGTATGATCGTTAATCGTGAATCGTTAATCGGGAAAGGGTAAAAGAGTAAAGAGTAAAGAGTAAAGAGGCTAGAATCCTTTGTTCTCCGTGTGTCTTTTAACCTTGCACCACTCCACCATCGTAAATCGTTGAATCGTCGCCCACACCCCACCGCGGCGAGTCTATGACCTGCGATCTCCGACCTCGCCCCTCTCTTCTGAGGCATTCCTACGGGACTAGTAGGGAGAGGGTGGCAGTGACATGTTGATCGGTAATCGTGAATCGTGAAGCAATATGGATAATACGGGCTAATAACTCCTTATATTACGAGAGCATGTTTTTTTCCTCAGACCACGCAGCTCCCCACGCGCCCCGCAATCAATCAAAACTATTATTTGCTCGCTATTGGCCGAAAATGAGCCTATTATGGCCCGAAATTAGATGCGGCCGGGAACATAGTATAATGTTTTTCGATGTTGCTTGCATTTGATCATGCGATTTGCTATTTATGCACCATCCCGTATTGACATTCTCGTCTGAGACGTGAACATGAGCGCGCCCCGCACCTTCCATCCAATATTTGACACCGGCTGGGTATACCGCTTTGCCGCGGTTGGGTTCAACGCGTGTGTTAGTCGCGGGCATGCATCGTGTATGCAAATCAGCGCGGCGGGGCTCTTGCCGACAGCCGCCGCAACCTGTAACGGAACCCCGGAAGGGAATCGACACCAAGGGAAACAACATCGCCTGCATGAACAATTCGCTGCGACACCTGCGTCTCAGCCGCTTTGTGTGGAGCATTTCCCATCACCATACCAAAACATTTTCTCCGTCCTAATGGCGCAATCTCCAATCCCGCGTGACGACCGTCGCGACGGGACTTATGTACGGTATCATTTTCCGACACTACTGTACCTTTCATCAACACGGAGATGCGCCATGTCCCAAAATGAATCCTGCTTCCGACCCAGCGGCGCAGCCGCTGCG
>CAYJMN010000091.1:0-17242 GCA_964371045.1 uncultured Chromatiales bacterium | reverse complement strand
CGTCAAACGCCGCTGCGCGTCAAACGCCGCTGCGCGTCAAACGCCGCTGCGCGTCAAACGCCGCTGCGCGTCTGTCGTAGTTGGAAGCACGGGTTGGACCGCTTTTTACCATGTCATCGGAGAGTCCGTGCGCTTCTGGCGCCAGGATTCTATTCCGCAGGGCGTGCAGGGTGTCTGGTTCGATCATCTGAACGATATCTACACCGAAGGAGGGCGTGCATATCACTGGAATGGTGAGAAATGGATCAATCTCCATGGGCCCGTGTCGGGTGGCTATGGATACGACATGGCCGCGATCAGCCGTTTCGACATACTGAGCAGCGGCGCTTTGGGTACGATCCGCCATTACAATGGCAAGACCTGGCGGAGTTGGTGGAAATTTCCGGGTACCGGTACACCCTACCTGCGCGCTATTGCCAGGACCGTAAACGAGGCTTGGATATGTGGAAGCGGCGCCAATGGAGGAAAGGCAATCATCATGCATGGCAGACGATGACTCGACTAACAAAACGGCGAAGCGCCGACTAACCTCTATTGATCCCGAATCCGGATACCGGATATAAAGCTTTTATTGTGCTGTAGTAGTACAGGAGTGATACATGAGACTTGCAGAGGTAGCAGTTGTTTTAGGGGCTCTCCTCCTTCTCGCAGGATCCTGCGAGGATGATATCGTTGATGTGCCCCCTGCCCGCCCCGACACCACATCACACGACTTTACCTGGGAATATACGATTTTCGAATCTGCTGAGACCGGACGATTGCATGATATCTGCTATATCAACGACACCTGCATCTGGGCTGTGGGGTGGTTCATTTGTCGCAGTCCGCAGGGGAAAGAGCTGCTGTATAACGCCTGCCGATGGAACGGAGTGGAGTGGCGAATGGAGCAGGTGCTCGATTCCATCCCGGGCGCCTCGGGAGGACTTAGTACAAGTGAGCTGCTGACTGTGTATGGTGACCGCCCGGACAACGTATGGTTCGGTATGAGCAGTGTTTTTATCCACTGGAATGGCAGCCGATTCACAACAGACGCAAGCTTGATGTTTGTGATGGATTGTTTTCTCACCGAGTGTTGGTCTGATGGCCCGGACAATATCTGGATGGGTGGGACAGATGGTGAACTCGTGCGTTATGACGGCCGCCGTTGGAAGCGCATCAAGAATGATATACCCGACGAATGGGATATTTGCGGCATGCACGGAAATGGGGATACCCTACTGCTTGCGGTGACGCAGTATGGAAGTACGGGGTGGACCGCTTTTTACCATGTCATCGGAGAGTCCGTGCGCTTCTGGCGTCAGGATTCTATTCCGCAGGGCGTGCAGGGTGTCTGGTTCGATCATCTGAACGATATCTACACCGAAGGAGGGCGTGCATATCACTGGAATGGTGAGAAATGGATCAATCTCCATGGGCCCGTGTCGGGTGGCTATGGATACGACATGGCGGCGATCAGCCGTTTCGACATCCTTAGCTGCGGTGCTTTGGGTACGATTCGCCATTACAACGGCAAGACCTGGCGGAGCTGGTGGAAATTTCCAAGTACCGGTACACCTTACCTGCGCTCTATTGCCAGAACCGAGAACGAAGCATGGATTTGCGGAAGTGGTGCCAATGGAGGTAAAGCAATAATCATGCATGGCAAACGATAACCCCGCTGACTAAAACGCGGAGAACAGCCTAATTTCTAGTGATCCCGAAACCGGTATGCCGATTATAAAGCTATTATTGTGTTGAAGTAGTACAGGAGTGATTCATGAGACTTGCAGAGGTAGTTGTTGTTTTAGGGGCTCTCCTCCTTCTGGCTGCATCCTGCGATGACGACATCGTCGAGGTCCTTCCGGCCGGTCCCGACACCACATCGCACGACTTTACCTGGGATTATACGATTTTCCAATCTGCCGAGACCGGACGATTGCATGATATCTGCTATATCAACGACACGTGCATCTGGGCGGTGGGGTGGTTCATTTGTCGCGGTCCGCAGGGTGAACGGCTGCTCTACAACGCGTGCCGATGGAATGGAGAGGAGTGGCGTTTCGGGCAAGTGTTCGATTCAATCCCGGGTTCTTCAGGAGGATTAAGTCTAACGGAGTTGCAGACCGTTCACGGTGATCGTCCGGACAACGTGTGGTTCCACATGGGTTCAGTATTCATCCGGTGGGACGGCAGCCGATTCATCACGGACGCCAGTCTTCTGTTTCAGTTGAAAGGTTCACTTACTGAATCTTGGTCGGATGGTCCGGACAATATCTGGATGGGTGGATACAACGGTGAACTTGTGCATTATGACGGACGCCGTTGGAAGCGCATTACGAACGATATACCGGACGAATGGGATATTTGCGGCATGCATGGAAACAGGGATACCCTGCTGCTTGCGGTGACGCAGTATGGAACTACAGGCTGGACCGCGTTTTACCATGTCATCGGAGAGTCCGTGCGCTTCTGGCGCCAGGATTCTATTCCGCAGGGTGTGCAGGGTGTCTGGTTCGATCATCTGAACGATATCTATACCGAAGGAGGGCGTGCGTATCACTGGAATGGAGAGAAATGGATCAATCTCCACGCACCCTCGCCGGGTGGATATGGTTACGATATGGCTGCGATCAGCCGTTTCGACATACTGAGCTGTGGCGCTTTTGGTGCCATTCGCCATTACAATGGCAAGACCTGGCGGAGCTGGTGGAAATTTCCAGGCACGGGCACACCCCGGTTGGTCTCTATCGCAAGGTCCGAAAACGAAGCATGGCTTTGCGGAAGCGGTGCCAATGGAGGTAAGGCAATAATTATGCATGGCAGACGATGACGCTGCTAACAAAAATTCCAAGACATCTTACTCTATTGTCGCATCGAATCCGCATACCGAACCTAAAACGAATACGAATGTACAGCAGCAGGAGGGCGATGGTATGAAACCGAACTAAATAAGTATCCGCGAGAGGCAACTCGCGGATACAATACAACAAAAGCACAACGTCAAATCGCCGGGCATATTGCCTGGCCGGTGTTCCTTTGTCTAAAAGCAAAGGTAGAAAATGAACTGCTCACGAACAACCCTGTTTGCACCAAATGAATTTTCCACCTCAAAGGAGTATGAACATGAAACGCTTTATATGCATCGTCCTGGCGCTCATCGCGCTGGGCGCGTGTCCCTCGCACGCCCAAAAAGTCACGTTTGGCCCCCATGTCGCCAATGACGGTCGTGAACTCACAATTGATGGTCACTGCTCTAAATTCTGGGTCTGTCCCGTAGGTGCGCATTGGCCACCCTACTCGCCGTGGTTCCTCTTCCGCAGCGACGATGTGAACGGTCCTGATCAGGAAGCTCGCTTCATCGTGGATTGGCTCATTCCGCATGATTCGACGATGTACCCTCACGAGATTGTAGGCGCGACACTCAGGATCGAATACTATGGAAACAATCTTCCCGATCTTGCGACGGACATATGGGGTTTCTCGACGTTGTCGCAATATCTGGACCGTAATGCAGTATTAAACGGGATGACTGGAACACCACTCCTCTCGGTTGGCGGCACCAGCGGACTTGTCGAGTATACTGACTTGAGCGGTGCTTTCCGGGATTACGTGAACGACGCCGTGGTTGATGGCCATTTGACGTTAGCCTTCGCCCTTCCCAACGAGGCGAGCGTACACGACCACTTATTTCTTATCGACAGCGCGGCAGTCCAACTCACGATACACTACCAGGATTCGTTTACGGTCAAAATTACCAACGTCGTCAACGATATCGAAGATTACGACCTGGAAGCAGGGAGCCTGGTGCGCGGAGACATCAACATATTCAGTGGATCCGTGGCGCTTTACTCCGCATTGCCGGCCTTCGAGACTCCGTACGTCACACGCAACTGGAGGGTCAATTACGAACATATCGCCGAAACATGGTTCTCCAAATTCGACGATCCCTCCCTCCCACGTCGCTTCAAGTTCCAGATGTGGGATAACGTGACCGCGAGGTCTAAAGTGATATATCAGACACCTCCTTACGACGCATTGCAAAATGAGTTCAAGGCCTTTTCCGCAAAAGCGTATCCTGCCCGACACAAGGCCAAACGCGAGATACACCATGACTACGACGGACTGTCCATAGCGTTCAGAGATCCTTGGAGAGTGGAACAGTATTTGAACGCGGGTGTCCCCGCCGGTCAGATCATACGTGATACGTATCAGGATCAGATAACACCGTATGAACCCTGGACCGATGATCAGGCCTGGGGCGTGTTTCTTAACATCGGCTACAGCGATTACCCACATTACGGAAGTCATTACTGGAGATACTACGAATACGACTCCGGGAGTGACAGTTACAGTCGAAAAACCGATAACATACTCGAAGAAGGCGACCTGATCAACATGGATGAGATCCTTCCCGGCAGCGGACGGGAGGTATCGCCATCTGACGCCATCGACGTACTCAGCCTCGCGCCTGGCAATGATCCTTTCCGCGAATATCGGCTCAAGTATGTGGACGAGAATAATACCATGGACTTCTATGGCGTCTACAAAGCGCACATGCTCTCCGATAAGGAAGCACAGCCGACACGATCGGCCAATCAACGCAAGATCGAGATAGATCCGCAAGGCGTGTACCATCTCGTCTACGAAAGCGCCGGAGAGGTCTGGTACGCCGTGTCGGAAGATGGTTCCACATGGTCGACACAGGAGGAACTGATCAGCTCCTACACCCACAATGCATCGAATCCATCGATTGCGGTTTCCGATAGCAGCATTTACGTGACATTCATGGAAAGCGGCAATGTCAGGCTGAAACGCAAGTACAGGGGGCAGTGGTCCGAGCACATCTTTGACAATGAATATTACAACAATGGTATTGCGACTACCCCAGCTATAGCGACCGGTGGTACGTGCTACAGCGGACAAGGCGATATCGTAGTCACAATATGGGATGATCATGATTTCATCCGATACTGTGTCATGTATTTCCAATACCAGGCACTGTGGAATGATGATCAGCTCAATGGTGTATTACAGCAGACCGGTACATTCCCCCCTGTTTCTCCTTCTATCAGCTGTGACGACATGCAGACTGAATTTACAGCATGCTGGCGCGAAGGGACTGTACTCAAGTGCGCGGAAGTTCATGTCGGTGGCGGCACCTGCGATTACCACAAATTTTATTCGTACACCGGTACATCAGTTCTTCCGGACGCAAGTTTCGCATCCGATTCGGTGGTGTTTGCGCCGTCGATCACCCATAATCATGAGATGAAGGCGGTCGTGGCCTATGAAGTCAAAGTACCCGGGTTTATGTATTCCGACAGGTGGGTGAATATTCGCGCCTACGACAATACTTCCGGCAGTTGGAACACGACTTTGTATCAAATTCCATATTACGGAATGACGCAGTATGGAGAGCCCATATCTCCTTCGCTCGGCGCTCATGAAACCAGCACCTCCTGCGGGCAGACATCCGACCCCGGACTGCGACTCGCCTTCCATCGCAATTGGGGTGGTGGGATCCGCATAGGTGTCATCGATTGCCAGTACACCGAGTTCGATCAGTTCTCGAGTGGAGAGTGCTACCCAAGTGTAGTTTCCTACGCGCCGAATGGCATGTTACGTGAAACGTTCAGCGCACCGTACCAGGTAGGACCATTCACACACGCACTCCGCACCTCCAACGACCACTTGACCAAGCAAGCGACCCCGAACCTCTGCATGATCCGGGATCTTCGTGTGCATGTTGGCGATGAACTTGCTCTGCTTGGCGTCACCGATCTGACGTTACGACGGGGTAATAATGCTCTCGATGCTATAAGTTGGCATGCCCTACCTGATTCTCTCGTTATCGGTGCCGACGGAGATGCGCACGAGATCCTTTATACTGAACCGTTCACCGTGTCGAATGGAAACCGAATAGACTACCGCAGTATGGTTTATTGCAGTAATGCGCAATCGATGCCGACAGGCGTATCCATCTCCGTGCAGCTTCGGAAAGCATCCGATCATTCGCTGGTGCATAGTTTTTCAATCCCACTTCGGAATCTTCCCTCCGATACAGCGATGTGGACGAATTGGTCCCGTCCGATTCCGCAGATTCCTTCGTACCCGGTGTATCTCGCGCTTGGGATCGAAGGCCCCCTGCCAGTCGGCACCGAGGTGTCCAATGCGAAGGTCTGGCTGGAAGACCAATACATTCCCAAAATGGCGGCTGGTGAGTCCACCCCATCGCAACTACCCCGCGATTTCACATTGGATCGCAATCATCCGAATCCATTCAATCCTGGAACCGTGATTCCATTTTCGCTCGGTCACGAAGGTCACGTTCGATTGAGCGTGCATGATGTATTGGGGCGTGAAGTCGCGGTTCTGGTCAACGAAGTCCGCTCCTCAGGTCGGTATGGAGAATACTTTAGTGCGACGAATCTTCCCACCGGGACATATATCTGTCGCCTCGAATTCGATGGCAAGACGCAATCGCAGAGCATGATGCTGGTGAAGTAGAGGCCCTCTATCAGGTAATCCGTATTTTCAACCGTATTTCGAAGTCAAGCACCCTGGGTTGAATCCCGGGGTGCTTCATAATTAGGGGAAGTCAAAATACGATGCGGTATGTCCTACATCGAACTGATCAGAGTATCGCGAACCAGCACCATCCTTCAATCTCTCGTTGGGACAGGTTGGACTTCGATGCTCTACGATTCCCGTGGTGGTCTCAGCGATATCCAGCGCGACGATCTGCTCGCGCATTACATCAAAGGACTCGCGCAGCGCAGGCCCGTCGACGAGGATGTGTTCCGGCGGCGGTTTCATGGTTTCGCCATCCTTCGGCTCATGCAGGCTCTGGGCGCGTTCGGCAATCTCGGTCTCAACAAAGGAAAACCCTCCTATCTCGACCTCATTCCTTCGCGGCTGCAAAGCCTTCACACGCTTGCGTCCACGGCGGACATCCTCGATGAGACTCCGTATCTGCGGGAGTTGTTGATTGGTATGATCGTTAATCGTGAATCGTTAATCGGGAAAGGGTAAAGAGTAAAGAGTAAAGAGTAAAGAGTAAAGAGTAAAGAGTAAAGAGGCTGGAATCCGTTGCCCTCCGTCTTAACCCTTTACCCTTTACCCTTCACCCTTTACCTTTTCGAAATCGACAATCGTACATTGCTAGTATGAATCCACACATCACCATATATTCCTTCGGATATCACAAGTCGGGGATTCCTTTGGATCCATCGGGGCATGGAGGGGGGTATGTGTTCGACTGCCGCGGGCTGCTGAATCCGGGACGCGAGGAACAGTTTCGCGATCTGACGGGACATGACTCGATGGTACGCGAATTTCTGGGCGGACGGCCAGAGGTGCCTGGGTTCCTCGCTCACTGCGTCGGCCTGCTTCTCGGTACCGCCGAAAGCTATAAGCAGCGCGGGTTTGTGCATCTGTTCGCGGCATTCGGGTGCACGGGTGGACAGCATCGATCTGTGTACTGTGCCGAGGAGGTTGCGGCGTCATTGCGGGAAGCTGGTTACGACGTGACGGTAGCGCACCGGGAACAGGAGAGCTGGCCATGAAGGGCATGATTCTCGCAGCCGGGTTCGGCAGCAGACTGCGGCGGCTGACTGAAACAACACCGAAACCCTTGATCCACGTAGGCGGACGCCCGATGATCGCTCACGCTGTCGAAGCGCTTGTCCGCGCGGGGTGTACGGAGATCGTGGTGAACGCGCATCATTACGCGGAGCAAATCATCAGCCACTTCACGCACACGACGTACGGCCTTCCCATCCGGATCAGTATGGAATCGGAGATACTTGGCACGGGCGGCGGTGTGCTGCATGCGCGGGCGTTGCTCGACGACGAACCGTTTTTCCTCCTTCACAACGCGGATATCGTTAGCAGGGCCGACCTGGGACGGCTGGTTGAGCAGCACCGTCTGCATTCTCCGCTGGCGACACTGCTGGTGCATCGGCGGGAGACGAAGCGCGCCGTGTTGTTCGATGGGTCGATGCGATTTCTCGGCAAAGCCGCCTGGCGGGAGGAAGGAATGGAATTTCCTGATGACGCGCTGCCGTTCAATTACTGCGGCGTACAGGTGATTTCACGGGAATTTTTCGATCTTGCGCTGCCGCATGGATTTTCGGATCTGTTTGACTGTCACCGCATCGCGATGCGTGCCGGGGCAGTGATCAGAGGATTTCAGCATAACGACTACTGGACCGACCTTGGAACGGAAGAGCGTATTCGGGAGCATGAAAACCATGAAACTGCCGGATAATATCAGGGGTGTGTTGCGCGCGGCAGGCATGCTGTTTCTGCTGTTCGTCGCGTTACAGACCGCCGTCGCCCAGGATGCGATAATTCTCGGCCCGATCGATACCTCGCAGTGGCCAATCCTGCATTTCAGGATTCGCCTGCTGATTGGTGGCGTCGACACAGAACTTCCGGATCCGGGGCGGCTGGAATTTTTTGAAGAGACGGTGCCTCTGGTGTATTCGCTGCGTTGCGACGATCCCGCACCCGCGCCTCTCGCGCTCGCACTGGGTCTGGAGCGAAGTCTCGACAGCTATTTCCCACAGGCACGCGATGCGGCGATGCAGGCGCTCGCACTTACACGGTCCACCGATGCAGCGGACAGGGTCGCATTGTGGACGTTCGCCACATTGATCGATCACGACTTGTCACTCTCACGCGACAGCGCCCGCGCCGCTTCCCTGATTCTCGCGACGAGCGTTGCGAATTGGCCATTGAATGGCACGATACTGTTCGAGACGATGTACAGGGCGGTGGAGGAGGTCGGTTCTGCTCCGGAGCTGCTCAAGGCAGTGCTGTTTGTGACCGATGGAGTCAACAACACAGTGTATTCGAATCGCGACGCAGCAGGCGTGATCAACCGGGCCGTCTCGCTTGGCGTCCCTGTGCATGTTATTGGCATTCGCCAGGTCGATGCGGGTCTCGCGGAGATGCGGGCTATCGCCGCCGCGACAGGCGGAACGTTTCACCACGTGACGGAAGCGGGAGTGTTCGATTCCCTTGCCCTCGCGCTGCGCGGATCGATCGTTTCCGAGCACTGGTGCGACATTGAAACGCAGTCACGATTCTGCGCCAACGGTGCGACGCGTCGATTGTTCTGTCGCTACATCACGGAGAACAACGACACACTGAGAACCTCGTTGACGTATGTCTCACCGTTTCTGCCCGGAGATCTCGACACGCTGGTGGTATGGAGTTCACCTCTCCGTGCAACCCTGGGTCCGAACGACACGGTGGTCGTGGCGCTTGGGGTGACCCTAATAAACGGAGTTCAGCCGCCGTCATTTACACTCGCACTTCCGCTGCGGGGTGCCGGGCTGGTCTCCGCCGTGCCTCTGGAATGGCAAATGAGCCCGTGGAAATCAGGTGATACGCTGTACCTCGACGTCGTTCCACCTGCGGCCGGTCTCACCGATGGGGATTATCCACTTGCTCGGGTGTTGTTGACCTCGTCTGCCGCGATGTCGCTCGACGTGGTGCCGACGCTGCTTCCCCGCGCCTCTTCGTGCTTGTACGCGATGTCGGGATCCGTACGACGGTCTGCACGGATGGCGCTCGATACCATACGCGCGGAGCGCGGCGCAACAGAGGGCATGCCTATCCGAATATATGACTCCGGTTTGCCTGAAGGTGTCCAGGATGCGGTATTCGGCATCAGCGTCGACACCGCGCATGCGCGGTTCGATACCGCGGCCCCATGGTCGGATACGCCTGGCTGGCGGGGATCGTGGACCCTCATTGATGCTGGCACGCTCCAGGTGCGGCTCTATCGTCTCGCGCCCGACGCGGATGTGTTGGCAGGCCGGGCAAATATCACAACGCTGTACACCGCGCCGCTTCATGTTCCCGTGATGCTCGAAGTCCTTGCGGTCAATGAATACGGACCGCGGCCTTTGTCCATTCCCGAAGCAGGACTGATCGTGCTGAGCGATTCCTGCCATCCCGTCATCGTCATGCTCAGTGGTGTCGCGATGTTTCCGCCCTGGCCCAATCCCGCGAATGCCGAGGTGCTTCTGGATTTTGCGGCGATCGAGGAAACCTCCATCACCCTTCAGTTGCTGGATGAAAGCGGCAGGCCGGCATTCAAACAACGCGCGCGGCTTGGGAAAGGACTTTCCACGCTGCGTCTGCACATCGCTGCCGTGCCTTCGGGGAGCTACAGCATACTGTGTCTGAGTAAGGATGGATCCACAACCGGGCAACTCCGCATCGTGAGATGATTTATGCTCCAAGGATTGACAGAACCATGCAGGATCGTACCCATAGATTTTCCCTTGTCCCGCGAACAATGAATCTGTATCATTAAAGATGAATTTCTGGATCATTCACATAGTGTTGATCGCGGTGGTGTCCACCGGCACATACGGAGCAGGCAGCTTCCTCACGCATCTGCACGAGCAACATCCGGACGCGCATTTTTGTGACGCCTCAAGCGACGCCCCGCACGATGGAGACAGCGCGCCATGCAGCCGAGCGGATTGCGATGCACACGCATGCTGCTGCACGCATAATCATCACCTCGTCGCGTTCAGCGCGGCGGTGCAGGGAAGCACAAATCTGTCCTCGTGTGAATTTCATCGTCCGGATGTTCAAACCTCCCTTCCTCATTTTTCCAACGAAATATTTCATCCTCCTGTGAACGGTTGAAGAATCCGAGGTTTCGCCACTAACGGCGGAGCTCCATCGAGTTGTTCAACTTATCCGGAAACGTACGCCCGCGACCATGCAAAGGCCGTGCGTCTGAGCGTTGTTTCGCGGTGTTCCGGTCAAAGCCGTGGAGGTTCCTATGGTATTCCTGCAATGTTGTCTCATAGTCATTCTTGGCGCCGGTACTCCGTCTGCCGCTGCGCCTGATTCCGTTTCCATCACTCTGAATGAAGCACTGGTGCTTGCCAGGCAGCATGCACCCGAGCCGCGGCGCATCCTCGCCGCACGCAGAGCCGCGCAGACCGCACAATTCCGCACGCTCGCGCCGTCTCCGCTTGTCGCAAGCGTTGAATACGGATTCATTCCCCGCGGAGCGGCAATAAGCGGATTCGGTGAGCGCACGTTCGCGCTGGACCAGACACTGCCGAATCCCGTATCGATGTATCATCGCATCAAGGAGGGAAAGGCGCTTCGTGGTCAAATGGGAGATGAAGCCCGGGAGGCGCTACGCGCGTATTCCGCCACAGTGACCGGGGCGTATTATCGAAGCATCGTTCAGCGTGAGCGCCTCGCGTTCGCCAGGCAGCAGCGCGACGGAGCGGCAACCATCATGCACATGGCGGAGGTCCGTCACAAGGCCGGTGATGCCGCGAGGATCGAGATGCAAACCGCGAAAACGGTGTTTGCCGAATCGGACATTTTTTTTGAACGGGAGGAGATTCGTGTACAGCAGGCTCTGATGGAACTTTCGGCACTCCTCGGCGCCGGGGAAAATGGCACGACTGTGTATGTGCCGACGGATTCGCTTCCGCATCCGGTGCTCAGGCTTTCCGACGAAGAACTCCTCTCCGCGGTGTTGCAGCGCAGTCCCGGAATTCAGGCGGCCCGTCGCGGTGTCGAGGCTGCCCGGGCTTCGGCATCACTTGCCGTCTCGGATATCTTCCCTTCGTTTTCGGTCGGTGTCATGCAGCAGCGACAAGCGGGGAGCAGCGCGATGTACGGCTTTCGCGTCGGTCTTGCTGTTCCACTCTGGTTCGCATTCGATCAACACAGGGCCATTGAATCGACGGACGCTCGCGTCACGGAAGCAGAAGAACGTCTGCGAGCGCTGGAGATCACGACACGCTCCTGGGTGCTTTCCTCCATTGCGGCATTGCGGGCGCGGGAACGAGAGCTGCTCCGGTATGAGCAGGAGATCGTGCCCCAGGCCGGCGACCTGGTGCGGATGAGCGAACGTGCATGGTCCGCTGGTGAATCTGCGTTTCTGGATGTGGTGCAAGCCCGGCGTCGCTATTCCGATATCGCCATCGACGCTCTCGATACACACGCCGCCTATCTGGAGATTTGGACTGAACTTCAATCGATGCTTGATGAGGAGGAATTATGAGTTTCCAGGGAACATGCCTGACTGCGAAAAGCTTTTCACTACGCCGCTTCGGTATCACGAAACGAACAACATTGCCTGTCGCAGCGCTGCTGCTGGTACTCGTGCTCCTCGCCGGCTGCGGACGGGGCGGTGAGAGTGAGCACGGAGATGAGACATCGGATAACGGGAGCCATAATTCGGAGAGATCGCAGCTGCACTTGTTCAGTGCTCGAACGGAATGGTTCATCGAGTACACTCCTTTGATTGCCGGAGAGACGTCTTCCTGGCTCATTCACCTCACACAGCTGGGAGACGGGAAACCCGTCAATGCTGAAACCGTCCGCTTGCGTATGGCATTTCCCGGACGTGAAACCGTGGATGTAAAGGCGGTCCGGCGGCAGGCAGGCATCTATGCGGTGGACGTACCGGCGCGTACGGCAGGCGACGCGCAGGTGAGTCTCCTGTTCGCGGCCTCGGCGTACTCGGACACGGTAAGGACTACGGATATCAGGGTGTTTGCTTCCAGGCGTGATGCACAAAAACATCCCGGTAATGCTGAAGAGGAAGGAATCGTTTTCACCAGGGAGCAGGCCTGGAAAATGGATTTCCGTACCGATCCTGTGCGGATGATGCCTTTCTCGGCTGTGATAAAAACCACGGGACATCTGCTGTCACACCCGGATCTGGAGGCCGAAGTCCCGGCCACTGCGAGCGGCGTACTGTCCTTCCGGGGCAAACCGATGCTCCCCGGTCAGCGAGTGTCAAAAGGAGAAGTGCTCGCCACCATTACGGGCGCAGCGCTGGCGAGCGATAATCTGGAAGCGCGTATCGCCGATGCTTCGGCGCAGTTCGAAAAAGCTCGGGCGGATCATGAGCGCGCGCGGGAATTGTTTTCCGGGAATGTGATTTCGAAAAAAAATTACGAAGAGAACAAACTCCGATATGAGCAAGCCGGAAATGCTCTGCGCACCCTCAAGGCCGATGTCGGGACTTCAGGAAAAATCCTGCGCGCTCCTTTATCCGGCTACGTCAAAGCTGTCTATGTCGGCAATGGCGCCTACGTCCGTGAGGGCGAGCATTTCATCAGTATCGCGCGAAACGACCGCATGCTTCTCAAGGCGGAGGTCTATCAGAACGACTTCGCGCTGCTTCCGACCATACATGGGGCCGTATTCCGGGCAGCCGACAACATGAGCCGCGACATCCGTTCTCTTAACGGAAAATTGAGCGCACGCGGGCAAGCCGTCGACGCGAGCGCCTACTCCGTGCCGGTGTACTTCGAAGTAGATGGAGCGGGATTGATTCCGGGCGAATTCGTTGACGTCTACCTGAAGGCAGGACCGGAAGAAAAACGGCTGGTGATCCCGGCCTCCTCGCTGACGGAAGACCTGGGTCGTTATTACGTGTACGTCCAACGTGGAGGTGAGCGATTCGAGCGGCGGGAAGTCGGCATCGGCAGCGGGGACGGCGTTTCCGTGCCCGTCACTGCGGGACTGTCGGAAGGAGACCGCATCGTTACCAAAGGGATGCATGCGCTCCGTCTGGCTGCATCCGCTGGTCAGATACAGGCACATGCGCACGAACATTAGCAAAGGAGAATCAGCATGCTGAATGCCATCATACGATTCTCGTTGGCTAACAGAAGCCTTGTCCTCGTCGCGGGCCTGCTGCTGCTGCTGGGTGGAACATTTGTCATGACCCGGATGGAGATCGACGTTTTTCCCGACCTGACTGCTCCGACGGTTGTGGTCATGACCGAATCCGCCGGCATGGCGCCGGAGGAAATCGAACGTCTCATCACCTTTCCAGTCGAAACATCGATGAACGGTGCGACGAGCGTAAGGAGAGTACGCTCCAGTTCCGCCCCAGGATTTTCCGTGGTGTGGATCGAGTTCGACTGGGGGACGGACATCTATCGCGCACGTCAAATCGTTTCTGAAAAACTGACCTCGATTACCTCGGCGTTACCCGAAGGCGCCGGCAATCCTGTACTCGCACCGCAGTCCTCCCTGCTCGGCGAGATCATGCTCATCGCTCTGACGTCCGATTCACTTTCGGGACGCGAGCTGCGCTCCCTGGCCGACTGGATCGTCCGTCCCCGTCTGCTGGCTATCGGAGGAGTCGCACAGGTCACCGTCATCGGTGGGGAGGTGGCGCAGTACCAGATTCTGGTCGAGCCCCGGCGGCTGAAGCAATACGGATTGACGCTTAAGGACGTCATTTCCGCCACGCGGGGCGCGAACGCGAACGCGGCGGGCGGCATTCTCAATGAGTATGGCAATGAGTATCTGATTCGCGGTATCGGCAGAACGACCGACATCGCGGAACTCGGACAGAACGTCATCCGCGTCATGGGCGACGTACCTGTCCGTATCAGTGATGTCGCGGAGGTGCGTATCGGTTCGGCGCCGCAAATCGGAACGGCCTCCCTCAATGCCCGTTCGGCGGTGTTGCTGACGCCGACCAAACAACCCGGGACCAACACGCTCGAACTGGTCGACAGACTCGATGAGGCCATGCAGGAACTGCAACGCGCCCTTCCCGAAGGGGTGCGGATCAATACTTCCGTGTATCGGCAATCATCATTCATCGAGGCTGCAATCGGGAATGTAAGCCGGTCGCTGATCGAAGGCTCTCTGTTCGTGGTGATCATTTTGTTTTTATTCCTGATGAATATCCGTGCAACGGCGATCACCCTGCTCGCCATTCCCTTGTCACTGCTATCAGCGGTATTCGTGATGCACGCGATCGGGTACACGCTAAACACGATGAGTCTTGGCGGCATGGCTATCGCCATCGGTTCGCTCGTTGATGATGCCATCATCGATGTGGAGAATATCATCCGTCGTCTCCGCGAGCGCGCGAGCCTCCCTCCGGAGTTGCGTACTCCGGTACTGACGAGCATTTACCAGGCTTCGATGGAAATCCGGGGATCGATTCTCAATGCCACGCTGATCATCATCGCCGCATTTATTCCGCTCTTCCTGTTGAGCGGCATGGAAGGTCGGATGCTTCAACCGTTGGGCGTTTCGTTTCTTGTGGCCCTCGCGACGTCGCTGGTTATCGCTGTGACTATCACCCCGGTGCTCGCAAGCATGATGCTGACATCCGCCCGGGAAACTTCTCACGCGGAGCCCGCACTGGTTCGCTGGCTGAACCGGCGCTATGAGCGGATTTTGCGGCGGGTCCTCGTGCACAGGAGGAATGTCATCCTTGCGGCGCTGACCTTATCCTTTGTTTCCGCGGCTGTATTCATGACGTTCGGACGCAGCTTTCTCCCGGAATTCAATGAAGGTTCGCTCGTGATTACCACTGTCGCGCCTCCCGGTATCGGACTGGCGGAATCCGACGAATTGGGCTGGCTTGTGGAACGTGAACTCCTCGCGTTGCCGGAGATCGAGGTGACGGCGAGAAAAACCGGAAGAGGTGAACTGGACGAGCATGCTCTCGGAGTGAACACCTCGGAGATCGAGGCGCCGCTCGTCATGGGTGATCGTCCTCTCGACGAGGTCCTCGAAGAAGTGAGGCGCCGGTTATCCGCTATCCGTGGACTCGCGTTCACGATTGGCCAACCGATCGGCCATCGTATCGACCACATGCTTTCCGGTACGAGAGCCAACATCGCGATCAAGTTATTCGGTCCCGACCTTGACCAGCTGACGACGATCGGAAAGCGCATTGAAGAAATAGCGAAAGAGGTTCCGGGCACCGCGGATGTTTCACTCGAACAGCAGATCCGGATTCCGCAAATACAGATCCAGCCGCGTCGGAGCATGCTCGCGAAATACGGTATCACCGTTCCCGATCTCATGACCTTCGTCGATGTCGCGCTCGCGGGTTCGCACATCTCGGAGGTGTACGACGGTCCGCGCGTTCATGAATTGGTGCTGCGATACAATGATGCAAATCGCATGCGTCTCGATCAGCTTCGTTCGACCTTGATCGAGACGGGTGCGCGTGCCCACTACTCGGTCACAGGCGAAATGGATGGGGCTGCCGAAGCCGGGATGGTTCCGCTCTCCAATGTCGCGGATGTCGTGTCCACCAACGGACCCAGTACCATCAATCGGGAAAATGTACAGCGCCGTATCGTCATCTCCTCCAATGTGGATGGGAGGGACTTGCGCAGTGTCGTGGAGGACATCAAATCGGGTATCGTATCCGGGATCGACCTACCGGAAGGCTACCACGTCGAGTATGGCGGACAGTTCGAAAGCGAGGCTGCGGCATCCCGCACCCTGCTGTTCGCCTCATTGCTCTCCCTGATCGTCATTTTGCTGCTGCTGTATCAGGAATTCCGCTCGTTCGCATTGGCGATCGTCGTCCTGATCAACCTGCCCCTTGCGCTTATCGGCGGGGTTGGAAGCATCGCGCTGACGTCCGGCATCGTCAGCATTCCCGCGATCATCGGTTTTATCACCCTGTTCGGTATCGCGACGCGCAACGGCATTCTGCTCGTGTCGCGCTATGAACGCCTCCGTGCGGAAGGGGTGAGCCTTGCGGACCGCATCGTGCGGGGATCGGTCGATCGGCTCAGTCCGATTCTTATGACCGCGCTCACTGCGGGACTGGCTCTGGTCCCTCTCGCCCTCGCCGGCAACGCATCGGGCAACGAAATCCAGAGTCCCATGGCGAAGGTGATCCTTGGAGGATTGCTGACGTCCGTCATCCTGAACATGTTCGTTATTCCGGTCGTCTACTCCTTTTCAGATCGCTGGAAGTTCACACGGAGCGCGCCGCACACGGATCCGGATCAGAAATGACATGAGAGTTGCTTGTCCGCATTATCCTAGCTCGTCACCCTGAGTCAAATAACCATCGCTGCGCGCCGGTTTATATCATGGGTGACATCAGGTTGGTCTGGGCAGCGTCAACCAAATTCGTCATCCTGAGTGCCACCAGCGCTGCGCACCGGTCCATTTCATGGGTGACATCAGGTCCGGGGCGATCGTATTCAAGCACCGTCATCCTGAGCGCAGCGCCGCAGTAGAGGCTCCGATCACTGGGCAACGTTTTATCCGGCGCGCAGTCGAAGGAGCAGCGTTCGGGCTTCTACGAGTCTCGCAAGTACGGACTCCTCGATGTCATAAGAAGGGCCGCCAGCGCTGCGCACCGGTCCATTTCGTGGATGACATCGGGTTGGTCCGGGCAGCGCCAGCCAACCTCGTCACCCTGACGTCCCTCTGCTATGAATTGATCTTCGAAACACGCTTTGCCTGTCCGTCG
>CAYJMN010000090.1:0-21738 GCA_964371045.1 uncultured Chromatiales bacterium | reverse complement strand
TATCGCCACGGTTGGCTCGCCGTATTTCACGAAAAGTGGGCGATTCATGTATCGCTACGGTCGGCTCGCCGTATTTCACGAAAAGTGGGCGATTCATGTATCGCCACAGTTGGCTCGCCGAATTGAACCGGAATGTGGCGTATCCATGAATCCACCGCAGCTCGAGGATTTTCGCAATGTTCAATTCAATATCGTCAATCCCCAAATCGACAAATCGTAAATCGTAAATCGTAAATCGTAAATCGTATATCCCCAAATCGTCAATCCTCCCTGCCACTCCGCATCCAAAAAAACGGGGCGGACTTTCGTCCACCCCGCTAGCTCGATGATAACGGATTGAGGATTATTCTTACTTCATCAGGACCATCTGCTTCATCGCGAAGAATTCTTCGCCGGTCGTTGAAGAGACAGCTGAAATGGAGTACGAATAAACACCGGAACCGATGCGGGATCCGTCGAAGGGTACTTCGTAACGGCCTGCTTCGTGATGCCGGGCGTTGACCAGCGACGACACTTCACGACCAAGCATGTCGAAAACGCGGACGGTCACGACCGATGCGGTCGGGATGTCAAAGCGGATCACAGTGCCCGGATTGAACGGATTCGGGTAGTTCTGATCGAGACTGTACTGCGCCGGCATGATGTCGTCTGCCGCAGTTGATTTATCCAACTCATACGGAACGGTCACAGTAGCGGAGGCCGATGTGGTGTTGTTCGCACCGTCGGTCGCCGTGTACGTCACTGTGTAGATTCTTCCTGTTCCAGTGCCCGAACGTTCGGCGTGCAACCTGAACATGAGATCCGGTGCGTTATAAACAGCATCCTGGATATCATTGGGCGCGTCGCCATCGCCGAGCCCGTTGTCGGCTTCGCTGCTCGTGATCGATGTCAGTACGTAGGTGACGCCAGCACAATTGTCGGAAGCGACAACCGTGGCGGTGATAGTGCGAAGCTTGTCTGTTGGTTGGATCAGTATTCACCGTTTCAGCGCGGCGCACGCGGAACGGGAGCAGCGAGTTCTGGAAAAACAACCGGGTGAATTCGGCAGGCCAAACCCCGCGACAAGACTTACATTGAACTCATCAGGTCGATCGCATGATTACATACCACATCTATCGCGTACGCGCTCCTTTCCTCGCTCACGCGCGGTTCAATGCCGGGTACGGGCATGCTGGTTTATTTCATATCCGTGGAAAATGCGCAGTAAAGGTACACTACCGTTTTTCAAAAGTCCAGAGGTGTTACCAGTCGGCGATAAAAAAAGCGAAAAACGGTTAAATACCTTGACAAAACCGCGGAAAAACAATACTCGACCGCGACAAGCTGCGTCCTATACCGGAAATCGAACGATCGTTTATCCTGCGGAAGACAGGAAACTTCCGAAAATTTCATGCCGAAATGCGAAGCGCGGATGGATTCGTGTTCGAATTCCTCCGCGTCGTGTGCCTTTGCGAAATGGGGAGCCTGGGTTTCCGAATTACCTGCCAAGACTCAGCGCTTTCAGAAAATTCTCGGGTGGTCTGACGGGGCGATGCGTTGCGATGTCCATGAAGGCGTGTACCGTGTATCCGGTTGTGAGGAGTTCTCCGCTGCTCTCGCGGAAGATGCGGTAATCGATGCGGAGCGTTGCCCGGGGAGCTTCATTCACCGAGCTTTCGATGGTTATTATATCGTCATAGCATGCCGGAAGATAAAAGCGGCTGTGCGCTTCAATCAACGGAAGTCTTGTGCCGCCGCGTTCCATGTCGGCATAGGTGAGTCCCAGCGAACGTATCAACTCCGTCCGTCCAACCTCGAAATACTCGAAGTACTTCCCGTTGTAAACGATCTGCATCTGATCCGTGTCGGCGTACCGGACGCGGATGTCGTGGCGGTGGGAGGCTAGAGGGGACATGTTCAATTTACGATGTACGAATTACGATTTACGATTTGAGGAGGCAAAGAGTAAAGAGGTGGGAATACGATGTGAAGAGTGGAGTTAGGTAAAGTATAGGGTAAGAGGTAAAGGGTAGAGTGAAGGGTAAGATATGAGTCGAAGAAATAAGACCTCTTAACCCTTTACTCTTTACCCTTTACTATTTCGTAAATTACCCGCTGAATTCGCCCATCTGCGAAAACTTCTTGATGCGGTTCTTCTTCAGGGTCTCCGGCTTGATGGCCTTGAGACGCTTGATTTCATCGGTGAGGGCGATTTTGAGCAGCAGCGCGGCTTCGGAATGATTGCGATGGGCGCCGCCGAGGGGCTCGGGAATGATGCGATCGATGATGCCCTGGGCAAGGAGATCTGGAGCGGTGAGTCGCAAGGCTTCCGCCGCCTGCTCCTTGTACTCCCAACTCCGCCAGAGAATGCTGGAACAGGACTCCGGCGCGATGACGTTGTACCAGGTGTTTTCCAGCATGAGGATGCGGTCGCCGATGCCGAGACCGAGCGCTCCGCCCGATGCGCCCTCGCCAATGATGACGACAACGATGGGTACGGGCAGACGGCTCATCTCGAACAGATTGCGGGCAATCGCCTCGGCCTGTCCGCGTTCCTCCGCTTCGATGCCCGGATAGGCACCCGGTGTGTCGATCAGGGTGACCACGGGTTTGTTGAATTTGGCCGCCAGTTCCATCAGCCGCAGTGCCTTCCGGTAGCCTTCGGGATTGGCCATGCCGAAATTCCTGTACAGGTTGCCTTTCGTGTCGCGGCCTTTCTGATGACCGATCAGCATGACGGTCTCGCCCTCGATCGCGCAAAATCCTCCGATGATGGCATGGTCGTCGCCGTAATGGCGGTCGCCGTGCAGTTCGACGAAATCCGTCGTCATCAGTTTGATATAATCGAGTGTGTAGGGACGATCGGGGTGGCGGGCGAGTTGCACCTTCTGCCAGCGGGTGAGGCCGCTGTACACGGAGCGGCGGAGATCATCGACCTTGTTCTCGAGCGCGTCGATTTCGTCGTTCAACGAAAGATCGAGCACCACCTCACGCATTTCCGCTATTTTGTTTTCCAGTTCGATGATCGGCCTTTCGAATTCAAGTACGGTCTTTGCCATGTATCATTTCCTTGTCTGTTTGTTCGATGCGAATTGCAGCAGGGTGCGCATCAGTATTTCGATGTCCAGAAACACGGAATAGTTGCGCACGTACTGCAGCATCGATCCGAGCATCTCCTCCTGCGACAGCTTCGCGCCGCCCCTGAGCTGCGCCAATCCGGTGAGACCGGGTTTCGCGGGCCAGAATGCAGGCAGCCCCTCCGTCCTCTCCTCATCGTGTCCGACCAGGCTCCGGCGTCCCGACAAGACCGAAGGCATACCCCGGAACAACCGCCGCGGCGACCCGTCCGCTTCCGCCTTCGTCAACAACGCGAGGAAAGGGTAAAGTAGCACAGTTAGGGGCAACGACACAAGGATGTCCAGCGATCGTTTCAGAAAACGGTTCCCCGGCTTCATCAGGCTGTATTCCACATCCAGCAACGGCACGGCGCTCAGCTGATCGACATTCGTCTTGCCTACGATAAATTCCATCGTCTTCGGAACGATGCGATAATGCACGTCGTAACCCCTGGTCCGGCTCATCATCGAGAGAATATCTCCGTAACTCAACACGTCCGGACCGAGAATGATATCGGTAATGCGGTATTCCTGGATGATCTTTCCGATGTTTTCCACGCTGCCGAGGATGGCCACGCCCTGCACGATCTCGCCGAGACGCCTGCGGCTGATGTCGATCAAGCCCATGATATCGTAGCTGCGGTCGTCAAGCCTCTTCAACCGCTCGAGTACATCCAGACTCTGCTCGTTGAGGCCGACGAGCAGCGTGCGACGGCCGGTTACGGGATTGATGCGCTCCTGAGGATTCAGCAATGCATGCAGCACGCGACGCCCGGGAATGAAGAGCATGGTCAAGGCGCTGGAAATCAAGGTGATCGCGCGGCTGAATCCCCATTCCTTGAAGAAAAATGTCAGGGACGACAGCACGAGAAAACTCAGAAACACACCAAGCGAGGATCGCACAATACCGTACTGTCGATTGGTGTAGCTGCCAGTGGCCCACAAACTCGCGAGCAGCGCAACGATCGCCACCACGTATACGGTCGGATAGGCGTAGGTAGGCAATTCGAATAATGCGCCGATGCGCAGAAGTTCGGCCGCCATGATCGACAACACCATGGTAAGCGCATCAAGAACCGGTTCGCGCAGACGGGAGAGAACATATTGCGAACGCGAAAACGCAAGCCGCAGCCGTATGCCGAGGGAAATCGTGCCCAGCGAAATGCGGGAGAGACCCAGATTTTTTCGCGCGAACACCTGCATCGCCTTGTAAAACTCCGCCGTCGCGTCAATGCTGCTGCGCTTCGTGCTTTCACCGCCATAGTGGACGATTTTCGTGCCGTGAACATAAAACAGCTTCCATCCCGCCTTCTGTGTGCGGAAGCACCAGTCGAGATCTTCCCCATACATGAAATAGGATTCGTCCAGGCCCCCGATCGTGTCGTACACCTCCCGCCGGAGCATCATGAAGGAACCCGAAATGGCGTCCACTTCATAGCTTTCGTCTTCACTCAAATAGGTAAGGTTGTAGCGGGCGAACAACGGCGAGCGGGGAAACAACGTACTCAACCCCGCGAGCTTGGTGAAGGAGTTCCAGGGTGAGGGAAAGCTGCGGCGGCATGCGGCTTCGAGAGATCCGTCGGGTCTGATGATTTTGCACCCGGCCATACCGACATCCCCGTTCTCCCTGAAAAAACGGAGCATGGTGTGCAGCGTATCCTCCTGCACCAGCGTGTCGGGATTGAGCAGCAGCAGATAATCGCCGCGGGCCTCGCGCAGGGCGAGATTGTTCGCCCGCGCAAAGCCGACGTTCTCACGGCTGTCTATCAAACGAATATCGGGAAATCGCTGACGCACCATGTCCACGGAACCGTCGTCCGAATCGTTGTCCACGACGAACACCTCGTGCGAAATCCCGTGGAGCGACGACGCGACCGAATGGAGACAATTCTCCAACAAATCGCGCACGTTGTAACTGACGATGACGATGGATATATCCGGACGATGTTCCGCCACGAGCGGTTGCTCTCCATGCTGACAAGAGAAGGGGCAGGCTCGATGCCTGCCCCTGCAAATATAACAAAGATCGCCGGTTAAATCGGTTGATCGATCTTGGCCAATTCGGCGAGTGAAATCATCGGCAGCTTGAAGCGTGCGGCGTATTTTTTCTGGAACGGCACGTCAAGACCTTCGGGATCGATTCCGACAACGACGATCTCGATTTCCCCGACGCCGTCCGATACATCGCGCCTGAGCCCGAGCGTCGCGGTCGACGCTTCCTTCCTCACCAGGCGGATGGTCCCTTCCACTCCTCCGGTCGGCTTCAAGATTTCCCTTTTGTCCTTCATACCAAAGAGCCAGAATCCCGCGTTCGATTCTCCGGCGCCGTACTCCATCGTAGTGCCATCGGCGAACGTGGGGAACTGCAGCGCCAGCAATTCGGTGGCGCCTTCCTGCGTGCGTGTCCGGATCATCAGCACATTCGATGTGCCCTTGGCAAGCGAAAAAACATTTTTGATTGTGTATGCGGCGGAGGCGGGATCCAGAACGATTTTTGCGTTCTCTACGATGTAGCCAAAATCGCTTCCGATGATCTCGCTGGAAACCGTGCCGACGGAAGTGCCTGTCTGCGCCCCGTCGGCAGTCATTTCGCTTTGCGCAGTCTGTGTGCCGTCAGCGCCCTCCTGCTTGCTGCCGCAGGCGGAAAGAAGCGATACAGTGAGAAGCATGGACAGTAAAAATTTCATTGTGTGGACCTCTATAATTGTTGAAAAAGAACGGTGACACATTTTTACCAGTGCCTGATACTCACGAATCGGGCGCGGATGTTCCGGCTGTTGTCGGAAAAAAGGTACTTCAAATTAAACCACAAGGTATAATCGGGATACGTCACATTCAACTGTTGGGTGCGAGCGATTATGGAGAGGAACGGAACAGGGAATGGGGAACGGGGAGCATGGAGCGAAGGGCATGGAGCGAAGGGCATGGAGCGAAGCGCAGGGGCGAAGCGCATGGAGCGAAGGGCATGGAGCATGGAGCGCACCGGAAGCACTGCATGCACCGAGATCGCAGAGGGCACAGAGAGCGCGGAGGCTTTTTAGAGGTCACAGTGTTACAAGGTATGACGTTCGGCGCTGGGACGATCTTTCGGCAGTCGTCAATGCCGATCCTCCCATTACAGTGCTAAAAAAAAAATCCTCTGTGCTCTCTGCGATCTCTGTGCTCTCGGTGCATTCAGTGTTTCCGGTGCATTCTGTGTTCCCGGTGCGCTCCGTGCTCTCGGTGCATTTTGTACTTTCGTTACCCCACCTGCTTTGTTTGCTCTCGGTACTTTCACCACTCTCGGTGCGGCACGATCCGCGTTCCAATGTTCCACAATCCGCGAATTGCTCCGCTGCGGCTTGTCTAAAAACTCACCCGTTCAGCACCAACTGCCCGTTGTTGAAAATACCCAGGGGCTTGCCGGTGAGCACGCGTCCGATAAACGGACTGTTGCGGGATTTCGAGCGGAAGCTGTCGAGAGTCACTGTCCATTGCGCGGTGAGGTCCAGCATACTGAGATTGGCCCGCTGCCCGACCTCGATGCGGATGTCCGGGAGCCCGAGTATCCTGCGCGGATTGGTGGAGAGTTTTTCGATCAGTTGCGGAAGCGTGAGCCAGTTGTCCAGCAGGAGTTCGGTGACGGATAGCCCGAAGGCTGTTTCCAGACCGATGATGCCGAAAGGTGCATACACGAATTCCACTTCCTTTTCGTACGCGGCGTGGGGAGCGTGATCCGTGGCGATGGCGTCCGCGGTGCCGTCGCGCAGGGCCTCCTTCATCGCCCGGACGTCATCGGCGGTGCGGAGCGGGGGATTCATCTTCAAATTGGAATCGTAACCGCGCAGCGATTCGTCTGTGAGCGCGAAATGATGCGGCGCGACCTCGCTCGTGACCCGGAGTCCTCTGCGCTTGGCGTCGCGCACGGCTTCGGCGGCGCCGGCTGTGCTCATGTGCGCAAGGTGATAGCGGCCATTGACGTACGCGGCGAAGGCGATGTCCCGCACCACGACGGTGTCTTCCGAGAGTCTGGAAATGGGAGGGAGGCCGATCTGCGTCGATACGATGCTTTCGTTCATGGCGCCGCCCTTGAACAGATGCGGATCTTCGGCATGCTGAATAATGGGTACATCCAGCATGGAAGCGTATTCAAGCGCCGTCCGCAACACCTTCGTGTTGTAGATCGGTGACCCATCGTCGGAAAACGCCACACAGCCTGCTTCACGCAATTCGATCATCGGAGCGATAGACTCGCCCTTGCGGCCTTTGGTCACGGCCCCGATCGGATACACGTCGACAGCCAGTCCCTCGGCGCGTTTGAGGATAAATGTGGCCACGGAGGCGTTGTCGATCGGCGGATCCGTATTTGGCATGCAGGCTGCGGCGGTGAAGCCTCCGGCCGCGGCCGCTGCGGCGCCGCTGGCGATGTCTTCCTTGTGCTCGAATCCGGGCTCGCGGAAATGGACATGCATGTCGCAAAATCCGGGAGTGATGGTTTTTCCCGTAAAATCGAAACTGGTCGCATTGCCTTCAGGCAGGCCTTCACCGATGTTTTCGATGATTCCGTCCACGATCAGCAAGTCGCGCTGCGTGTCCAGGCCGGTGACAGGATCGACGATGCGGGTGTTTTTGAAAAGGTACGATGCCATGAGTTACTCCGCCCTGGTTCCGATGTGAAACAGCACTGCCATGCGGATCGCGACACCGTTCGTGACCTGTGGAAGGATCACGGAATACGGTCCGTCCGCTACTTCGGATTCGATTTCCACCCCGCGATTGATGGGCCCCGGGTGAAGGACCGTTATCTCCCGACCGAGCGCATCCAGCCGGCGTCGTGTAATGCCGAAGCTGTTGTGGTATTCCCGAAGACTGGGGAAGTTCGCGCCCGCGTCGCGCTCGAGCTGGATGCGCAGCACGTTGATGACGTCGCTGAAGCGCAAGGCCTCGTCGATGTTGGTGAACACGCGCACACCGAGTTTATCCAGCTGCCAGGGAATCATGCTCGCCGGACCGCACACCGCGACTTCGGCACCCATAGCCTTGAGGCCGTAAATATTGGACAGCGACACGCGCGAGTGCGCCACGTCGCCGATGATGCAGACGCGCAGCCCTTCGAGCGAGCCGTGCTTCTGCCGTATGGTGTACATATCCAGCAACGCCTGCGTCGGATGCTCGTGCGTGCCGTCGCCCGCATTGATGAATTTGCTGGTGCAGCGCGTGCTGAGAAAATGTCCCGCGCCTGCAGCGGAGTGCCGCATCACGACAATGTCAACTTTCATCGCTTCGATGTTGCGCGCGGTGTCGAGCAGAGTCTCGCCCTTGCTGACGCTGCTCGTGGAGGCGGAGAAATTCACCACATCGGCCGAGAGGCGCCGCTCGGCGAGTTCGAAAGAGATGCGGGTCCGCGTGCTGTTTTCAAAAAAAAGATTGACGACGGTTTTGCCTTGCAGCGTAGGCACTTTCTTGATCGGCCGATCAAGTATTTCTAGAAACGTGTCGGCCGAATCGAGCAGCAGCTGGATATCTTCGCGCGGCACTCCGTCCAAGCCGAGAAGATGCTGAATCGATAACGATGACATAGACTACCGGGCTATAAGTGATGAAATCATGCTTCGATGGAGACGAGATCGATGCCGTCGAGGCCATCGACCTCCTTGAGCTTCACGCGCACTTCCTCGCCGCGCGATGTGGTTATGTTTTTGCCGATAAAATCGGCTCGGATGGGCAGCTCGCGATGTCCGCGGTCCACGAGGACGACCAGCTGTATCGTGCGTGCACGCCCCATGTCCATCAACGCACCCAGAGCGGAGCGCACCGTGCGTCCGGTGAAGAGGACGTCGTCCACGAGAATCACATCGCGATCGTTGATGTCGAAGGTGATGTCCGTGGCGCGGATTTCGGGTTGGCGCAGATGCTGGCGGAGATCGTCGCGATACAGTGTGACGTCCAGGACGCCAAGCGGTGGGGCCTTGCCTTCGATGGCGGTGATTTTATCCGCGAGCCGATGCGCGACGAATTCGCCACGGGTGCGCAAACCGATAATGGCGAGATTTTCGACGCCGAGGTTGCGTTCCAGGATTTCGTGTGCGAGACGCGAAATCATGCGGTCGAATCCGCTTTCGTCGATGATGTGATTGAGAATAGTCATACGGTGTATCAGTCAGGTTGTGGGAACGATAGGGAGCGATTGAAGGTAGCGGCGTACCATATCCAGGGCAGTCTGCGCGGCCCGTTGTTTTGTGCGGATGCGATCTTCTCCGAATCGGAATGCGTGCGACCACGTCCCGTCCGCGGCGCTGAGTCCTATCCAGACCAATCCCACCGGTTTCTCCGGAGATCCCCCCGCGGGTCCTGCGATACCTGTCGTGGCGAGCCCCAGGGCGGCGCCCGACACCCGCCGGATACCTTCCGCCATGGCCTCGCACACTTCGCGGCTCACGGCGCCAAGCTGTGCGATGAGTAAGGGATCGACCCCGAGCATGTCCGTCTTGGACTCGTCGCTGTACACCACGGCACCACGTTCGAACCAGCGCGAACTTCCCGGAGTGTCGGTGATCTTGTCCGTGATCAATCCACCTGTGCATGACTCAGCGACGGCCAGGGTCTTGCCCTGTTGGACGAGCATGCGTCCAATGATCTCTTCCATGCTGTCCGTGCCGCTTCCATACACGAAATCGCCCGTACGACTGCGCACGAATTCCTCGAGTGCGCGTAGTGCAACGGAGGCTTCGGAAGCATCGACGGCATGGCTCGTGAGCCGGATCCTTACGCCAAGCGGGGAGGGCAGGTAGGCGATGGATGTGGAAGGTAAAAGGCGGTCGATACCGGGTAGAGCATCGGAGAGCGTCGATTCGGGAATGCCTGTGGTGAGCAGCGTCAGCGACGCATAGCGGGTACGGATGTCGCCGCGCAGCTCAGGCAAAACATAGTCTCGCACCATGGCCATCATTTCGTACGGTACGCCAGGTGTGACGAAAAAGTGCTTCCCTTCTTCGCTGAAATGATATCCGGGCGCGGTACCGTTGAGATTTCTGATAATTTTTGCGGAGGCGGGCACCATGGCCTGATCGCGGTTCGTGTCGGTCAGCACACGGCCGCGTTCGGAAAAAAATCGTTCTATATCCGAGAGCACCTGCGGGTTCCGTACGAGCGTTGTATGAAAAAACCGCTGCACGGCATCGCGTGTCCGGTCGTCGTGTGTGGGACCCAGCCCTCCTGTACATATCGTGATGTCGTGTTCCTGCCAGGCTCGATCAAACGCCCCGAGCATGCTGTCCATGTCGTCCCCCACGGTGGTGACGCGGCGGATGCGCACGCCGATGGAACTAAGCTGCTCCCCCAGCCAGGATGCGTTGGTGTTGACCACCTGGCCGATCAGAAGTTCATCACCGATACAGAGAAGTTCAGCGTTCATACAGTCCGTCACATTCGGTGAAATATAGGGCCGGGGCCGAGGAAAAACAACGCGGCTTCGTTATCGGATTCAGGGAAATCCGACAAGTTTGGAAGTGTTGGCGATCGGGCCTAAATTACCGGAATGTACTGGTATCTCCAACGTTGACGAATATTCCAAGCTTTTTAGCGCAAGGAGGACCCCTGTGAAAGACTATACCCCCGAAACTATCAGAAACGTGGCTCTCATCGGCCACGGAAGCTCCGGAAAAACCATCCTCGCAGACGCCATGCTGCTTACTTCCGGAGCGACTACGCGCATTGGGCGCATCGAGGATGGTTCAACCACTTCGGATTACCACGGCGACGAGATCGATCGCCAGATTTCGATCAACAGTACGCTCCTTGCAACGGAGTTTCGGGGACATAAGCTCAATATTATCGACACTCCGGGATATTCCGATTTTCTCGGCGATGTAATTTCCAGTCTCCACGTGGTCGACACGGCGCTGCTCGTGCTGAAATCGGTGGAAGGTGTCGAAGTCAGTACGGAACTCGTATGGAACTACGCTTCGGGCACGAACACGCCTGTGATCATCGCCGTCAACAAAATGGATAACGAGCATGCGGATTTCGCGCGCGTTCTTGAAGAAGCACGTACGCGCCTGAGCGCCGATGTCGTGGTCGCGCAGTTCCCCATCAATAGTGGTCCCGCATTCAATACCTGCCTCGACATCGTCCGCAAAAAGCTGATGGTATTCAGCACCGACGGCAGTGGCAAGTATGAAGAGAAAGAGGTCCCTGCTGAACATGCGGCAAAGCTCGAAGAACTGCATCAGGCGCTGTTGGAGAAAGTCGCCGAATCTTCCGAAGATCTCCTGCTCGCGTTTTTCGAGAACGGCACGCTCACCGACGAGCAGCTCGCCGAGGGATTGAAAGCCGCGATCCGCGAGCGTAAGATTTTCCCGCTGTTCTGCATGGCGGCGCTCAGCAACGTCGGTGTAGGAAGAGTGATGGAATTTTTCATCAATTACTGTCCGAACCCGATCGCCGGCCGCACATTTACCGCGAAAAAGCCCAATGGCGAAGACGTGACCCTTACTCCGAATCCCGCCGCCGACACGGCCGCGTTCGTGTTCAAAACCATTTCCGAAGCGCACGTCGGCGAGTTGTCGCTGTTCCGCGTTTACAATGGCACGATCACGCCGGGCATGGATCTGGTGAACCAGAGCAACGGAAAGAACGAGCGCCTCAATCAGATTTTCTCCATGCGCGGCCGCGAGCGGACGGATGTCGCCAAAATTCCCGTCGGCGACATTGGCGCCGTGGTGAAATTGAAGGACACGCATACGAATAACACCCTCAGCACCAAAACCACTCCGCTCATCCTTCCCCGGATCGCCTTCCCGGAACCGGTCATGTCCGCCGCCGTCAAAGCGCGGAACAAGGGAGACGAGGAAAAAATCGGTATTGGTCTGCACACGATGCACGAGGAAGACCCGAGTTTCCAGATCAAGATCGATCATGAGACCGGCGAGACCATCATTCTCGGTCAGGGCGAAATCCACATAGACGTCATGGTCAAGCGCCTCAAGCAGCGTTTCGGCGTGGACGTCGATCTCAAGTCGCCCCGCATTCCGTTCCGCGAAACGGTGCGCAAGAGCGCAGACGTATCCTACAAGCACAGGAAACAGACAGGCGGCGCAGGCCAGTACGCGGAAGTGTACATCAAACTGGATCCCCAACCACGAGGCGTGGGCTACGAATTCGTGGATTCCATCGTGGGCGGCGTGATCTCCGGACGTTTTGTACCGGCGGTGGATAAGGGCGTCCAGGAACAGATGGCACGCGGTGTCGTGGCGGGATATCCCATGGTGGACATGAAAATCACTCTGTACGATGGCAGCCAGCACACCGTTGACTCGAACGAAATGGCATTCAAGATGGCCGCGCAGATGGCTTTCAAAAAGGCCGTCGCGGATGCGGATCCGATTTTGCTCGAGCCGATTTACATTCTCGAAGTCAAGGTTCCCGATGAATTCATGGGCGACGTGATGGGCGACATCTCGAGCCACCGCGGCAAGATCCAGGGTATGGACGCCGAGGGACCGTTCCAGGTGATACGCGCCAAAGTGCCGCTCGCCGAATTGTATCAGTACGCCACCCGCCTTCGCTCGATGACGCAAGGCCGTGGAATTTTCAAGCGCACCTTCTCCCATTACGAGGAAGTGCCGCACGATGTGCAGCAGAAGATCGTCGATGAAGCGAAAGCTGCCAAGGAAGAGGAATCCTGATTGCTCAAGCATCTAACCTTAATAGTATTTCTTTTCGTCATCGGATCTGCGCCTCGGCTCGGGGCGCAGATCCTGGATGACGGCAACAGCGGCGCCAATACCGGGACCCTCTCCAATCAGGGGGGGTCGTACTACAATTTCACCGGCGGCGGTGGTTCTCTCCTGGAAGTCAGCGTATGGGGATATGTACGCAATCCGGGCCGGTACAATGTTCCTTTCGAAACGAACCTTATCGAACTGCTGTCGTACTGCGGCGGACCCATCGATCGAGGCGCTGAAACCTTTCTCTATCGCATCAAGGTTATTCGCAGGGGTGACGCCGAGAGTGAGCATGAAATCGCCAGAGTATTCGAGATAGATGTGGACAAGTATCTGCAGCTGACCGATTCCCCCATGTCCACCCGTGAGCTGTTGCTCTTTCCCGGCGATTTAATTATCGTAGACGGAAAGGAATCACGGGGCGACACTATTTTGCGCATCGCGCAGATCGTCGTTGCGATTACATCGATCATCACGTCCACAATCGCCGTGATCAATCTGACGAAATAAGCCGACCGTTCCGTGAAACCGGCTCGCCTCGCCTCGCCACGCAACGCCTGGCGAAGATACGTTTTTTCCACACCATGGATAACCGCGCATGACCGCCAGAGACGACTTCAATAAACAGGTTCAGGAATATCTGCGTATCGCCTTCGAAGGAAAATGGGTGATTCTCGCGATATTCGCCGTCGTCGTATCGGCTACCTGGCTGTACACCATGCAGCAGGACGACATCTATCAGGCCAGCGCCACGGTGCGATTAAAGCGGTCCAAGGATTTGTTAAGCGGACAGGCGGCGCAACAGGGGGGGCTGGAGGATCTCGGGTGGGGCGGAGAGCGCATTCTCGCGAACGAAATACTGATCATACAAAGCGACGACATGGCGACGCGGGTGTCGAACATGCTTATGCGCAGCACCGGGGACCAGGAAGAAATCGCTTCCCAGCTGCCCATCATGCGCATGAAGCAGCGCCCATCGACAATGCGCAAGATGGCGCGCACCCTCGGGGTCGAGGATTTTCTGACATCGCTCGGCATGGCGAGACTCGACACCTCCACGCGCCTCGCGGACGCAGGCATGGTAGCGGGGCGCATACGCGGTCAGATGACGGCGGAGCCCATCAGGGGAGTCGATTTTATCCAGATCAATGTGCAAAGCACCTCGCCTCTCGAGGCGTCCACGATCGCAAACCACATCGTCGATGCGTATCAGATGCGAAACCTGGAATCTGCCAGAGAAAATGTGACGACGGCCAGGAGCTTTCTTGAAGGACAGCTGGACTCAAAAAAGGACTCGTTGTCCGTAGTCGAAAATCAGGTCCGGGGATTTCAGCAATCGCAGGGTATCGTCAGTCTGGATGCCGAGACGCAGAATCTCATTGCTCAGCTCAGCACGTACGAAGCACAGCGTGAACAGGCGAAAATCCAGCTCGAAGGCGCTGAGAAAATCCGGAATGAACTCGTGTCACAGCTTCGCAACATCGAGCCCACTCTGACGCAGCAACTCAAGGAAGGTGTCGATCCGCAATTGAACAAGTTGCTCATACGGAAAGCGGAAATTGAAGACAGGATTCAGAAAGCCGAATTCAACAAAAAAGCCGCGATACGCAGTCGCCCGGAACTCGAAGGTTATGTGACCAGGGACATCCGGACACTTCAGAGGGAATATCAGGAAGTACTGGATCAGATCGAGGCGGCAGGCAAAAATCTTCAGAAATCGAGCGCCGTGACCGGCACCCCCGTCGAGTACGGTCGCGGGCTTCGCCAACGCGTCATCGATCAGGATATCGAGATCGCTTCAACGAAGGCCAAAATGCAGAGCCTCGACCAGACCCTCGCACTCTATAACAAGCAGTTCGACAATATACCGGGCCAGTCGATTTCCTTTGCGCGGCTCGAACGCAGGCGCCAGAGTTACGATAAATTATTCAGCCTTCTCGACGAAAAATACCAGGAAGCCTTGATCAACGAGCAGACGACGACAGGCAACGTGGAAATCGTCGATCGCGCGAAGGTCCCGGGTGCTCCGATCAAGCCCAATCGGCCGATGAACCTCATTCTCGGAATTCTGATCGGACTTGGTCTCGGCTTCGGCGTCGCGATTTTGTTGCGCTACCTTGATACGACGATACGCAGTCCGGAGGATGTCGAGAAACTCGGCATTCCCGTACTGGCCTTCATTCCCGCGTTCGGCACAGGCGGTGGAGACATGGATCGTGATCAGACGCTCGTCACCATTACCGCACCGCAATCGCCTCCGAGCGAGAGCTATCGAACGATGCGGACGGCGATAGAGAATTCGCTTCGAGACAAGGGAAAGTCGCTCGCCGTGCTCTTTTCGAGTCCGGCGCCGAAGGAAGGGAAATCCACCGCCATCGCGAACCTTGCCGTAAGCGCAGCCAACAGCGGACGAAAAGTGCTGCTGGTGGACGCCGATCTTCGCCGTCCGGTGCAGCACCAGATTTTCCAGGTGGAGCGTGAACCGGGTCTGTCCAACGCGCTTATCGGCGAAGTGCCGATCAATCAGGCGATCAAGAAGACGATGGTGCCCGGGCTGCATATCATTCCCTGCGGCAACATACCGAGCCACCCGGCGGAACTGCTCGGTTCGAGCAAAATGGAGAAGTTTGTTCGTCTCGTTCATCAATACTACGATCTTGTGCTTTTCGATGCGCCGCCGATTATCGCCATGGCGGACGCCCTGGTGCTCGCCAAGTACACCGACGGCGTGGTGATGATCGTTTCGGCCGATCAGACAAAAAATCTTGGTCTGGAAAAGGCGAAGGAAATGCTGGACGCGAATGCCGCCAACTTCCTCGGTGTCGTGGTGAACCGGTTCAATGCAAACAAGGTTTACTACTCCTATTACCGCTACTACTACCAGAATTACTATTATTATTCGGTGGACGGCGAGAAGAAAAAACGCCGTGTCCGCAAGAAAAATTCCGAGTCGGACTCGAAGAAGACGCCGGCCCCTGTCGACGCAAATACAGGAAACGCGTGAGTGGCATGAGTTTCGCCGTCGTTGGCGTGCAGGATCGTACCATTATTGTTTTCTCCACATCCGCATGCATGCATTTCGGTGCGACCATCGGACCAACGCCCCGCGTTGTGCTTGTTCCTGCGAGCCGGCGATGTGTTCACAGCGTCCCGAAGCCGCTTTCGCGCAATTCCAGCTCAGCGATCGGGCAGCGACGAGGGACGTCGTTTCAATGAAAAAATCTTTTCGCCAGGAATTTGAATATCAGACCGTTTGGGGCTAAATTTAAAGGTTCCGGCCTTGACGGAAGATGGCCGGTCCCGGAAGCACATCACTACTATCTCCACAATACCCACCAGTTCCATGATCAGAGACAGCTACATTAAAACAGTTATCGAGCCATTTAAAATCAAGACGGTTGAACCGATCAAATTCACCAGTTACGAAGAGCGCGTCCGCATTCTCGAACATTCGGGGTACAATCCCTTCCTGATCAAGGCGGAGGATGTGCTGATCGATCTTCTGACGGACAGCGGCACCTCGGCGATGAGCGCGAAGCAATGGGCAGGCATCCTTGACGGGGACGAATCCTACGCCGGCTCGCGGAGTTTTTTCCGCATGGAGGCGATGGTTCAGAAGATCACGGGGCTGCGCAACATCATCCCGACGCATCAGGGTCGCGCGGCCGAGAAAATTCTGTTCACCGTGGTCGGCGGCAAGGGAAAGGTGATCCCGAACAACACCCATTTCGATACCACACGCGCCAACGTCGAGTACAGCGGTGCGATGGCCATCGATTGCCTCAACGAAGAGGGAAAACATCCGGAGATCATCGCCGATTTCAAGGGAAACATGGACATCGCGAAACTCGAGGAAACGATTCTGAAGTACGGTGCCGAGAACGTCCCTCTCGTGATGATTACCGTGACCAATAATTCCGGTGGCGGTCAGCCTGTATCGATGCGGAATATCCGCGATACGCGGGCGGTATGCGACAAATACGGTCTGCCGCTCTTTATGGACGCCTGCCGCTTCGCGGAAAACGCGTTCTTCATCAAGCTGCGTGAGCCGGGCTATCGGGATAAAACGCCGCTGGAAATAGCGCAGGAAATGTTCTCGTACGTCGACGGCGCCACCATGTCCGCGAAAAAAGATGCCCTGGTGAACATCGGCGGTTTCCTCGCGATGAACGACAGCAATCTGGCCATACAATGCCGCAATTTGCTGATTGTGACGGAGGGTTTCCCCACGTACGGAGGCCTTGCCGGACGCGACCTCGAAGCCATCGCGCAAGGTCTTGAGGAAATTCTCGACGAGGATTATCTCAACTACCGGATCAAGAGCACCGAATACCTCGGCCGCAAGCTCACCGAACTCGGCGTTCCCATTCTCCTGCCACCGGGTGGCCACGCCATCTATCTCGATGGCACCCGATTCTGTTCGCACATTCCCGCGGAGCGCTTCCCCGCCCAGAGCATCACCTGCGCGTTGTACGAAGACGGTGGAATCCGCGCCGTGGAAATCGGCAGCGTGATGTTCGGTCGCATGGAGAACGGTGTATTCGTTGCCCCAGACATGGAACTCGTCCGCCTGGCCATCCCGCGCCGCGTCTACACGCAGAGCCACATCGATTACGTGATCGAAGTCGTGGCGCATGTTCACGCTCGCCGCAACGAATTGAAAGGACTTCGTCTCACCTATGAGGCGCCGATGCTCCGGCATTTCACGGCGCGTTTCGCATACACGGATTGATCGGCGTCCTTTGCCGCGCCGCGCCTCCTGACTGCGGCGTGTCGCGACTCTTTGAAAAATGTCCGGGACAGTCCGTGCGAGCCGGCGGGTCCAGAGCGTAGTTGTTGTTCACCAGCACGAGTCATCGTGACAAGGATCCTGTACGTCCATCATGGGAAGGGAATCGGCGGCGCTCCGCTGAGTCTGCTGTACCTGATCAGGAAGCTGGATCGTGAGCGATTCGCACCTACGGTGCTGTGCCTGCACGAAAGCGAGGCTGCGGAACTGTTCCGCGGCGACGGCATCGAGATGATCGTGGACGAGCGGATGCACGATTTCAGCCACACGAACGTGCTGTGGTATCCATGGTGGCAATGGCCGAAGACGGTGCTCAGACTCGCGCAATTCCCGGGCACGTATATCCGGGCCAGGCGCTTCCTGGCGTCGCGCCGATTCGATTTGGTGCATCTGAACACCTCCACGCTCACGGCCTTCGGTCTTGCCGCAAGGCGGGAAGGTATTCCGGTGGTGTGGCATATACGCGAACCGCTGCAACGCGGGTACCTTGGTCTTCGACGCGCCGTTATTCGACGCATTATCGATCGCTGCGCGGACGTCGTCATTCCGATCTGTCGCTACGACGCCGACCAGCTTCTGCCATCGTCCCGAATCACTGTCGTGTACAACTTCATTGATTTCGCGCAGTGGAACGACAGCATCGACGGAGGCGCGGTAAGGAAGGAATTCGGCATCCCTGACGATGCGCCGGTAGCCCTCATGCTCGGCGGCATGAATCCCATAAAGGGCACCGCGGTATTTGTCGAGGCCGCGCTCAGGGTGCTGAACGACAGACCCGACGCGATGTTTCTGATTGCTGGTCCCATGGTGGAGGCGAATTTCAGAAACAGAATCAGCGGCCGCACAGTATACCAAAAACGTGTGCTTTTGAGCATTCCGGAGCAATTACAAAACAAACTCCGGTTTCTGGGGGTCCGAAACGACATCCCGGCGTTGCTCGCAGCCACGGATGTCCTGTGTTTCCCCTCGACGGTACCGCATTTCGCCCGGCCCATTATAGAAGCGTCGGCCATGCGTGTACCGGTCATCGCCTCCGATCTCGGCGGACCGCAGGAACTGGTCCGGCACGAAGAGACAGGATTACTTATACCGGCGGAAGACGCCGGAGAGCTTGCCCGCGCATTGGTCCGGTTGTTCGAGGATCCGCCATATCGCGAGCGGATGGGCAAGGCCGGAAGAGAACTCGCGCACAAGAAATTTGATGCGGACGTGAACACACGACGAATCATTGAGCTGTACGAAAAGATATTTATCGACAATTTGGGCGGATAGCCTGCTGAAACCTTTGTGCAAATGACCCTAATTGCACTATTTTAAGAAGCCTACACAATTCCAGGAGAGAAAATGCGCTTCATCACTCCACTCTTGATCGGCCTGTTCTTCGTTGCATCCGCCGTCGCACAGGAAAGTGACAACTTCAGCGTCTGGATACAGGACGATTTCCAGGACGCGGCCTTGCCGGGATGGTCTCAGGTTGCCGGGACATGGACTGCGGAGGGAGGTACGCTCACCGCTCGCGGTGGGGCCGAACATCTCGCACTTCTTAACAGCACGTATCTGATGGGCACCAAGCAAGCGGTGTTCCAGATTACCGTGCACTCTTTTGGCGGTGGACTCGTGTTCGGAGCCGAACAGACCAACGCGCTTACGAACAGTCAGGTGGTGAAGATTCTCCAGGGAGGTCTCGCCATGGGATACATTGACTTCACCGGTGTCTATATCGAAACGAGGATCGTCAATCTCCAGGATTTGAAATTGCCGGTCACGCTCTCTGTGTACACCGATCCGTTAAAGAGCAATTATTCCGTGCTGCTCGACAACAGGAACGTCGCGCTGGAAGAAATGCGCTTCAATTCCGGGTATGTTGGTCCTTACGCGGGAAACAGCAACGTGCGTTTTGGCGAGTTCCGCGTAAAAGGAAGTGGTCCACTGGATTTGCCGGTGTATTTCGTCAAATCCAACAGACGGCAGCTCGACGATCTTTCCTATATGTGCACCAAGGACGACGGTCTCGTAATTGTAAATCCGCGCCTGAACATCGTGCAGAGAATCACCAGCGTCGGTACGTACGTCAATGAGATCCAGGTGGAAGACCAGGGCGCGGTGTTGCGCGGCGTCACCACGGACGAAACCGGCCGTACGTTCGTCATCGATGCGGGTAACAACGCCCTTCGCATTTATGACAACCGCGATGCTCCCGAGCGTACGATCGCCGAAGGCCTGGACGATCCGCGTAGCGTCACGGTGGCCGGCGGCAAGATTTACGTGCTTGACAAGACCGGCATCGCTGTGTTCGACGGTACGTCCCTCAAAGCCATGGGCCGCAAGGCAGGTGGTCTCTTCAAGGATCCCAAGGGGATCGCATCGGCAGGGGACAAGCTCTACGTCGCGGATTTCGGCAACGGACAAGTGCAGGTGCTGAACGCCTCCGATTGCTCCGTCGAACTCGTGATCAAGGACGACCTTATCAAGCCATGGGGCGTGACGGTCGAGCCGAAGAGCGGCGATATTTACGTAGCCGATCCGGGTGCGGTAGCCGTGTTCCACTTCGACAAGAGTGGTGGCTTCATCGAGCGCATCGACCCGATCACGATCCGCGGTTTCATTTCACCGCGCGGTGTGCTACTTCGCGGCGAGATGTTATATGTCGCCGATTTCGACAGAATCCTCGGGTTCAAAAAGGGCGTCCTGACCATTCGCCCGAGTCTCCGCATCAACTGATATGCAGTCCTTCGGCAGCCGGAACCTCTCACTCCGTTACGGAGCCGGCGTGCAGGAGGCGAAGCTTCCTCAAGAGTGGATTGCCCTCGTGCCCGGTATCGCTCCTCCATCGCAGGAGCGGACCGGGCACGCGGCGGTTCAGCGCGCACTCGACAATCCTGTAGCCGCGCCTCCGCTGCACGCGGCCGTGCATAGCCGGAACATCGTCATCATCGTTCCGGACAAAACACGCCGCGCAGGGACGGCTCTGGTTCTTCCTTTCCTCCTGAACGAGCTTCATGCGGCCGGCATTCGCGATGAGTGGATCACGATCATGTTCGCCACAGGCACGCATCCAGCGCAGTCCCTGGCCGAGCAGCAGGAACTGATCGGACCGGGAATGCACGAACGTTTCAGGGTGCTGGAGCACGATTCCCGCGATGAAGGGGAGTGCACGCTTGTCGGGACCACGCGCTTCGGTACGCGCGTCCTGCTCAATCGCGTCGTGGCCGAGGCGGATTTCATCGTCGTCGCGGGTACGATCGTCCATCATTATTTCGCGGGCTTCGGTGGAGGAGCGAAGATGATTCTCCCCGGTGTCGCCGCCTACAGTACCGCCGTAACCAACCATCGCCGCACAATCACCGACGTCGGGCGATTCCATACCGCCTGCCGCGACGGCAATATCGAAGGCAATCCGGTGATGGAGGATATTCTCGACGCCGTGCGGTTTTTTCCTCCATGCTGGTACTTCGCCGCCATTCTCGATGAACGGGGAGACATCGCCGAGGCCGTATCCGGTGATCTGATCGAAGCGCATCGCGCGGGTTGTGCGATAGTCGATCGGATGTATTCGGAATCCCTGGAGCGCAAGGCTCATGTTTGCGTAGCAGGCGCAGGCGGCTTTCCGAAGGATATCAACTTCATACAATCGCACAAGGCGATGCACCACGCGCATTACGCGCTCGAGGACGACGGTGTGTTGATTTGCGTTGCCGAGTGCGGGGAAGGCATCGGAAACAACACGTTTCTTGACTGGTTCCGGTATCCGGACGGAGCCTCGTTCAATGAAGCGCTTCTCACCCGATACGCGATGAATGCGCACACCGCACTTGCCGTACGCGAGAAGGCCGCGCGGTTCCGTATCATCCTGGTATCGTCGCTGGATCCGGACTCCGTCAGGCTCATGGGAATCGAACCGGCGATCTCGCTTCAAGCTGCGATCGATCGCGCACGCGAGTACCAGCCCGGCCCCCAGGCCGTTGTGATCCTTCCCAATGCATCGCTGACGGTACCGGTAGTGGGGCGGTGAGCGCAGGGAGCGGGGTCAATGGATGGTATGAGAGATATATATCCGCATTATCAATATACGTCATCCTGAGGCGCGATAACCAAGCTCGTCACCCTGAGTGAGCCAACCAGCGCTGCGCACCGGTCCATTTCAAGGATG
>CAYJMN010000089.1:0-21941 GCA_964371045.1 uncultured Chromatiales bacterium | reverse complement strand
CCACTTTTGCGACTTCCGATGCGGGATGTGGCGTTTCATGTATCGCCCGCTTTTGAGATCTTGGTGCGGGAGATGGTGTCGAGTACCGAATCAGAGTCTATTGATCGATGCTCGTTCTCTGCGAACCGCCGTCTCTCCTCGTTGCCCCGCAGACACACTATGGAGCATGTGCGCGTTCCGGAACCACCAAAATAGCGGATCACCAGGTATCATGATTTTCGAGAGGGATGCTCTTGCTGGTGTCGAGATAGGTATTGCTGTCCAGACTTCTGCCCTTGAACACGATTTCTCTCAGAACAATCCGCATCTGGTCCATCAGCATGCGGTATTCCTCTCTCAAAGGGATGGTCGATGTTTTCTTGAATCCATCGGCATCTGGTTCGATGGCAAATAAGAGGTTCGGGTGCGTAGATGCGGTGATTCCGGGCGCGGGTGGCTCGATAGTGAGCATCACCGTTCCGGCCGGGACTGTAATTTGGGCGCTGCGACCAGGAAGCAGTTTGACGAAGGCGCATTTCCTGAAGGAAATTGGCGTCGTGGTTTCGAAACGAATTGCACTGCCCGCCGGGATTTCATCAATGACCAACGTATCGCCACGCACCAACCCCTGCTTTTCATCAAACGTAACAGCGAGTGGGTTTGTGATGGTGAATTGAAGTTGTTTGATGGCGGAGCTCCCCGCATTCAACACCCAGTACGCGCCTCCGGATTGAACGACAACGATGTTCCGGATGGAGCGGAGCCGACGCAAATGATGCGATGCCGTGTGGACGTGAAGCAGGGAATCCGAGGCAAGATTCCGGACAGCCTCCGTGAATTTTGCATCGAGATCCAGCGTCAGGGGATCGGCATAGCGGTGCAGGTATTGATAGAGGATCGTCAAACCGTTTTCCCGTTTCAAGCGATCGAGCGCCGCGGGTGTTGCGCAATCGTGAATGCTGCGCTTGGTCGCGGAGAACCAGTAGTTCACATACGGCTTGCGCGGGTCGTGATACGGCATGGATGGATTGCGTTTGAGCGTGTTCGTGCAACGCGTACGCAAAAGACGAACGAACTGTACCCTCTTCCCGCACACGTCGCCCCAAAAATACCGGCTGTCTTCGATTTCCCCCGAGCAGGAGTGTTTCTGAATAGATCCAATGAGCTGCCTGAAAGGAAAAAGACGCGTGACCTCCGATTCCCAGTACAGATTTTCAGCATTCTTCGAATGACAAATAAAGGTGTCCGATGGACCGAAATGTTGTTCAGCGAAATCGAGCGCGTCGAGCGTCGCCTGGCGGCTGTTATTACCCGCCGAAGCGCCGTGCAAACAGATATCGTAGCCATTGCGGGCAAGCATCGAGCAGTAGGAGAGATAGCCGGCATCCTGGAGGGTGATTCCCCGCAGCGTCGAATCCGGCGTCGCCGGAATGCCGCAAGGCTCCGTGGGGTGGAATGGCCATACGGTTTTCGTTGTCCGAATCTCCTGCTCCATTAGGAAATCGTACACCGCCCTGGTTTGCTCCAACGTTGCGGCATCCGTATCGTCGGTGATGCAGAAGCCGGCCCGATACGGATACTCGGTCCACAGCAACGTCGCGGTGCTCATGCGCTCGGATTCTCCGTCCATGGGAACGTCGCGGTGCTCATTCGTTCGGATACTCCGTCCAAAGCAACGTCGCGGTGCTCATTGTTTTCTCGCCTTGATCATGATGATGCCGCCGAGATTGCACAGCAGCGGGGTGCGTTCCAATACGACATCCACGAGTCGGAACAGTGGCAAGGCAAAGGAAGGAAGTCGTTTTGTGGTGAAAAGGAATACCACCGTGCGCTGCACTTCAAAACCGGTGTCGGCAAAGAGACGCGTCACCTGCTTCCTTGAATAGAGATTATCGTGCGCGTGTCTGCGGATGCCCATCACCGCCTTGACAAACATGTGCCAGGGCGAGTAGCGATTGGGGAAATCGATGATCGCCACGCCGCCCCGCCGCAATTTCGAATGTATAGTCGCGAGTGCCTTCTCCTGGTTTGGACAAAATCGGATCGTCGAAAAAGAGAACACGACATCGAGACTGTCGTCGGTTTGCGTGTGGAGTTCCTCAGCGTCGTCCGCGCCGAACGCGACGTTGGCAACGCCATAGCGGGCCATGCGTTTCGAGGCGACGTCCACGCTCGCAGGCGAAATGTCCACCGCCGTCAGGGTATCAAACGATGAGGCGAGCAGCGCCGTCATGTGACCGAAGCTGCAACCGATCTCGAGGACGCGCGCATCCCGCCTGTAATCCGAACCGAGCAAGCGCAGCGCTTCCGAAACCTTGCGATCGATGAAGTACCGCGCCGCCCGACTCTCGGGCACTCTCGCTGAACCACCCGCGGCGTACCATGCGTCGCTATCCCGTTCCCTCGCTTCCTCTTCATATTTCTGAATTATCTGCTGCTTTTTTGTGCTTTCCATTCTGTATCGATCTCCTCGATGTGTGCGGGCGTCATCAGGCGTAATGGTCCAATATACTGCCCGCGCATACGAAAATATCGTTGAATTCCATCATTTCTGTGAAATACATACCCGGACTACCTCGATAACATGGCGCTCGCGGCCGATACCGGAGAGATTTCTCGACTCTATCTCACACCTGCCATGTCCGGATTTGGTTTGCTGCAGTTTTTTCCATAAGTTTCTTTTTAAATAGGACTGCTCTCTCTTTATTGCCCGTTTCAATGTCGTGAAGTCCGTCTATCCCAATTGATTCCGTGTTCCGACCCATCCTTATAATCTAGAGTAAGAGGATAAGCTTTGGCGCAGATCTTCCCAAAGTGGACCAATTCACTGCCGCGAAACATCATAGTTTCCGGTGGCATTCTCGTCATCGTGCTCGTCGCGGGGATATGGTACTTCTGGTCTCCGCTGTACACGGACGTGGGGTACGCGCCCGTCCAGCCCGTTCCGTACAGCCACAAGCTGCACGTGGGCGAGCTGGGCATGGACTGCCGCTACTGCCACATCGGCGTGGAGACGTCGCCGGTGGCCATGGTGCCGCCCACTCAGACCTGCATGAACTGCCACACCCTGATCAAACCGGAAAGCGAAAAACTTGCGGCCCTCCGCGCGAGCTGGGAATCGAAAGAGCCTATGCGCTGGGTGCGGATTCACAAGATCCCCGATTACGCGTACTTCGACCACAGCGCCCACCTCCGCGCAGGCGTCGGTTGCGAAAGCTGCCATGGCGACATCTCCGCGATGGAAGTCGTGCAGCTGAAAGAGTCGCTCAGCATGGGCTGGTGCCTCGACTGCCATCGCAATCCCGATCAGCATCTGCGTGCACCCGAGGACGTGACGGTGATGGGCTGGATCGCACCCGAGGACCAGGAGCGACGCGCCGCGGCCATCAAGGCGAAACTCAATCTTAATCCACCTGAAACCTGTTCGGGATGTCATCGATGAAACATCGGCCACCTGTTGACGCTCACGATTCGACGCACGGGAAAGACTACTGGCTGAGCCTCCGCGACAAAGCGGATACGCCGGAGTACCGCGTGTTGCTGGAAAACGAATTCCCGTCCGGTCCGCCGGAGGAACACGGAATCGACCGCCGCAGCTTCCTCGCGATCATGGGGGCATCCATGGCGCTCGCGGGATTGACGAGCTGCCGCCGCCCTGAGGAGCACATCGTCCCTTATGTGTCGCGTCCGGAAGAAGTGACGCCCGGCAACAGCGTCAGCTACGCAACGAACATGCCGCTCGGCACGGACAGCGAAGCGCTGCTGGTCGAGACCCGCGAAGGCCGTCCGTACAAAATCAGCGGAAACGCCCTGCGCGCCACCACCGGAAGCTCCTCAAGCGTGTGGGCCAATGCCTCCATCCTCGGACTCTACGATCCGGACCGCTCCATGCACGCGCTTCACACCGCCGATGCATCGACGGTACAGGCATTTGCCGAGGTGTGGAAAACGCAACGCGAGGCCTTGCTGAAAACCGGCGGCGAGGGTCTGGCCCTGCTCTGCTCGCCATTCGCATCCCCGACCTTGTCGCGGCTGCTCGGAGAGGTTCGCACGGCGTTCCCGAAAGCGCGCGTCCTTTGCTTTGATCCCGTATCCGACAGAGCGATTCTCGACGGAAGCGCGGCGGCGTTCGGCACCCCTCTCCGTCCGGTGTACGATTACAGCAACGCGGACGTCGTGCTGGCTCTGGACGCGGACATTTTCGGAACCGAGCGCGATGCGTTCGCCCATGCCCGCGCATTTGCGGAGCGCCGCAAACTTACGAGCGCGAAGGACGGGATGAACCGTCTGTACCTCGTCGAAAGCAGCATAACGCAAACCACCGCCATGGCGGATCATCGCTTCCGCATCGCCGCGCGCCGCGTACCGGCGTTCGTGGCGGCGCTCGCCAAACAGCTTTCCGAAAGCGGACTCGCGCTCCCCACCGCCGTGTTGGCCAAACTTCCGACACCGGCGGATATCGATCCGAAACGTACCCATGCCGTAGCCGAGGATTTGCTCGCGCATCGCGGCGCTTCGATCATCGTGGCGGGACGCGGACAATCGGCCGGCGTGCATGCCCTCGTCGCTTTGCTGAACGGCGCCCTCGGCAACACAGGATTGACTGTGCGCTACGTGGATCAAACCTTCGCGATGGAGGCGGAAACCGCTCCGCTGAAAGACTTCGTCACCGCGATGAAGGACAGCAAGATCCAGACGCTGGTCATGCTCGGCGGCAATCCCGTCTTCACCATGCCCGCCGATCTTGACTTCCGCACCGCACTCGAAAACGTGACGCTCACCATCCATCATGCATTGCATGTGGACGAAACTTCCGCCTCCTGCACCTGGCATCTGCCCGCGAGACACTACCTCGAGATCTGTGGCGACGTAAGCGGCACGGATGGAAGGCTGGGCGTGATACAGCCCCTGATTTCACCGCTGTACGACGATGGGTTGTCCGACATCGAGCTGCTTCAATTGATCGCGACCGGAGCGATGGCGAAAGGCGCCGACCTCGTGAAAACGACATGGAAATCTCTTCTTCCCGGCATGAACCAGCGCACATGGAGGGGGATACTCCACGACGGCATCTATCCGTGGACGGTCGCCGGTTTGACTCCTGCGCCGAACGCGGCCGGCATCGCCGCGGTGATCGACAAAAAATTGTTCAATGCATCGGAGCCATCGAAATCCGCGATGGAGCTGGTGTTCCGTCTCGCGCCTACGGTGCATGACGGCCGCTTCGCCAACAATGCATGGTTGCAGGAATTCCCCGATCCGGTGACGAAGCTGACCTGGGATAACGCCGCGCTGATGAGCCGCAAGACCGCCGAAGCCCTCGGGTTGAACAACGGCGATCTGGTGCGGCTTTCCTGCGATGGCCGGGAAGCGCCGATGCCGGTGTGGATCGTTCCCGGGCAGGCGGATTTTTCCGTTACCGTGACGCTCGGCTATGGCCGCCGGAAGGCGGGTCGCGTGGGAACGGGCGTGGGATTCAACACCTATCGCCTCCGTTCAAGCGCTGCGATGTACATCGCGCAGGGCCTCACCATCGGTGCTGCGTTCGGCACGCATAAAATGGCATGCGTACAGGATCATCACGGTCTGGATGCCGAAAAGATGGCGCGCGAGGGTGTGCGGGAGCGTCTGCCGCAGCTATACCGCGAAGCGACGCTCGAGGAATATCGCAAGAATCCCTCCTTCGTCGACGATATCGTGCACATGCCCAAACTGCGCAGCATGTGGAACGACCATACCTACGAGAAGGGCATGCAATGGGGAATGAGCATCGATCTGAACGCATGCATCGGCTGCGGTGCCTGCACGATTGCCTGCCAGAGCGAGAACAACATCCCGATCGTGGGCAAAACGCAAGTGCTCAACGGCCGCGAAATGCACTGGATCCGTATCGACCGCTATTACAAAGGTGACGAAGACGATCCCGGCGTGCGCGTTATGCCGCTGGCGTGCCATCATTGCGAAATGGCGCCTTGCGAGCAGGTGTGTCCCGTGGCCGCGACCTCGCACGACGAGGAAGGCCTTAATGTGATGACGTACAACCGCTGCATCGGCACACGGTATTGTTCCAACAACTGTCCCTACAAGGCGCGGCGCTTCAATTTCCTGAACTACACAGGCAAGCTGCCCGAGGTGATGAAGCTGGCGCAAAATCCGGATGTTTCGGTCCGCTTCCGCGGCGTGATGGAGAAATGCACCTACTGCACGCAGCGCATCGAACGCGTCAGGATTCACGCGAAGGTGGAAGGGCGCGAGATACAGGATGGAGACATCCGCTCCGCGTGCCAGGAAGCCTGTCCCACGCAGGCCATCGTCTTCGGCGACATCAACGACCCCGACAGCGCCGTGTCGAAGGCGAAAGCATCGACGCGCACGTATGCCCTGCTGGGCGAATTCAATCTCCGTCCACGCACGACCTTCCTGGCCAAGGTGCGCAATCCGAATCCAACGCTTGAAGACAACGGCGCGGTTTGACGCGCTGAGGACGACGTTTAAATGACATTTCTACACCACCAACACGCAGAAGCAACGTGAGTGTACACACAACAACGACGCAAACGGCCGCGGCCGTACTTGAGGAAGTTCCGCTGGTGCAGGGTGGCCTGACGTTCAACGGCATCACGGAGAAGATCAGCGGCATCGTCGAACACAAGACGCCGCAGCTCTGGTGGATACTCTTCGGCATGGCGCTATCGGGCGTCATGGTTCTCGCAGGGTCCATCGGGTGGCTCGTCTACGAAGGGACGGGTATCTGGGGCTTGAACAATCCCGTCGGCTGGGGCTGGGCCATCGTGAACTTCGTGTTCTGGGTCGGCATCGGTCACGCCGGAACGCTGATCTCGGCGATCCTTTTCCTTTTGCGCCAGCGCTGGCGCACGGCGATCAACCGTTTCGCCGAAGCCATGACCATCGTCGCCGTTATCTGCGCGGGTATTTTTCCCGCGATACATGTAGGACGCATCTGGATCGCCTACTACATGTTTCCTCTGCCGAACCAGATGCAAATGTGGCCCAACTTCCGGAGCCCGCTGCTATGGGATGTGTTCGCCGTCGGCACGTATTTCACGGTATCCTTCCTCTTCTGGTTTGTCGGCCTCGTTCCCGATCTCGCGACATTCCGCGACCGGGCGAAGACGAAATTCCGTCGCATGGTGTTCGGCATTCTGTCCCTGGGCTGGCGCAATGGCAACAAGCAGTGGAAGCATTACGAGCTGTCGTATTTGATGCTCGCGGGTCTCGCCACTCCGCTTGTGCTTTCCGTGCACTCGGTGGTGAGCACGGACTTCGCGACCAGTCTTGTTCCCGGCTGGCACACCACGATTTTCCCGCCGTACTTCGTCGCGGGCGCGATTTTTTCCGGCTTCGGCATGGTGTTGTCGCTGGCCATCATCGCGCGCAAGGTGTTCAAGCTGCAGAACCTGATCACGGTGGATCATCTTGAAAAAATGAACAAGATCATCCTCGTGACGGGAAGCATGGTGGGCTACGCGTACATCATGGAGTTTTTCATCGCCTGGTACAGCGGAAATATTTACGAGGTGTTCGCTTTCGTCAACCGGGGATTTGGCAATTACGCCTGGGCCTACTGGATCATGTTTTTATGCAACGTGATAACGCCCCAGCTGTTCTGGATACGCAAATTCCGCCGCAGCATTCCGATCATGTTCACGCTGTCGATTTTCGTGAACATCGGCATGTGGTTCGAGCGTTTCGTGATCACTGTCACATCGCTGTCGCGTGATTTCCTCCCCTCGTCGTGGGATTACTACTCCCCGACCGCCTGGGACGTGCTCACCTTTATCGGAAGCTTCGGTATGTTTTTCACCTTGTTCCTGTTGTTCCTGCGATTTCTGCCGATGATCTCCATGTCCGAAATCAAGGGTGTGCTCCCCGAGGCCGATCCGCATCATAACGGACACGGAAAGAAGCACGAAGGAGGTGCCGCATGACAACGCACGCGATAATCGCGCAATTCCAGTCGCCCGCCGCCCTGCTTCAGGCGGCAAACAAGGTACGCGAAGCGGGATACTCCAGCTTCGATTGCCACTCGCCCTTCCCGATCCACGGTATGGACGACGCGATGGGTCTCGGTCGGTCGCCGGTCGGATACATCGTTGGCGGGATGGCCATTCTCGGAGCGACGATCGGATTATCGTTGCAGACTTGGGTCGCTACGTCGGCGTATCCGCTGGTGATCAGCGGCAAGCCGTTGTTCAGTTGGCAGGCGTTCATCATCATCACCTTCGCGCTGTTCGTGCTGTTCGGTGCCTTCGGTGCGGTGATCTCCATGTTCCGTCTCAACCGGCTGCCCCAATTCCACCATCCGCTCTTTTATTCCGACATGCTCGCGAAATCCAGCGACGACGGCTTCCTTGTCAGCATCGACGCCGCGGATCCCAAATTCGACGAAGCCGGCACGCGCGCATTTCTTGAATCGATCGGCGCCGGGGACATTGAAATCGTGCGAGGTGACGCATGAAATCCGTTAGCGCAGCAATGCACGCAATGTCGCGTCCCCTGGTTCTTGCTTCGGCCATCGCCCTGCTGGCGGGCTGCCGCGGCATGACCTCGGAAGAACCGCCCATCCACGTGAATCCAAACATGGACACGCAGGCAAAGTACATCGCGCAGCGCGAGAGCGACTTTTTCGCGGACGGCGCCGCGATGCGCACTCCGCCGGAAGGCACCGTGGCGCGAGGGCAGCTGCGCGAAGACACAGGGTATTTCAACGGTCGCTATGAGGATTCGACGCTCGTCGCGGATATCCCGTTCGAGGTAACTCCCGCAGTGCTCGAACGCGGCGCCAGGCGTTTCGCCATTTACTGCAGCCCCTGCCACGGCATCAGCGCCGACGGCAAGGGCAACATCATGAAGTACAAGTACCCGATTCCCCCGACCAATCTGATGGAACAGCGCATTCGCGACCTCGCGGACGGCGCAGTGTTCGAAGTGATCTCCAACGGCATTCGCAACATGCCTTCCTATCGTCAGCAGATTCCGCCCGACGACCGATGGAATATCGTCGCGCACGTCCGCGCACTGCAAAAAAGCAGTCCGGTCGCTGCCACGCCAAGCACCACGACAACGCCACAACAGTAACCTCCGGCAGACCATGGCAGCAATCGACACGACAACGTACAGATTCACGGACAAGGGACGCTTCGGCGGTATCGCGCTCGCGACGGGCATCGCCGGCATTGTCCTTACCATCGTCGGCTTCTTCGTCGACAGCCATCAGTTTTTCACATCCTGGCTCATGTCCTTCGCGACATGGACCACCATCGCGCTGGGCGCATTGTTTTTCGTCATGCTGCAGCACGTCACCGGAGCCGTGTGGAGCGTGGTGACGCGCCGCGCCGCCGAGGCGATGTCGCAAACCCTGCCGTTGCTGCTCCTGCTGTTCGTGCCCGTGGTGCTCGGCGCGCACACGCTCTATCACTGGTCGCATGAGGATGCGGTGTCGACGGATCACCTGCTCGCATGGAAAGCGCCGTATCTGAATGTCGCTTTTTTCAGCATTCGCGGGGTGCTGTTTTTCGCCATCTGGATCGGGCTGAGCTGGATGCTGTCGCGGCATTCACTTCAGCAGGATGCGGACGGCGAGGCCCGGCACACGATCGCGATGCGGAAAATAAGCGCCGCGGGCATGTTCCTGTTCGCGTTCAGTCTCACGTTCGCGGCATTCGATTGGTTGATGAGCCTCGAGCCGCACTGGTATTCCACCATTTTCGGCGTGTACATTTTCGCCGGCGGCTTCCTGGCTTCGCTCGCGTTCCTGAGCCTCTTCTTCCGCACCATCGGTCGTGACGGGCTGCTGGCGAAGGAAGTCACCATCGAACATCATCACGATTTCGGCAGGATGCTCTTCGCCTTCACGGTGTTCTGGGCCTATATCGGCGGTTCGCAGTACTACCTCATCTGGTACGCGAATATTCCGGAGGAAACGGTATGGTTCCTGGCACGTTGGGACAATGGCTGGTGGCTCGTAAGTGTCGCGCTCATTTTCCTGCACTTCGCCGTGCCGTTCGCAGTGCTTGTGTTTTACAAATTGAAGCGCAACTCCGCGATCTTGCGGGGCATCGCGCTCCTGATCCTCGTGATGCACGCCGTCGATATGTACTGGATCGTCATGCCCACGTTCCGCCCCGGCTCTCCTCTGCCGTCATGGATGGATGTAACCGCGCTTGTCGGTTTTGGAGGACTTGTGCTGTGGCTGTTCTGGAACAGATTCACGGCCAATGCAAGCGTCCCGCTCAATGATCCGAAATTCAGCGACTCGATCGCGCATAACGTTTAGCCAGGATAACGCACCTGCAACACCATGATTGAACCCCGGCCGCTTCGCATACCGAGCGAGGCAAAGGACGCCACCGCGCCACTTGTCTGCTTCCATTGCGGCGATGTCTGTTTCAGTGACGACATCGCGCTGGGGGATAAATTATTCTGCTGCAACGGGTGCAAGGCTGTCTACGAACTTCTGCACGCGAAGGATTTGTGCGCGTACTACGACATCGACGACAAGGTGCGCGGGAAAAGCGCCCACGACCAGATCTACGGCAGCCGCTACGCCTATCTCGACGATCCGGCTATCACGGAGCAGCTGCTGGATTTCGCGGACGGTGCGATGCGCATGGCCACATTCAGCATTCCGACCATGCATTGTAGTTCCTGTGTATGGCTGCTGGAGCGACTCAACACCCTCGATCAAGGCATCGTCAGTGCGCGCGTGAATTTCCCGCGCAAGGAAGTGGCGGTGACGTGGAACGCCTCGTCCATAACGCTGAAGGGCGTGGTGACGCTCCTGGCTTCGGTGGGATACGAGCCGCACATCAGTCTGCAGAGTGTCGCCGAGAAGCGCCGCGGTAGTGGAAACAAACGGCTGTACTACAAGATCGGTATAGCCGGATTTGCGTTCGGCAATGTGATGCTGCTGAGTTTCCCGGAGTATCTTGCCAACAAGGGCGCCATCGATCCGCTGTTCAGCACGGTGTTTCGTTATATCAACATCGCGCTGTCGCTTCCGGTATTTTTCTACAGCAGCCTGGAATATTTTCAATCCGCGCTGGCGGGGATCAGGCAGCGCTTCCTGAATATCGACGTCCCCATCTCCATCGGCATCGGGATGCTGTTTTTCCGGAGCGTGTTCGACATCGTCAGCGGCACAGGTTCGGGCTATCTGGACAGTTTCACGGGACTCGTGTTTTTCCTGCTTATCGGAAAAATTTTCCAGAAAAAAACCTACGACGCATTGTCGTTCGACCGCGACTTCCGTTCCTACTTCCCGCTCTCCGTTGCCGTGAAGGAAAACGGCCACGAAACCACGATCCCTCTCACGCAGCTTGCTGTCGGTCAACGCATCGTCGTACGCAATCAGGAACTCGTCCCCGCCGATGCCGTGCTGTTGAAGGGCGAAGCCAACATCGATTACAGTTTCGTCACCGGCGAAGCGGATCTTGTCCGCAAAGGCAGCGGCGATCGCATTCACGCCGGGGGCAGGCAGGCGGGACAAGCCATCGAGCTGGAAGTGGTCAAGGACATCGAGCAGAGCTACCTCACCCGGTTATGGAACAACGACGTGTTTTCCAAAGCGCGGCGCGCACCGCTTTCGGCGCTTGTGGACCGCATCAGCGTTCGCTTCACCTGGGCCGTGCTGACTATCGCCACTGCCGCCGGAGTCGCATGGATGTTCATCGATCAGGGCATGGTGATTTATGTGGTGACCTCGGTGCTGATTGTGGCGTGTCCCTGCGCGCTGGCGTTGTCGTCGCCCTTCGCTCTCGGGTCCGCGCAACGTATTTACGGCAACAATGATTTTTTTGTAAAAAACACCGATACGGTTGAAATGCTGTCGCACATCGATACGATCGTGTTCGACAAGACCGGTACACTTACCCGCAGCGGTGTGGGTGTGGTCAAATTCCATGGTCCTCCTCTTCACGAAGACGAGCGCAGCCTGATCAAGTCCCTGCTTCGTCAGAGCACGCATGCGCTGAGCAGGCAGGTATTCGCCTCGCTCGCCGGCGACGTTACGCACGACGTGCGGGAATACCGCGAGGTTGCGGGGAGCGGCATCGAAGGCGAGGTGCTTGACCGCCGCGTCATGATCGGTTCCGCGGACTGGGCGTGGCGCAATCACGACACCGCTGACGACGCGATCACGACCGCCGTGTACATTTCGATCGACGGTGCACCACGCGGGCACTTCAGCGTACCGAATATCTACAGGCCCGGGCTTCAGGAGCTTGTCGCGCGCCTGCACGATGATTTCGACATTGCGATCTTGTCCGGCGATTCTCCCCGCGAAGAGGCGCGTCTCAGAGAAATGTTCGGTGAAACGATGCCCATACTGTTTCAACAGACACCGGCTGACAAACTCGCGTATGTGGAGCAACTCCGCGCTGAAGGACGTCACGTGCTCATGATGGGTGATGGTCTGAACGACGCGGGGGCATTGAAAGCCGCCGATGTCGGGATATCATTGTCCGAAGACATCAACGCGTTTTCACCGGCGTGCGACGGGATTCTTGAAGCGGGACGTTTCGCGACATTCGACAGACTGCTGGCGTTCGCACGAGGAAGCACAGCGATCGTGAAGGCGAGTTTCGTCCTGTCGATCATGTACAATCTCATCGGGCTATCCTTCGCGGTGTCGGGGCTGCTGTCGCCGCTCGTCTCCGCTATCCTCATGCCCGTCAGTTCCGTCAGCGTTGTCGCCTTCACCACATTGCTTACACGCTGGACCGCCCGGCGCCGGAGGCTGATCTAACATGCACGTCATGTTCATCCTTATCGGATTCAGCCTGCTGGTGGCCCTGATTTTCCTCGGATTGTATTTATGGGCCGTACGCACCGGCCAGTACGACGACAAGGTGACGCCCTCCATAAGGATGCTGTTCGACGACGGCACCGGCAAGGGAAGGACGCATGGAAACGACATCGAAGAACATGATCATACGAAGAAAGGAGATCCCTCGAATGGACGTTGAAAAATTCCGGTACGATAATCAGATCGTCCGATTATTCTTGTTCGCGACGGTATTCTGGGGTATTGTCGGCTTTCTCGCCGGACTTACCGCGGCGCTGGAATTGCCGTTCCCGGGGCTCAATTTCAGCCCAGCGACAACATTCGGCCGTCTGCGCCCCGTCCACACCAACGCGGTGATTTTCGCCTTCGTGGGCAACGGGATCTTTTTCGGCTATTATTACTCAATTCAGAGGCTGCTGAAGGCGCGGAATTTCAGCGACCTGCTTTCACGCATCCATTTCTGGGGCTGGCAGCTTATCATCGTGGCCGCGGCGCTGTCGTTGTTCGCCGGGTACACGACGTCCAAGGAATACGCCGAGCTGGAATGGCCGATCGACATCGCGATCGCGGTGATCTGGGTTGTGTGGGGCTGGAACATGATCGGCACCATCCTCAAGCGACGCGAAAAGCACATGTACGTCGCGATCTGGTTTTATATTTCGACCTTCGTCACGGTTGCCGTTCTGCACATCGTGAATTCCGTCGAAATCCCGGTGACGATGTTCAAAAGTTATTCGGTGTACGCCGGAGTACAGGACGCTCTGGTGCAATGGTGGTACGGGCACAACGCCGTCGCGTTTTTCCTCACAACGCCCTACCTGGGATTGATGTACTACTTCGTTCCCAAAGCGGCGAACCGTCCCGTGTATTCGTACAAACTGTCCATCATTCACTTCTGGGCGCTCATTTTCATCTACATCTGGGCGGGACCGCATCACCTGCTGTACTCCGCGACGCCCGACTGGGCGCAATCGCTCGGTACCGTGTTCTCGCTGATGCTCATCGCGCCAAGCTGGGGCGGCATGCTCAACGGCCTGCTCACGCTGCGCGGCGCCTGGGACGCGGTGCGCAAGGATCCGGTGCTGAAGTTTTTCGTCGTTGCCATCACGGCATACGGCATGGCAACCTTCGAAGGCCCGATGCTTTCCATAAAAAGTGTGAATGCCCTCTCGCACTTTACCGACTGGACCATCGCACATGTGCACGTCGCGGCGCTCGGTTGGAACGGCTTCCTCACCTTCGGTATGATCTACTGGCTGGTACCGCGCTTGTGGAAAACAAAACTGTACTCCATCAAGCTCGCCAACTGGCATTTCTGGCTCGCCACATTGGCAATTCTGTTTTACGCCCTCCCGATGTACTGGAGCGGAATTACCCAGGGCTTGATGTGGAAGCAGTTCACTCCCGATGGCGTACTGCAATACCCCAACTTCCTCGAAACCGTCCTGCAGTTGATCCCGATGCATATCATGCGCGCCATCGGCGGCGGCATCTTCATCACCGGCGCGCTGGTGATGGTGTACAATCTTTACAAGACCACGAAATCCGGTACATTCCAACCCGAAGAAGAAGCGGAAGCCCCGCCCCTGCGTGCATTACAGCCGCACGCGGACAAAACGTACTGGGGTCACCGCTGGTTGGAAAGCCGCCCGGTGCAGTTCACCATCCTCGCTACAATCGCCATTCTTATCGGCACCGTCGTCGGCAACCTGCCGATGTTCGTGGTCGAGTCCAATATCCCAACCATCGCGAACGTCAAGCCCTATACACCGCTCGAGCTTGTAGGACGCGACCTGTACATTCGCGAAGGCTGCGTCGGCTGCCACTCGCAGATGGTGCGGCCGTTCCGTTCCGAGACCGAGCGTTACGGCGAGTATTCCAAGGCCGGTGAGTATGTCTACGATCATCCTTTCCTCTGGGGGTCCAAGCGCACTGGCCCCGATCTCTGGCGGGTCGGACGGAAATATCCCGACGCCTGGCATTACAATCACATGTTCGACCCCACGTCCATGTCCCCCGGATCCATCATGCCGACGTATCCCTGGCTGATTGAAAACGATCTCGATTATTCCGATCTGAAAGCGAAGCTGGGTGCGATGCGCAGCATCGGCGTGCCCTACGCAGATGGATACGAAGCAATGGCGGCGAAGGAATTGCAAGTCCAGGCACGCGCGATCGCTACAGGACTCGACGCAGCCGGCATCAAGACGCGATGGAACAAGGAAATCATCGCGCTCATCGCTTTCCTGCAGCGGCTGGGCACCGATATCAGGACGGAGTGACGCATGTTCAGGAGGCTGGTCGATTTCAGCGGCTACGAGTCAATCGGCATCGCGACGACGGTAGTGTTTTTCATTGCCTTTCTCGCAATCCTCGTTCGTGTGTATTTTCTAAGATCCTCCTACACGCGCAAGATGGAGCAACTCCCTCTGGATGACGGTTCGCAAAACACAGACACAGACGCAGACGAAGACGCAAACGCAGACAAGGATTAGCCATGGCGAAAAGTACCAAACCGCAGGACGAACTGCTCAACCACGAATACGACGGCATCGCGGAGTTCGACAACGAGCTGCCGGGATGGTGGAAGAATCTCTTTTATATCACCATCGTGATGGGTGTGATCTATTTGCTGCACTTCCATGTATTCGGCACCGGCGATCTTTCGAACATGGAATACCTCAAGGAGATCGACGAAGAATATACACCCGCGCGTCCGGAGACGAAGGGCGTTCTCTTCAGCTCGTATCGCACTCCGGTATCGGCCGAACTCACCGACATCACGCCGCGCACGCTCGCGTTGCGGCGCGTGGAAGCGTATCGCGCATTCGAGTCGGACGTCATCAGCGCGATGAAACATGCCGACGCGGCACAGCTCGGTACGCTGCGTGAGAGTTTTCCGCAGATCTTCGACAAGTATATGGCCGAGGGTGGAATGCTTCCCGCTGGCACCGCCCCCTCATCGAGCGAGGCCGCCGCGATCAGCGAGCCAATCACCGACGCAGCATTGCTCGCGGACGCCAAAACATTTTTCACAGCGCAATGCGCGGCCTGTCATGGAAAGGGCGGTGAGGGCGGCATTGGTCCCAACCTCACCGACGATTACTGGCTTCACGGAAACAAGATCGGCCAGGTTGTGAAAGTGATCACCAAGGGCGTCCCCGCCAAGGGCATGGTCTCGTGGGAAAAAAGCCTGACTCCCGATCAGATCAACGCCATGGCGAGTTTCGTACTGGTCAAATTGAGTGGAACCAACCCTCCGAACGCGAAGCCGCCTCAGGGCGAAAAAATGACAAAGTGAGCGAGACCGCCGGCCTCGCGCCGGCGCTTCCCTTTTCAGGAACAGGCACCGGATAGCTTCGAAAGGACACGCATGAGCACGCAGCACGACGTGGAAGAATTGTACGAAGAACTCACCTTCCGCGACCGCATCGCCACCGTCGACGCGCATGGGAAGCGTAACTGGATCTATCCGAAAAAACCTTCAGGACGCTTTTTTCGCTGGCGCACGCGCGTCAGCTGGCTTCTGCTCGCGTTCCTGTTTCTCGCGCCGTTCATCAAAATCAACGGCGAGCAGCTTCTGCTCCTGAACATTCTAGAACGCAAATTCGTCCTCTTCGGCGTCACCTTCTGGCCGCAGGATTTCCACTTGTTCGTGCTCATCATGATCGCCGCCGCGGTAGCGATCTTTCTGTTTACGGCGGTGTACGGGCGCATTTTCTGCGGATGGATATGTCCGCAAACCATTTTCATGGAAATGGTATTCCGCAAAATCGAATACCTCATCGAGGGCGACGCGCATCAGCAGCGCGCATTGAATTCCCAGCCCTGGACGCCGGATAAAATTTTCAAAAAGGGCCTGAAGCTCGGGATTTTCTTCGGACTCTCCTTTCTTATCAGCAACCTGTTCCTTGCCTATATCATCGGCGTGGATGAACTGAAAACCATCGTCACCGCTCCCCCGTCGGAGCATCTCGCCGGGTTTATCGCAATCCTGTTGTTTTCAGGAACGTTTTTTTTCGTCTTCGCCTGGTTCCGCGAACAGGCCTGCACTCTTGTCTGTCCCTACGGCCGTTTGCAGTCAGTTCTTCTGGACGAAAATTCCGTGGTCATCTCCTACGATTTCGTCCGCGGCGAGCAGCGTAAAAAATATCGCGTCGAAGATCCACGCATCGATGCAGGCGATTGCGTGGATTGTCATCAGTGCGTCGTCGTGTGTCCGACCGGCATCGATATCCGCAACGGCACGCAGCTCGAATGCGTCAACTGCACGGCTTGCATCGATGCCTGCGACAACGTCATGGACAAGGTCGGCTATCCACGCGGACTGATTCGCTATGCATCGCATACCGCGATCAACACAGGCGATCAGCGCATCGTCACGCCGCGTATCATCGGGTATTCAAGTGTACTTCTTCTGCTGCTTGGCGTGATCGTATTCCTGTTCTTGTCTCGCACCGACATCGAAACCACCATCCTGCGCGCACCCGGAACCCTGTACCAGATGCAGGGCGAGTCCACCGTGCGCAACCTGTTCACGATCCGCGTGGTGAACAAATCCCGCGAGGACCTGACGCTGCGGGTCGTCCTGTTTCACAGCAAAGGCGTCCTCTCCGTCGTCGGCGGCAAGACCGTCACCGCCAAAGCCAGCGAGCTTGCGGAATCCGCATTCTTCGTCGATCTTCCTGTATCGGAACTGAAAGGCGTCAAAACCCCGATCACCATCGGCCTCTACAACGGAGACATTCTCCTCGAAACCGTCGAGACCGGATTCATGGGCCCTGCACTGTGAATTTACGATTTACGATTGACGATTGACGATTGACGATTGACGATTTACGATTTACGATTTACGATTTACGATTTACGATTTACGATTTACGATTTATTAACGATTGCGTCCGGTATAAAGAGGCTGCCAACGGACGTAAAACTTTCGAAATTCTTTGAAAATCGATACTGAACGAAATGAAATCGAGCTTTTTGTACTGGACTCAATCGTAAATCGTAAATCGTAAATCGTCAATCGTAAATCAATTATGCCGGAACCGAAAATACATATATGGGCTGTGGGCATCACGATCACGATCGTTTTGTTTCTGATTGGCACGATCGTGCTCACCGTCATCGTCAGCCAGGAAGAGTTTCATCTCGTCACGGAAGACTATTACGAGAAGGATCTTTCGTATCAGAAGCAAATCGAAACGCAGGTGCGGACAAAGGCGCTGGAACAGTGTCCGGTGCTCTCGGTGGATCGTGAGGCAAAGACGTGTGTCGTGAGTTTTCCCGCGCGTGAACGTTACGAGGGCATTACAGGCGAGATCACGTTTTTCCGGATTTCCGATGCGAAGCGCGACGTGACGCACGCCTTGCAGCTGAACAGCGAAGGACGACAGCACATTTCAGTAAGCGGCTTGCAGAGCGGGCAGTGGATCGTGAAAATGAAATGGACGGAAGACGGCAAGGAGTATTATCTCGAAGAGCGCGTCTATCTCCAGTAGGTCGGATCCAGGCGCACGCCACGGAATTCATCCCGATGCGCGGATCCGAAATACAACTTTCGCTTAAACACAGGAACGCACTGTCATGCTTTGGTCGGGATTTGTCATTGGTCTTGTGGGAAGTCTTCACTGCCTCGGTATGTGCGGCCCCATCGTCCTCGCTCTCCCTGGCACTGCGGACAATAAGCTCCGTTTTCTCTCCGAGCGCCTGGTCTACAATATCGGCCGTGCGATCACCTACGCATGCATGGGCGCCGTCGCCGGCGTAATCGGCAAGGGAATCGCGATGGCGGGGTTCCAGCAGTGGCTGGGCATCGTCGCCGGCAGCCTGATGATCCTTACCGTGGTGCTGCCTTCCAGGGCGGCGCGGAGCGTCCTGCCGACACGTCTCTACGACAATGCTCTCGGTAGCTTGAAGGCACGGCTGGGATCTCTGCTCGCCGACAGCTCGCGGAAATCGATGCTGACGATAGGCGTTTTGAACGGCTTTCTCCCCTGCGGACTCGTGTACATGGCCCTCGCCGGATCTCTTGTCATGCGTTCCGTGGGCGGAGGTGCGCTGTACATGTTCGTGTTCGGACTGGGGACGTTGCCCGTCATGTTCCTGGCATCGTTCGCAAGCGGACTGATCACCGGCGAACTTCGCAGAAAGATCACTCGCCTCATACCGGTTGGTATCGTCGTTCTCGGCATGCTCTTCATCCTTCGCGGATTGTCGCTGGGCATTCCTTTTCTCAGTCCCGATATGGATATGATGAAAAAGAAGTCCGACATGTCACGAGTGTCGGGAAGCGAAAAAATTCAGCCGACCGAGCAGCCCGGCTGTTGTGGCGGGAAGAAAGAACAGTGATGGGCACCGTCCGCCTGGCACCCACGTCGAATGCTGAACGCCTCCGATGTTCACGAGACGCGTGTCGGCGGGATTCGCTACTCTTTATGGGATCCGTTACCGTTCACGGGCACTTTTGCTTCGCGCATCGCATCCAGGGCGACATTCGCGGAACGCGCCTGATCTTCTCCGATTTCGGCCGCTATCGCCGTCATCACATCGTCGAAATCCCCCAGTACTGAAAGCAGTTCGATTCCTTTCGATGTGATCGCGATATTCGCCTTTCGACGGTCGTGGTCGCTCGTGGCGCGCTCCACCAGACCTTTCACGCGAAGCCGTTCGACGAGACGCGACGCATCGCTCATTTTATCAAGCATGCGTTCTTTCAGAAGGGACACCGTGGCGGGCCGGGGGTGCTGGCCTCGCAGGATGCGAAGAATGTTGAATTGCGCGATGGTGATGTCGTGGGGCCTCAAGGCTTCGCTCATCAGCCCCACAAGCCAGCCGTGAGTATACAGGATATTCACGGCCAGCTTGCGGAATTCGTCGCGAAATTTGCTTTGGTGTATTTCGTCCTCGAGTCGCATTATTTCTGTTTGATCAGCTGCACATTGAGGTTGAGACGCACGTCCTTCCCGACGACTGCGCCGCCGGCTTCGGTAATGCTATTCCATTTCAGGTCATAATCAAAGCGATTCAATTCGCCTGTGATTTTGAAGCCGGCTCTGGTATTGCCGTACGGATCCTGCGCCATGCCATTGTATTTCACAGCCAATTCAACTTTGCGCGTCTTGTCGCGAATCGTCATGTCACCCGCGAGTTTGTAGGTGTTTTTGCCGGTTTTCTTCATTGATGCACTCTTGAACGTAAGCTTGGGATACTTTTCGGCATTGAAGAAATCATCGGATTTCAGATGATTATCGCGTTTCTCGTTGTCCGTGTTGATGCTCGCGGCATCGATAGTGAATTCGATTTTAGCATTCTCAAAGTTGTCATCCTTGGTCGTGACGCTGCCGTCATAGCTCTTGAAATACCCGTCCACCTCCGAAATAACCAGATAGGTCACGTTGAAGCCAATGTTGGTATGGGACTTGTCGAATTTCCACGTCGTCTGCGCGCTCAGGCTGAAGGTAAAGGCGATGAGCAGGGCCGGGATGAGTTTTAGGATCTTCATGAACACTCCTGAATCTATGTATGGATGATGCCGGGCAATATGCTTTAAATTCGCATATATGTTACAACATGCATTATTTACGGGGAGTTCCCTACGTCGGAAAGTTTCACAGACTCAGCTCAGAGTTAAAACAGGAAATTCGTCATCTAACGGATCTACGGAATAGGCGATTCCAATCCTTCAACTTTTTCGCAATCCGTCAATCGTCAATCGTAACTCCCCCTTTCTACGCGCTCGTTGCGTTCTACGCGGTGGAGATCGTAAATCGCAGATCGTCCATTCTCATTCGACGACTCCACCGCCCATCCAGAGCACCCGGTCCCGGCCTGCCCGTTGCGCGTCGAACACAAGCTGTCTGACGGCAAGCAGCAACTCCTCGGCAGTTATGCCGTCGTATGGGTAAACAACGACGCCGGCGCTCACCGTGCTCCTGATGTCGTGCTCGGTGAAGGTGTGACCGCGTATCGCCGAACAAAACCGTTTTGCCGCCTCCTGCACGGCCTCTGTTCCGCTGTTCGGAAGCATGACAAGCATTTCATCCGCTCCGTATCGACAGACTTGGTCGAATACCCGGAGTTGCTTGTGCAGCACCCCCCCGAATTCACGCAGGAATGCCAGACGCGACTCACCGCCGTAGGTATTGGAGATGCTCTTGTAATTGTCGATGTCCATCATGATCAGACCGAATTCCTCGCCAGTTTCGGCGGCTCGTGCAAGCTGCAGCTGAAGGGTCTCCGCAAAGCAGGAATAGCGTTCCAGACCGGTTTCATGATCGACGCGATCCAGCAACAGATTCTGATCATAGAGCCGGTTTTGATATAGTGCGAGCCCCGCGATACCGGCAAACGCCTCCATCATCTTGACGTCCTCCTCCATAAAGGCATCCTTGACATCGCTTGCCGCATAAAGATATCCCATCGTCTGATGATGCATGTTGATCTGCACGCACACGCAGGAGACGAAAGGCTGTTCCAGGCACACTTCCGCCGCCAGTTCAGGAAGCAGCGCCGCGTCGGAAATCAGAAGCGGACGGCCTGTCCAGAGCAGGTCGCCGATGGCGCCCGTTGCGACATGTTTTCTGAATTCCTTGCAATACGTGCGCGATATTCCGAAGCAGTTCTCGATACTCAGGTACTCCGTTTCCCTGTCGATAAGAACGATCGCGCAGGTTCGACAATGAAAGAGCCTGACGATACGATCCACCACGTAGTGGAACACCCGTTCGTAATGGCGATTCGTGCGGAGCAGAGTAATCAGCTCGCCGAAAAATTCGAGGCATTGCGTGGGTTGAAGTTCTTTCATGGCACACCTCCGAAGCCCTTTGAGACGAGGGATTGAATGCTCTATCTAAGGATTCGAGCGATCGTTTCGCGGACCACGCCGCGGTGATGGAGGATTGTCTTCCGTATTGTATGTCTTCGAAAAACAAATGTCAAGTACCCCCGATTGTGGATTGACGATCTTCGATTGACGATTGCGGAAAGCCCGCCGAAGCATCATAGGTACATGGCACAGCCGTCAGTCAATGAGAGCGAAGGCGGGACGATTGACGATTCCTCGCCATCGCCCATTAGTGGGCGATTCATGAAACGCCACGCTCCAATTGCGAATCGCGATCAGGGATCGAAATTCCCTGGTTCCCCGCCCATTTGT
>CAYJMN010000088.1:0-22056 GCA_964371045.1 uncultured Chromatiales bacterium | reverse complement strand
AAAATTTCTTCTCCGTGCATATCCGTGTTCATCCGTGTAATCCGTGCACGTATTCTCGTCCACCTTCGCTTTGATCCTCAGGCAATCGACGGCTGCGTTGACGAACTTTGACGGACAGGCAAAGCGGAGTTTCGCGGATTTTCACAGAAACGCGCCTGTCCCCCGTGGGATACAAGAAATATCCTTACCATCCACGTGTCATTTCCGAAATGGACCGGCGCGCAGCGCTGGTGGGCACACTCAGGGTGACGGTGTTGACTAGTGCATCGGAAATATGAACATACGGACGATAAGTAGTTCGATATAATTATGATCGCGCATTTCGCAAAATGTCGGATAAATCATGACGCAGCGATATTATGTAAAGTCGCATCTCCCTTCAGCCTTGAGGGTAGTGCTCACTCCTCATCTCGCGTCGTAGTCTTGAGAGCGGCGCGTCTCTACTATCCTCGATTGCGCCAGTACGAGCTTGCGCAAGAAGGATTTCAAAGACCGCTCGTAGACAACGTCAAGTAATGGAGCCTCCCCCCTTCTCTACGCGCTCCAGCGGCAGTGAACGATTGTCATCATACGAAACAGACGATTCGCCATTACCATCATGCGGGTCTTGAATGGGATAGGGCCGAGCGTCAGTCCGCGAAAATAATCGAATTGCTCGATCAACGTCAATCCGACATCCCAGGATTCCATGACTTTTGCATCGGTCAGGCCCCATTGCATCACTGCGTCGTGCATACCAACGCGTTGAAGCATGTCGTTGGCTTTCTGAATTCCTTCCGGCGTCATTGCGTCGAAAACTATATTAGCATGGTTGAACCTCTTGCCCATTGCTCGCAGCAGATCTATGACTTCCCTTTCGGAAAAATAAAACAGAAGGCCACCGGCGACGAACAGCACACCGTTTTCCGAGGGGCTAATCTCTTTCATCCATCCGGCATCGTGAACGGAGGCCGCAATACATCTGGATCGAGGGGTTTCGGGGATGAGCCGACGACGCAGTTCGATAACCTCAGGCACATCGAGATCGATCCAGTGCATGCGGCCGTTGTCGACGCGTCCGAAGGTCGTGTCGAGCCCTGCTCCAAGATTTACAATCGTTCCATCGGGATTGACTGCCAAAAACGACCTGATTTTCTCGTCGAACTGCCGCGCACGGGCAATCCAGATCAGATTTTTCGTGTAATCCAGATCGGCCCGAATGCGGGCGAAGTCGTATTCAAGAGCATCGAGAAGTTCCACCGCGGCGTGATCCATCAAAATCGGAGATCCCGCGCGTGTCATTTCCGCCCGGCCCCACAATGGCAGCAGAAGCGTTTCCTGAACTCGATCAAGGGATAATTGAATGGAATCCATTGAAGTCACCTGTTGATTATTGCATATCCGTCCGCATCACGCGACAGCTCCCCGTGACCCGCAGAAGCTCCCATCGCTCACGAATAATCCCGGCGTGACGTAACATTCGTATCGGCAGCTCATTATCGACATCGTTAAAATGAAGTCGTCGGATGAGATCTGTCCTTGAAAATGGTGCGAATACAGGCATCAGACTGCTGGTTCGAGGTGTACTCCAAGTTCAATATCATCAATTTTCGGAATGCTTTGATGATGATATATTCTGACCAGGAGCCAATCCTCCAATGTGGCAAGCAATTCCTTTCGGCAACCTTCGAGCGTCGATGCTGTTGCGAACACACCGCGGCACAATAGAATTTCCCCATAACACTCGCCGCCGTCCTCGAGTACCTCGTAGCGGGCGTTTCTCATCGCAGCGTCAAGATATTGTGTCAACATGTATCACCTGCCAATGCTATCGGCGAATTCCGGTTGTTGAGCAAAAGGTTCGATCCGATTGCGGAAGCCGGACATCGAATGACAACCACGACGAACAGAGACATTGGTAGAATACCGCTTGCCGTGTAACCAAAACAAGCTTTTTAATCATTATGGATGCTTCCGTTTCAACACTCAATATTCGGAATTTGGCGCGAGCATTCAGCCATTCCAACGCGACACCTGCTTTGTCGATGGATATTTCGGCGCACAGGTTTACGCCTGATACGGGCCATTCCCGGTCGGTGCATTTTCCTGCCAGGGATCTTCGCCTCTTCTGTACAGACTTCGTATTTCGAGTGTGATGTTTACACCGCTCGTGGCGGCTTTCTCCTGAATTTCACTCAGCTTTGTATCCTGCAATTCAATCAGCGCTATCGCGCCGCTGATCTGTTCCTCAGGGGTCGCCACTATTCCCACCAGCTTGTACCAGGCCGCATCGGTTTTCCGGACGGTGGAGTGACAACTCGCCGCGAGCAGATTTAATTCCGCCCCCTTCGCCTCGAATTTAAACGCGGCCTCGATACCGGCAAGTGTGGCGATAAGGACGCCAAGAATCGTGAATGTGAGTGACACGTACGCTTTACTCATCACCCCGAAGGTGGTATCCCATGCACCCTGGGTCGCGGCCAGGGCGCCGAGAATAATCAGCAGAATACGTATCCATCCTGCATAACGCCTCAATTTCTGAGCAGCTTTCGCAAGGATATCAGCGACGTTTTTCAGTTCCTCCTGCCTTGCGGAAATGCCTTCCTGCAGCATATCTATTTTCGATCCATCACCATGCGCGGCCATATCGACTCCTTCATAATGGTTGAGTTTTCTGCTCTCGACGAACAATTGCCGGCATTGGTTGAGCAATGCGGAACATTTGCGATTGGGACATTACATTCTTGCTGTTCGTGACCGGAACATCGGGATATTTCGACCGGATAGCAAGTTTGACGGGTCGTCATTGCCGGGAACACTCCCCTCGCTTGCCCATGATTCAATTAAAGCGCACTTCTGACCGGGAAGTCATTCATAATGCGTCCACATGCGCAGAATTTTCACCGTCTTTTCCTCCTGCAGTACCTGATAAACCAGTCGGTGCTGTATGTTGATGCGACGCGAGTAGGCACCGCGCAGGTCGCCGAGGAGTTTTTCGTATCGCGGATACGGTGCGAACGGGTCTTCCCGGAGAGTTTCCAGCAGTCGTTCGGCTTTCTCGCGCAGTCCGGTCGCGTCAATTTTCCTGGCGTCGGCTTGTGCCTGTTTGGTGAATACAAGCGTCCACATCACCAGCCGGGCTCGTCGGCACACTCGTCGATAGGTGCGGCCAGACCTGCCTGTATCGACTCGCGCATACCGGGAATCCCGAGCAAATACAGGGTTTCCTGCATCGAGCGCCAATCGTCTTCGGAGATCAGGATGGCGTTGGCTCGTTTCCCCTGAATGACGATGGGTTCATGCGATTCCGCTGCTTCGTCCACCAGTCTGTAAAGATTCGTTCGTGCTTCCGTAACGCTGAATATGGCCATGATGTCACGCTCCAATCTGATTGCAACTGTGTTAAATAACGTACGTAATGCCGTACGCAATGTCAAGTCAATAGTTGGCGCGTACCCGGGTCCAATTGGTGGATAATCATGCACTGATCTCTGAAACCTGTCCCTTCGTTCAAGTGACCAACCGGCGCCGGAAATACGTTGATGTGTTTCGTGGTCTCGTGGCACACCGAATGCTCCCGCGATCCCCCACCGCCGAACGTGGAAACATTCCGAAGCTCCTTGTGCGAACGTGGCTTCCCTTTTCGACTCTCCTGATTGCCGCGTTTTTAAACAGATAACAAGGATGTTCTCCTCCGGCTATTCGCATTCTGTTTACGTACGTGGAATCGAGAGGGTGTCGAGTCGCCTTTTCTGCTCCGTATCCGCGAGAGCAGCGTGGCGGTTGCTGATGTCCTTCAGAAAAAATGATCGATTGTGATTGAACCCCTCATTCGCAGCCGTGCTTGCGGGCTCCACCGCACCGGACGGTGGGAGTATCGAATTGAGAGCGTTGTTCGGTTGGTTCGCGAGATTATAATGCAAGTGGTTGCTCGATTTCGCTCTTGAGCGCATCGGTCAGCATTTCCCAAAGCATCGGATGCGCCTCGACCAAGCGACCGATATCGGTGAGATCCTTTATTCGCACACTTTGGCGGCGCTGTGTATCGGACCAGGCCGCGATTTTCCCTATGAGTGTGTCTCGCAGTGAAGCGACGCGCAGGAGCATGCCATGCACGTCGGCGTGCACCGATCGCGAGGGGAAATCCCTGTAGAGCTGTTCCGTACTGAGTTGGAGACTGACGATGGAATTTCCTTTGAAATTGATCGACCAGTCGAAAGTCTCCGAACGGAATCCGGCCTCCTCCAGCAGCACCCTTGTACGATCTATGTCGCTTGTAGCCACGACGAAATCAACATCCTGCGCAACCATCGGATACTGAGCCCAGTGGTTCACGGCAATTCCTCCGATGGCGCACCAGGGAATAGCCGCCTGCTCGAGACATCCCACGAGAAGCGTGACGTCGTTCACGCCGCCTGCGGTTTACCAATCGTAGAACTGTTTCGCGTTCATCTCAGCGTATTCTCATCGTACGGTTAACGGCCACGTGGACTGCATTTCCCGACATCAAAGGTACGAATTTCTCAAACTCTTCGCATGTGAGGTCCCGAGGTCAGGAATCACAACAGAAACATGAACTGATGTTTTCTTGGCCTTCCTCGCAGAGCGGAGCGGAGGTGTCCGGCGACCAAATGATTGACGAACGCCTGGTCGAGATCTCGTCAGTTCATGTTTTGTACCGAAAGTGGGTTCCCTGCCACGCGTCCCGCTCCCTACCAGTTCTTCTCCCTTACCGGGATGACGTCCAGAGGCAGCGAGACCTGGTACTGTTCTTTCTCGCTGGCCTGCCAGTATTCGCCGGTGATGACGCCGCTGCCTACGACCTCGCAGTAGGCGAGACCGGTGCGGACGAGCCCTTCGTTTTCGACGTAGGGATCGAGGGTGATCATTCCATCGGGGGGAATGACGTGTGCGTCGCGCGTCAGCTGTTTGCCTCGATCGAGATAGAATGTGACGGCGACGGTGACGGCGCTGTCGGAGGAGGGATTGACCAATGCCAGACGAGCCGCGATGTCGGGCGCGGCAACGAAATGCTGGCACAACAAGGCCCGTGAGCCTTGTGCGGCGGAGGCGGGAATCGCTGTGTTGAACGCCGATTTGGAGGCGTCGCGATAAAAATGCCAATACTGCGCGGAAACGTTCCCACCGTCGGAAAACATCCGAATGGTACCGGTGAATTTTCGCCCGGCAAGTCTCCGGGCGGGATCGTAATTGACCTTGCCGAATATCGGAAGGAAGAACGATTGTTCATCCACGAGAACGCCTTTGTCGTCATGGACAAGTACGTTGACCACCGCGCCGCTCCCCTCGTGATCGGTGATGACCAGATAGGTCGTGAAGAGATCGTCATCCGCTTCGAAATAATTCACGACCAGTTGGTCTCCTACACGCAGCTGCCTGCCGTGCTCTTCACCTTCAAACGAAAATTGCGCGTGTGCCGCGAACGGCACACACGCAAATCCGATAAGGAAGATCAGTATGCTGATCGAGAACCGCATGTCACCGAATTTTGGTGACACCCTCGAGAGGCAGCGCGACCTGGTATTTTTCCGTCTCGACCGTCTGCCAGTACTCTCCGGTGATCTTGCCGGCGCCGATGACGACGAGATACGCAGTTCCCGTCATCTGCACGCCTTTAAGCGATTTATGCGGATGGATAATCGTAACCCCGTTGGGTTCGATGACACGTTTTTCCACACCGACGAGCCCGCCGTTGTCGGAATAAAACTTCACGTCGACGGAGACCGGACGCACCACATCGGTATTCGATACGATGAGCCGCGAGTCCACGTCCTTGTCGCTCACGAAATGCTGGCACACGAGTTTGTCGTACCCGTCCCCGTCGGAGGCGGGTACCGCCATGTTCATAAAGGAACGATCATCGTTGCGGTACTTTTCCCAGTACTGCCCGACGATGTTGCCGCCGTCGCTTTCAACACGCACCGTTCCGGTAAACACCGGCTTCTGATTGTACCCATGCTGGTACGCGTTCAGATAGGTCAGCGGATTGTAGTTGATTTTTCCGAAGGCCTTGAGGGTTTCATAGCGCTCGTAGACGAGCCGGCCTTCTTCGTTGAAAATGGAAATTTTCAGATTGGGTCCGACACCGTCCACATCGCTGACGACGACGTGGGTTTCGATGTTGTCGGGATCGGAAACGAACCTGTTGATAATGAGGCTCTTGCCGACCTGTGCATCAAGCTGCATTGTGGAAAGTAAGAATGCAGCGGTTGCCAGTATGATACTGAGTGACGCTTTCGAGAATGTCCGCATTGAAGCTGTCCTCCTGGGCGCTTGACGATGAGATTTCTACAAATGAAAAACCGAATTTCCGAGCGTAAGATACGCATCCGACGACAATTCAAGAAATGCTTCGGCGAACCGTGCCGTCGCATCGAGGGTCATTGCCCGATACGCATTGAGACCAAGCAAGTGGTGCTCATAATCTATCACGTGGATCTGGCTGGTGTAACAGCGCATCATACTCTTCTTGACTTCCACGCAGGTGCTGATATCCATGACCGCCGTGGCGGGTAAGGGGCTCCATACTTCGAATCCCCGGATCAGGGGTCGGACTTCCGGCGCATCCGGCATTGTCCGCAGTAACCAGATATTCAATACTCGATGATCGCGATGATTATCGAATAAAGATGGAAGATACAAAACATCGGGCTGAAACTCAATGAGTTCCTTTTTTAATGCGTCGGGGACAGAGGCACGCTCAACGAACGCATCCCGGGACAGCCGCAGAGGCGTCGTTGTCGCTCCCGGCAGGAAGCGCATGGCTGCTTCGAACTCCGCTTCGCGAATACTTCGCCTCTCCTCCGGTGAGGAGTTCTTTCCATCGATACTTGCGACATTGTCGGAAAACAACAGCACGCGGATGCTGTCGCCGTGTTCATGATGCCGCAGGAGGCTTCCCCCTGCTCCGAAGGTTTCGTCGTCGGCATGCGGTGTGAGCACGAGCACCCGCTTCGGAGCGCCTTCGAACTCGATGGGTCGCGGATAAACGGTCGCGAGCTGATCCGTGGCGAGAGCGGCGATTTGCTTCGTACGCAGCGTCAACCGACGCAGCGTCAAACGTTCCAGCAATTGCTTCACGCCCTGCACAGCTCGACTCCGTCTATTGATCCAAAAAGGACGCCTTTGCCGAAATGTACCGCGATGATTCTGCCCATCGATGCAAACCCGGCCTTGCGTATCCCGCGCAATGAAGGCGAATTGCCGGAATCCGCATAAATCCAGCAACGCTGCGCGCCGCTCCGATGCAGGACGGAGCGAAGCCATCTGAGCGCTCCGGGATAGATGCCGCGTCCGCGCGCATTCGGCGCAGTGAAGACATCGTAAATCACACGGTCGGAATCCGGGATCTCCCACTCGCGTTCAAGCTCGTCGACGCGGAGACGATCGCATGCCACCCAGGCAAGAAATACGAGCCGCGAGTCCTTTTCGACGATCACGGCGCGATGCCGGATCATGAAGCGAGCGCGATAGACATCGATAAACTGTTCGAGTTCCAGGGGCAGGGATGGAAGCTCCCCGATCGCATCGATGAAGCGATACTCGATGATGGGCTGCTCCTCGAGGATGCTATCGACAGGGGCGGAAAAAAAGACAAGGGAATGCACAGGCCTACGCATGCACTCCCCTTCTCGTCGCGGCGTCGAGCAGTCGACGTGAGCGCTGTGCGAGCCGGTATCGCGAGGCGGCGCGTTCCGGAATGATGATGAGATGCCGTGAACGCCGCGTTTCCGGATTGAACTCGCGCTTGTAGCCTTCGTCACCGCGGAGGAAATCGTAATAACGGAGATGCATCTCCGCTGCATGCATTATTGTTCGACCGAGATTCATGGTTCCGGGGCTCAGGCTACGATGCTCCTCATCCATTCCGGAAAGCACGTAAAGCATATCGCCTCCGTGCAAATATCCCATGAGAATGGAGATGATGCGAGTGGAGCGTCGCAACACCGCGCACCAGGTTTCCGTTCGCGCCGTAGTACAGAGTTCAAGGAAAAATTTCCTGTTATTCTCCTCACTGAACCATGAAGATTCGCCGAAGCGGATTCGGGTAAGAGCGACCAATTCGCCGAGCAAGGTTTCGTCCGGTGAGGAGACGAATTCCCATAGCAGTTCGGGATCTTCTTCCAGCCGCTTGCGGGCACGACGCAGTTCGCGGCGCATATGCGGCTGAACCTGCGCGTCAAACGAGGTTGCGGAGAGTCCTTCCAGGGTAAGCCTGTAATAGGGTTCTCCATCCTCCTCCTCTATTCCTCTCAGGTTTGAGGCCGTACTTTCAGGGAGCACGTCCCGTAATTCGATCCACGCGTCGGGGTAGCGCTCCCGCAAATAGTCCAAAAGGAGCGTCCAGGCCGCGGTCGCATCGCGTTCGTCGGTAACCAGGTCCGGATACTGCGCGAGTCGTTCGCCGATCCAGTGAATCGATCGCCAACCGCGAAGGGGACCGAAGGAACGCTCCTGCATGAACAGCGGCGCGACGGCGACCAGTGTGCCCTCCCGCTCGACGCCAAGCAGCACGGGTACGCGACGCGGATGCGGATCGACATAGCAGGCGGACCAAAGCTGATTCCATTCGAGAGATTGGAAAAAGGTATTGCGGTACAATCGTCCCGATTCATAACGATCCCTCCACCAGGAGCGCATGAGATCGTCGTGAAACTGTAATTCCCGGACGATCATTGCGGTGCCCTTTCACGAATGATTCGCGCCGGCGTGCCCGCGACAACGGCCCATGCGGGTACATCGTGCGTCACCGTGGCGTTTGCAGCGACGACCGCATGATCACCTATCGTCACACCCTGCAGAATCACCGCGTTGCTCCCGATCCAGACATCCTCGCCGATCACGATAGGTTTTTTTATTCCTCCTTGTTCACGAATCGGACGTCCAGTATCGGAAATAGCGTGGTTCGCGTCGATGATCGTTACGTACCCGGCAATCAGCGTATCGCATCCGATGCTTACCGTACCGGAGATAGTGCAATGCTGTGAAACAAAGACGCGTTCGCGCAACTCCAGTCGGTCGCCGGGATGCGCGATCAACCAGCAATCGTTCAGTATCTCCACGCCTTCGCCGATGGCGAGCGAGGCGCCGTCGTGGATGAGAATCTGGCTGCGCGGTCCGAAGGTGGCCGCAGGGTGAATGCCGTGGCCAGCATCGCGCAACCGTGCAAGCGACAGAAAGAGTTCGGCGCCCTGCATCTTGCGGAAAAGCCATGCGGCGATGTGTGCGACAAAGCGTTTCATGACGTCGCTACTTCCCGATTGCGCTCGATTTCCGCGCGGTGGGCGTAAATGTAGAGCATGGTGATGATCCCTGCCGCGAACCATACGAGCACGCTGCTCACGGCGGCACCCATAGCACCCATCGACGTTATGAAGAAATAATGCGATCCGGCTGTGACGACAAGCTGTCCGAGTGCGATCCACGTGGCCACACGCGCGCGATTGATACTCAGGATAAGCATCGTGACGGGATTGCCGATGATGGTCCATGCATATCCGATAAACAGCACCGAAAAGAGCGGCAATGATTCGGAGTAAGCGGGAAACCATCGCGGTACAATGACGTACAGTACGGCCATATACAGAAGACCGATTCCTGTTACGGGCAGACTCACGGTGAAGGTGTGCCTGAGATACCGGGACATGTCTTCACCGCTGCGCAGTTCCATCGCTTTTGGGAAGAATACCGTGCCTACGGAACCCGCGAGCACCATCAGAGGAGTGCAGAGCTTGGTCGCGGCGATGTACAGTCCTGCTTCATGCGGCGACGATTTAAGCAGCGGCGTGATCATGAACACATCGAGACGCATCAGAAACATCGTCGCGAACGAGGTGATCATCATCCATTTTCCGAAGCTGAATATCTCCTTTCCTATATCGCGCCAGTCATACGCCACGCTCCCGCGCATCGAGGAGACAAACCAGACGGCGGTCAATCCGACGAGCGTGGGAGCGACCGCATACGAAGCGTAGACGAAATTCAGTGAAAATGCTCCCGCCACGATGGCCGCATAGATAAATCCAGTTTTCAGCGCCGCTTCGACAATGCGGATAGTGGTAAAGCGAACGAATTCCTGGCGCGCCTGCAGAACCGCCAGAATATACTCCATCATGCCGCCGCCAATCACGGCCAGCGTCATGATACGCAACGGGGTCTCGATGTCAGGAGTCTTGAGGACGCTGACGGAAAGTACGGGCGCGGCGGCGTACAACGCGGCGGCCGACAAGAGTGTAATACCGATTTTAACCCGCAGGGTAAACTGATAGTAGGCCTGGGCACGCGGTGCGTTATCCCATTTATACATCGCATAGAAACGGATAAAACTCTGATGGAGCCCGGAATCAGTGAACTGATTAATTGCGGCGAGTACGGTAATGAAGAGTCCGTAGAGAAGATATTCCTTTGGTGTGAGCAGCTTCATCATCGAGAGCGCGATGAGAAAGGTGAGAAATTTCGACGACACGTCTCCGAAAAAAACTACGCTCGCATCCCGTGCTCCGCCTGGGAGCTTCTTCATCACAAGGTCGGTGTAGCGCTTGATGTTCACACCGCACTCACCTGCCGTTCCAGCATCGCAGTCAGTCTGTGGATGCGTTCCGTCCACGTGTTTGCGAGCGCGAAATTCCTCCGCTTGTTCCGGAGTTCATCATCCTGTTCACGCAGCGCAACGCCGATGCATTCCACGAACTCCGCAGTATCGTGCGCGAGCGTGACGAGCGGCTGATAGTTGCACAACTCTTCCGTCCATGATGCGATGATGGGCAGTTGGGCGGCGGCATATTCGTACAGCTTGAGCGGATTCACGATGCGTGTGATACCGTTGCGTTTGAAGGGTATGATAGCGACGTCAAAACGCCGAAGATGGCCAGCCAACGCATTATGTTCCACGAAGCCATGAAGTTTCGCGTTCGGATAGCGAGCGCAGCGTTCCGCAAAGCGCTTGTCCACCGGACCGATGATCGAGAGTGTGCACTCCGGAAAAGCGCGGAGCACCTCGATAACAAGATCAGGATCGAACCACTTGCCGTTCGTCGCGCCGACATATCCTATTTCCTGCTTCCTTCCGGATTCGGGAGGCTCCGCGGCATCGAGATGATCGATAAAATCGCGCGAAACGGCATTTGGCAGGAAGAGCGATGGAACGCCGGGAAACAGGATATTCACTTCTCGATCCATTTCGTGTGCGCTGTACGTGACCAGATCCGTTTCCCTCGACAACCGATGTTCGCAGTCGCGCAGTCGGGCGAGTGTATCCGCATTCCTGCTTTGCACCTCAAGAGAGTCCGCGATATCGTAAATCAGGAATCCCGGATCGAAAATATCGCGTTCGAGAAAGACCCCCCACCATAGCGGAAGCATGATGACACCGATGACGGATTTGAAATCGACATCCTTGAACGTCGCAGTGAACCAGCGCCTGAAAATCACGCGATCGATGGCCGGTGTGAGACTGTTCCGAAAACCCGTCGGTAGCATTGGCGGCGTAAGCAAGCGCAAATTGGGAGGTGCGCTTCCACGATTGAAGCCGGTATCGCGGGACAATGGAGAAAATGCACGGTTGCGCAGGCCCTGAAGCCTCCCTGCAAACGATGGGGGAAGCTCTATGAAGTCCACCTTGTTTCCCTGGCGCGCGCATTCGACGGCGAGCCCCTGTTCCCTCTGAGGGAGGCTGTCCCAGGAGGTGAGTCCGAAAAACAGAAAATGGTGTTGATGCTTCATACGAATGCACATGCTCCCAACTTGTGCGGCAGAGTATGCTCCGAACGTGAAAGCTTTCTCTGATACACGTCGTCGGTCATTGCGGCGACTGCGTCCCAGCCAAGGTCCGCAACCCAGGCGGAAGCCGCCGCCGCGCGCAGCATTGCCGCACCTTCCTGCTCACCAAGCAGAAGTTCCTGAAGCGAGTTCTTTGAAGCGTCGTCGTTGTCCAGGACCAGAGCCATGGTTTCGATACCCTCGATCGAGCGAATGTAGCGCTGCTTCATCTCGTTGTAGGCTGGGATGATGACGGGGATGCCGGTCTGAAACGCGTCATACAATGCAAGAAATCCGGTTGCGATCAAATAGCGCGCTCCGTCATAAACGGGTATGGGATCGTCGACCACTCCATGAAAAAGCACACGAAAATTCCGGGAATCAAGGGCCGCGAGAGTTTCGCGCTGCGGTCCGTCGCCGGCCAGCCGCAGCTCGACGTCGATGCCGATTTGCCTTGCGGCATCGCGCAGTCCCTCGGCGAAATGCAGGATGCCGGTATCGGGAGCAAGGCGACCTACATACGCAAACACCGCGTCCTCTCCCCTCCGCAACTTTGGCAGCGTTCGCACCGGCGCGCCAAGATGAAAAGCATCGATCGCGTGTCCGTAATACGAGGCGATGTACTGCCCCACCGCAAAACGGGCGTGGGTAAGCCTGGCGGTGAGGTTCCGCATCGCGCGATGACGCAGACGGACTGGCCACTGCTCGAAGCCATGGAACGTAACGGCATAGAGAGGCTTGCGGATAAATGCTCTCAAAGGCAGGAACCAATGAATGAAGGTGGTGTAGTCGTGGAAGTGCAGTACGTCTGCGTTGTTCAGAAGTGCGCGGTGCCTCCACATCCATCGCCAATACAACAAACGGGTAAAGGGACGCAGGATCGGTACGGAGAAGCGGAGCACTTGATAGCTGAGTGTACGGTCCTCATCGTCGAGCGCCGGCGTCTCCGTGATGACCGTTACGTGGTTTCCCCGCCTCATCTGCGCTTCCGCAGTGCAGGCGACGCTCAATTCCACGCCTCCTCGACGGGGCAGGAAATGATTCACAACATGAATGATGGTCATTCTGCCTTAATTGCCGGCGTCAAGTAGTTGAAAATATTCATATCTCGGGGGCTTGCCTTCAATCGGAGTATAGCCGTAATCCTTGACGAATACGCCGTCCATAAGTGTATCGTTCGGATTCCAGGGTTTATCGTAATCGTTACCCGGCTGATACACGAATTCGAGAGCCTTGAACGCGTTGTATTTCCGCTGCCATGCTGAACCGTCTTCTTGAAGATCGATAAAATGCGTGATACGATCGTCGTAATTATATTCCGGAAAAGCAGTAAACAGTTTGCAGCGCAACATGGACTTCAGGGAAATCACCGAGGATTTCACCATCTGGTGAACCGCCGTATGCAGGAAGTTACCATACTCGCCGTTGGAGCCATGGGTTACGACGACGTCGGGCCGGTCCCGTTGAAGAATCTCTGAAATCGAACGTTCAATCGCCTTTCTCGCATCGGAACCCTGGCTGAACGATTGCTTGAAATCGAGACCCGCATACTCCCCTATTTGCACAAGCTTCTTGCCGTTCAGTTGAAGCCGTACGGGAAGAATTGAAATCGAAACTCCGAGCACTTTTGCATATTCTCCGATGATTCGCTCCTTTTGTCTACCCATTCTGTCGGTGGACACGCGAATGCTGCCGTCTGGCATGATGCCGAAGCAATTGTAGCCTCCGATTTCCGGCGTCTCGGCATCCGTAAAGCCCTTGGAACCGTCGGCGCCGTTCGAAACAAGATAGATTTTCGCTTTCAGGCCCCGTTCAGCCGCCCATGCAAACAATCCACCAGCAAGAAGGATATCATCGTCGGGATGGGTGAAAATGCCTACAATGGCGGTGCTAGCCGAAAGGGCATCCTTCATCGATTTGAATCGCGCGGCAAGCTCGACGGGCGACTTGAGATACGCTTCGTGGTCGTCTTTGTCGAAAACACTGAGAGTATAATCTATTTTCGTTTTATCTGTGGGATCGCCGTACATGAAATCCCTTTTGTACACAACCTTGTGATCCACTCCCGGCCATTCGTCCGCGTCCCAGGTTCCATGCTCTACACCGGTCGGAATATCGTACCCGGTTTTGTACATCGAAGGATCGTTGGTGTGCGGAGCGTTTTGCTGGGCTGAAACTGACGAGAGAAACAGGAAAAAAAGGAAGAGACGTTGCATGGAAGGATTCCGTTACAGTATGAGGAGCATGTGCCGCGAAAACTTATCACCAAATTGTACAAACACTGTATATGCGCCCTGCGCGGCCGGTGTTCCGCTTTCGGTCGAGCCGTCCCAGGGGATGAGATGCGTACCATCCGACCATGCGAAATATACGATTTTTCTGATTTCGCGACCGGCGATGTCAAAGATGCGAACGGAAATATTCGTCGCTGCGCGACAACCGATGGAAATGATGAAACGCGTATGCTGAAATGGTTGAAACGGAACAGGATACAGATCGATAGTTGATGCGGATACCGGGGTACTTGCCGAGTCCAGGAGAGCAAGCAGCAGCGGCGCGAGATCGGCCGCAATGCGACGATGCCCAGCAGCCGAGGGGTGCACTCCATCAAATCCGAGCAGTGTGTCCCTGTTCACCGACCACTCAATACTGATTACGGGAACACTGCGGTCGCGCGCACGCTCGCGCATCATCCGGTTGTACAAGTCATTGCATGCCTCGACACCCCCGTAGGGTGCATACAACGCCGGCTCGAACAACATATAGAAGCGCTTCTCGATCACCGGCGGCATGCCAAGCAGAACGGCATGCGCTCCGGCACCATGAATCTTGTCGAACATAAGAGAGAGATTGTCCACGGACCGCGGTAATGGCACGCGCTGGAACGGCGGATTCCCCCAGACGAACCAGTCGTTACTCCCAAATGAGACAACAACAATGCGTGGGCGACGCGCGAGAACTTCGGCATCGATGCGACGCAGGGCGTCCTCGGTCGTTTCACCACCGGCGCCCAGATTGACGGTCGTGACGTTGCGTCCGAGTGAGCGAAACAGAGAATCGATGATGGCGGGATATGCGAGTTCAGGGTACCGCTCGGCATCCATCCACCCTTCCATGATGGAATCGCCGAAGTAACAGATATCCGTCTGCTGTTGGGATTGAAGAGAAGTCGCGACTCCCGGCAGGGACAGCATGCAGTTCAGCAGTACGCACAGGTACAGGGCGGATTTCATCCCATGCCGCGGTTCTGAAGATCGATCGTCACCAGTTCCTGCCCGCTCTCTGGAGCCGCGAAGTGAGGATGAAGGACAGGGCCGGCGCCGATCGCGGCGAGAAGACGCGCTTCATACGCGCGAAGCGCAGCTTCAGCTTCGTCCCTCTTTTGTGCCGATCGCACGAGGGTTTCGCGGTAACGTTTCAGAAAGTACCCGATGGTCTCCACCCGGATGCGAATGCTGCCCCCTGGACGATTTTCATCGATATCCTTGAAAGAGAAATACGGCGTGCCCGAGCACTCCACAACCTCCTGCACGATGGCGTAAATCGGTCCGTCGTGACCACATTTGAAGCTGGACAGTTCCAGCGCAACCAGGTTGGGATGGCGCGCGACGAATTTCGCAGCCCAGATCTTTCGGTTTGTATTCTCGCTGTAGCTGTTCTTCCATACATCCTGTATGCTCATCGGATGCTCGCCCTGCCTGATATCCTCACCGAACACTTGTGCGAGGGTTTCAGGATCGGTGGGCAGGGCGTCCTGTGTGAACACCGGATAGCCCAGTTTCTGAAATTCCGCGGGAATGCCGTGATTGATGCCGCTATCGTTGTGATACGGCCTTCCGAGAACGACGATACCGATACGCTGCTCATCCTCGAGTTGCCGCAAGGTTTCACGCGCCTGCCCCCGAACGGTATCGTGCAACGTATCAAGCGCTCCATAGCCAGCCGTCAAGGCTTCGTCATGCTCATCCTTGCCGAGCCCCAACAGTGTGGACATGACCCGAAACAACTGCCGGGAGGCGAGTCGCGCATCTCCGAGATTGAGGAAGGGATCGACGTATGGAAGTCCGGCGGAAGCGAACACGTCGGACTCTTTCGTAAAGGCGGCTTCGATGGATTCGACGCTCCCGGTAATGGTGGGACAAGCCTTGGATGCCTGTACCGCATGTAGGTCGCTGGGCATGTCGTCGACCATCGGAAAGAAAATGAAGTCCAGCGGTTTCCGTTCGTGATGCTTCGCGATGAGATTGTGCACATGCGAGAGGGCGAGCTTGCTGGGGAAGCACGGATCGATCGCACCACGTCTGCTGCCCTCGCGATAAAGAGCGTCCGTGGTGGCCGAAGAAAAGATCAGATTCTCAAAAGAAATGCCGAGCGTCTGGAAATACGCGGTGAAGAATGGTGCATGCGCATACAGATTGAGCGCCCTCGGAATACCGATGCGGAGGTCTCCCCTGCGCTTGCCTTCGAAACCGCCGCCCTTGGCGAAGAGATTCGAACGCGTGGCGTTGGTTTGTGTAAAGGAGGAAAACGCGAGCCGGGCAGAGATCTCCGCATAGTTCGGGAACTGCGCCCTGATCCGCGCCATGTCTTTCGCGATGACGCGCATCTCATCGGCTTGCTCTACACTTCCCTTTTCGCAGGTCGCGATGATGAGGCGGCGTTTCTCTTCATCCGGAGATGTTTCCACATCAATAAAGGTGCGCAAGCAGCTGTTTTTACAGAAATTGCACCGTGTCGTTTCATCCCGTCTGGCGGTGAAACTAATATGCTCCACGGCCTGCAATCCGATGAAGGTCGTCTCTCTTCCCGAAGCGTGAAGTCGCGCCGCTTCCACCGCCGCTCCGATAGCCCCGGCTTCGCCGGTATGCTCGTGCACGATAATGGTTGGATCGAGATTGTGGAATTTTTTCCGGATGAAATCCACCTGCGCCTTGACCGCCGCAAGATTACGCTGCGTTCCGCCCTGCAGAACGAAGGTACCGCCCAACATCTCCAGATTCGTGATCTGCGAAACGTACAGCCAGATGTTGCGGGGCAGGACTTTCGCCAGCCCGGCCATTATTTCTTCCTTTTTCCAGCCCTGACGCTGAAAATCTACGATATCGGACTGCAGAAACACGGCGCAGCCGAAGCCGAATTCGGGCGCTTGCCTGGCGAGGAACGCAGCCTCCGCGAATTCCTCAACATTGAACCCGAAACTCTCGGCGGTACTCTGGAGAAAATAGCCGTTACCTGCGGAGCACTGCGTATTCAACTTGAAATCAACGACTCTACCCTCATGCAACAGAATGAGTTTGATGTCCTGGCCTCCCACGTCACATATCACATCCACGTCTGGATAATATCTTATGGCGGCCTGCGTGTGCGCGACCGTTTCGACCAGCGCGACATCGGCGCCGAGCGTATCCCTGAGGATGTCCTTGGCGTATCCTGTTGTCCCCACACCGAGAATGTGGAGCATCGCTCCCTGCTCCGTCACCTGTGTTCGGAGCTGGTTGATAATTTGTCTGCTGTCTTCGATCGGATTGCCGCCCGAAAGCTGATAGGCCTTGAATGCGACGTTGCGATTTCTGTCGATCAGTACGCCTTTCGTGGAGGTTGAACCGCCGTCGATACCCATCCATGCGTCGAACCTGGCACCGCGCGCGAGGATTTTCGGGACAAAGGGTTTCTGTGTATAGCGCTCCCTGAACTCATGCAACTCCTCTTCCGACTCCCAAAGCGGTTTCCCGGCTTTCGCGCTTTTCAACGCATCGCGACCTTCGGTGAGGAAGGAACGCAACGACTCGCTGCCGAGGTACACCGCTTCTTCATCGCTGCGCAATCCATGCTCGACGCAGCCGAGAGCGGCAAAGTATTCCGCATCCGCCGGCACATAGATCAAATCCGCAGGCGGTACTCCTTCGGGCAGCGCTACCCCTCGTTCTTCCCAGATAGGAGGAATATTACTCTTCCAGCATTCGGCCAAGCCCCGGATGAAGGTGTTGGGACCGCCGAGAAGCAGAACTTCGGGGAGCAGCGTGTTCCCTCGCGTGAGGACCGAGAGATTCTGTTGAACGATGGATTCAAACAGCGAGGCCATCAATTCCTCTGGCGGGACGCCCTGCTTTTGTAGTCCGTTGATGTCGGTTTCGGCAAACACACCGCATTTGCCCGCCACAGGATGAAGGCGTACGCCGTCGTAGCGCAAGGTCGAAAGTTCGGTGGCGGGAATCTTGAGTTTCGCGTTGATCTTGTCAATCACGGCGCCGGTACCGCCAGCGCATTTGTCATTCATTGAAGCGATTTTCTTGGACCGCCCTGTCTCCGCATCCCTCTGGAAGATGAGGATTTTCGCATCCTGTCCACCAAGTTCGATCGCCGATCCGGCGGTGGGACAACGACGTTCGGCGGCCAGTGCTATAGCGGTGACTTCCTGCACAAAGCGAGCGCCGATCACCGTCGCCAGTGTTCGTCCACCCGAACCCGTGATGAGCATACGGTACTGCGATGGATCCGCTCCGAAATCCGTTTCGATGCGCTGGAGGAATTCCAGTACGATTTCCGCTTGCCTCGTTTCGTGCCGTTGGTAGTCCTTCCACAAGACCTCCCTGCTTGCTGTGGAAACGACGACCGCCTTGACGGTGGTGCTCCCGACGTCGAGACCTACGAGGTACGGAACGGAATTCGTGCTCATAGGCCGAGCGCCCTCCTGCGCGCGGCTACTGAAGTGAGGAAACGTGAGGCCGTACCCGCCCTTTTTCCGTCTGGAGGAGTCGGAAGAAACGGCGAGCGCAATTCGGGATCAGCGTTCATGGTCATCCGCACGTCATCGAGTGTGAGCCCGAATTCTATCAAGGTTTCCTCGAATTCCGCTTTCGCGCGTTCCCTGGCGTCGGCGAGCATCATCTGTACACGGCTCTGCGCGTTGATCTCGCCCTCGCCAGAGGTCTCGATCGGAAGGAAGATGATGTCCTTGTTGTGGGCGACAACGGCGGATTGCACGCCATCCGACTGCGTACTGGGCAGACAACCGAAGGGTTTAAGAGAGAGGACCATGTGGCAGAGCGCTTCGCGTGAGTAGTAGATGGTTTTCGCCACTTCAAGATGGCCTTCGCCGCCTTCGATTCTTGTGTTGAAGTACGGGTCCGCGATGCGGGCGAAGAGATACTGATCCGCGAGAGCTTGCGGGATATTGTCCATGGCGCGGCGCTGCCTGCGGTATTCGCGGGCATAGAGGCGCTCGGCCAGGGTCAACAGGGTCCGGACGCGCAGGTAGCTCCAGGACTCGGCGAGCCAGCTTCGCAAACGCGGCAGCGGCGGAAGGTTCTGATCCACATTGAGAAGACGGCGATCGCGACGCGCTTGTTTTTCCTGATGCAGGAGATACAGAAGCCAGGGCGTGACGGGCTCGATGAGCACCTCGGCGCCTTCCTGCTCAAGAAAACGGAACATGCGGAAATTGCCGTCGCCTTCGGTGGTTTGCGCCCAGAATTCGCCAGTGATTTTCACGAGCGGTTTTACGCGGGTGCGGTCCACTTCGATGTCCTGAAACAGCGACTTCGCTTCCCGAACAGCGAGGAGAAGCTCCTTGCCGAACACCTGTCGCCTAAAGGTCCCGAGGCTCTCCGCCATGCGTCCGATGCGCTTGCCCAACAGGGCGTGGACATGCGAAGGCAAACGGTACAGCGGCAAGGCCTCGATCACGGAAGCCACATGATCGAGCGCGGCCGCAAGCGCTTTGTCGGTTTCACCGGGTATGCATTCATAAGGCCGCGTGCGGTAGGCGAGATCGTTTAGTACGTCGGCGATGATAAATGCGTTGACGATGCCGAGCGTGAAATCGAGATTCATTTCCAGGCCGGCATCGTTCGTTGACTGATCGAGTCCTCCCTGCTGCTGGAGAATCAGGATGCGGAAGCCCTCGAAGCCCGCATTGCGCAGCGCAAGCCGGTATTCGGATTCGTACATGCCGAAACGGCAGGGTCCGCAAGCGCCGGCTGTAAAAAACACATAGGAATCGATGATTTCCCGCCTCGACAAGCCGGAGGCTTCCAGGTCGTGCAGATACGCGAGCAGGCAGCCGACGGTGAAATAGGTGGGATTGCACAGGCCGTTATTGCTGAATTCCTTTCCCTTCTCGTACGCCCTGAGGTCCGGTGCGGGAAGGTACTCGGCAATGTAGCCAAGCCGTTTCAAATTCGCTTTGATGAGATGTTCGTGTTTCCAGGTAAGTCCGCCGAACAGCACTGTCGTGTGTTGACGCTCCTCGCGGGTGAAGGGACGCTCCGCTGGCTTGGTCCAGTGTCGTGTCGACTTTTGTGCTATTCCGTTCTCACGCTCGATACGATTTCTTTCAAGATCGATCGCTTCCGCCACCGACATGGCGCCGCCACAAATGGCATCCAAAATGGCTGGGTCGATCCCGTCTACTTGAGGAGATCTCATACCGGCGTTTTTCGCGGTATCGTGCATCAGTACAAAATCCTTTCACTGAGGAAAACAGACGGCATGGCGCTAACTCCTGAACAGGCGGTGATCTGTGCAAAGGATAAACGGAACGACATATAAAATACGCATTTCCCGAAACAATGAAAGCGTGTTCTTTTTTCCTTTCCTTTTCAATAACGTGCATGGCAGCGTGATCGGCCTGAATCTGTCAGCGCTTCGCCCAGGGGCAATCCGGGCATGACATCAAGTACCGACCCGCGCCAGCAAACCTCGCCGCGGTGGACTAATGACGTCTAGGGGACCATACGGACTTACTGGACTTGCGGATTCCGGATGCAGCCCCTTCGACTGCGCGCAGGGGCCGGGCTTCCGGTGGTTGAGCGGAGCCGAAACCACCGGAAGCGCCCTTTTCCGCAGTAGACCACGTGGAAATACGTACCCAACGCCCCACATTCTACCGCAGGTGCTGCGCTGCTCATGATATCAGTCGGTCCGTGCTAATGAACACCGTAGGAAGCCGGACGCCGCCCTTCCCCGCAGTAGCGGGGTGCCGAAATTGAATCTTACAAAAAAGCGACGTTTCAGCGCGACGGCCGGCCGCGGCGGGCTATGACATCTTCGTGTGCTCAGTGATCTGGCCAAGGTGTGAACAGCAGGAATCGTTGAAATTAAAGACAGTGGCAGCGAACCTCCGCGGATGAATACGTGCACGGATTTTCGCGGATCCGCCTTCGCCCTGATCCTCAGACACTCGTACGGCTGCGCTGTCAGACTTCGGCGGACAGGTGAGACGGATTAACGCGGATAAGAGTTTTTGAAACCCGGATACGAGAGACTTCAGGATTTGGAGACAGAAAATTTCTTCTCCGTGCATATCCGTGTTCATCTGTGTAATCCGCGCACGTGTTCACACCATCCACGTGTCGTGCCCGAAATGGACCGACGCGTAGCGATGCCAGGCACACTGCTTATGACTTCAGGGAGGTACCTAGTCTCCTCGTGAGTTACGGAACGAATCATGCTTCGAGACGCCACCGAACAACGTCAGAGTATCAACCTGAGATCATACCGCGGTGGCTCCTGTTAATGACATCATGCAAAATGGGCGGAATCCTCATTTTCGCCTTCATCAACTCACCCCCCCGGCCCCCTCCCAACGGGAGAGGGGCAGGTGAGAGGGCGGCGGACCTGGATACCCATTACAGTCAAGATGCCGCGGCTGAGCGCAGAAAAATGATCGATTGCGCCGCGACGTAGAAATTGGTTCATGCGACACACAATGTGGATCGGGGGTACTGACTCATGAATCATCCCGTCGCGTCGGGTCTTCGACCTTCTCCGAGGTAGCGGAGCCGCCATGCACATCGAGCTTTTCGAGCAGTCAGACCGCGGCGGCCCTGCTTATGACATCAAGGAGGTACCTACTCTCCTCGTGCGTTTCGGAGCCAATCACCCCGCCGCGGCGAGTCTGCGACCTTCGAGACGCCGCCGAGTTCGCCATGTGCGAAATCGATTCCTTTTCCCGCGGCGGCCCTGCTAATGACATCGTGTAAAATCGGCTAGAACAGGGCTGATTTCATAAACTCGCCTCGCCGCGGCGAGGCGACGGTATCTGGCTAATTCCATTCAAATTCCTTCTTTGCGTCTCTGCGCCTTTGCGTCTTTGCGTTAAATTCCCCTCTTATTCTTTGCGCCTTCTTATGACATCGAGGAGGTATTTAGTCTCCTCGTGCGTCACGGAACCAATCATCCCGCCGCGTCGAGTCTACGCTCTTCGAGACGCCGCCGAAGAGGGATTTCGCAATTACCGGACTTTTTTTGCTGCGGCTCCTTCATATGACATTTGGTAAAATCGACTTGGACAGGCCT
>CAYJMN010000087.1:7726-22264 GCA_964371045.1 uncultured Chromatiales bacterium | reverse complement strand
TCCATGATTTGGACCGGTGCGCAGCGCTGGTTGGCTCACTCAGGGTGACGATGTTGACTAGACCATTCGGAAACATGAGCACAGATGTCATAAGCAGACCCGCCACGGTGTGATCGTTCGTAATTGGATTGAGTGTCATATGGCGGCGTCTCGAAGGATGATTGGTTTCGCAACGCATGATCAAGCTCGAACATCCTGGTCTTCATGTGATGTCATAAGCAGTGTGCCTACCATCGCTTCGCGTCGGTCCGTTTCGGGCATGACACGTGGATGGTGTAAATACGTGCGCGGATTACACGGATGAACACGGATATGCACGGAGAAGAAATTTTCTGCCTCCAAATCCTGAAGTCACGCGTATCGGGGTTTCAAAAACTCTTATCCGCGTACATCCGCAATGATCCGTGAAAATCTACGTACGTCTTTATCCGCGGATTTACTTACATTATCTGAAATGTTTCACGCCAATCGGAGCCTGATATGCGAAAATTGTTGACGCTCGCCCTGCTGCTGACGATAACGGGATTCGTCAATGCGCAGGACGGATTCATTACCGCGGCACAGCATTATGAAGAACTCGAGACGGTGCTAAAGGATGCGCATGGCGACAATGTGTTTTTGGCCATGGCCATGAGTATCGAAATGCCTATCGCGGGCGTGACCCTTGAGGTCGACGTGCTTCAAGGGAAAGCGCAATGGTGGATGTACGTGTTTTTCGCACCCGATGAAGCACTCATGGTTACTGGAATGGCGATTGATCACCCCATGCTGGGTCGTATGATAGTGGAAGTGGGTACGGAGGAGATTCCGCCGGATTATGATTCGAGCATTGTGATGCCGGGGTGGGCGGACTCGGATGCCGCCGCGGCGGCGATGCGTGGATTCGGATTGCAGGGATACTTCGATGCGCGGGCATCGGCGAAAGGTCTCGCAATGGTTCTGGGCCCGCCGGAAATGACGGCGCACTCGATCTGGGTGGCGATGGCTTCCGATGGAATCGATTCCCTGCAATGCATCATCGACGCTGTCACGCTTGAACAGATTCAGTGCGGGGTGCTTAGCGATGTTGAGGAATTGCAGACTGCCAGGGATTTTCAACTCACGGCTCCATATCCAAATCCTGTGCGTAGCGGCATCGTGCCAACGATCGGGGTATCGGTAACGCAAGCATCGCACATCCGCGTCTCGATCTACGACGTCATGGGCCGTTGCCTCGGCGTGCTGGCGGATCAGCACTTCGAACCAGGCACCACATCCCTGATCGTTCCGTCGTCTCTTCTACCGAGGTCGGGCACCGTGTTCGTTACAGCCGAATCCGACCGCGGTGTCAGCACGCGCAAACTGACGATTATCCGCTGATCGGATTTCCGTTTTACGCTCGCCCCTGCCTACCCGCGGGGGCATTGTTTTTTGAATGATGTGCACGAAACCTTCAAGCCGCACATCGCCATCGAAATAAGGAATGATTGAATCCGTTGAGGTTTTCGAATTGCGGTTATGGTTTTCACCCTTTCCCTTTCACCCGTTCATGACTCCTACCTTTTCACCTTTTCACCTTCTCACCTTTTCACGACTCCTACCCTTTCACCTTTTCACCTTCTCACCTTTTCACGACTCCTACCTTTTCACCCTTTCACCTTTTCACGACTCCTACCCTTTCACCCTCCTCAATTCAGAGTTCCCGATGCTGAATTGAGAATGTCAGTAAAAAATCCTACTTTCCGGCATGCATTGTCCTTGTGACGCCTCACGTCGATCGCGTCACGCTGCATGGAACAGAGCAACTGATCAATTCACCCGTCAGGAGTTCCGGCATGAATGGAGAGTCCTTCAATCCGTACAAGATGGCACAGCAGCAATTTGATTCCGTGGCGGAACGCCTCGGACTCGACGAGGCCACGCGGGCGCTTCTGCGTGTCCCTGATCGCGAACTTCATTTCAACATCCCGATCCGCATGGACGACGGCAGCTTCCAGGTGTTCCGCGGTTTCCGTGTGCAGCATAACGATGCTCGCGGTCCATGCAAGGGAGGGGTCCGCTTCCATCCGCAGGAAACCGCCGATACGGTTCGTGCGCTCGCGATGTGGATGACCTGGAAAACAGCGGTCGTCGACATCCCGCTCGGTGGCGGCAAGGGAGGCGTCGTCTGCGATCCTCACAATCTTTCCCAGCGCGAACAGGAAGCGCTGTGCAGGGGATGGGTGCGGCGCATCGCCGAGTTTATCGGTCCGGAGCGCGACATCCCCGCACCCGATGTCATGACCTCCTCGCAGCATATGCTCTGGATGCTCGATGAATACGAGCATCTTGTCGGGAAAAAAGCGCCAGGCTTCATTACGGGAAAACCGATCGGCATGGGCGGCTCGCTGGGACGCACCGAATCCACCGGCTATGGCGTGATCTATACCATTCGCGAAGCGCTGCAGGAACTCGGGATGAATATCGCCGAAGCTACCGCGTCCGTCCAGGGCTTCGGTAATGTGGCCCAGTATGCCATAGAACTGCTGGAGTATTATGGTGGAAAAACACTCTGCGTTTCAAGCTGGGATCAGAAGGAACAGACCTCGTTCGCGTTCAGAAAAAAGGACGGCGTGGACCTGAAGGAACTCCGCTCGCTCACGAATTCCTACGGTGAAATCAGCAAGGAAAAAGCCCAGGATGCCGGCTATGAGGTGCTCCCTGGCGACGCGTGGATCGAGCAGGAGGTGGATGTACTCATTCCCGCCGCCCTTGAAAATCAGATCAACCGCGATACGGTGAAATCCATCAGCCCCTCGGTCAAAATAATCGCCGAAGGCGCGAACGGCCCCACCACGCCGGTGGCGGATCCCATCATTCGCGAGAAGGGCATCTGGCTCATTCCGGATTTCCTCGCCAATGCGGGAGGCGTGACGTGCAGCTATTTTGAGCAGGTTCAGAGCAATATGAATTACTTCTGGAGCCGCGACGAAGTGATCAGCAAATTGGACGCCAAAATGACCGATGCGTATTACGCGGTGTCCGGTATGGCGCACCGCCGCGGAATCGCCATGCGCGATGCGGCCTATATGATCGCGGTCGCCCGCGTGGCGGAAGCCTGCAAGCTCCGCGGTTGGGTTTAGAGCATTGCCGCATGTATGCTTCCTCGGACCGGGACGCTTCGTCCGGGTGGATTTTTTCCGTAATGGACGCCCATCCACCGAATTCCGGCGCAGTGTCGCCCAGACAACACAGAATCGTGACGTAACAGCGGATGTCCGAACGTGAGTGCCAAGGAAATACGCAACACAAGCATGAACACCGAGTCCGCCGGTTTCGACGACGAGGTCGACAAACTTATCGTAAGCTTCGGCGCATCGTTCCGCACACGCCGCGGCAGGCAGCTGGATTTCAAGGATCTCATGCGCGTGCGCGTGAACAATATCCTCCTGGTCTCCAGTCTTTACGATTACTACACGCTCGTCGAGGATGGCCGGCTGACCGAAGCCCTTTTCAATGAGTATTCGGAATTAAATCTCCACTATGCCCCGCATATAACCCGCGTCAGTTCGGGCGAGGCGGCGTTGCGTCTGCTGGAGACCCGCGAGTTCGACATCGTTATCAGTATGCTCCGATTGGGCGATATGGATCTCGCCTCGTTCTGCGGGACGCTCAAACAGAAACACCCGGAATTGCCGGTCTATCTGCTTTCCTTTCAATCGGCGGAGTTCGAGCTGTTCATGAATACGGCCGATACGAAGGCATTCGAAAATGTTTTCGTCTGGTCGGGCGACAGAACACTGTTTCTCGCCATCATCAAGCTCTATGAGGATCTGAGGAATACACCCGTCGACTGCATGGAGTTCGGCGTGCGTTCCATCCTGCTGGTTGAGGACTCTCCCTGGTTCTATTCCTCCTATCTGCCTCTCATTTATGCGGAATTGATCCGGCAGGTCCAGGCGCTCATAGAGGAAGGAAGGAACTTTGCCGACAAACTGTTGCGGCAGCGCGCGCGGCCCAAGATCCTGCTTGCACGCAATTATGAGGAGGCGTCGGCGCTGCTTCGCCGTTTCGGGTCAAGCATGCTGGGAATCATCACGGACCTCTCCTTCGCACGCGACGGCGTCACCGATCCGCAGGCGGGTTTGGCGCTTGCACGCGATGCGCGGGAGATCAATGAAGAGTTGCCCATCCTTGTTCAGTCTTCGAGCACCGACCTGCGTCTCGAAGTCGAGCACGAAGGATATGCCTTCGTGGACAAGACTTCGCGCGTGCTGCTGCAGGAATTGAGTGAGTTCATGATGCAGAATTTCGGATTCGGAGATTTTATTTTCCGTACTCCCGATGGGGCCGAGATCGCACGCGCGCGCACTATCCGGGAACTGCGTGAGAAACTGCGGTACATTCCCGGGGAGTCTCTCGAATTTCACGCCCTCCGCGATCATTTCAGTAATTGGCTCTGTGCCAGAACCCGCTTCGAGCTTGCCGATAAGATAAAACCGGTGAAGGTAGGGCAGTTCAAATCAATCGAGGAACTCCGGGCCTATCTGATCTACGCCATCACCGATCACCTCGTGCAGGACCAGAAAGGTGTGATCCAGGATTTCAACCGGAACGAATACGACAGCGACAGCAGATTCCTGCGCATCGGATCGGGGTCGCTCGGAGGGAAGGGGCGCGGCCTCGCTTTTACGGATAATCTGCTGCGTAAGTACCTGGACAGGGATTTCTTTCCGGGCTTGCGCATTTCTATTCCGCGTACTATCGTGCTCGGCGCCGATGTGTTCACGCAGTTCATGGATCAGAACGACCTCTTTGGCCTCGTACTTCAGGACGTCAGCGACGGTGACATCCTTCGCGCTTTCCTGCACGCGGACCTCCCGCCGACGGTGCTGGGCGATCTTCGCGCGATTCTGGAAAAGGCGAAATTTCCGCTTGCCGTTCGGTCGTCCTCGCTGCTCGAGGATGCGATGTACCAGCCTTTCGCGGGGATCTATGCCACCGTGATGATTCCCAACAGCAGCGGCGACCCGTCCGTGCGTTTCCACAACCTTACCCAGGCGGTGAAATTCGTGTACGCGTCCACGTATTTCCATTCAGCCCGCAATTACATCGAGGCGACTTCGAACCGCATCGAAGAAGAGCGTATGGCCCTGGTGATTCAGGAAATCGCCGGCGATCGCTTTGGTCGGTATTTCTACCCGCACATTTCAGGTGTGGCAAGGTCGTTCAATTATTACCCGTTCAGCAAGGCGAAACAGAAGGATGGGGTTGTGAACCTGGCGTTGGGTCTGGGAAAAACGATCGTCGACGGCGGAACGAGCCTGCAGTACAGTCCCGCGTTTCCGACGGTCTATCCGCAATTCGGTACGACGCGCGACCTCTTCCACAATTCGCAGCTAAAGTATTACGCCCTCGATCTCGAATCCGACATTGTGCGCAAATATCCCCGCGAAGATCAGCATCTCGTTCGGCTCGGGCTCGCGGACGCGGAACGGCACGGCACACTCGAGTATCTCGCCTCTACTTATTGCGGACAGGAAGATCGGCTATATGAAGGCCTCGGCCGTGAGGGAACACGGATTGTCACCTTCGCTCCAATTCTTAAGTCGGAGATCATTCCGCTCAACGACGTGCTCCGTCTTCTCGTGGGCATGTGCGAAACCGCGGTGAACTGCCCTGTGGAGATCGAATTCGCTGTTCGTCTCGGGAAAAAATCTCCGACACCCTCGGAGTTCAGTTTCCTGCAGCTTCGGCCAATGGTCAAGCAGGAGGGAGGTGTCGCCATCGATATGGGCGCTATCCCACCCTCCTCGATTTTGTTCGGCAGCGAACAGACGCTGGGCAACGGCATCACGCGCATGAGGCATATCGTTTATGTAAAGCACGATACCTTTAGCGCCATGAAAACACGCTCCATGGTCAAGGAAATCAGCGCCATCAATCAGCGGCTGCTCAAGGACCGCATGCCGTATTTGCTGATCGGTCCCGGCCGCTGGGGTTCGTCGGATCCCTCGCTCGGTATTCCGGTAGGCTTCTCCGATATATCCTCCGCCCGCGCCATCGCCGAAACCTCCCTCCCCGACATGATCATCGATCCGTCGCAAGGTTCGCATTTTTTCCAGAATCTCACCTCTTTCCGAATCGTCTACTTCACCCTGCGGCACTACAACGAGCAGCACAGTATCGATTGGGATTGGCTGGAATCGCTTGATGTCGTCGAAGAAACCACCTTCTGCAAGCACGTCCTCGCTCCGGAAGACATCGAGATCATCGTCAACGGCCAGACCGGCGAGGGCGTCGTGCTCAAGCGGCACCTGCAGAATGGGGCGTAGCGCGGAGCATAGAGCATAGAGCATAGATCTCTCGCTCTTCGCTCTCCGCTCTTCGCTCTCCGCTCTCCGCTCTCCGCTCCTTTCCCGTTTTCCGGGTCAATAAAAATTCCCTAGGTTTCCCGGGATTATTCGTTTATATTACTTGCTGTTGTGAAATACACGACTCCCGCCTCTGATCCACAGGTTTCGGACGCGGACTTCGAGAATCGCTATCCGACCCCCGTGTGATCCCTCCTCCCAGATCAATCTTCTCTGGATGCTGACGGACACAGAACGTTCCCACAGTGTGGAACCTTCGTCAAGTGCGTCTCTCCAAATTTCAATACAAGTAAGGAACTCAATGAGTTTTCAATCACTCGGTCTTTCCGAGCCGTTGCTGCGAGCAGTGCAGTCGGCCGGGTACGAGACCCCAACAGAAATCCAGGCCCTCGCCATTCCTCCCGTTCTTGCCGGTTCCGATGTTATCGGCCGCGCAAAAACGGGATCGGGCAAGACGGCCGCGTTTGTCCTGCCCATTCTTGATCGTCTCGAACAGAGCGGATCATTGAACCAGCTGCAGGGCCGCGCCCGTCGCGGAAAAGTGCGCGCTCTCATCCTCGCACCGACACGCGAGTTGGCGCAGCAGATCAACGAATCCGCCCGCAAGTATGGCCGATTTCTTCAACTGCGCAGCGATGCGCATTACGGCGGAGTTTCCATCGAACCGCAGATTGACCGTATGCGTCACGGGATGGATATTCTCGCCGCAACCCCGGGCCGCCTGCTGGACCATCTGGTCCGCGGCAGCGTCGACCTGAGCATCTGCGAAGTACTGATCGTCGATGAAGCGGATCGCATGTTCGATATGGGCTTCATCAATGACGTCAAACGTATCATCGCCCTCATCCCGAAAGAGCGCCAAACGCTCCTCTTCTCCGCGACGATCAACGACGATGTGCGCAAGCTCGCGGCCGTGATCATGCGCGATCCGATCAAAATCGAACTCGGCATCGAACGCAGCCCGGTGGATTCCGTGCGGCAGCAATTCCTCGCCGTCGAACGAGATCAGAAAATTGGACTGCTGTTCCAGCTCCTCGGTCAAAAGGAAATGGAGAGCGTCCTGGTGTTTTCCCGCACCAAGCACGGTGCGGATAAAATCAGCAAGCGCCTCGATTTCGACGGCGTTCCTTCGGCTGTCCTCCATGCGAACCGCTCCCAGAGCCAACGCATGAAGGCTCTCGAGGATTTCAAGCGAGGCCGCGTCCGCGTGCTTATCGCGACGGACATCGCAGCCCGCGGAATCGACGTGCAGGGTATCTCGCACGTCATCAATTTCGATACACCGACCTACGCCGAGGATTATATCCATCGCATCGGTCGTACAGGCCGTGCGGAAGCGACGGGCGACGCCATTACCTTCGTTTCACGCGAAGAGCGCATCATGCTCAAGCGCATCGAATCGTTCACAGGTATGCGCTTCCGTCTCGAAACCTCCGACGGACAGATGCTTCCCGACCGCAACTTCCAGGCGCGCACTGCCAGTCGGCAGGAAGCGTACCGCAGTGAAGGATACGCGCATCAGACTCCGCCGCCAAGGAATGGCAATGGCCACGCCGATAATCGTGACGGACAATTCCGTCGCGGCGAGCAGCGACCGACTGATACGCGGAATGCACATCAGGACCGTCCGGACTATCGTGACAGACGGAATGGATCTTCCGCGCCATCTTCGGGACATGCCAGGAACACTCCGCCTTTTAATCAGGCGGACCGCAGGGATAATCGCGACTTCCGTCCGCGGAACGGAGCGCCGGAAGGTGCTCAAGCACGTCAGGATCGTTCCGCTCCGCGCGATACGCGAAGCGAGTACGGTGTACGCTCGGAGAGACCGAACGGCGATGCCGGCTTCGCCAAAAAGCGCGAAACCCGCGAAGCGCGTATCGATCCGGCATTGTCGCATGCGCCCGAGCGCAGGAAAAAGGGATCCGGCATTCCTGAATGGGCGCTTCCGGTAGCGAAGAAGCAGCACGCCCGCGCGAACAGCGACCATGGTAAGCGTGGTGCCGAGTCCGCACGTCCCGAAGGCGCTTCCAAGTGGTCCATGGACTACAGCTCCACCGGACGCAGCAACGAAGCACGGCGCAACGATTCAGCCAGCCGCAGCGGCAGCCCGCGCCCGCACAGCTCAGGCAGCGGCTCCTCAACCAGCCGCCCCGGTGCACGCAAATACGACGGCAGACGCAAATAACCGCCCGAACCCGATCCCAATTGAAAAGGCGCCTTCATTCGTGAAGGCGCCTTATTTTTTTACGATGTACGATGTACGATTTCTTCTAGGCCAAATATTCGCGGAGATCCTTGACGCTTTACGTCAATCCTTCATCGATAATCCGTAATCGTCAATCGTCCCGCCTTCGCTATTAAGTACCGACGGCTGTACCGCGTACCTATGATGCTTCGGCGGGGGTGCCGCAATCGTAAATCAAAAATCACGTGCGCTGCGATATTAAGTCGCAAGGAGCAATGCAGTTATTGTACAGAAAAGTATTTTACGATTTATATTGCGCGTAACAATATTCGCGATTATTTTCACATCATACGACCTGATACAACCGTCTCAAGGCGGGCGATTTGAATGGAAGGTTACAGTATTCGAGGCGAGCAGTGCAGGGTTGGTGCACGCGAAATGGGAACGTGACGACCTTGAAGCAGCGCAAGAGCATGTACGACATGCTTCACGCACGAATATCGTACTCGACCATCTCATATACCACGGCAACGGAATTTTCATATCGTGCGGATGAATCTCGTCAAGAGTGGGGGATCGATCACAGTGCGAACCATCCCGGGTGCTCGTCTCGCCTGATACAACATGAAGCTCGATTATGGTTCAGTCCTGCTCAATACCGCGACACTACGAGCACCTCAACATCACCGATCCGGCAATAAAAATGGAGAATAGTATACCCATGAAGCATTCATATATCCCACGCACACTCGGCTCTTGCCGACATGTATTGCTCTTACTGGCACTTTTCGGTACCGGCCTGATGTTGTGCGCCGCTACGGCACGCGCGCAAGTATCGGGGAGTATGCCCGATACAAAAGGACCGGACTTCGACCTGTTCCGTCAAGGGCCCGACTCCACACAGCTCGAGTATTTTCCGCTGCAGGTGGGAAATATTTGGGAATATCGTAAGCTCAGCGGGGGGATGCACGCGACCAGCATACGCAAAGACACCGTGTTTGCGAATGGCTACAGATATTTTTCAGGTGGCTACTGGATGACCTCTTCAGGACATTATCTCAGAATCGACTCCCTGCTCAGGGTGGTGTTCTATCGGGACGAGTCATGCGAGTCGCGGTATCCCGGAGTGCTACCGTGGGAAGATATCCCCGACGGGTTCTCCTATTATCATTTGGATGAACCGGTTGGGAAAACCTGGTGGGTGTGCGAAGACAACCTCGGTGTGCTCACCAATGATGGGACGATTGTGAAATATGTCGGTACGGGTTTGGACTATATACTTGGAGAATGGCGCGATGTGAAGTATTTCAGGGTTGGGTTAATGATCGACCAGGATACGAGCTACGTATTCACATGCGCCTTGGCTCGCAATCTCGGTATCGTATTCGAGGAGTGGGAACTTGACAATATGACGTTGGTCGGAGCGCGGATCAACGGGCAAGTATATGGTACGATAACACTCGATATCGATAGTCCGCCGACGGAGAATGACATTCTCACCATTGATCATTCCTATCCTAATCCCGCCAGTACGGAAGCGCACATCGGTTTCAGCGTCTCGCAACCGGCCACGGTCGATATGGATGTCTACGACATGCGGGGTGTGTGCGTAAAGACCCTGGAGCGTCAGACGCAAACCCCAGGGAGTTATGTGACAGCGCTTCGCGTATCCGACCTCGCTTCGGGTAGCTATTATTGTCGCATTCGCGCCACGAGCGGCGCGAGGACCGTTGCAAAACACGTCTTATTATCCATCATCAAGTAGGAGTCATGGCTATGTGTACTCGGAGTATCATACTTGCAGTCCTGATGATCATTTCCAGTGTATTTTTCTGTCCTCCATCGCAGGCACAGACGGAGTGGCTCGAATGCGGCATGGATCAATATCAGGCAACGCACATGGAGAAGGAAACCTTCGTGATAACGAGTCCCATTGGTGGGCGGTATAAACCGAGCCTGACGCCGGGGGAAGAATTCCTCCGCGTGTTGTTCGTGTTTGTGCGCTTTCCCGATGATGAAGTAGAAACACCATCGTGGCCGGATAAGGATGTTTTGCCTTCATGGGCTGCGAATATCGTGGATCCCACCGTGTCCACCATAGGCGCAACGGATCAGTACAATCTCAGCAACTATTATGAGAGGAATTCCTACGGGCGTTTCCACCTCATCGGCGACGTGTATTATGTCACACTGCCGCAGGATGAAGACTGGTACCATAGGCAGGGAAGCACAAGTCAAGGCCGGAATATCATTGTCGAGCACGCCCTCAATATACTAGATAACGATTTTCATGTCGATTTCAGCAGATATGACCGGTGGAAGCCGAACGGACAGTTCAACTTCACCTTTTACCCAGAAGGCGACCCAGGGAGGGACGACATCGCGGATATGGTTTATCTCGTCACGAGAAATCTGCGGTTCGATGTCCCCAATCCGCCCCAAGATTATTATAACCTTGGGATAGCCTGGGCCAGGTTGGGAGATTATGGTCTGAATTTAACCTACGACGGTATCAAGATGAATGGTTTTGCTCTAAATGTGGATGGTTCCGGCATCAGTTTATTTGTATCGGTGATCGATGGCCGTATCTACATACATAATAACAACAATTCCATCATGGGCATCCTGGCGCATGAATTGACTCATTATCATATTGGCGGCAATCATTTTGGTGACGCTAATGTTCCCATCGGGAATCATCGGAATGTGTCCTTTTTCAGCGGTTGTTCTGCGAATGCCGGCAATTGTTTCAGCCATCATTTGGGGTACGAAAAGTACCGGCTGGGATGGTTGGCATACGCAAATGATGAAATATTCCAGTTTACACCAAGTATGGTCAATCAGGATATCCGCCTCTACGAGATCGGCGAGCAATCGACCAGCCGTACCAAGATGATCGAAATACTTGGCCTCCAACCTGGTTCAGATCAGAGCCTGATACTGGAACACAGGGGAAGAGACATCTTTGAATCCCCGTATGTGCCATACAATAGTTCCAGCGCCATGTTGACGCCCGGTGTCCTTGCCTACAATATGATTGAAGAAAACGCGACCTTATATTACACGACAGCCTCGATTATCACGGCAGACGGCAGTTACGACTGGAAGCTTGCCATCGATGGCGGCGGACCACCGGACTTGGATGTGATCGACAAGGACATCCCGAATGTGGCAAATGGATACAATAAGAAAGAATGGATTTCGATCAAGGACCCGGGAACTGGTACTTTCTATTCCAAGGAGTGGCTGGCGTGGTTCCAGCCAAGAATTGCGAACGGCATTCTCGGCCGCGGACCATATCCAAAGTGTACCAACATGGTGAACCTTCATACAAGCGCCTCCGATAATCCGGGGTATGCCGGGCACCTCTTTGATGTAGGCCGCGTCATCACAAAATACACGAATCCCTCGACGCGCTTTTGGAACAACGCCACGGGCGTATTCGAACAGGCCGGTAATCTCGGTATCCGGGTATTGTCGTTCGATGCAAACGATAATTCGTATTTGATTCGTATCACAAGAGACACCAGCAACATCTATCAGTATCCACCGAGCATACCACAGGGTTTCGGCGCGAATTACACATCACTCTCTGCCTGCATGGCGCTTCAATGGAGCCCGAGTCTTGAGCCGTATGTCAGCGGCCTGTCTGGTGTAAAGGGGAATTACGTTATTGAAAGAAGCATCGGCACGATGAACCAATGGACTACGGTTGCTACCCTGCAGACGGATATTCACGAATGGACGGACTCGTATGCGAGCATGCCGGACGGAATCACGAAGATTTATTATCGAATGTACGTGGTGGACGGCTTGAGCCAACCGTCCCCATACACGGACCCCATCGAAATTGATATCGCCCGCGGCTACGCCGATGACGACAATACGCCCTATGTTTTTACGGACAAGACGCTCTTTGTCGTCGGAGATTTCCATCTATTTCATGGCATGGAGATCCCGGGCTTCACGCATCTGTATTTCTGCCCGAACACGACCGTCTTTCTGTATGACACCCTCAAGCTGAATCAAGTGGAAACCAATGAGTATAGCAAGGTGGAATGCATGTCGGGCGGTATTCTCATATTTGATGAGTACTCGAATGTGGACAAGCTTCACACGGTGAACGCGCATGAAAACGCCACAATCCGCATTCATGACGGAAGCGCGATCAGGATGTCGGGCGGCGGATCGATCAGACTGATGGCCCAGTCTGCTCTGGATGCGGATCCCGTCCACACGGCGCATATCACCGCCTATTATCCTACCGCAAACTGGGCGAATTATTGGTACGGCATCGTCATCGAAGCCGGAGCGACGGGAATCATTCGGAATATGCATTTCCGTCATGGGTATCCCGCGATCGAGACTCACAATTACCCTATCCCCATAGAGAACTGCCTGTTCAAGAGGAATATGATCGGTATTACGACATACGGGGATAATCCCGTTATCCGGAATTGCATTATCGACTCGAACATGATGGTCGGCTTGTTCGGATGGAACATGAGCAACGACGTCATCGATTGCCGGTTCAATCGGAATTATGGGTTCGGTATTCAGTTGAGCAACTCGTGGAATGAATGGACAAACAACAGAATTGATACGAATAGCACGGGGGTGTTCTGTTATGATGCCTGTTATCCATTTTTCAACACGTATAATCAAATGGGCGAACTGGATACAACGCAAGGAAACAGTATAAGGAACAATATCGGCTACGGTATCCTTGCGGAAAATAATTCGCAGCTGAGCATTCTCGCCGATAACAGCCTTCATAATAATGGGGACGGAGATTTCTATCTCAACAATTCGGTCCTATGGGGTGTACAAAATTACCCAGATCCCATGAATCTCCCGCCGAACGTGACGTTCGTCCCCATGCTCTACGGACAGTCGTGGTACTCCTGGGACGGCCCGTATCCCCAGGACGAGCCGGTGCTCAGAAAAACATCCGTCTCAGGACCATATCAGACGCATATGCACAATGCCATGCTAACCAACTCCCGCAGGCAGTATAAAGATGCCGTGGATCATAGTAAGCTTGCGTTACAACATTCTTCGAACTATACAGAGATGCGTGGGGCGCTGTTGTACCGCCTGATGTCGATTGCAAGGGGGAAGAAGGATAATACGATGACGGTACCCGTTGCAGACTCGCTTTTCGGTGAATTGAGTGCGGGCATGGATAGCATCAATCAAAGCGCTTCACAATCCTGGAAACCCTTGGCAATCAATGAAGTGAAGGCGGTCATGAACACAATGCGAGGAAACCATTCTCAAGCATTGGCGCTGTATCAAGGAATGATCAACAGCCAAACTCTTCCGGACTCCATCGCGCGAAGGATTTGGCTCCGCGTCCTGGAAATCAAACGCTTTGCATTAAACGATCACGGCGGAGCCTATCAGGCATATCTATCTCTGAACGGCAGATATCCGGATACCAAAGAAGCGATCATCGCAAAGATCATTCTCCGCATTCCGTTGACCCAGAACGAACAAAACACCTACTTTCTACCAAAGGGCGGCGAAGATCCCGGTACCGCGTTTTCTCACCCGTCAGGAAGTAGTGTCACATGGTGCGAAAGCTTTCCAAATCCTTCACATGGAAATCTCACAATACGATACAGGCTCTTGAGCGAACAACACGTTCAAATAGCCGTCTACTCTGTCGACGGTCGACTCATTCAGATGGCTCCCAGTGCTTCGAAGTCCAAGGGACTGAATGAAACCACCTTCGATCTCAGCGGGGTCCCCACCGGCGCCTACTATTACAAGATCGACGCCATGGACATCGACAACAATGAGTACACATCATTCACCGGGCGTCTCAACATCGTAAAATAGAACGACGGACTCTACAGGATGTAGAGGAGGTACCTAGTCTCATCGTGCTGGACGGAACGAATCATTTCCGGAGGAGTCTTCGACCTCGCCACGGCGAGTCTACGACCTGCGGTCTCCGACTGCGGTCTCCGACTGCGGTCTCCGACTGCGGTCTCCGACTGCGGTCTCCGACTG
>CAYJMN010000087.1:0-7626 GCA_964371045.1 uncultured Chromatiales bacterium | reverse complement strand
CGGTCTCCGACTTCGAGACGCCGCCACGCACACTCAGTGCTGTGACGAATGTGCGTACTGTGGCGGCCCGCCGCGGCGGGTTAGTGACATCTTGGAGACTGTACGGACTTACTTGATCCGTGGATTCCGGACGTAGGCCCTTTTCCGCGGTAGCGGAACGCCGACCGACATTTTTCTTTAACTGAACAATTTCTTGCGGCGCTCCGCTCAGGTCGCAGATCGAAGATTCGCCACGGCGAGTCTACGACCTGCGGTCTCCGACTTCGAGACGCCGCCATGTGACGCTCAATGCAACTACGAACGATCACAGCGTGGCGGCTCCTGCTAATGACATCTTGTAAAATCGGCTTAAACAGGCCAGATTCCATAGTTTCACCAAATGGGAAAATTATGAACTCGGCGGATAGATGTCACCCAAGAAATGGACCGGTGCGCAGCGCTGGTTGGCTCACTCAGGGTGACGAACTTTTCACGCCTCTCCCATCACCACCCTGTCGATTCCCGAGTAATCCTGAACGACGCTGATGTTCTCTATCCCGGCGTCGGCCAATATCCGACGGACATCTGCGGATTGTCCGAAGCCGATTTCGCAGGCGAAAAGTCCGCCTGGACGAAGGAGCAGCCGCGCTTGCGATGCGAGAGCGCGGTAGAACGCGAGGCCGTCTCCGCCGTCGGTGAGGGCGATCATCGGTTCGTGTTCGCGAATCTCGGGTTGGAGAGCGGTGATCTCGTTCGATGCGACATACGGCGGATTAGAGACGAGAATATCGAATGGACCCGACAGCGCGGGGGAGCCGTTCAGAATGTTGTGTTGAAGAAACTGTATGCGATCGGTCAACCCGTGCTTAGTGGCGTTGCGGCGCGCCACCCCGAGAGCATCCTCGCTGACGTCGGAAGCAACACATACCAGATCCGTGATCTGCGCGGCCAGGGCGATGGCGATGCAGCCGCTGCCGGTGCCGACATCAAGGAGCCGCATGGGACCCGTCGCCGCCTGTGCCTTCTTCCAGTCGATAACCGCCTCGACCAGATGCTCGGTCTCGGGTCTGGGAATCAGAACATCGGGCGTCACGTCGAATTCCATAGCGTAAAATTCCGTGCTGCCTACGATATACTGCACCGGCTCCTGCGCAAGACGTCGGCGGACAAGCCCACGAAAATGCTCGAGTTCCTCGTCCGTTACTGGTTGATCGAAACGCAGGTACAGTTGGAGACGCTTCTGGCCGAGGGCGTGGGCGAGCAGATGTTCAGCGGAGCGTTTTGCTTCGCTGATGCCTTTCTCCTCGAAAAACGCCGTCGCCTTTTTCAATAGTGGAAGGACGTTCTGCTCGCTCATGCCTTACGCTTTTTCGCGCGCACCGGTTTGTCGACGCCGCCGAACACATACGGGATGGCTTCATCGATCGTGGCTACGGGAATTATTTGTAAACCTTTGAGGATGCGCTTCGGTACTTCCTGCAGATCCATTTCATTATCGAGTGGAATAATGACGCGTGCGATGCCGTGCCGCTGTGCCGCAAGCAGCTTTTCGTTGAGCCCTCCGATCGCAAGCACCTCGCCGTGAAGCGTGATCTCGCCCGTCATTGCGATGTCTCCGGCCGGAGCCTTACCGAGCAGCGTGGAGAGCATGGCGAGCGTCATGGTGATGCCGGCGGAGGGGCCATCTTTCGGAATCGCCCCCTCCGGAAGATGAATGTGTACCTCGCGTTTTTCGAACGCATCCTCTGCGATACCCAATCGCTCGGCGTTGGAACGAAGGAAGCTGAGCGCGGCCTGCGCGGATTCCTTCATCACATCGCCGAGTTGTCCCGTCAACGTCAGCTTTTCCGTTCCCTTCATCATCGTCACACCGACGCGAAGAATGTCCCCTCCGACGCTGGTCCAGGCCAGTCCGGTCATCGAACCTACCGTTCCGATTTTATCGAAATGCTTGCTGCGATACTTCGGAACACCCAGGAAGCGCTCGATGCGATCCACGGTGACGACGAAGGAAGGATCGGCACCGTTTTTCCGGCGTTTCGGATCGGCGGCCGACACGACTTCACGTGCGAGCTTGCGGCATATCGTAGCGATGTTGCGTTCGAGGTTGCGCACGCCTGCTTCCAGCGTGTACTCGCGTACCATTTTCAACAGCGCGTCATCGTCGAATCGTACGGAATAGTCGCCGAGGCCATGCTCGGCGATCTGTTTTTTGATCAAATGCCGCTTCGCGATTTCTACTTTCTCGTGCTCGAGGTAGCCCGGCAATTCGATGATTTCCATGCGGTCCTGCAGAGGCAGGGGAATCTGATACTGCACGTTGGCGGTGGTGATGAACATGACCTTGGAGAGATCGAAGTCGACGTCGAGATAGTGATCGTTGAAGGTATTGTTCTGCTCCGGATCGAGGACCTCGAGCATTGCGGAGGTGGGATCGCCGTGAAAATCATGCGTCATTTTATCGATCTCGTCCAGCAGGATCACCGGATTTGAGGAGCCGGCCTTGCGAATGGCCTGTACGATTTTTCCCGGCATCGATCCGATGTATGTACGGCGATGACCCCGGATTTCGGCTTCGTCGTGTACGCCGCCGAGCGCGATGCGGCCGAATTTGCGGTTGAGCGCGCGTGCGATGGATTTGCCAAGCGAGGTTTTTCCCACACCCGGAGGTCCAACGAAGCAGAGGATCTGTCCCTTCAGCTCGCGCACCAGATTCAGCACTGCGATGTGCTCGAGGATGCGCTCCTTCGGTTTTTCGAGACCGTAATGATCGGCGTTCAGAACCCGCTTGGCGTGGTCGATGGAAAGGATGTCATCCGTGGTGGTGCTCCACGGCATGACCAGAATCCAGTCGAGGTAATTCCTGATGACGGAGGCTTCGGGCGAGAGCGAAGGAGTTTTGCGCAGCTTGTCGAATTCCTCCATCGCTTTTTCAGTTACTGGAGCGGGCATGCCGGCGTTGACGATTCGCTGGCGCAGTATCTCGAATTCTCCCGGTTCAATTTCATCCTCGTCGCCAAGTTCGCGCTGCAGGATGCGTATCTGTTCCTGTATGAAAAACTTCCGCTGCGATCGCTGAATGTTATCGTTGACTTTCTCGTCGATCTCATGCTCGACTTTGAGGATGGCCAGTTCGTCCGAGATTATGCGGATGACGTTGTAATACTGCTTCACCACATCCATCATGCCAAGGATGCTCTGACGTGTTTCCAGAGGGACGAGGAGGTTCGCTCCGGCGTAATAGATTTTGCGCAGAGGTTCGTCGATGCTGTCGAAACCCAGCAGCGTTTCGTTCGGAATATCCCGATGCGCCTTGATATACTCGGAGAAGACGGTGTCGAGCTGCCGCATCAATGCTTTTTGCTCGGTCGTCAGGCGTACGGGAGGTGTGAGGATGTCGATATCCGCAACATAGTACCCGCTGCGATCCCGGCGGATGTTGACCGCGTGCGCCTGGAAGAGTCCATCCACGAGTACCTTCATCAGGCCGTTCGGGAGCTTCAGTACCTGCAGGATGCGAGCAACCGTCCCGTCGTGATACAGACCGTCGGCGCCGGGTTCTTCGTCTTCGGGACTTTTCTGCGCCGCGACGAAAATAAACTTGTCCTTTTCGATCGAAGCCGTCACGGCGAGAATGGATGACTCGCGACCAACGAGGATCGGAAAAATCATGTATGGAAAAATCACCACATCACGCAGCGGGATCAGGGGCAGGGTCGGCGGCACCTGATCGGGTGTTGCGTCCGGGATTGCGTCATTCGGGTTCTGATACATTCGTGTCTCCGCTAGTCATCCGGTCCCCGGGTCCATCTGTGGACGCTATCGGGGCGCACCTCGAATATGTGTTGAGGTGCAAACCTTTTAAGATAGAAGCTCCGGCATCCAGAATCAATGTCTTATGCAGCGACCTGGAGAATACGTACGCGGATTAACGCGGATAAATACGTACGCGGATTTCCGCGGATTGACGCGGATTTACACGGATAAGAGTTTTTTTAAACTTCAGATACGATCGATTTATGCATTTTTAGCTCCAACATCCAGGGATTGGACAAGATTCCGCTTCTTGTATGACAAGCACTGGCTTGCCGAAAACGGCATCCAAAAAACTCTTACCTGTCCACCGAAGCATGTCAGCGCTGTCGCACGAGTATCTGAGGATCAAAGCGAAGGGGATCCGCGAAAATCCGCCACGATAAGACAGGTTCGATTGCTTAGTTCCCCCCTCTCCGCAGCGGCGTAAAGATAAGCCCTCGGAAGCGGAGAGGGGGGACAGGGGGGAGAGGTCGGCGTAAAGATATGAGGCCGGAAGCGGAGAGGGGGGCAAGGGGGGAGAGGTCAGAAGAGGTTCCCTTGTTTGCCCTCGGGCGGTCGCGATGCGGGGATGTCGAAGATCGCCGAGAATTCGTCAATACTCTGAGGATTCGGCCAGGGGATCCCGCCCTTGGCGAGCAACGCCGACAGTCCATCCGATTGATTTCCCGTAGATCGAATGAAAACAGGTACGAATCTCCGTTTATCCAGTTGCTCGGCGGCACCTGTCCACGTGCCACCTTTTTTTAGATCCGATGATACAACTAAAGCTGCGTCCGCCAGCGCGTAAATCAGCTTGTTGCGCTGCATGGCATTGCCGACGTTGAAGCCCGCGTTGGGATCGTACGGCGAAATCAGTACCATTTGTCCATCAAGCAGCAGGTTGCGATGCTCGCGATTCATGGTGGTGCGTTCGAGGCTGTCGGCGAGGACCCCGCTGACTTTGCCGCCTGCTTCCAATGCGCCTCGCATGGCTGCCTGGTCAATGCCTCTGGCGCCACCGGAGACCAGGGTCCTGCCGGAACGCGCGGTCAGCTCACCGACTGCTATGGTGAAGTCGATAAGGGTTTCATCCACATTGCGCGAGCCTACGACGGCGAGGCCGCCTGAATCCAGCAGGTCCGCGTCTCCGCAGCCGTAAATGACAGGTGGGGCATCCTCGCCCAATCGCCCCTTTAAACGATCCGGATAGCCGCTATCGGTGTGACCGTGTATCCAGATCGCGCGATTCCGCCATCGTTCGACGACCTGGCTCAACAGGAATCCCCGGCTCAGCAGACGACCAATACTGTCCGGGTCAACGACCGGTCTGCAAGACTCCATGAGTTCTCTTGCTTGCGACGACAACAGGTCCGCGGGGGTACACTTCAGGTCACGCAGTAAGGCGGCCAGGCGTTTATATTCGCCCGGAGTGAGCAACTCCGTGGACGATGCACCGCTGCCCGCGATCAGTGGAGCCGTCAGTAGCAGAATCGCTTGCGTATCGGGCGAGAGTGGCTCTATCATTGGTCGTACCCCGCCTGGGCCAGCGCCATGGGCCATACGTCGCCGCTCCCGTGCGTCCGCAACAGCCATGCCGCCACGGTCATGGTCCAGCGTGAATCCACAATGTCGTCAATCAGCAGGACCGGTCCTCCGGGGACCGCCGTGCCATTGCGGGTGAGAGCGCCATCGATATTGCGCGCCTGTTGCGTGCTGTTTGCCATTGTTTTCTGTTCAGGTCTGTGGTCGGTCCGTACAAGTACTGCATAATACGGCAGGCCGAGCGCTGCGGCAAGACGTGCGGAAAAACCCGGCACCAGGTCGGGGTGTCTGAGGGAGGGAATGCACGTCACCCAGGTCGGAGCGGGCTGCGGATTCCATTCCCGAATCATTTCCAGGCACGCCGTAACCAACTCGTCCGCGAAGCGACCGTCGCGGTATTTGCCTCTTCGTACACGTTCGCCCCAGCCGGCGTCTCCCCATTTGCACAGTGCTTTGCCGGGCTGCGCCTGGTGCACCGCTGCGATGAAACCTTTCACCGCATAGCGCGGCATCCCGCCGTCAGGCCATTTCTTGCGCTGCTCGAACGGCAGACTTGTGCGACGGAGAAAGGCTATCGCATCCTGAACCAATAGAGGGTCGACCGTCTCCGGCAGCGGTGCCAATACAGGTTCGCCGACAGTCCCCGGATCACCGTCGAGCGCCTTGATGAGGAAGGACATGTGTTCGCCGAAAGGGAGGTTCATGTACTCCAGCATCTGGTCGTGCTCAATGCGACGCAATGCCGTGAGCCGCTCGGCGCGTGCCCAGAAATCGTCGCTCAGGGTTGCCGCCGTGAGCTGCCACTTCGTTCCCTGTTTCGCGATGGGAGCAGGGGTCTCGAGCGATAACAACGCCATGGTTTTATCGACGCGCCCCTTGCTCACGTTTATCCTGCCAAGCATTTCGGGTACGGAAAGACCCGCGGGCGCATTCTCAAGTGCCTGGATGACCTCGGCGACCTCCGACCGCGTGGGAAAGGCGCTCCTGATGAAATAGTCGTTGATATCGCCATCTTCCTCACCGCTCAGCAGGACGCCGTATGCCGAGTCCAAGGCGCGTCCGGCCCGACCCACCTGCTGATAATACGCCACCACGGAGCCAGGCATCTGATAATGGATAACGAAGGCCAGGTCCGGTTTGTCGTAGCCCATGCCCAGCGCGGTGGTGGCTACGAGGGCCTTAACCTCATTGTGCAGCAGCGCCAATTCAAGCTCCTCCCTGCGATCGCCCGTGTCCCCGGTGTACGCGTGCACATTGAAGCCGCGGGATTTCAGCCAATCGGCGACCAGACCCGCGTCGCGCACGGTTAGCGTGTAGATGATGCCATGTCCTTCGAGCGATCCCAATTGTTCCGCCAGCCATGCAAGGCGTTCGGCTTGACCCGGAATCCGCAAAGTCTGCAGCGAGAGCGACGAGCGATTGAGGTCACCGTGGGAAACCGCGAGTCCGGGGCCCAACACAGTGGCGAGATCCTCAAGCACGCGATTATTCGCGGTCGCCGTGGTGGCAAGCAAGCGCAGGTTCGGAGGGAGCGTCCGCACGATCCTCTCCAACAAGCGATAGTGTGGTCGGAAATCATGTCCCCAGTCGGAAATACAATGCGCCTCGTCGATCACGAGCAGCGCGATTCTTGCGGCGATTGGCGCGAGCACGTTGGCGCGGAACCATTCATTCGCCAATCGCTCAGGCGAGATCAACAGGATGTCGATCTCATCCCGCTCAAGCCGCGTCTCGATTTCCGCCCACGCATCATGATTATCGCTGTTGATGGTCGCGGCCCGCACACCCATGCGTTCGGCCGCCGCAATTTGATTTCTCATCAACGCGAGCAGCGGCGAAATGAGCAAGGTTGGACCGTGGCCATTGTCCCGAAGCATCCTCGCCGCGATAAAATAAACGAAGCTCTTGCCCCAACCGGTCTTTTGCACAACCAGCAATCGGCCGCGGCCCTCTACGATATGTTGAATAGCTTCTTCCTGACCGTCGCGGAAGGAGGCATCCGCGATTCCCGTCCCCAGTCTCAGAAGTTGAAGCGCTCTCGACGATTGATACATCATCATGTTTCCCCGTAATATTATTGTGATAATGACGAAAATTCCGTTTGTTGGAACCATCTCCCTATCTCGATACGCCCCGCGAAATATTCCGCCGCGCACGAATCATCAACATACACAACGCGGCCTCTGTTGTCAATGCACTCCGGTGGAACTGTGCTGCGTACTTGTATCTTAAAAATGAAAAAAAACCCCGTCACCCTGAGTCAGGTAACCTTCGCTGCGCTCCGGTTTATATCGAGTCTGACATGGGTTC
>CAYJMN010000086.1:0-22431 GCA_964371045.1 uncultured Chromatiales bacterium | reverse complement strand
CCCCCCCCCCCCCCCCCCCCCCCCCCCCCCCCCCCCCCCCCCCCCCCGGGGGGGTGAGGCCAACACCTTGGCAATCGACACATACTCCACCGGCCCTGTAATCCCGCTACCGTCCACACGCATCCAATGGCCGACCGGCAATGCCCGAATCCCGCGATACATCGTTCGTGGTTCAGGAACGGAGCCCAGCAGCATAAAGGCGCACAGCGATCCATCGTCAACACCGGAGTCAATGCCACCGCCAGCCAGCAGCGCCTTAACCTGTGACGCCATGCGGATCGAACGGCCGTCATCCGCATAGTACAGCGGTTTGATGCCGTAAGGATCGCGCGCCGCGAAGAGCTGACGGCGTTCATGATCCCACAGGGCAAAAGCGAACATCCCCCGGAGCATCTTCAGCATCCCTTCGCCGTACCGCGCATACAGGCCCATCAGTACTTCGGTGTCGGTTTCGGAACGGAAGCTCCAGCCCTCACGCAGCACCTCTTCACGCAAAGCGCGGTAGTTATAGATTTCACCGTTGAACGAAATGCTGTAGTCCCCATCGGCGGAATGCATCGGTTGCGCACCGCGTTCGCTCAAATCGATAATCGAAAGCCGCCGGTGTCCCAGTCCCACCCGGCCATCATCGGAGACCCACTCCCCGAAGCCGTCCGGTCCCCTCGCAGCCATGTGGTCGCGTGTAGCCCGAAGCTCCTCCGGATCGACCCGCAGATCAGAGTTGTAATGGAAAATGGAGTTAAAGCCGCACATTAGATGAATTCGTTATGTGATCAAACTTGTAATAATATGAAAAATGCCGGTACAGTGCCGTGCAAATTGTGTTGGGTGCAAGACAAATGCCAAACCTGCGCGATTCTTTCTCAGTCTCTCCGTGTGAGCGAATTATAGGCGGGGTTATAGCCGCATATCATTATCGATGCACGCTGACCTTGGAGAACAAAACGATCTTCCATTTGATATGCACGAACAGCGCCATGCCCGTACCCAACACCAGCTGCGCAACGACGGAGTAATATGTCTGGAAATAGTGATCAGCCTGGAGCGGCAATTGAACGAGGAACAGCAAAACTGCGAAGACAAGGAGATACCTGACATCGACATCATGCTCGTCAACATACGATTTCATGGCGGCGACGAACAGGACAATATAGGCCAGAAACCCGGATGCTACGATCCTCTCGTTATCGTAGGCGATGAAAATCTGCAGAAACGTGAGGACGATCAGAGGCCACCACGCGGAGAGTTCCCGTCGGATCCGGCGCTGTCGCAGTACGATAAACAGCAGCACAGGCCCGATCGCTCCCAGCGTAAGACGGTAAATGTTCAGAGCCGCATTCAGAACTGTGGACTGCCCGGGATAAAGCTCCTTGTTCAGCGTCGAGAACGTACCCGCAAATGATTCAAGACGATAGTGTACAGCGCCTGCGAGCATAGCGAAATACCCCTCATTCTGTTCAGGCACGATCAGCAGGCGCAGAGCGATAAACACGAGAAGCGCAGGCAAGCCGAGCAGAGTAGCGCGACGGAGCACGTCCGTCAATGCTTCCTCTTTTCCGCCGTAGACCATTGTCAGCGTGACATACAGAGGCAGTACGAAGAGGACAACTTCTTTTGTGAGGACACCGAGAACCGCGGCCAGCACGAATAGTCCATCCTTCTTCCGCAGGATCGCCCAGACAGCCAGCGTCATGAACATGAAGGCCGGCGCATCCACAGCAATGAACTCGATGACATTGATACGTACGACGAATACGATGGAAGCATAGGTAAGCAGCGCCATCCAGGAATAGCGTACATCACCGATAATTTTACGGACAATAGCGAACAGCAGCGTACCAGTCACAGTGAGCGAGATATACGTCAGCAGCAGAAAAACCCCACTTGGCCGGTAGCAGCATAATTGAAACAAGAGCCGGGATGAGCAATCGCCAACAGTACGGCACCTCACCATACATCGCATGGAGCGCATCGACAGTCTTCAGATCGCCGAAAAGCATCCACTCCCCAAAGTACAGAGGATGCGATACGAACATAAGATCAGGTCGAATCGGAAAGGGCAAGTATGAGGAGCAGCGAGGCGATGAAGGCGAACGAAAGCTGCTTCAATCAGGTTTCTAATCCAATTAGGGGGAAAAGGTGTTGACTGTGATATTTTGACTATCTGATTCCTGAAGAATGTCCGCATTAAACAATTTGTCTGCTGAAAAGACGACAAAGATAAGAAGAAGTATAATAATAATAATATATCTGAGTGGAGTAACAACTGCGCCATCTTCATGTTTTCGTATGTCGACTGAGCGGATTTTCAAAGTAAATCTCAACGCATTTAATTATCGTAGTTTAACGAACGAATAGCTGCTGTCGATAAAAAAGGTTCGGCTCTCACCTTCCTTAAACTTCACAACAGCCTTCTTGTATCCGTACCCTCTCAACGGTTCGAGAGTCTCAATATTCACTCCTGTGTTGTTTATCATTCTTGAATCTAGAGAAAATCCTACACGATGATCCAGCGAAGTGAAATGCAACTCTGATCCGATTTTCTCCACCGAGTACTCCTTTCTTGTTCTCAAGAAAGGCTTGCGTATTATTATAAGATTTGTTGAACGCAGCGATGTATCAAAACCAAATTCCTGTGTTCGAATGAAATGCAATGCATATCGATCAAATAATGTTCCTTGAGCAAGAAGTACTGATCCCTCTGGAGAAGATAATGAGGATTCTTCTGTTAGCCTGATATATCGCTCATTCGAAAAGCTATCTCTCCATTCCCCAATATAATATATGCTACTTGCGATATGAAGTAAGAGCAGGAATACTGCCAACATATATGCTCGTTTTTTTTGCATGTTCAGTGCAATCATAGAAACAATCAGAAGCGTAACTGCCTCTGGGAAGGAGTTTATTCGGGTAGAGACTAGATGGGCCGCGCGAGGAATGATCAACGATGCTAGTACAGAGATCAAAAAGAATAATGAATATCGCGAATGAACAGATAATGTTCTGAATGTCCAGCCCAGAGCAAAAATACTAAAAGAAATAATAAAGATCAGTATTGCTCTTTCTTCGAATAACCATTGATAGCCCTGATAAAGAAATTCAGGATGTATCATGAGGAGCAACAACGCGAATATCGAAAAGACTTTTGTTCGAAGGATGTCAAATGTCAACTGAGGTATATCTCCAGCGTGTTGCCAGAAAGCATAGTAGATCAGGATGGGCAACAATAGACCTATAAATGCCATAATCGTGGGCCAACGCTCAGTATTTATATTTTTCCGGTGATTCAAGAATGCTGCGGTAGAGATAAATAAAAAGGGCAAGGAAATGGCGTGTGCCTTGACAAAAAGCGATGCAACGAGCAACAGCAGCATAAAAAGAAAAGTGCCGACACTCCTTGAAGTTAAATACTTGAGCATACAGCGCACAAAGAGCAAGTTCAGTAATAGCGACATACTTTCTGTCCGGTTGCAGATCCATAGTACACTGTAAAAAACATCGGAGTGCAGTAGCAATATAAGCGAAAACAGAAATGCCATGTAGCTGTTCTGTATATTCAATACAACCTTTTGGACATGGAGCAGGAGAAAGTAAAAAGCAATCACCGAAGCTAAATGCAGAACGAGATTTGATATGTAATAACCTGATGCTTTTGTTCCATACAACAGTATATCAGCGTACAGACTCAATGACGCAATCGGACGCATCGATATGTAATTTAAATGATCTATCTCGCTCCAAGGCATAAGCACACCGAATGTTTTCAGCACGTATAGATTATAGTAATCATCCGCGTAAAACTCTCTGTGCGTATATATTTGAGGAACAAACCACAACAATCCAACGGCCAGGATCGCGGCAAGATAAAGTACAGTGCCCTGCATTAAATAATAGTGTAGAGCAGCTCGCATATTTGATTTACTCTCATTCATGCATCATATCTTCAACCTACTCCAACTATAACCTCCGGCTGTCCAAGACAGACGCCAATAGCGTTCGCCACACTCCTGAGATTCTTAGCAGAAGCAACCGTCTGAATTGTGAATCTGTCTTTGAATATCTTTTTCAGTGAGGTATACTGGTTTGCAGTTTGAGGTATAAAGTCTGAAGTCTCGCACCTGCCTTTCAACCACAGCGTATTATCCATTAGCGAAATCGTATCTGGGTTTGGCCTATTTGTAACAATAGAGCAGTCATAACTACACAATATTATTTTCTATCACCTATTGAATATGCTTTATCGTCCCAGGGTCTATCGATTTCATCTGATACATCCGTCAGTGTAAGTGGTTCATTATATGTCGAATAGAACGATTTATTATCTGCATTTTGAATCACATAACCATAATATCTACGGAGAACAGGCTGAAAAACATTGACGAGAGTCACATTGTTCGTATAAGGTAACCATCCCGGGTCCGACATTCGCGCCGCGAAAAGGGTGCTGAATCGCTCCTTCATATTGGACCTTGCGCAATCTTCCCAATCGGTTTCGGATCCAGGGCCATGGTCAGAGAGGACAAAAAGTGTGATTGGAGGTTCAATGCTAAGTAGTTCGTCTATTGTGTTAAGGATGATCGGGTTCATCGCCTCAAGTTGACTCTTGTAGAACCGCCGATAGGCCTTTGAATCAATATTATTCCCGTCTGTGAAATGATTTCCATCGGACCATGCGAAAGGCCCCCACGGCAGGTTCTCCCCATCGCCATAAACGAATGGAGGATGCGGATGCGGGACATGCGTTAACATAAACACCGGCGATGCGGACCTGGTAACCTCTATTGTTTTCTTCAGCATTTGTTGAACAAAATCCTGTTGTTTTTTTGGTAGCGACTTATTATCATCCATGCCGCATATTCTGATGATTTTTTCTATAATTCTCCAGGTCGTACCATAGAAATACAATGTCCGGATGCCACTATACGACGCCGCTCTGAATTCACTTTCGCTAACCATATTATCCTTCGTATCAAGGAAGAAATAGGGAGTCAATAATGCGACATTGTACCCTTTGCTCTTGACTATACGCCACATATGGGCCTCTGAGAATTGTCTGTTCAGCGCGATCCGCACATCGTCTTCAACTAAATCTACGACTTCAGACCTTTGCAGATGTTTCATCGAAAACATCGAAAGCATAGATAACAGAGTTTGATTATAATTGCTCCTGCTGCTGTCTGCGACGAAGAACCCACGTTCTCTTAGCGCCGCTACGAAAGGTTCGTTGTCGAATTCGTACATCTCAAGCAGTACATCTTGCCGGGCATATCCATCAAGCAAGAGGACAACGATATTCGGAGACCTGTTTCCTGACGATTTCATTTGCGCCGTGTCTGAGGCAGGGTCGTCTCTCTCAAACCGTATTTGCACCTCAAATGAGGAAAGAAGTAATGCTGACGGATATGCAATGAGTATTACTGTCGTCACAATCAGAGCACCCAGGATATTTGCATTTTTCGCTCCAAATCGTGCTAGAACATGTGCGCCTGCAACAAGCAATACCAGTATCAGAACTTGTACTGACAGACTCATAGAGGTTTCCATCTCCATTCCCAGAGATTGCATCGCAGTGCTCAAATGACCGTTGGAGTGTAGAAGCATGCCTACCAAGGCTGCGAACACTACGGAGTACTCATGCGACCTTCTGGCCAGACGTGCTCCAAGATACAGCACCATTCCCGTCAGCGCGGCTACAGTAATGATGAAAACAGCTTCATTTCCCGGACATAACCACCGATTATTTTTATAAAAATCCACCGCCGGGAAGACCGGTAGAAGAAGGATAAGCCATGAAAACCGCTGTTCTCCCTTCACCCTACGTGCGTCCTCCTGAGCAAGAAAAACTTTCTGCCACTTCCGCTCAAACCAAACTCCGCCAATATTGTGAAATGCTGCCTGATTCCTGATTGAAATTCCTCCTCTCCATACCCCAGCGATGCGAGTTCCGGCCGTTTTTTGTATGCGGCAACATTCACATCATCAACGGGAACCCATTCAATCAGGACATACATTGCCAATCTCGCCAAAAAACGTAACTGCATTTTCAACGGGATGCCTTGCTCGTAACGGATATGATGGATGATGGCAAGATACAGAATCAGATCTGGCTTGCCTCTCTCGACAAATGAGCGCCGCTCCGAGTTGTCCCAGCCCATCGCCGGACTTGGTTTCGATATATCCAGAACGATGGGAGTGACCTTCGAACCGGCTTTGTCCTTCTCGCTGCTATAAAGACGTCCAATCAACTCTGCATCACCATCCATGGCAATAACATCAGCGCCATTCTCCGCGGCTATTCGTGAATACTTGCCGTCGTTGCAGCCGATATCCCAGACCATCTTTGGCTCTACATGATTGATTACCTGTCGCACAACTGCATCCTTCCGATCCGAATCCTTCGCAGTGTAGGGCTGAACCTCTCGATATTTACCCCATTTCGTAGAGACTGAATATCGACTCGTTGTACTTACTATATTTTCAAGGTTTTGAACCAATGACTTCAGATGACCGGTATTTCGCTTCTCCCGAGTCTGCTTCCGTGAGGATCCGACATTTGAGGCCATTGTAGCGTGAATTCCAATATGCATAGCAACGGAGGGACGAATCCTGTCAATCCACGACAGCATCCGTTTTCCGGTTTGAAGCGGGATGCCGTGCATCCAATGCATGAGCAGGGCAGGTGCGGCTTCACCGAGTGTGCGCGATAACAGGAGGGGGAGCAGGAAATGTTCGCAAAACTGTCTGTACCCCGGCCATGCCGCATCTCCGTTTCTCTTTGTGAAGGACAGAATATCGAGAAAAATGGGCTTGCATCCCTTAAATGCAACGTTGAACGCCGATGCGTCCTTCAATATCATTCCATACTCGAGTGAGATCTCAAGAACGCGGAGCGTAAGAAGCGCCGCGTCGCGAAGCTGCGATGCAGACCATTCGTAGGGATATGAGATAAAAGGCAGAAGCTGTGGTTTCATGCAGCGCACCACCTCTTCGTCAATGTCCAATGGGATCGCCAAATCTTCATGCGGCACCAACAACCCTTGACCTGCCAGCTCGGCATAAAGTCCACTCGCAAACAAGGTATCCATGTCGCTCTTGCCCACGTCCGTCACGCACCGCAATAATTCTCCATTGCGCCAAAGCAGAAACCCTGCGGGATCCCTGAAAGAGGACGCTTCACGATGCATTTCGGTCAACATTATTCGGAATCCGTAGGCTTTTTCTTGCTGAATAGGGCGCGAAGCCAATTACGCATCGCATACATAATACCGAGAAAGCCTGCGATCGCTATTTGTGCGATATAGCTGCCCGTTCCTGGATCGACGTAGAGTAGTATGTTCATACTATTTTTCATTAATATGCAAGAAGAGTTGTATTTTTATTTTCACAATGTTGTATGTATATTCGAATTACTTTCATAATGCGATTGACCAGGTTTCAAACATCTGATAAGTTCGGATATTAATATCTACGCTACCACGTAGAGAATTTACACAAATAGAAATACAATATTGCAATCTACATACTACACCGGAAGCAGCCTCATGGAGTTGAATTCTACCACTGATCCCGCGGAAGTTCGCGAAGATACGGAGAAGCGGTCAACCATACTGATGTCGCATCATTACTTGCCACAATCGCCCACCCACGCTGCGCTCCGCCCTCCTCGCTCGCAGGATACGCCGGGACGAACAATCTTGCAGATGGAGGGGAATTCTTCTTCACAATGGCAGCATCAAGTGCGATGCCGTTGTACGCATCATACCCATGAGCACTTCCGGGCACCCGGAAGTCATCAATCATAACGATCGGGTCCCGCCATGCGTGAAGGACAATATCAAGCTCTTTGGCGAGCGGAACATCCATATTCCAGTGTGCATCTAGATAAAACAGACTTCTGATGTTAAGGGCTGCTGACTCCTTCGCAAGGCGCATAAGAATAATCCGACTATCTCCCAAATGGACTCGGACATTACTTTTAAAAATAAATCGTGCTTTACTGTATCCGTAAAACCGGGCGTTCGACTCCACCGTGTTCAATGGTATATTGGCTCGGGCAAGAAATGATGCGGTTGCGCCCCGACACGTCCCTGTTTCATAAAGCATCCCCGGGTGAAGCTCTGTGATGATACTCAACACCAGCTCTTTACGGCGATGCTGTCCATTGAACGGCCCGGATTCCCTTTTTCGTATTCCGGGACGGAGGAAGTATTCAATGAAACCGAGGGTTCGCCAAAGGATACTCACAGAAGCTCACTATGTCTATTGGTACGCACTGTCATTCCCTGGCGTCATGAAGTGCATGGCTGTTTTCATGTCTTCGGTTGCGTGCATTGCGAATATCGCTGATCAGTCGTGTTCCCGCGTAACTTAGCCCAACCAAAAATACGGGTTCGACAAAATATCTGAATCTCATATTCTCGCCGCGTTCGAACAGTATGCTGAGAAGAACGATAGCTACAACTGGTAATGTCAGCGCAACAATTTGTAGACGAGGATACCCCTTCCGTCGGAAAATAATGTACACACATGCTATCACAACGATAACTCCATACTTCCATCCGGAAAACAAATAATTATACACCGATGCGTACGGAAGCTTTTTTACAATCGCATGCCGCGTCAACGACGACGGGGGAAGTACATAGTTTTCCGCGTTGATACGATACGCATTACCAATCTCCATAATGGTCATATTTGACAAAAACATCTGGAAGGAATCAATCATCGCTGCATTGATCCCCACATACATCGCATTATTAAAGTTTATTGCCCCATTTATTTTTTTACGTCTCCGGAGTACCGCAGCTTGATCATGACCCACCGTTGCGTTGTTCCAATCTGGTTCGTTGTAATGCACCCAGACCTTTCCCCAGCCGATTGATTTGCATAGATTCAGTCCCGTGAATGTCGATGTCGACACAGTTCCAAACTGACAGTACTGTTTCATGGAGTACAGTCCAACGATGAGCACAATGATGCTCATCGATACAATCAACTTTTTCCGTGGATAGTTCAGCATGAAGAGCACGATGGCATGCAGAAATACCCATGGCCATTGGAAAAGCGAGCGCGTGAAGTACAGACCGAGGAACATTCCCGCCATCACAAGAGGATGCACTGCGCGATCCGTACCGATACGCCAAAGGAGATACATATACCCCAAAATCAGCCCTGCCGTCGGGAGTGTCGTTTCCAGAAACGTAGCATAGAAAATCGATGCAGGGTTGGCATAGAAAACGAGAGCAATGCCCACGGCAACGTGAATCCGGGCGAAACTCGACACCCACCAGTACACAAGAAACCCCATCAAGCCGTACACCACAGCCCAGAGACCATATATCGACCAATCCACCGCCTGGAGCATAGCCAGCCCTTCTTTCGCGCTCCATATCCATGCGAACAATGCGCGAATACCATCGAGCGCTGGCGGCTGAATGTGGATATGCCACAACGACTCAAACGGAGCATCGCGTAAATCCTGGATGGAGACCGTCTGCATCATCGTTTCGGACGACCATGCCTGGAAATATACGCGTGGAGCGTGATGCAGATACACCAACACCTCAACTGTCAGAAGTAGAAGTAGCGCCGTAAACGAAAATAGAAGACCCAAACGTAAACGGTTCACGCGTCTTCGCTTATCTCCTTCATCACCGTTAGGCATGCAGGGCTCCAGAATATTGCTTGTCCTCATCTCCGCTCATTGGCCTCGTCCGACTTCTTGTTTTTATTTCTCCTTTCAATCATGGCATCTTTGGTCCCATACATAGATCCATCAATCTCCCGAGTGATATCGATCTCAGACTATTCACATCATCGTTTTTTCATTACTATCAGGATATACTGTGCCGGACCAACGAGAATCGACGATAGTAACAACTCAAACAGCCACAGCAACCTGAACAAGATTCGACCGATGCCTCCTGCCGGGATCAGCTTTCTTTGCGCATCCACTGGCAGCATGCGATAGGTAGACACGCGCACCTCGGCCATATCCGCAAAGCGACTCCACCATTGCAATGGATGAACATAGTAATACATCCTCCATGCATCATAATCTGCTGCGCTTTTATTGTTGACGCCTTTATTTTTCCTTGACCGCTTCAGTGCTTTGAGCCATCCGGATCTACGCACTCTATTGAACAACGAATCTGGATTTTCGTACACGATAACCACTCTACCGTTACCTCTCACAGTTTGCAACAGCTCCCTCACCGCTGCTTCCTGTTCGCCTTTCTCTATATGGTAAATTCCATGAAGGCACACACATGCGTCGAATACCCCTACGGCGAATGGTAAGTGCACAATACTCCCTTGAACATATAATCCGTGGTTTCCGAGCTTTTGCTTTGCGCCCATTAATGCTTTTGTGGATATATCCACACACACGCGCTTCTCATATCCACGGGAGTATTCGAGATATTCCGGGTACTGCACAGGACCGGATGCCGCGTCGAGAATGGACGACCCGCTTGCATCGATGTGCTTGAGGATTTTCCTTCTGCATGCACGCAAATAGTTTCGTGCCACAGGCCGCAAATCCTCCCACATCAGGGCATCATTGGTGGTCCCGTCGACTTCATCCCATCCTGGTCCATCATACACATCACGTACCGATTGTTCGGCCACGGCATAGGGAGATGTTCTATTTTCCATCACCGCCCGCCCTCACCTCGCCGCGGCGGGTCTGCGACCCCAACCCCTCTCTGCCGGAGGCATCCCTCCGGGACCAGTAGGGAGAGGGGAGTAGGAAATCACATACTCTCTCTATTCCGAATGCCCCTGAAGGTACGTCCAGCGGATAGTCAACCTTTCTTCCGATCATGCTCCATGTTCTCCATTTCTAAAGCTGCTCCATTTTCCGATCCGACTATGCAACTCTTCCTCCCGGAACGCGCCATCCTTCCCAACCAGCATCCAATCCGGCAGCGGTTCGTGCCAGAAGCGGGGACACAAAATAATACCGTCGGAAAGAAGCGCTGCGCTAAAGCTGTAGGCGCTGCGTGAGACGATCAATATATCCGCGGCGCGCAGATTCTCCCAATCACGGATTTGATCGCCATTGAGGTGCAGGGTGACAGGCAATTTCTTCAGAGACGCGAAATCGTGCTCGGCGCCTTCCGAATACACGTGCAGATCGCACGATATCTGCTTCTCCAGGAGGGCGTCACGGATCGACGACAATGCGCGAAACAATTGCTCGTTCGTCGTGTACCGCAGCCGTTCCGACGGAGGGACATCTCCGCGGCGGGCATGGGCGGCGACCGTGAGCATTCGGTTCTTCCGTTTCGGCGGCGCAGGCCAGCGTTCGCGTTTCATGTGCTCCAAGGTCCGCATCCAGTGTTCAGGGTATCTGTCTGTGAATGCATGACAGTTGTCCAATTCATACAGCGTGCCGGGCCGGTTGAAGATATTCTGCGGACCACGCACCTGCACGCGCCTTACATTCGTGAGTTCGTTCGCCGCCGGCATCCCCGTGCCCAAATCGAGATGACGCTCCCACATCTCTGCGCATTGCTCGTCCGTCATGCCTTCGGGAGCGTGTGTCATGCGGATAAACGGTGTGTGCGTGTACGTTATATTGGTAAACTCCGCGAAGCAAATATTGGATAGCACAGCCACTATCTGCGCTCCGGCGCCATCCCAGCGCATACGAGACGTAATGTATGTCTCGCGGTTGTCTGCGCTACGCAGTGCCCAGGGCCTCATCATCCAGGGCCACAGCACTCGACGCAACCGCAACCAATGCATGAGCGCGTGCTCCTTCATCTTCGGATACCGCGCAACGAGAGCACGTCCGGGACTCGCGAAAAGAAGGAAGCCGCGGACCATCTGCTTCGTTCGTCGAAGCATCAGATTGCGCGGCTGATATGGATTGTCAGGTAAGAGCATAGTAGGGAAGGCGGAAAGCGAATACAAAGGAACGCGGATTTACCCACGCTCTACATCAGATTTCTTTTACTACGATCTGTGCACGCGTTCGACCTCCAAGGCGGATAATGCGGACAAAAAGCGGATCAGAGCGTTATCGATGTGCGCGAAGGACTCTGCGCCATGCGCTCAACGCTGCGCGCTACGCATCCCGTGCTGTATACCACTCATACGTCCTTCGTATCCCCTCTTCCAGCGATATCGAAGGGGCCCAACCCATTGAACGGATGTTCGACACATCCAGCAGCTTCCGTGGGGTGCCGTCGGGATAGTCGGGATTGAAGCGCAGCTCGCCTTCGAAGCCTACCACGTGCGTCACCATTTCGGCAAGTTCACGGATCGATAAATCCTCGCCTGTGCCGACGTTGACGTGCTGCTCGCCATCGTAATGCTGCATCAGATACACGACAGCCGAAGCGCAGTCGTCGACGTTGAGGAATTCACGGCGCGGAGAACCAGTACCCCAGAGTTCGGTGTAGTCCGCTGTGATGCCAAGGGAAGTCAGGTGATTTACGATTTCAGATTGACGATTGACGATTGTTGTTTCGTCTCCAATAACGTCGCTGCCGGCTTCCGTGGTTTTCGATTGATTAGCACTCATCAATTTTTCCAGGCGTTCTATGCCACGTTCCGTAGTGGCGGCACCCTCTCGCAACAGTTTGGCGAGATGGAACTTCTGAATCATAGCGGGCAGAACGTGGCTGTTCTTCAGATTGAAGGTGTCGTTGAAGCCGTACAGGTTCGTGGGCATGGCGGAAATGAAGTTGTCGCCGTACTGCCGTTTGTACGATTCGCACATTTTCAGACCGGCGATTTTCGCGATGGCGTAGGGTTCGTTGGTGGGTTCCAATTCGCCTGTGAGCAAATGTTCTTCTCTCATGGGCTGTGGCGCCAACTTGGGATAGATGCACGATGAGCCGAGAAAAAGCAGTTTTTTCACCCCGTACAGGTGCGCGGCGTGAATCACATTATTCTGTATTGCAAGATTCTGATAAATGAACTCGCCTCGATACACGTTGTTGGCATAAATACCACCCACGCGCGCAGCAGCCAGAAACACATACTCGGGATGCTCCACCTCGAAAAACGCTTCGACTTCCGCTTGTCGAGTGAGATCGAGTTCGGCGAGGGATTTGCCAATGAGATTTGTATAGCCTGCGGCTTCCAGATTACGCCAGATTGCGGAGCCGACCATGCCGGTATGGCCGGCGATGTAGATTTTCGATGTTTGGTACATATCGGTCTCGAAGGTTCTAAGTAATTTTTGAACCACAGATAGCACAGATTTTTTCACAGATTTACACAGATAGATAATAAGCTCGGAGTGCAATTCGACGGTACCTGTACTTTTGCTTTCATTTTCATGTGACATTAATAGTTAGGATCTGAACAGCCCGACCCACGTCGAGCGTCCTCCCCCAGGGTAATTCACGTACTATCCAGCTTCGAAACAAACAGGGAGAATGGCATGATGCTTCAAAACGAGATTTCCTATACAATCATCGGATGCGCCTTCGACGTGCACCGCATACTTGGTCCCGGCTTGCTTGAATCCGTTTACGAACCATGCCTGGTACACGAATTGACCTTGAAAGGACTTTATGTCGAGCGACAAGTATCCATGCCTGTTGTCTATAAGGGAATAAGCGTCGGGGTAGGTTATCGTGCGGACATTGTCGTCGAAAGATCCGTTATAGTCGAACTCAAGGCGGTCGAAAGTGTGCTGCCGGTTCACGAAGCCCAGCTTCTCACGTACATGCGGCTCTCAGGTTTTAATCTTGGTTTGCTTCTGAATTTCCATGTTGCGGACATGAAGCGGGGCATCCACCGCTTCGTGCTGTAATCTGTGATAATCTGTGCTGCAATCTGTGTAATCTGTGGTTCATCAGCGACCTTCGAGGTATATCGCCACACGCCGTCAGTATCCCCGGCGACGCACCTTCTCCAAGTCTGCCGCCGCCATCAGACGTACCAGCTCTTCGAACTTCACCTTCGGTTCCCAACCGAGGAGGCGTTTTGCTTTCGAGGGATCGCCGATGAGCAATTCGACTTCGGTGGGACGGTAGTAATGTGGGCTCACTTCCACGCGCACCACTCCGGTGGCGGCGTCTACACCCTTCTCGTTCTCGGCCTCGCCCTCCCATGCAAGATCAATGCCGAGTTCGCGGAAAGTGATCTCGGTGAATTCGCGAACGGTGTGCGTCTCGCCTGTTGCGATGACGAAATCATCCGGGGCGTCTTGCTGCAGCATGCGCCACATGGCGTCGACGAATTCCGGCGCGTAACCCCAGTCGCGCTTGGCGTCCATGTTGCCGAGCACAAGCTTATCCTGCAAACTCTCCTTAATGCGTGCGGCGGCGCGTGTGATCTTGCGCGTGACGAAGGTTTCGCCGCGACGAGGAGATTCGTGGTTGAACAGTATGCCGTTGCTGGCGAAGATGTCGTAAGCCTCGCGGTAGTTCACCACGATCCAGTAGCCGTAAATCTTCGCGACGGCGTAGGGCGAACGCGGATAAAACGGCGTAGTCTCCGATTGCGGAATCTCCTGTACCTTGCCGTACAGCTCGCTGGTGGATGCCTGGTAGAAGCGCACCTTGGCACCGCTCTCCTTGATGGCGTCCAGAAAACGCAGGGTGCCGACAGCATCCACCTCCGCCGTGTACTCGGGAACCTCAAAAGAGACTTTCACATGTGACTGCGCTGCAAGGTTATATACTTCTTCCGGACCGATTTTCTCGAGCAGCCTGTTCAGATTGCTCGAATCGGTGAGATCGCCATAATGCAGAAAGAGCTTCTGATTGTAGATCTCAGGATTGTTGTATAAGTGGTCGATGCGGCCGGTGTTGAAGGACGAGCTCCGGCGGATAAGACCGTGTACCATGTACCCCTTTTCGAGAAGGAGTTCAGCAAGGTAGGAGCCGTCCTGTCCGGTGATACCGGTGATGAGTGCTGTTTTCATGGGGAGAGCGTGTTATGATTATCGGTGAGTTGGTTGTGCGATCGAATGCGTGTACGTGGGTTGTAAGGGTTGGTGCAGAATCCATGTAATGAGAGCGAAGAGAGCAGGGAGAGCGAAGAGAGGTTTTTAGAGCGCTCCTCGCAAGCTCTTGCTGTTATTATGGGATCCTGTGCAGAAGCCATTTAATGAGAGCGGAAAGCGGGGAGAGCGAAGAGAGATTTTAGAGCGCTCCTCGCAAGCTCTTGCTGTTATTATGGGATCCTGTGCAGAAGCCATTTAATGAGAGCGGAAAGCGGGGAGAGCGAAGAGAGATTTTAGAGCGCTCCTCGCAAGCTCTTGCTTTAATTATGAGATCCTGTTCAGAATCCATGTAATGATAGCTGGGAGAGTAGGGTGATAATTGTATGGTCTCGACCGAGACATTTTTCGAGGAGCGCTCAAAACATCTCTCCTCGCTCTCTTCGCTCTCCTCGCTCTCTTTAAATGGATTCTACGTAGAACCCGCAACCCCTCGCACTACCTTTCGAGAAGCGCTCAAAAATCTCTGTGACCTCTGTTCCCCCTCTGTGCCCTCTGTGCTCCCACTTACCACCCGATATGCACCCCGCCAGTCATCGTAGTGGTTTTCCCGAGATACACGGCAGGCACATACTTCGCGGCGTCGGGGCCCGCGACGTCCTGCATCTCGAGACCGAGGAAGATGCGGGCGTTGTGCGCGAGTTCGTAGGCGGCTTCGAGTTGTATGCTTTGCCTCTCAAAACGCACTTCGGTCATGAACTGCTCTTCCACTGCGTCCGTACCCGTGATGTAGGGTATGTCCGGACCGCGGCGCGATTGCGTGATGGCGGCAAGGACGCGCAGGCCGCGCAAAGGACGTACGATGAGCGATGCGTGGAGTTCGTCCGCGTTGTCGCGCATATAGTGGCCCAGAACGTAGCCGTTGCTTTCATAGGTAGTGGTGGCGAGATTGTGCTTGTAGGTGATCGGATTCGTGCGCGTGTATTCTGCGGTGAGCATGACGTCTTTCAGCGGCCAGTTGCCGAGACGCGCACCGAGCTTGATGCCGTACAGATTGTTGTCGTCGCCCTCGGTGAAACGCCGCGTATTCAACTCATCGAAAAAGATTGTGCCGTACACATGCAGGTGACGCAGTTGCCGTGTGCTGATATCGAGAAACATCTGCGCGTTTTGTCCCGTGCGGTTGGCTGCGCCATTGAGAGTGTGATCCACCGATTTGTAGAACACGAACGGCACGAGATATGCCGCCTGGATGCCGATGTCGCTGTAGACGATCGAATTACCGACCGATATACTCGTATGCCTCCAGGGACGCAACGTGAAAAGATTTGCGGCCATGTACTTGTCGCGGAGGACATCACGCCGCACACCGTCTTCGGTAATGAACGTGCGGTTGCTGTCGAGGACGCCGGAGACGAGCCAACTGTGTATGTAATTGAATTCGAACCACCACACCGGCGCCAACCGCAATACGATTTGCGCGGTGGAGGGCACGCGGCCGGACAATATTATCGGACCATTGTATCCACTGCCCCAGGCGATGTGATCCTTGATCAATCCGACGGAGCCCCAGTCCCAGCCTGCGGTGATGCCGCCACGTGATTCACTGTAATCGGACCCACCCGACACGGCGCGTTTCGCGGGGGCGCCTGCGCGTTGGTTCAGATACGCGGCACGCGTGAGCTGCACGCTCTCGTTGTTGTCGCGCAGACTTCCATAGATGCCAACGTGGTCGCCGATATACCCAAAGCCCGCGACGCCGTTCCACCGATGCGTGAAGGTCTCGCTCTCATTGCTCCACACCTGCATACCCAGCACCGGCAGCAGTGCCACGCGAAAGACCGAGTCGGCGTGGAATATCCCTGCGGGAAACACGGATACGCTGCTCTCGTCCCGTCGCAGCAGATCGATGTCCCCCACCTGGCGATTATTGTTCCCCACTTCAAGCCGGAAGTACCGCAGATAAAATTCCACTTCCTGTCGTTGACGGCTGCTAAGTTGATCGGCTTTGGACTGTGCTTCCTGCAGCTTATCCGCTATCAATTCCCGCGAATACGGCTTCACTGCGGTGTTTATTGTTATCACCTGCTCGGATGCCAGTTCGTCGATGAATTCATACAGCGTCGTCCAGGATAGGTGTTCAGGGACGGATTGCGCGTTAACGTACGAAACATGTGGACCACAGAGAACACAGAGGAATATTGATAGAAACAATTTATTCATATAGAATCTTGTTTTGTGTTCAATGGAACTGTCATCCTGAGTGCGCAAGCTCGTCATCCTGAGCGGAGCACCGCAGCAAACGCCTAGCTCGAAGCAAACACTGTAGCGCGGTGCGGAGTCGAAGGACGTTCAGGCTGATGTGTGTTTGTTAGACCGCTCACCTACGAACTCGTCATCCTGAGCGAAGCGCCGCAGGAAATGGTGGTGTCGAAGGGCAAACATCGGTCGGCGCGTAGTCGAAGGGCGAAGGGCAATTACAGAAACCTTCATGCGATGCAATAAATCGGTTGCTACGAATAGAGATGTCTCAACGACCGTATTACAAACTACATTGCCTACAGGTACCGATTTATTGAAATTACTTCGTTCGAATAATGTCGAAAGGGGAAAATTATGAAAACCGCGCATGTCTATATACTTGAATGTTCAGATGGGAGCTATTACGTGGGGTGCACAACTGCAATTGAACAACGTATCGCTCAACATCAGTCTGGGAAGTTCCGAGGATACACCTTCAAACGAAGGCCAGTAATATTACTCTGGTGCCAGGAATTTGCCGATATCGAACAGGCAATACTGTGTGAACGCAAGCTCAAAGGCTGGTCAAGAGTAAAAAAGGAGGCGCTTATCCGTGCTGATTGGGATGACGTGAAAAGACATACAAGCACCGGTAAGAAGCGATGATTGTGCGACACACCAGCAAACTCGTCATACTGAGTTCACAAGCTCGTCATCCTGAGTCAGGTAACCACCGCTGCACGACGGTTTATATCGAGTGTGACATTATCAAAAAATGCTAATAAAGCTCGTCATCCTGAGCGGAGTGCCCGCCTCAAAATGTGGGGTAGATGTACCGACGTTCACGGGCACGGAGTCGAAGGAGCGGCATCCGGTCTTCTTCGGAGTTCATAAGTACGGACCCAAACATGTCATGAGCAGCGGAGCGCCCGGTACTCACATGCGTTTCTTCACCTGAGTGTAGTGGGCGCGGAGTCGAATGACCCATCTCATTATCAACGACAGGGTTATTTATTGCCGTGCGTTGCGAAGAGGCGCCTCCTGAGTTGCCACCGCGAGAAAAATTCAGTTTCTTAGATTGAACATCGCCCGGTGGCGTGTCGAAGGACGACTCCGCGCCATGCTGTACTTGTGAGTCAACACTAAACTTATCTGCGGCGCTTCGCTGCTCATGACAACGAAGAGTCTGTACTTGCCAGCTTCGTACAAGCCCGGACGCTGCTCCTTCGACTGCGCGCCGGATAAAGCGTTTCCCTATGATCAGAGCCTTACTTGCGGCGCTGCGCTCAGGATGACGATGCTTGTTCACGATCTCTACGGACCGGATGTCACTCATGATATGGAGCAGTGCGCAGCGCTGGTGGGCACACTCAGGATGACGAGCTTGGCTATCAGTCCTATCGCCGTAAAATGCCTTGTTTCCCTAGCCTGATCTGGCTCTCTTGATAAGGATATTATTCATCGCGCTCCAGAAATATATCCAATCGGTTTTCCAGGGGTGCTTGTCATAGAGGTCGAGGTACCTGCGTTCGGAGTCGACGATGTCGCAGAAGCTTTTGGGCATGTCTACGTAGAAAGGCGGAACGAGGCCGGGTCGGTATTTTGAGCGGCGCTGTTGCATGTCCTCGGGATAGAGGCTGAAATATTGCTTGCTCAGGGGACGCACACCAACGAGCTTGAGATCGCCTTTGACGAGATTGATGAGCATGGGCAGTTCGTCGAGCCAGAAACGGCGCATGAACCTGCCGACGGAGGTGACGCGGAAATCGTTGGCGATTTTGCCGCCGATAGCGAGATTGTTGCGCTGATACATGTAGTCCTGCAGATACTCGGAGAACGGATGCATCGTCCGCATCTTGTAGACGCCGATCATCGTACCATTCTTTCCACGACGTCGCAGCTTGATAAGGGGACCGTAGGTGGGCTGCATGTCGTACGCAGGCGCCTTGATTTTCCGTACCGCAAAGAAGAGCATGTTGTGCGATTGCGTCTCCGACAGCAATTCGAAACCGCAGGAATACAGGCGGCCCAGTGTCTCAGCCTTGGACAGCACGCGATTGTTGCCGCGTGTCAGGAAAAAATAGATTTCCTTCGTGACCGGCAGCTTGGGAAACACGCGCTTGAATATATAATCGAAAAAGTAATACACATTATTGATTACAGGCGGAAACTTCGCCATGATGCGCGCCCTGCGCTGTCCCGTGGTTTCGACGCAGTCGATATACACGCCTTCCGTGGGCAGTGCCGCGTTGACGTCCTCGAAAAATTTGTTGATGCGCGGAATGTCGTTGATCCGCCGGAGGTTGACGATGTTTCTATAAATGCCCGAGGGCTGCGCCTGGATGTTGAACCGCGTGGTCGTGGCCACGAACAGCGACTGTCCCGGATGCTCCTGCAGCACTCGATTGATGAATTCGAATCCCTCCTCACCGATCAGTTCCGCGATGCTTTCATGCAATTCGGTGGTATCGAACACCACCGGCGCGCGCATCTCTTGCGACAACGGCGCCAGACCTTCACCCGTCGTGGTTTCCCGCCACCGAACCTGAAACGCTAATGCGTTCAGCTCATCGGCGGCATTCCCCGTTTCCATTCCCTCGGTCAGCTCCGCGACCTTCGCGGTCCTGGCGTCATACCCCGTATGCGTAGCGCTGCTTCTCCCATTGCCTCCATTTCCTATATCCTCCCCGTTTTTCCCGTTCTCCTTCAACTCCGTCGCCCCGCTCATCAGCACGAACATCCAGGCGACCAGCAACTCCAGTGCCGTCGTTATCGCCGTCGCACCAAGCAGCACGCCGCGGGAGTAGTTCATATTGACAAAGAAAATAATGAAGGTCAGAACCAGCAGCAGCAATACATTAGTCTTCAGCGTGCGCGTCAGCTCCTCATAATGACCTTGCGTTCCCGCCAGATCGTATTTCCTTCCGATCAGCGAGCCCAATATCCACACCACCGTGAAGATGAGTATGGGTAGGCCATACGCCTGCGGCAGCGCGAAGAGCTTCGATCCTTTGATCAGAAAGGTGATCGCCAGCGCGATGACGATGAAGATCAGGTCGAAACCGATGGTAATGATATATCTACGGGTTCTTTGCATCACAGAGGACACAGAGGGGTCACAGAGAACACAGAGGGGGTGCGGGTAATTCCAACATGATTTCGATATGGTTACGTTTGGCGCGGAGCGGAATCCAATGGGAATCCAATCCATGTAGAATTCGTTCCATGTAGAATTCGTTCCATGTAGAGACGTTGCATGCAACGTCTCTACATGGAACGGATTCGATGGAACGGATTCGATGGATCGGATTCGACGGAACGGATTCGTTTCTCTTTTTATTCCACGGGTTCTTTGCCATCTTCACCTTGCGCACACAATTGCTCTACAATATACTTCGCCACATCGATTTTATCACTGAGCATGCGGGTGCGTCTTTCCTGCCATCGGGATTTACGGTCGCGGTCGTCGAGAAGGAGGCGGAGGGTGGCGAGCACGGCCTCCGGCTCATCGGCGGGCACACCGAAGCCGAGGTGATAGGTGTTTTCCAGCTCGTCCAGATAGCTGATGCGGCCGACGAAGCCGTTGTGGCGGATAAAAGGGACGCCGAGCACGCCGGCTTCTGCAGCCATGGTCTGGCTGTCGCCGATGTACAACTCGGCACCCGCCAAGATGTGATGCATGTCGATGGGATCGATGTGAATGCGATGCGCCTCGAATTGCGGCGCGAGGGGACGCTCGGAGGTGATCCACACTCTGCACAATGATCCGATCTCGTCGATGATGCGTCGCGCGAGATCATCCGTGATGCCCGAGATGCCGCTGTCGTGATGCGCGGTGAGTTTGGCGAAGCGCAGGAGCACGTAGGGCTCGTCGCCACCGAAATACCTGCGCGGGACTGCCGGATCAGGCGTAAAGCGCGCAGGGTGAAGATAGGCCAGTTCATGATAGCCCGCGTAATGTGAGGTTTTACCCTCCCACTTACCCATGCGGCAGCCGACAGGAGAAAGTATGCGCGTGGCGAAGGGATACGCAAGCTTCGCGTACATGGGCACGACATCCCAGTCGTCTTCATTGACGTTGATGGAAGGAATGCCGAGAAGTTTTCCAATATGCGAGATCTCTACGCTCGTACCGACCAGAACATCCGGCTTGCGATTGCGACAATGCCTGTACATACGCCAATCGCGCTTGAGCATGCCGATCGCCAGCCCAATTTTACCATCACCGCGTCCCTCCGGCAGGATGTTGAAATATTCCCACCCCGTCGATTTCAGCAAATCCTCCAGCACATCCTTTTTTTTGATGAGGATGTCGGCAGTATGTCCCGCCGCCCGCAGGTCGGTTATGACATGCTTAAAGAGGTGGAAGTGCGCCGGGTGACCGAGATGGAAGAGGTAGTTCATGCTATTACACAAAGTGCAAAGAGGAGAGCTGGGTGCTTCGAGCTAAGGTTTGTGCGGTAATTCCTGACTCACCCCCCCGGCCCCCCTCTCTCACGAGAGAGGGGGGAGGAAGAGGGAGAGGGTACTTTTTTTGACTTTCGTTGTACGATGGCGTAGTCGATATTAGATGTTGAACTCATGACATTTGGGAGTTTGTATGAGTCTGAACAAATCATTTGGATTACGACAGGTTGCTCGATTGCAGAGTAGGGAATTGCGTCAAAGGCAAACTCCCGCAGAAGAAAAACTTTGGACCATCCTTCGAGATCGGGATTTTCTCGGTCTGAAATTTAATCGACAGTTTCCGCTCTTCTATGAAGTGGAAGGAAGGGAGAGTTTTTTCATCGCTGATTTTCATTGCCATGAACTTCGTCTCGTCATCGAACTTGATGGCGCGATACATAGGACGCAGGCTGAAAAAGATGCGCTTCGCGACGAAATCCTTACATACTGTGTATACACCGTCCTTCGCTTCGACAATCACGTTGTGTTCGAAGATCTGAACAGTATACTTACCGCTATTCAGATGGTGCAGTCTGGTAAATTATGATTACGTAACGACGATTTGTGCGGATTTGCTGGTTCGTATTCCTAACTTTGTGCGGTACTTCCTGACTCACCATCCCGGCTCCTGTGCGTGTCAACCAACTCACCCCCCCGGCCCTGTGCGAATCGACTGACTCACCCCCCCCGGCCTTGTGCGAATCGACTGACTCACCCCCCCGGCCCCCCTCTCTCACGAGAGAGGGGGGAGAAGAGGGAGAAGAAATTCAATTCGGAGCTTTACAACTTCCGACTCTCCGCTTTAAGCACCGCATAAAATTCGCTACGTGCACCTC
>CAYJMN010000085.1:0-22558 GCA_964371045.1 uncultured Chromatiales bacterium | reverse complement strand
TGAGATCGTTGGATGTCAACCGCGATCGTGACCAGGATCGATGTAACAACAATTTCTCTTTTTAAAAATCCTTGACTTTCACCGTGGTATCTCTCTTGGTAGAGAGGGGGAGGAAGAAGTTTTATTCAGCATGTATTTCACACATGAAAATGCATGCGCGGCGGTTACATTGAACCTATATTATGTCATCCACGAAATGGACCGGTGCGCGGCGCTGGTGGGCTCACTCAGCATGACGATGTCGTAAATCAAAAATCAAAAATCGTCAGTGGGCCGTCGAATCGGCAGCACGATGGTGAACGTTGTGCGGCCTGGCTGGCTGTTGACGGAGAGCAGGCCGTCGTGTTTTTCGATGATGCGGCGTACGATATCGAGGCCGAGGCCGGAACCTTCGCCCGCTGTTTTGGTCGTGAAGAACGGCTCGAACACCTTCGCCTGTATCTCCTGCGGAATTCCGTGTCCGGAATCGGTGAGACGCACTTCTATATTCGCGCCAACGACATCGACGTCGATTTCGAGCGTACCGTGATTGTCCATCGCGTGGATGGCGTTGTGAATCAGATTTGTCCACACCTGGTTGAGTTCATCGGGGAAGCAGAGGATGGGTGGGACGGGTGCGAAACGCCGCTGCACCTCAATGCCATGTTTGAGCTGATTGTGGTAGAGCGTCAGCACGGTGTCGATGCCGTCCGTGATGATGGCTGTGGATGGCGCGCCGCTTTGGTCGCGATGCGAGTAGCTCTTGAGTGCGAAGACGATTTTCGAGGCCCGGTCAACCGCGGTCTCGATGTTCTGACTGTTTCGTTGCTGCAGGACGAGGCGTGAGGCGATCCGGAGCGTTAGTCCGGCATTCTCCATACGCAGCAGCGGTTCGAAGCGTTTCCAACTATTGAAGAGTCCCATATCCGCAAAGTAATCCGCTACATCATCCGGTTGGGGAATTCCCGCTCCTTCGAATTCCTGTCGCAGTGCTCGCTTCTGTTCGCGTTCTTCCCTGGCCGAAAGGTGCTGATAATGCGTCAATGCCTCCTGCACGAGCGCGAAAAACAGATCCTGCTCGGTTGGCGAGAGGCTGCGGAGCATTTCAGGAAGATGTCCCAGTGTATGTTCCAACGCGCGTTCGATATTGGAGATCGAAGCCCTGATCGCGCCAAGCGGCGTGTTGATTTCGTGGGCAATGCCTGCGATCAACTGACCCAGCGCGGCCATTTTTTCGGATTGCACAAGTTGGGCCTGCGTGGCTTTCAGATGCTCGAGTGTGCGGGCGAGTTGCCTGCGCTCCGCATCCAGCAGACGGTTTTTCGTCTGCAATTCCGAATTCGCTTCCTGGGCCGCTTGTTGAGCGTGTCGTACGTTTTGAATCATTTTTCCGAATTCAACCGCGAGGTCGCCTATTTCATCGTTCGTGGTTTTATCCACGCGGGCCTCGAGATCCCCGTGTCCCACCTTGATGGCCGCGAGACGCAGCAGCGACAATGGACGCACGATCAGATTCGATTGCCAGAAAGCGAAGAGAACTCCGAGAACGAGAGTGATCAACGCTACGGAGAGAATGGTGGTTCTCAGCTCCCTGATCTGCTGATTTATAAATACCGTACTGCTGCCGACGACCACCGATCCCCTGAATACTTCCGTAGTGATGGGGTAGCTGGCGAAGAGGATCGAATCATTCCGCAACAGCTTCGGGGAATATTTGAAATTCTCCGGCGAGGACGAAAAAGTGCTTCCATCTTCGGAGATGAGAGCGATGGCGCGCACATCGTATTCCTCGGCTTTCGGGATCGCGGCCCAGTCTTCGTTGTTGAGCGCGATGGTCATGGAACGAGCGACGCCCTTGGCCAGCGACTGTACCTCTTTCCGGTGGCTGCTCCGCATCGCGTCCCGAAGTTCGGCGGGAAAATACACCGCCATGAACGCGGACAGCAATGCGACAAACAGAATAACCGACATCTGAATTTTATACCGAACCTCGAAGCGCTTGCGATGACCGTGTTTCATGAGTGCATCCGGGATTACTTGTTACCTTCCAATTTCACCGGCATACGAGAATCTTCATACCGACTTTTCATCGGCTGGCATGACAGTCTCGATACGAATTTGCATAGGGCGCTGCCTGACCAACATGTGCTACCCTCCGGCATGATACACCGGAATCCGCCCGCACCTCGCGAATTCACTTCGTCGTGGCGAGGCTTCGGAGTGCGACCGCCGATCCTCTTCCCTGGATAAAGGGAGAGGAGAGGGTGCGACATGCCTGGGGGACGTGGCAGCATCGTTCATCATCATGATTCGATGCAGGTCGACAGGATGCGACCGGATACATCCTCAGGCCAACGTACGCATCCGCTACAGCAGGACGCTCACTCCGAACAGATAGAACAGCAAGCGCACGTCGCTGTTGACCAGCACATCGTTGGGCAAAAGCGCGTTGTTTGTCCGTTCGGAAAACAGCACCCATTGCGCCTTTGCGGTGATGGAGCTGTTGAGCCGCAGCGCGAGTCCTGTTGTGCCGACAAAATAGTCCGAATCGATGCCGAAACTGTAATCGCCCCATTGCAGCGAAAAATATGGATAGAGATCGTCCGTCACGTCGTAGCCGAGTGTCCAGCCGGTGAACCACTGCTCGAATGAGAGATCGAGCGATTCGGCCTTTTCGAGATCGTACGCAACCTTGATGATTTCACCTTCGAGGGTGAACCCTGCGTAGCGCACGGACAGATCGGCGCCGAAGCGGAATCTTTTCGCATCTTCAGGGAGAAGGCGCAGCGCCTCTTCCGAAAAAATCATTTTGTTGAGCTTGCTTCGTTCGTGCAGATTGTTCGCATCGTGGGTTATTGAAATCCCGGCTTTCACGGCCTCATCGCGTGTACGCATGCCACAACGACCCCCGAAGAGCTTGAGGGAGAGATCGGTCGGATCGACTCCGCTGAGAAATTCGAAATTGGGATTGAGATCGGTGACGATGTTGCCTTGCTCGTCGTATCGCGACATATAAGAACGTTCGCTGTTTCCCATGAAAAAGGCATAGTCCACGAGGTAGTCGGCCCACGGTATCCATCCCGAAATCTGCACGTACGCGTTTTCAGGGATGTAATCCTCGGACAAAAAACGGCTTGAGAGCAAGCGCTCATACACCAGCGGACGCAGTATGTACGGTTGCACCGCGAGGCGGTTTTTCATTTCGTTGAAATTGTTGAAAGCGGGAAAGAGCAAGCCCACCTTCAGGTTGAGTTCGTCGCTGAAGCTGTAATTCATCCACGCTTCCTGAATGCTGAGCGCCCCCCAGCGATGTTCACTGGAATAATTGAGCTGAAACTCCAGATCCACGAACGCGCTGAATGCATCGCCGAAGCGCTTGTCGAAGAAAAAATCCAGTTGCTGCAGCGCGAATGTATTGCGACCCTCGCTCAGTTCCAGACGTTGCCCTGTCGCGAGCAGGTCCTGCTTCGACCTGGATTCCTGATGGAAGAATATGCTTTGCATTGAACCGAAAAGCTGCATGTCGCCGACGTCCTGCGCGGATGCGCATTGAATGATCGTCAACGCCATGACGGCGATCGGGCAGCAGCGCGGCGGTATGCGTATGAGCCGATGCATGCGCGAGCGGTTACTTGATGCGCGCGACAATGCGCACGTTTTTGCCGTTCCTGATCGCGCGTTCATTGACGTATCCGATTCCTCCCTCGGTTTGCGAAACGAGATCGACGATTTCTTCTTCCGTAGAAATGGAGCGCGGAGGCCGGGCCTTGCCGGTGAACTGCTTCCGCAGCCAGATCTTTTTCAGTTCCTCTTCAGACATCCCGATGTGTTCGTGAAACGCTTCTTTGGCCTTGCCGACTTTCAGATCGAACACGTTGATGCGGGCGCCGCCGTCCCAGCGCGTCAGATTCAACGTGTAAATATCCATCAACTCCTTGCCGGAGAGGCTCTTCACCGACACGGATTGGTGCACGATGACAACCGTCTGCGCCTGACTTTCGACAGCGAGCAGGAAAGCCCACAATGCGAAGAGCATGAGCGTCCTGCCGAACATGTGGTGTGGTGGTCTCATAACAGCACACTCAGTCCCAGGAAGAAAAATTTCAGTACCGCCGTCTCCGATGGAATATCCTCGTCGTATGTCAGCTCGTGCAGGATAAACTGGCCCTTCGCGGTGATGGAAGCATGCAATTTCATTGAAGCTCCAACGGAGAAGGACGTGTGCGACCGGGTTTTACCGAATGTCGCCTGTCCGGCCTCGGCCGAGGTGTAAAGAAACAACCGGTCGTCCACCCAGTAGCCGATCATACCGTAGATAAAGAACAGTGATAGATCCACGCCAAGCCGCTGCGCGCGATCATAATCATACGATGCTGCGATGAATTCTCCTTCAAACTGGACTGGACCGACAGTACCGGACAAATCGGCGCCCAGACGTGTGCGCGGAGCGTCGCCGATAAGCTCACTACGGGTCAGTGTGAGGTAAGGCGGGTAGCGCGTCGTATCGTTCAGATTGTCGTAATCATGTGTAAGCGAGATCCCGGCCTTGAGCTGTTCGTCGCGCGAGCGCAGACCGATACGTCCACCGAAGAGTTTCAGCTTCAGGTCGGTGGGATCCACGCCGCTGAGGAATTCGAAATTGATGTTTCGATCGCTCTTGAGTGTTCCATCCGCTTCCATACTGGTGATGTAGGACGCCTCCGCATTGCCGGTATACAGGGCGTAGTCGAAAAACACAGCGCCGTAGGGTACAGCGCCGTGGAGTTGTAGAAATGCATGTTCGGGGATGTAGTTTTCCGAACTATAGAGATTGGTCAGGAGTCGCTCATACACTCCCGGCCGGAAAATATAGGGGAGAAGCGCCAGTCGATTTTTTATCTCGTTCAAGTGATTGAAGGACGGATACAGCAGGCCAGCCTTCACGTTGAATTCTTCCGCTACCGCATACTCCAACCAGGCTTCCTGGATGCTCATCGATCCCCAGCGATGCTCCGAAGAATAGTTGACCTGGTATTCGAGATCGATGAAGGCCGTGAAATCCATTTCGATCTCACGGTGCAGAAAGATATCGAGCTGCTGGATCGCGAAGCTGTATCGTTCCTCTGAGAGCGACAGTGGTCCCAGGGGATGAGTGTTGGTGAGTGTGAGTCGGGATTTTTGCGTGAAAAAGACCGCCTGAAAAGAACCGAAAATATCGGTTTGCGACTCCTGCGCCGCCAACGGAATACTGAGCAGCAGGAGCAGCGGAAGGGCGAACAGCCGGCCTTCAGGGCGCAGTAATGGAATTCCGCGACATCGCATCGATAAAACGCTCCGCTTCACGTGAAAACATTGAAGTAAATCGAAGAATGTAGTACCCATCGTGCTGCTCGGTCACCTTGGCGTACACCTCCGTCTCGCGGGGCGTTTCGTCGATCCAAAGCGAGCAGATGCGTACGTCGCTGTAGAGCGGGATCAAGGTGGACGAATGCAGCTTCGCCTGGTTGACCGAACAGGCGAGCAGCACGGCCTGTACACGCAGTTCGGAGACGGACTTCCCGTCGAGCACGGCGAGTTCGACTTTGATTGCCGGAACCACATCCTTCAGTTCCGCAAGCGAGGCATCGAAAGACACGTCGTAGTCGCCTCCGATACCGGAGACGTTGTGGATGCTCACCGGATGCGCCACGCCTTTGACCGAAACCTGGAATTCCTTGTCGATGCGCAGTGGAGCGGAGCAGCGTTCGACCGTCTCCGATGAAATAAGCACTTGTTGTCCGGTACTCAGCGCCTCGATGCGCGCGGCGAGATTGGCGGGCGCTCCGACGATGCCGTACTTGGCGCGTTTTTCCGAACCGATATTGCCGATCACGACTTCGCCGGATGTGATGCCGATGCCCATTTCGAGTTGGGGAAGCTCTTCGCGTCGATGCGCGTCGTTGATTTCCAGCATGGCGTTCTGCATGGAAAGTGCGCAGGCGACGGCCAGTTCAGCGTGGTTGTTCCTTCGTTTCGGGGCGCCGAACACCGCCATGACGCCGTCGCCGAGGAATTCGATGATGATGCCGCCGTATTCCGAGATAATGGAGACCATGCTCTCGAAATATCTGTTGAGTACGCGGACCACGGTCTCCGGGTCGAGCTGCTGCGTCATGGTGGTGAAGCCGCGGAGATCCGAGAGCAAGACGGAGATGTCGCGGCGTTCACCGCTGAAGGAGAGGCCTTCAGGCTCCTCGAGCAGACGCACCATCACTTCATCGCTGACGTAGCGTCCGAACACGTTCCGGATAAACTCGTTGCGCACCTCCAAATCTACGCGCTGTTGTTCGATGCTCTTCATCTGCCGGTGAATTTCGTCGCGCTGTTCAACTACTTCCCGGGTGCGCTCCCCGACGAGATCTTCGAGATTCTCGTTCATTTCCTTCAGCGCGATATTCTGTTCTTCAAGTTTTTTATCCTGGTAAAAGCCGCGTATCGCTTCCTTGATCGTGAGTACCAGGTCGGTTTCTTCCCATGGTTTGGCGATGTAGCGGTACAGGTTGGCGAAATTGACAGCATCGCCTACCGCACCCGCATCGGCCTGACCGGTCAGGAGGATGTTGAAGGATTTGGGGCTGAGGGCGTGAACGTGGCGAAGGAGTTCGTTGCCCTTCATGCCGGGCATAATCTGATCGCAGACGATGACGGGGATATCGATACCATCCGCGAGCAATGTACGTGCGGTCTCCAGGGCATCGTCCCCATTTTCCATGACCTCGATGCGAAAGGATTCAGAAAAGTGATTCCGAAGCTGATCCTTCAGACTCAGGAGGATCATTTCTTCATCATCCACGCACATGATCACGGGCTTGTTCATGCTTGTTGATCCATTGCCGATGCGATCGCCTCGATCAGCTCCGATTCGCGCCAGGGTTTGAGAATGCAGGCGCGCAGGCCGGCATTTTCGCGTGCTCGTGTGATCGCCAGCTGATCGGCCTGGCCGGTAAGCAGAAACGTCACGATATCCGGATGCTTCCGGTGGACCTGGGTGAGGAATTCGTCGCCTTTAATTCCCGGCATCAGCCAGTCCGATACGATGAGAAGAATAGTCACGCCATCGGACACGAGTTCCTCGATCACTTCCCACGCCTCCGTCGCGTTCTCGGCGATTTCGTAATGGAATCTGTCGCCGAAATTATTCTTCAGCTGAGTCCGGAGGCTGTCGAGCACGATCACCTCGTCGTCGACGCAGAGTATCGCTTGTTTCATGCTGTCGGGTACCTCGCGTTGTGCCTGAAACGCGCGTGGATTCGTTGCGCGAAATGACCAGAGAATATACGGAAAATCCGGAATTATGGAGGTGGGAAAGGAGGGAGGCAGACCGTTTGCTGGGCGCCCCGCGTTCCGCGCCCCGCGCCTCGAGCCCCGCGCTCCGCGCTGATAACTCTACGCTCTCAGCTCCTATCCCCAGTACCTGTGGGTGAGCCAGCGATCGACCGAGAGGGAGCCGCTGCCGCCAATGATGACGACGAGCGCGAGTCCGACGGCGAGGATGTGAAATTCGATTCCTTCTCCTTCATTCATGCCTGACCAGTTCATGAAAAATCCGAACGTCAGATGCACCTTGATCGCCGCTCCTATCATGATCGCGGCGATCCAGGCGGCGGCGAGACGGCCTGTGAAACCAATGATCAGCGCCAGCACTCCTACGGTTTCGCCAGCGATGATCAGGATTCCGAGATAATAGGGGATTCCCTGGAGGACGAAGGCGTCCAGAGTGGGGATCAGACCTTTTCCGCCAAACATGCCGAGGATTTTTTGGAGACCGTGGGGAAGAATAACGACGCCAAGAATGAGACGCGCAATCAATCCCGCCGGATGTTCTTCGGTGAATACAATTTGTGCCATATCGCGATCCGTTTTCTTGTGATTCATAATACGCTTCGTTTCGGAGAGCAGGAGACGGTCAGGTCGCGTGATAGACCGCCGCGAACGATGGTGCGAATGCCTCGATTGACGTTGGTGTGGTATTGAGCCGACTGCGGGGCTGGTCCACACAAATAAGCCTATCATTGATGGCTTTCGCAAGTTCGACCATTTCTTTCGCGGGATTTTCAGCGAAGCCTGCCTGCTTCAGTCCTTCCCGCATGTCCTCGTAGGTGAAGGTCACATAGGGAAGTTCGGGTTTCCCGATCAGCGCTCCAAAGGCCTTGGCTGCGTCACGCAGGGAGACGTCGCGCTCTCCGAGCAGTTCCCTGATCTGAATTCCATTGAAGTTGCGCTTGAGCAGAGCGTCCGCCACCACTGGTGCGATGTCGCGGGTCGCGATCATGGAAAAGGGCAGGTCGCTGGTGATCGCGCTTCCCAGTATTCCATTGTGCTTTATCATGGGAATCGTCGAAAGCAAATTCTCCATAAAATATGCCGGACGAAGATGGAGGACGTTCAGGTTCGAAATGGAATTCAGCCGCTGTTCCTGATCGTGCAGTCCTTTCACCGGTCCAACGCTTTCGGCATGATTGGCTCCGAGGCCGCTGAGATGAACCACGTGCTTGACGCCGGCTTGCTGGATCGCGGTTACGACAGCTTCACCCACATACCTGCTGAAGGTCCGCATGTTTTCCACATCATACCGCGGTGGTGTCATCACGAAGACGGCGCCGGCGCCTTCAAAAGCCTGCGCGAGAAAATCGCTGTCCATTGCATCGCCGATAGCTGTTTCAGCTCCTCGGTCGACGAGGGAACGCAGTCTCTCGGCGTGTCGCCCGATCACGCGAATGCTTGCCTCGTGATCGAGGAGAATGCTCGCTGTCTGTCCTCCCACGTTTCCGGATGCGCCCATGAGAGCAATCATGGCAACCTCCTTGCAATGTTGATGAGGGAAAAAAGAAAACAGTTGTAGTCGGATTTCGTTTTGCAGGGAAAGATAATGCATTTACCCGTTCCGGGAAAGTGCGACGGTCAAATCGATGGGGTCACGAATTGCGTCATAAATAAATCGTACCCAAGGTCTCTTCACGCATAGTGCCGGTGCTCTCCGTTATGAAGATCCCGAAAAATCTCTTATTTTCGTGTACAAACCGCGGTGATGCTGTCCGAGGTTCCCGGCCACTCCGAATGAGCGTTCTCTCGTATCACATGTTCAGGTAGCGGATTATGCGCATTGCCACCACACTTTCCCTCCTCGCCCTTCTCTGCCTTGTCTCTTTTCAATCCTTCGCCACGGGGTGGCCTCGTCAGGAACGTCAAACCTACTTTCAACTCGGGTGGCGCGGCTTCAGCACCACGACCTATTATGACGGATCGACCTCGATGTCCGTGGACCAACTGAGCGAAAATTCTATTTCGTTGTATGGCGAGTATGGCTACACCTCGCGTCTCACGGGAATAGTTCAACTGCCGGGGTATCGCATGCTCAGTCTCAGGACGCAGGCGGAGACACGTACGGTATCGGTTGAAGCACCCGGCGATGTCGAACTCGGATTGCAATACGCGATGTGGATGAATGACGACGCTGCGTTCACCACCAGTGTCGTATCCTCTTTTCCACTGGGCGAGACTTCGAACCTTTCGGGGGTGTGGACCGGTGACGGAGAATACAATCAAATTTTCTCGTTCGGATACGTGAGAAATCTCCGGTTCATCCCGCTTTCGATTGCAGTTTCAGCGGGATTCAACAACAGAAATAACGGCTACGCGGATGAAATCCATCTTGGCGCGGTTGTCGGCATCACCGGACCAGGCCCGGTGCGATTGAATGTTGTTTTTCATGCCGTCGAACCGCTCGACAATGGCAAAGCGGATTATTTCGGTGGCAGATATGGCTTCGCGACCAACCGGCAGCGGTTCCTGATGTACGGACCGGAACTCGAACTCGACATCATCGATGGGTTCGGGGTCAATTTCAGCGCTTACGGAGTATCGCGCATGGAAAATGTTCCGTCCGCCGTCACCTTCAGGAGCGGTGTGTATATACAGTTTGACCGTCCCCAGCATGAGCAACCTCCGGCTGAGGAATAACTGACAGGAAACATGACGAACGGGGAAGAACATCGATCTATTCAGCCTTTTTTCGATAGAGCCTACTGGGTGATGGAAGGGGCTCTCATGGCCGGCTGCTTCCCCGGAGATCCCGATCCGGACCTGGAGCTTCGCAACCTTGCTACCTTGCTGGAAAACGGCATTCTTACATTCCTCGATTTGATGGAGGAAGGAGAAAGCAATCTTGATGACGAGCCGATCGTGCCGTATGTCCCTCTGTTGAAAAAACTCGCCAGGTCGCGATCGGTCAAGGTGAAAGTGCTCCGCTTTCCGATCCGGGATATGTCCATTCCTGAAGTTCAGATGATGAGATCCATTCTTGACGCGATCGACCGTGAACTGGATGCAGGGCGAGCGGTCTATGTGCATTGCCTCGGCGGCGTCGGGAGGACGGGAGTCGTAGTGGGCTGCTGGCTCGCGCGTCATGGTATTGCCCTCGGTCAGCATACGCTTGATTGTCTCAATGTTCTTCGTTCCTATCAACCCTACTACAACCTCCCTTCACCTCAAACACTGGAGCAGTGCGATTTTGTCCGTGCATGGACTGAAGGCGCGTGATGTACGCTAAAGTGACAGCGCGGCAGGTCCTGTTCGAGCACGCAAAAGCTGGCGCCACGATACTGACGGCTACCGGCAGGCTGGCAAGGGCGTTGCAGCTTGACTACGCCGCATGGCAGGTGTCGCTTGGCGTTACCGCATGGGAAACGCCGGATATTCTTCCGTTCCAGGGGTGGCTTTCACGGTGCGGTATGGAATTTTCTTTGCTGCGTAACGGCGATGCGACAATTACCTCAGGGACGCTGGAGACCGCGCAAGAGGAAATTCTCTGGGAGGATGCTTTGCGCGCAGAGACGGCAAACAGCAGAGCGATCAGCGTGGAAGCGCTGGCCCAGCTCATGATGCGGGCGCACGATGTCGAACAGCAATGGCTCCTCGCCGTCGAATCCGATGCCGGGTCCACCGATGATACCGTGCTGTACATCGCCGTGCGGGACCGCGTTCTTGCCGCATGTCGCGAGAACGGATACCAGCTCGACTCCATGCAATGGTCAACCTGCCGGCAGCTACTGAGCGATGGCTCGCTCAAGCTGCCGGAGAACGTGGTGCTCGCGGGATTCGAACGCAGGTATCCGACAGCCATGCGGAAGATTCTCGATCAGGCGGTCCGCCGCGGGATCGCCGTGCTGCGTTTCGATGCGGAGACGATGCCCGTTCAGTCTTGCGTCATGCGCTTCCCTACGCGGGAGGACGAGATCCTGGCCGCGGCCGCGTGGGCGCGTCGCTTGCTTGAACAGGGAGAGGAGCGCATCGCCGTTGTTTTCCCGCGGTTGCAGGAATATCGCCACCGGATCGAACGAATTTTCGCTGATACATTGCTGCCTTTCTCCTCCGCCTTTGGTCACTCCGCCGACGATACGGTGTTCGAGCTTTCCCTCGGCGTGCGATTGGCGCAGGAACCTATCGTGAACGCCGCCCTGCATGCTCTGGATCTGCTCAAACCGACTGCAGGCGCCGACACGGTGAGCCGCATTCTGCGATCCGCCTTTTTCAGCGCGAGCGAGGAGTTTTCCTGGTCCCGTGCTTGTGTCGATGCCGGGCTTCGCAGGGAGAATCTGGACGAGGACAGCTGGTCCTCATTCAGGAATCGGTTGAGCAAGTCCGTTTTCGCCGAGACGACGGATCCGTTGCAGCGGTTTTTGGTTGCGCACGACTATCCCGCCGAGCGCAAGCTGCCTTCCGCCTGGGCCGATTATTTAGACGAGGTGCTCGCGGCCATCGGCTGGCCCGGGGACCGTGTGCTCGATAGCAGGGCGTATCAGGCCCGCATGCGCTTTAAAGAACAGCTTAGCGCCATGGCGGGATTCGACTCCCTGCTCGGCGGCATGAGTGCGTCCGAGGCCGTCGCCAGACTGCGCCGTCTGACCGCGGCCACCGTCTTCCAGCCGCGTTCCAGGAATGCGCCGGTGCAGATCATGGGTGTGTTCGAAGCTATCGGACAGGAATTTCGCCATGTGCGCCTGTGTGATATGACAGAGGACAGCTGGCCGCCGGCCGCACGTCCGGCGGCGTTCATCCCCATCGCGATACAGAAACAAGCAGGCGTGAGCGATGCCGTCGCAGAACTGCATGTCGCCGACATGGAACGCGTCACCGCCGCGCTGCTTTCCTGTTCGCCAAACCTCATCGTCAGCGCGGCCGAAATGGAAGGCGATCGCGAGCTGCTACCGTCACCGTTGGTTTCCTCGCTTCCACGGCAGGAAGCCGATAACGTAGCCGAGACACCGGCGGCCTGGTTGCGCGGGTCGACTCCCGTCGTCATGGAGCGTTTCGAGGACGCGACGGCACCGGAGCTGGCACGAGGTACGTCCGTACGCGGAGGCTCGGGGCTGTTCACCATGCAGGCGCGTTGCCCGTTCCAGGCCTTCGCGCGCTTGAGACTAAGCGCGGCACCGCTGGCCATGCCGGAGCACGGCGTGCGCCCGCTCGATCGGGGGATCCTTGCCCACAACGCATTGCAGAATTTGTGGCAAACCCTTCAACACAGCGGGGACCTGCGGAGGGACGATCTGTCCGATGTCATCAGGCGGGCGGTCGAAGATACTTTTTCAGAGCCCGGCATCCTGAAATCCGGCAGACTACCCGCGCAAATGGTTCGTGCGGAAAAGGAGTGCATTCAACGATTGCTCGTCGAGTCGATCGCTGTGGAAGCGGCACGTCCGCCATTCGTGATTGAAGCGTTGGAAGCGCCGCACACCACGGAAATCGCGGGACTGACAGTATCGCTTCGTATCGATCGCATTGATCGCCTCGCCGATGAGACGCTGGCCGTGATCGATTACAAGATTTCGAAGAAATCGGTCGGTGACTGGCTGAGCGAGCGTCCGCTCGAACCGCAGCTTCCCCTCTATGTGATGTCATGGAGAGAAAGGGTTTCGGCGATGGCCTTCGCCACGGTGAAACGCGCCAATTGCGGATTTATCGGCATCGCCGCGACGCCCGCAGTTTTTCCACAGCTAGGCGACGTTGCGGACCTCATTGATGAACGCGGCGCTCCGTTTACATGGACGGGACTCGTCGAGCGATGGACCGCCGTGCTGGAAGCGCTCGCCGAGTCCTTCCGTTCAGGCGATGCGCGCGTCGATCCCCGCGACGGTTCGAACACCTGTTCGACCTGTGACCTGCAGCCGCTATGTCGTATCGACGAATATCTTTCGCAGTCCGCGTCAACCCCGGAGACGGATCATGACTGAGCAGCAAACGCGACATCTCGACGCGGATGCCCGCAGGCAGGTGTTGGACGCCGCGGGATCGTTCATCGTTCAGGCTCCGGCGGGTGCGGGTAAAACGGAACTCCTTATCCAGCGCTATCTCGCTCTGCTGGCGACGGTGGATTCGCCTGAAGAAATCGTGGCCATCACATTCACGCGCAAAGCGGCGGCGGAAATGCGTGCGCGTGTGCTGTCCGCCCTCGCTTTTGTCCACGACGGCGATGAGACTCTGAAGGATCATCAGAAACTGACACGCGATCTCGCGTTGACCGCGCTCAATCGGGACGCCCGTCTCGGCTGGAATCTCGAGAAACATCCGGCAAGGATGCGTATCATGACCATCGACGCGCTCAATGGCTGGTTGGCGCGTCAACTGCCCTGGCAATCAGGGATAGGCGGCCAGATCGCCGTGTCGGACGAAGCGGACGAACTCCATCTCGAAGCGGCGCGAGCGACGCTTCAGGGAAAAGGGGCCTCACGGCGATTGCTGGAACAGATCGAACGACTGCTCGTGCATCTGGATAATCGCTATGATCTGATCGAAGAACGTATCGCGTCGCTTCTTGCCGTACGCGAGCAGTGGTTGCGGCTGCTCGGCGATGGAAATCATCCCGCACGCGAGGTGCTCGAGGGAGCGTTGTCAACTGTGGTGACCACACACCTTGATGATCTCGCACACGGCGCGCCAGCGTGGGTTTCGGGTGACCTGCCGGATCTGGCTGCGCATGCGGTAGCGCAGCTCATGGCGGCGGGTAGCCTGGATGATAAGCATGCGTTTGCTCCGCTGCATGGAATGAGCGGACTGCCCGGCGCCGGGACCGCCGATCTGCCCGGATGGCAGGCGATCGCGTCGCTGTTGTTGACGGCGGACAATTCCGTGCGCAAACCAAAGGGTGTGAACAAGAACCAGGGGTTTCCCTCCGGCGACGGAAGGAAAGCGGAATTTCAGAACCTGCTCGTGAAGCTGACGGAGGAGCATGCGTTCGTCGATATGCTTGGCGCTGTTCGCTCGCTGCCGTCTGCGACGTACGACGATCAGCAGTGGGAGATGCTGGGCACGATCGTGGACATTCTCCAAGCCGGAGTTGAAAATCTTCATGACCTGTTTGTCGCTCGGGGCGTCGTCGATCACACCGAGGTAGCGACCGCCGCGCTGGGCGCTCTCGGCGAGGACCTGGCACCCACCGATCTCGCCATGATTCTCGAGCACCGCATTCAACATCTTCTCGTCGACGAATTTCAGGATACGTCCATCGGACAGTTCGCTCTGATCGAGCGCCTCACCGCGGCATGGACAGAAGGGGACGGGCACACACTTTTTCTCGTCGGCGATCCGATGCAGTCGATTTACCGTTTCCGCGAAGCCGAGGTGGGTTTGTTTCTCCGGGCCTGGACGGAACAGCGCATCGGCAGTGTTCCGCTTAAACCGCTTCGCCTGTCGCTGAATTTCCGCTCCGTCCCACGTATCGTCGATTGGATCAATGAAACCTTTGCTAAGCTTCTGCCCGCAGTAGACGATCTCACGACCGGGGCCGTTTCTTATGCTCCATGTCTCGCAGCGCAGCTAAGCGACGAAGGACCGGAAGCGGAGAGCGGTAGTGCGGTGACGTTGCGGGTGCATTTCAGCGACTCCGTTAAGGACGAGGCGAATTATATCGCAGAGCAGGTTCGCGCTTGTCTCGATAATCCGGCCGGAAAGAAATCGAAAGATCCGGCAGTCGCCATCCTGGTCCGGGCCCGCACACATCTGGCCCCGATAGCCACCGCTTTACGCGAATCGGGCATGCGATTTCGCTCCCTCGATATCGAACCACTCGCGCAAACGCCCGTCGTGCGCGATCTTCTCGCGCTGACCCTCGCACTTGTGCATCCGGGTGACAGCCTTTCCGGTTTCACCGTATTGCGGGCACCCTGGTGCGGACTGACGTTGAAATCGCTTTCCGCGATCGCCGGGCATGCGGAAGGCGGCGCGGTATTGGAGGCCGCCGGTGGGTGCGTTGAGAAGGACCGTATCGAAAGCGAGGATCGTGTGCGTTTGCTCCGCTGTCTCGATACCCTGCATGCGGCCAGGGAGCAACGCGGAACGAAATCGCTTCGCCGCCTGGTCGAAGGCTGTTGGCTGCGACTGGGCGGACCCTTGTGTACGGACGAAGCCGGAACCGCCGCGGCGGCGACATTTTTCGATGTTCTCGATGGCTGCGATGACGGTGGAGATATCACCGATCTGCGCGAGATAAACAGGAGGATAGAGGCGCTGTTCGTGCCTCCGGATCCCCTGGGCGATGCGGATCTGCAACTCATGACCATGCACAAAGCCAAGGGCCTGCAATTTGATACCGTCATCCTGCCCCGGCTCGAAGCGACGGGACGCCACCAACCCGATGCACTTTTTCTGTGGCATTTCCGCCCGCGGCGGGGAGGCACGGACTTCCTGCTCGCGCCCGTGGCCGGCAGGGGCAGTGATGTCGAAGCAATCTATGCATGGATCAAGCGATCGCTGCAGGAAAAAGACAGCAACGAGCGTATTCGACTGTTGTACGTGGGCGCGACCAGGGCCAGGAGGCGGCTGATTCTCACAGGGAATCTTAAAACCACGGAGAAGGATGGCGTCAACGTTCTCGTTCAGCCGCGCAGCGGTTCATTCCTGAATATTCTGTGGCCGTTGTTGGAATCGGATGTGCATATGCAATATTCCGAATGCATGGCGAGACTGGCCGGAGCGATGGACGTCGCTGATTCCCCAATGTCCCAACCTGGCGGGCAACAGTTATCTCGACTGCCGAAGGACTGGGCTCCGCCGGTGTGGAAATCCGATGTCTGCGGAGATCCCGTTCGGCCAGACCTCCAGGGTGCCGACGATGAACTGCGCCGCTCGCCGTTTCGCGCCGGCGAGCACACCCGTGTGACCGGCATCGTAGTGCATCGACTCCTCGCGATGCTGGCGGCTGAAGGATGGGATTGGTGGAATGAACAGAGTGAATCCTGGGGCCGGGCTTGCGTGATGTCCGTGTTGCGGCAGACGTCCGCCATCGCAGACAGCGAGACGATAGTGGCGACTGCGCTCGAAGCGGTGCGAAGGACGCTGGCGGACGAACGCGGACGCTGGATTCTGACGTCCCGTCCCGACTCCGCACAGGAATGGAAGTTGAGCGGTCTGCGCGACGGGCATACACTGAACATCATCATCGACCGCACGTTCGTGGACGAGTACGGCACACGCTGGATTATCGATTACAAAACCACGGAACATGAAGGCGCCGGAACGGAGGAATTTCTCCGACAACAGGTTGACGTGTACACACCGCAGCTGCTGCGTTACGGAAGCATCGCCGGAGCGTTCGACGGCCGTCCCGTGCGGCTCGGGCTGTACTTCCCTATGATGCGCGAGTGGAGGGAAATCGGGAGAGGGGAGTGAACACGTCACCTCGCCGCGGCGAGTCTGCGACCTGAGTGTGCCCACCAGCGCTGCGCACCGGGCCATTTCGTGGATGACATGAGGTTATAGCGACGCCAGCAAACGTCGTCACCCTGAGGGCCGCCGCGATGTGAGTGTCCGTGGTCCCGTGAGCGTGGGTCGGCGGCGTCTCGAAGGGTGATTGGTTCCGTAACGCACGAGGAGACTCGAGATAACTTGCTCACCAATCACCCTTCGAGACGTCACTCCGCAAACTATTGAGCTTCGATCGTAGCTTATCTTGTCGTGTCTCCTCAGGGTGACGATGTTGACTGGGCCTTTCAGACACATGAGCACCTATGTCATGAGCGGCGCAGCGTCGCGGGAATAGCTGCTTTCGAAGAATAATGTAAACGCGGCGCGCAGTCGTCCTTCGAAGCGCCACGGGGTGATCGAAGGTCGAAGACTCGCCGCGGCGGAATGATTGTTTCCTTTACGAACGAAGCGACTAGGTACCATCCTGTTGCTATAAGCAGGAACGGCCGCGCGAACAGTCCAGATCGAAGCACTGATCCAGTGCGGCTGCGCCGGTCTTCAACCCCTACCCCTTGAGGGGAAAGGAATTGAAATCGGATCGTGAAATCGTAAATTAAAAAACGTAAATCAGCAATCGTAAATCAAAAGTCTTCAATCGTAAATCAAAGATCCAGTGCGCTTCGTTTTCAGTCGGAAAAAGTCATACAGTTTATGTACAGAAAAGTCTTTTTCGATTCATATTGCGCGTGAAATAAATAGCGATTATCTTCAAATCGTACGACCTGATACAACCGTCACAAGGCGGGCGATATGAACGAAAGGTTACAGTATTCGAGGCGAGCAGGACAGGGTTGGTGCAGGCGGAATGGGAGCGTGAAACCCTCGACACAGCGCAAGAACATGTGCGACATGCTTCGCGCCCGAATATCGTACCCGGCCATCTCATACACTACGGCAGCGGAAGATTTGCTTCCGAACAGTTTTTTTTAAAAAAAAACTCCCAGCCTCCGCGACCGAGTCTCGAAGATGGGGATTTACGTACCTCATAATTCCGCGTTTCGCCAATGTTCTCAAGGTGTACCAGGATGAAGCACTTGATCACTGAAGGAAGCACTCCCGCAAGGCCGCAAGGGCTGGCATGATTTTTGCTGCGATACAATCGCGGCAGCTAACCCCACCTCAATCGTACGATAGCCGCGTCGACCGGCAAAAACAAACCTCCAGCAGAGTGCGATCGCGCGCAGGGATGATCAGCGTCGTTATTGCTCTGCTTGTGTGCTTCGCTGCCCCTTCCACACCGATTTTCGCGCAGATCCCGCCTCCGCCGGGTGGAAACGGACAGCTATTCCAGTGTTACGACAGTAATTTCCATACGCCTCTATCCATCAGTCTGGAACTGGTGGGAGTGGTATTGAATGAAGAGGAGCAGCCATGAATCTGAAACGATATACAACACTATTCCTGCTATTGGCCACAGCGCAATTATTCTCGCAAACCTGGAAGGCGATCCCGGCACCGGTCGCCGAGATAAGCTGCATCAGGACCGATCCGCATAGACCGGGAATGGTGTATTTCGTCGGTAAGGGTGTGATATCAGGTACCTCCGATGGGGGCGCAACCTGGATATATAAATCATTCAGCGGATATGCCAATCTGTTACCGCGTGATCTGCTCATCGATGTAGATGACAGTACACGATGGTATATGGCTGTGGACGCTGCTGGATACATGCGCTCGACAAACTCCGGGGAAACCTGGCAATTTATTAACGAAGGACTGCACCAAAAAAATTGGTGGTATTTCAAGCAACTTATTCAGGATAGGACCAGACCGCAAATCATGTATTTGGTTAGCAGCGAACGTGTGTATAAGTCCACTGATCGTGGAGAATCATGGAAATCAATGCTCGCTGTCTTTACGGCAAGTGGAGCTAAGGATGAAGCTTCTGCGCTACTTATTAACCAGGACCACCCGGATTCCTTGTATGTGTTCGCAAAAGAGACGACGCCAAAACGTTGGATTTCGGGAGATCAAGGCAGAAGTTGGAGCCCGGATTCTTCCTACGTAGGTGGATTGGAGACTTTCACCTTCACAAAGGAAGGCGGGCTCCTTGTTGGTTCCTGGAGGAGTATGGATTATGGATCAACATGGATCAATTATAAAAAGTTGGCAGGTGGTGGAAACACCTCTCCGGCTTATGATGCGATCAGTTCAGATATTTCGGTGTATGATACCGATGATGAACTATATTTTCTGGGATGCTATGCAGGGTTATACTTCAAAAGGCCGGATGATGTAGAATGGCAACCCACAGAGGACAATCAGAATTCGGAAGGATTCTTAGGAAAAGTGACGACGTTACACTATGATGCATATAGCAAGACACTTTGGGGTATTCAAGCCTATCGGTTGTTTAAAAGTACAGATGGAGGAAGAACGGTCACTTATCTCGATTCGGGGCTGTTTTTCCCAAGCACTGGATTTCTATCGACTCATGATTACAAGGGAGGTATTATCATCGGAGATAATGTTTCCACTCTGAACAACGGCCAATCATGGGATTACATCGGCCGTGGGCTTGGCGAAGAGATAGGTGTTCAACAGGGTGCCGTTAGTCCGATCGATTCTCTGTTTATTGTTTGGGGTTACGCACCGATGGGATACACAACAACCGGACATCCAGGTTACGACGTCAAGCAAAACGATTGGAAATTGTCGCAGCCGCTGTATACGGCGATGCCGACCGGTCTTTTGCATTTTAATCCTCACAATCCGCATGAATTGTTCGGAGGAAATATTGGTGGTTTATGGAGAATCTCTGACAGTGCGATAATTAACATAAAAACCCCTACTACAATTTCTCCATGGTTACTTACGCCACGTTTGTCTAACGGAAATCTCGAGCACGGTTGGCAGTACATCTGTATGTGTTTTCATCCGAAACAGGATGATATATACTTCTTATGTACCGTCGAAAGTGATATGCTCGGCGATCCGTTAAGCACTCTGCGTAAAACAACTGATAGAGGTGTAACTTGGGTTCCACTTCTCGATCAATTAAGTAGATGGTATGCGGATATCTGCGTAAACCCTAATGATCCGGATATAGTCGTTATCGCCAGCAAGAACGGTATTTTGCGATCCGTCGATGGTGGTCGAACATGGACACAGAATTACAGACCGCCATTTCAATCAGCAATAATCAAGTCTGTCATAATTGATCCACGATATCCGAGTGTCTACTATTGCGGTGCCGGGAGTGTCTCGGGTGACTGGACGCACTGGGATACCGGCCTCCGCTCCGGCGGCATGTACGTCTCCTACGACTATGGCGAGACGTGGGAAGCGCTGCCTATCGATGGCATGCACAATGTATCGGTTCGCTTCATCCACTATCACGAAAATCCCCGGCGTCTGATCGTCAGCACTTGGGCGGGTATATACGAAATGTTGCTGCCGGAGTATACGACCAATACCACGCCTGTGCCAGAATCCTCGACGCTTGACGTGCGTGTCTATCCCAATCCGGCCACCTCGGGTACGGTGCAGACGCTTACGTTGCGGGGCGCGAATGGAAAGCATGCGGTCGTCGATCTCTACTCCATCCATGGCCGACGCGTGGCCCGCGTGCACGAAGGCGTACTCGGTGCGGAGACGACGCTGCGTCAGCAAACCGCGCAGTTCCCGGCGGGAGTGTACTACTACCGGGTACTTGTCGGCGGCGAGCAGCGGAGTGTACCGGTTGTGATCAGTAGATAGAGGATATTTGTACAATGCGTCACATAATGGAGGAAATCATGAAACGAAGTAAACGATACAGCGGGCTCATCATCGTGCTGTTTATGACATGCATGAGTGCGTATTGCCCCGCCCAGAGCGAGTACCATTGGGCTTTGCGGCACGAGACCGCAGGCAAATATGATAACCCAATGGACATCGCCTTTTTTAATGATACGCGCGGTCTGGTCGCCGTGAACTGGGGCGTGCTTGTCACCGACGATGCGGGCCTCACCTGGACGCCGGTGCGCCTCATCCTGGATACAGGTACCACTAAACGCTTTACCTCCATAGCCGTGCTGGACGAAAACACCGCCTGGATGTGCGGCTACGATGGGATTCTGTTCCGGACAACCGACGGGGGAGCAACGTTCGAGGACCGTTCCCTCGCGATCGAATACGACATGGAGAGCATTTTCTTTATCGACGGGCAGACGGGATGGATCGCTGGCGATTCCAGTTCAATCAGCAGCGCATCCGTTGGAAAAGGCTGCATTCTCAAGACAACGGATGCGGGCCTCACATGGAATGTTGTCGCCATGTTTCCACCCGTATTCGAGGATCTGCCGTGGATTTACTGGATGGATATACACTTCTCGGACACGCTCAATGGCTGGGCGGTCGGCACCAGCGGCGGAGTATGCAGTACGACAGATGGCGGCGCCACATGGACGCTGTTCACTCCGGCAAATGGCAGGGATCTCCTCGCAGTGCATGCGCTCACAGCACAGCATGTATTCATCGGGGGTGAAAATCTCTATTTCGCCGAAAGCACGGATGGTGGACTGACCTGGATCGACAGAGGGGGCTTGCCACAGATGGTTCTATTCTACGATATCAAGATGTATCCCGACGGCAGCGGTTGGATAGGAGGACAAGGCCGGACGCACAGTATTTTCAGAGCGGAGGATGCGGGGGCTACGTGGCTGCCGGACACCGTGCGCCTAAATGAGAACCGGCTGGTGAACGCCATCACCCGCACACCCTCGGGCAAGATCTGGTCTGTAACGGAAGAAGGCGAAATCCTCGAACGCGTGAATCAAGGCGTAACCAACGTCGCGAGCGGAACAATCCCCAACTCAATTGCGCTCACCGTGCATCCGTCTCCGCTGCGGTCCGATGCTCAACTGTCGCTTCGTGTGGAGTTGCCTTCTGCGGAGCACGTTGTCCTGGACCTGTACAGCGTCGACGGTAGGAAGCTTGCATCGCTATACGATGGCGTTCTTGAAGCAGGCACACATACGCTGACGCAACGTGCACCGAAGCTGAGTACCGGCGTCTATTTCGTGAAGCTCAGTACGGCAAGCGAAACCCGCGTGGTGAAAATACTTGTTGGTCCCTAACTTAGAAGGTTGTGGATAACAAACTCCGACACCTCGCCGCGGCGAGTCCGCGACCTTCGGCTTTCGACGCTGCGCACCGGTCCAAATCATGGATGACATCAGGGTTCGTAGCGCATAGCCAGCCTCGTCACCCTGAGTGTGCCCACCAGCGCCTCGCACCGGTCCATTTCGTGGATGACATAACGTAGGTTCCATGTAACCGCCGCGTATGCATCCGCATGTATGAAATACACACTTAATTATACCTCTTCCTCCCCCTCTCTTCCAAGAGAGGGGGTCGGGGGGTGAGTTGTTCGATACCCCACAGACGCCAAGTCCGGGGCTGTGAGTTTGTGAAATCAGGCCTATGCCAGCCGATTTTACAAGATGTCATAAGCAGGGCCGCCGCGATGTGACACTCAATGCAATTACGAACGATCACAGCGTGGCGGCTCCTGCTAATGACATCGGTGTTCATATTTCTGATTGGTCTAATCAAAATCGTCACCCTGAGTGTGCCCACCAGCGCTGCGCACCGGTCCAAATCATGGATGACATCAGGGTTCGTAGCGCATAGCCAGCCTCGTCACCCTGAGTGTGCCCACCAGCGCCTCGCACCGGTCCATTTCGTGGATGACATAACGTAGGTTCCATGTAACCGCCGCGTATGCATCCGCATGTATGAAATACACACTTAATTATACCTCTTCCTCCCCCTCTCTTCCAAGAGAGGGGGTCGGGGGGCATAAGCGCTAAGATAAGGAGGCGAACAATTCCTTAAC